>NZ_JBWZCI010000001.1:0-573243 GCF_059383495.1 Pseudarthrobacter sp. RHLT3-21
CGCACGGCCAAGAACTGGTCAAAAGTACTTGCAGCCACTGGTCAAAACCACTGCCGCGAACGGTCAATCCAAATTGCCGTCTCTGGTCAGTTTAAAGTTGCAGCTAACATTGGAGAACTGGGGGCGTTCCGTCGTGGACCCGCTGACGCCGTTGTCGAACAGTCACATCCTTTGAACGAGTCGGCTGGGTTGTAGCGAATACGGTCGTTTTCGGGACGGGCCTGAGGCTGCTTTGAACGCCTTCGCTTTTGCCAAGGTCGCGGCTGCGATCCCGATGGGCCGTGCGGGGAAGCCCGACGAGATCGCGGGAGCGGCTGTCTGGCTTCTCTCCGACGATGCAGGCTACGCCACCGGCATAACGGTCCGAATCGCCGGGGGGTCGGCTCCGGTTGAGCGCTCCGACGCCGGATTTTCCCTCCTCGCCGTGGACTTCTGCTCGTCCTCGGCTGCCATTTTCTGGAAGAGCTCAAGAAGGGCGTCCTCCGCCCTGCGCGCGGTTTTGCCGGTCCGGAACCTTTGGACCAACTTACCGTCGTTGGTTTTGTATCGGCCGGTCGCTTTCCAGAGCCCGTTGGGGTCTTCTTGGCCGGTGGCATCTTTCCCCAAGATCCTGGCCGTGTCTCGTGGTTTGCCATTACGCCACCTTCGGCATGACACGTTGTGCCGCAAGCCACTCGGCCAGATCTTCCACCGCGTACACGACAGCACCGTGTTCCTGCCGGAAATAGGGCGGCCCCTTCCGCTGCGAAGCCCAGTTATTGAGCGTCCCGGTCGACCGCCGGAGGTAAGTTGCAGCCTCGGCGCGGGTCATCAGTCTCGTCGGTATCCCGGGGACGCCGTCACTTGTTTTCTCGTTAGTTGTGTTCACGCTGACGTCTATGCGTGGACTGGCGTGACGGCGGCTCAGTTGTACTTGGCCAAGGAAATAACACTTTGAATAACACTTTGACCGTGAACCTGCGTGAACACGGCGTGAGTCGCCATGACCTACCGTGAAGCTCGAAAAGCGTTCCCGCAGGTCAGGCAGTGTTTTAGTGAGAGCGTGTGAACCTGCGCTATTCTGAGTTCGCATCGAAGAGGTCAGGAGTTCGAATCTCCTTAGCTCCACAAAGAAGGTCCTTTGACCTGCGGAAACGTTGGGTTAGGGGGCTTTTCTCTTGCCTGTTTTTGGCCAGCCCGACGTTTCAAAACCAAAGGCCATGGCATTGCGTCCGCACCGAACTGCCTATCAGCCGATGATGGGGCGTTCCTCAGGCAGGCTGTAGAGGCGCGGTCGTGAGGACAATGCCAGCGCGGACGCGACCGTCACGGTGCCGATTCGGCCAATGAACATCAGTGCCATAAGCACCCATTCGGCCGACGGCGGGAGGTTGTAGGTGATGCCGGTGCTCATCCCCACGGTGGCGAACGCGGAGATTGCTTCGAACAGTACTTTTTCCAGGCTGTAGTCGGTCAGCATCAGCAGCGCCAGGGTGCCGCCCACCACCGCGGCCACACCCAGCAGCGCCACGGACAGGGCCTGGCGTTGGGAGGAGGCGCTGATGGAGCGGTGGGCGATGGTCACCTCGTCGCGGCCGCGGACCTCGTTCCAGATGGAGAAACCCAGTACCAGGAACGTGGTGATCTTGATGCCGCCGGCGGTGCCGGCGCTACCGCCGCCGATGAACATCAGGATGTTGGTGACCATGAGCGTTTCCGGTGACGCCACACCGTAGTCGATGCTGTTGAAGCCGGCCGTTCGGGGGAAGACGCCGCCGGCCAGGGAACCCAGCAGCTTGCCGGTCAGGGACAGGCCGCCGAGTGTTTCGTCCCTGTTCCATTCGAAAGCGGCGAAGAGCCCGATGCCGGCAGCAAGGAGCACCAGCGTGCCGTAGATGGTCAGGCGGAGGTGGACGCTCCAGTTGCTGGCTTTGAGGTTTCCCCGGAGCAGTTGGATGATGACCGGGAACCCCAGGCCGCCGGCCATAATAGCGGTACAGATGGGAACGATGATCCAGGGGTCCTCGGCGAAGCCGATGAGGTTGTCGCTGTACAGCGCGAAGCCGGCATTGTTGAACGACGAGACGGCGTGGAACACTCCGTGCCACAGCGCCGTGGCCGGATTCTGGTCGTAGGCCAGCCAGAAACGCCCGGTCAGGACCGCGGCGGTGGCTGCCTCTATGCCGACCATGACCTTGGCCACGCGGAGCAGCACGGCGCGGACATCGCCCAGGTTGAGCGTGTGCGTTTCGGATTGCGCCACCAGTTGGCCGCGCAGGCCGATGCTTTTGCGGACCAGCAGGGCTAGGAGCGTGGCCAGCGTCATGATGCCGAACCCGCCTACCTGGATCAGTCCCAGGATCACGCTCTGCCCGAACGGCGTCCAGTACGTGGCCGTGTCCACCGTGATCAGCCCGGTGACGCAGACAGCTGAGACGGCGGTGAAGAGCGCGGCCATCAGAGGGTCGGTTGCGGGGTCGCTGCCGGTCCGGGCGGCTGGCAGCATCAGCAGGGATGCTCCCAGGATGATGACTGCAAGGAATGCCAGGGGTACCGAACGGACCGGGTGCGAGAGGGCCCGCCGGACGGCGTTGTCCTTGCCGGCTTTGACTGCTTTGCCCTTCCACCGTGCAGGGCCACGGCCAAGGCCGCTGCCCTTCGTCAGGGGGACAGGTCCCTTCACGCCGGGGATGGCACCACGTGCGGTCATCGGACTGCCCGTCAGCCCACGTGGATGCCGGGTCGGCGGTCCGGTTCGGGCTCGTTTTCCCTGATGATCTCGCGGACCACGGGGGCGGTGTCGCCGCGGCCCAGCAGCAGGTAGCGCATGAGGTGCGCCAGGGGATTGCCTTCGGCCCATTCGAAGTAGGCGTGGGGCCGGACGCCGGTGGCGTCGCGGAGGGCCAGCAGGATGGCGGCGATGGCGTTGGGAGCGGCCGGGCTTTCGGCACGGAGGACGCGGTGTCCGTCCACTTCGATGCCGCGCACCTCGAGGACGTCGCTGAAGCCAGAGGGGTCGGTGACTTCGATCTCCAGGAAGATCACGTCGGCGGTTCCGGGAACAGGGTTGTTCGCCCGCTGCTCGGCTTCCTTCTCGCGGTATTCGGCGGCGTCGCGGGCCTGGGGACGGTTGGCGATCAGGTTGATCCGCCCGTCAAAGTCGAGCGTGTCGGTGATGAAGCGGCGGGCTTCGTCGTCGAACTCGATCTTGTGGACCCGGAGTTCGGTGGTGCGGCTGACCCGGGAGACCAGGGACACCACGATGATGCCCAGGATGAAGAAGCCGGAGATTGCGATTCCGTCCGGCTTGGCGATCACATTGGCCCCCAGCGCGTACAGCAGGATCAGGGTCAGGATGGTGAAGCCGACGGTGGCGCCCCGCCTCTTGCTGCGGGCGGCGGAGATGCTGACCGCGACGGCGCCGGAAACCATCATGGCCAGGATGCCGGTGGCGTACGCGCCGGCCTGGGCGTTGACGTCGGCGTTGAAACCGATGGTGATCAGGATGCTGATGGCGGTGTACACCAGAACGACCGGGCGCACGGCCCGGGACCAGTCCGGGGCCATGCCGTAGGACGGAAGGTAGCGGGGAACGATGTTAATCAGTCCGGCCATGGCGGACGCGCCGGCGAACCACAGGATCAGGATGCTGCTGACGTCGTAGACGGAACCGAAGCCGTTGCCCAGCAGTTCGTGGGCGAGGTAGGCCAGGGCACGGCCGTTGGCCTCGCCACCTGCCTGGAAGGCCTCGGCGGGGATCAGCACCGTCGTCACGAAACTGCTGCCCAGGAGGTACACGCTCATGATCAGGGCTGCGGTGGTGAGGAGCTTGCGGGTGTTCCGGACACGGGCGGCCAGGCGTTCCTGGGCGGTGGCGCCCTTGGCCGCGACCAGTGGCATCATGCTGACGCCGGTCTCGAAGCCGGACAGGCCCAGGACCAGCAGTGGGAAGGCGAGCAGGGCGGGTCCTGCGATGTCGCCGAAGCCGGTTCCGGAGGAGGTGAGCGCCGCGGTCCAGTCAGTCATGGCACCCGGCTGGGTGACGGCGTCGTACAGCCCCACACCGATGACCACCGCGTTGAGCACGAGGAAGATGCCCACCAGGGGGATGGCGACGGCGACCGCCTCGGAGAATCCGAGCAGGAACACCCCGCCGAGGATGAGCAGGAGCACCACGGTGATGGCGACTGCCTGGCCGTCCAGGAAGGGCGGCAAGTAGGGGTTCTCGAGCATGTGGACGGTGGCGTCGGCGGCGGACAGGGTGATGGTGATGATCCAGGAGGTGGCGACGAAGCCGAGCAGGATGAGCACAAAGATTTTCCCGCGCCAGAACGGCAGGAGCTTTTCCAGCATGGCCACCGATCCCTGTCCGTGGGGGCTTTCGTGGGCGACCCTCCGGTACATCGGCAGCATGCCCAGCAGGGTGAGGCCGACTATCAGCAGGGTGGCCAGCGGGGAGAGCGCCCCGGCGGCGAGGGCCGCGATACCGGGCAAGTAGGAGAGGGTGGAAAAATAGTCCACCCCGGTGAGGCACATGACCTTCCACCAGCTCTGGGTGGGTGCATGGTCCTCCGCAGTTTCCGGGCCCACCGGCTGGTGGACCGTGTGTTCCAGCAGCCACCGGGTGAGCCCGTTTCCGGGTCCCCCGTCGCGTTCCGGGTTGGGAACGCTGGCGGGAATGGAGAAGCGGGTGGGTGCAGTCAACGGGTTACTTTCTTTACCCCGCCCAGGCGGGATTGCTGTGAATAACCAACGGAGCGTAGCACCGCGCCAGGGGCCCCCAGCGGGCAAACCCAGGATCTTAACGCATCCTTAACGCCGCCAGCGCTGGTGTTACCCGGCGGACCTCGTCAGGGCTGGAATCTGTAGCCGATGCCTGCTTCGGTCAGGAGATGGCGGGGGTTTCCGGTGTCGGGTTCGAGTTTGCGGCGCAGCTGGGCCATGTAGACGCGGAGGTAGTTTGCGTCTTTGGCGTACGCGGGTCCCCAGACCTCGGTCAGGAGTTGGCGTTGGGTGATGAGTTTTTCGGGGTTTCTGACCAGGATCTCCAGGATGTTCCACTCGATGGGTGTCAGGCGGACATCGGTGCCATCGCGGGTGACACGATGCTTGGCAAGGTCGACGGTGAAGTTATCGGTTGTGATGACGGCTTCGGGTGTTTTGTGATCCGCGGTCCGGCGGAGCAGGGCGCGGAGACGGGCGAGGAGTTCGTCCGGGCCGAATGGCTTGGTGATGTAGTCGTCGGCGTCGGCGCCGGCGTCCAAGGCTTCGACTTTGTCATCGGAGGTGTGGCGGGCCGACAGGACGAGGATCGGGACTTCGTTCCAGGTCCGTAGTTGTTTGATGACTGCTATGCCGTCGATGTCGGGCAGGCCGAGATCCACGATGATGAGGGCAAAGGCATGCTGTGTAGCCGAGAGAAGGGCTGATTGGCCGTCTGTGGCGGTAATGACGGCGTAACCGTTGGCCTGGAGGGCGATGTTGAGGACCTTAAGCAGGTGCGGGTCATCGTCGACTACGAGGACGGAAGTCATGGTTTTTCCTGGGTGGAGGGCTGATGGCGCGATGTCCATCCGGACAATAGGGACTGGGGCTTCACTGGCGCTTGGGCTGTTGTGTAGCGGGCGGGTACGCCTGTGGACAGTGGCAGCCTGATGACCATGGTGAGTCCTCCTCCAGGGGTTTGTTCTGCTGTCAGTGTGCCACCCATTGCCTCGGTGAACCCTTTCGCGACGGCCAGGCCCAAGCCGACGCCTGTCGTCTGGGGAACATCGGTGAGCCGTTGGAAGGGCCGGAACATTTCAACGACGTTTTCCGCGGAGACGCCCCGGCCGTGATCGATGATGCGGAGTTCACCTGCGGGTTGGCCTGCCAGTGTTTCGGTGCTGAGTCCGCCGGCAGTGCCGACCAGGACCAGATCGGATCCGGGCGCGTACTTGACGGCGTTTTCGACGATATTTGCTATGACGCGCTCGAGCATGCCCGGGTCTGCCTCGATTTCGGGCATGTTCGGTGGCAGTTCCATACGCGCGCTCCCGGCGGGGATGCCGTGGAGGGCGGCCGGGATGACGTCGTTCCAGCGCACCCGTTTCGGCAGCGGGTTGGCCGCGTCCGTGGTGATCCGGGACATGTCGAGCAGGTTCCCCACGAGCAGGTCCAGCCGGTCCGAGGATTCATCGATGGCCAGGAGCAGTTCGTGGGCAAGTTCGGGGCCGTACTGCACGTCTTTTTGGAGGAGGCTCCCGACGGCGAGTTTGATGCTGGCCAGGGGTGTTCGGAGGTCGTGGGACACGGCACGCAGGATGGAAGTGCGCATGGTGTTGCCTTCAGCGAGGCGGAGCACCTCGCGGCGGCTGGCGGCCAATTGCTGTCTCTCCAGCTGGGCGGCGAGGTGCACCCCGAACGCCCCGAGCTTGCTCGCTGTTGCCGGAATCCTGGCACTGTTCACCCTGGCGCTCACCTGGCTGGCAATCATCGCCGGCCTGTCAGCGAAGTCCGTGGACGGCGCCGGCGGATTCTCCTACCCGCTCATCTTCCTGCCGTGCATCAGTTCGGCTTTCGTCCCCACGGACACCATGCCGGGTCCCGTGCGCGTCTTCGCTGAGAACCAGCCGGTTACGTCGATCGTCAACACGATCCAGGATCTGTTTGCACAACGACCTGTCGGCAGCGACATCTGGATCGCTCTCGCATGGTGCGTCGGGATCCTCGTCCTCGCCTACGTCTTCGCCATGGCCGCGTACCGGCGCAAGATCGCCTAAGCCCAGGCCGGCCAGGGTCGTGGGCGGAGAGTCCTGCGTCCATCGGCGCCCTCACACCTAACGTAAACTTGTCCATCGGGGATCGGAAGTTACTAACACTGGATTGGACACCATCAATGAGTTTGATCCGGCTGAACGACGTCAACGTGAGCTTTGACAAAACCCAGGTTCTCCGCGAGGCCTTTTTCAAGCTTGAAGCAGGGGACAGGGTCGGCCTGATCGGCAAGAACGGTTCGGGCAAGTCCACCATCCTGAAGCTGATCCAGGGCCAGGTGGCTCCCGATGCCGGGACGGTCGCCGTCGAGCTCGGAACCAAGGCCGCCTACTTCTCGCAGTTCTCAGAGTTGAACGGCGAAGCCACCATCGCAGAGGTCCTTGACGGGCTGTTCGCCCACGTGAAAGAGATCGAAGCCGAGCTCGCCGGCATCGACGCGGCCATCGCCGCCGACTCCTCGGACGCAGCGCGGCTGGATGAACTGATCCACCGCCAGTCCGAACTCTTTGAGGCGATGGACCGGCTGGATGGCTGGGACTATCAGCGCAGCATCGACAAAGTACTGACCACCCTCGGCTTCAGCGACCACCACCGCACCTGCGCCATCGACGAGCTCTCCGGCGGCTGGCGGAACCGGGCAGCACTGGCAAAGATCCTGCTGGAAGCCCCGGACGTCCTCCTGCTTGATGAACCCACGAACTATCTTGACGTAGCCGGCGTCGAATGGCTCGAAGGCTGGTTCCGGACCTTCAAAGGCGCTGCGATCATCGTCTCGCACGACCGGAAGTTCCTGGATTCCGTTGTTACCCGGATCATGGAGGTGGAGAATTTCCACCTCCACGAATACCCGGGCAACTTCGCCGAGTACGTGGTGGCGAAGCAGTTCAAGCTCAAGAGCCTGGAGAGCCAGTTCGTCCATGAGTCCGAGCTGCTCGCCTTCGAAGCCGAGGGCATCTCGGACCGGCGGGAAGCGGCCAAGGCGGCAGGCAAGGGACTGGCAAACCAGCTTGCCAGGATCAAGAAGTCCCGGGCGCCCCGGCCAGTGGACCAGATCATCACGGAGATCTACGGCGGCCTGTACGTCAAGGACGTCCTGTGCCGGGTGGAATCCCTGAGCAAGGCCTACGGCGGCAGGACACTGTTCAGCGGCCTCAGTTTCGAGATCGGGCGCGGTAACCGGATCGCCGTCATCGGGTCCAACGGCAGCGGAAAGACCACGTTGCTCCGGGCACTCACCGGCGAAGAGCCTGCCGATTCAGGCAGCGTGGCCTGGGCCAAGGGCGCCGGAATGGTCTCCTACAACCAGGTCCTGGAAGGACTGGACGACGACGACACCGTCACCCATGCGGTCAACGCGATGCCTGACAGCCTGGCATTGACTGCGACGAAGAAGTCGGTGAACAGGTTCCTGGCCATGTTCCAGTTCTCCGAAGCTGATCTCAAGCAAAGGATCGGCAACCTCTCAGGCGGCCAGCGCGCCCGCGTGGCCATGGCCCAATGCCTGCTTTCCGGTGCCTCGGTCCTGCTGCTGGATGAGCCCACCAACCACCTGGACCTCTCCAGCACCCAGGTCATGGAGCGCGCCCTGCTGCATTTCCCGGGCGCAGTGGTGGTGGTCAGCCACGACCGTTTCTTCACTGACAAGATCGCCAACCGCCGTCTGGTGTTCAGCGCTGAAGCGTCGGGCCACGGGACCGTGGACCTTCAGGTCGCCTGAGGCCGCGCCACCTGAATCCCCGCATCGGATCCAGCCTTACAGCCAGCCTTTCCGTTTGAAGATGGCATACATCAGGGTTGCGGTGGCTGCCATCAGCCCGATGGCCATCGGGTAGCCGACGGTCCAGTGGAGTTCGGGCATGTGGTCGAAGTTCATCCCGTAGACCCCGGCCACGAAGGAAGGCGCAAAGAAAATCGCCGCCCATGAGGAGATCTTCTTGACCTGTTCGTTCTGTTCGGCGCTGGCCTGGTTCTGCCGGTTGGCGGTCAGCGTTCCGTCCAGCGTGAGGGCGTTCTGCAACAGGTCACGGAATGAATCCGCGCGCGAGATGACCCGTTCCACATGGTCCTCGACGTCCCGCAGGCTGTGCTGCAGTTCAGAATCCACGCCGTACTTTTCAAAGCCCCGCTTGAGCTGCTGCATCATGTCCGGCAGGGGATGGATGGCGCGCTGGAACTGGATGACTTCGCGGGCCAGTTCATAGATGCGGCGGGAGACGTTGGTGTCCCCGCTGAAGAGCTGGTCCTCGATCTCGTCAATGTCGTTTTCCAGCCCGGCCACCACCGGCGCGTAGTCGTCCACCACCAGGTCCAGCAGCGCGTACAGAACAGATTCCGGGCCGTGCCGGAGCAGGTCGGGGCGGCCCTCCAGGCGCCGCCTCACCCGGGCAACGCCGGCCATTTCGGCATGGCGGATGGTGACCACAAAATTCCGGCCGGTGAAGATGTGCAGCTCGCCGAACTCCACTGTCTCGGTGGCATCCAGGTACCGCGCCGGGCGCAGCACCGTAAAAAGGCTGTCCTCGTACCGTTCCAGCTTGGGACGCTGGTGCGCCGAAATGGCGTCCTCCACCGCCAGCGGATGCAGCCCGAATTCGGTGGCCACAGCGGTCATTTCCGCCGCCGTGGGCCGGTACAGCCCGATCCAGGCCATGCCCCCGTGCTCCGAGAGGGTTTCGAAAGTCTGCTCCAGGCTCTCCGGCTCCGCGCTGCGGACGCCGTCCACGTAAACGGCATTGTCGATGATGGTCACGTCAGGACATGGCCCCGATGATCGCGCCGGACACCGTTATGGCGAGCAGGTCGTGTCCGGAATCGATCAGGGTGACAGCCGTGGGGCGGCCTGCGAACCCGTTATGGATGACATGCCCCCCGGCGCGGAACACCAGTGCGAGCACTAGGGCGAACCAGCCGCCCGCCAGTGCACTGTCCAGGCCCAGCTTGCTGATCAGGACAGCCAGCAGAACGGCGGTCAGGGCGGCCGCAACCATCATGGGAACCCAGATCCCCGCGCCGCCGCCAATGTTCTTGAGGTCCTCTTCAGTCTTTCCGATGGCGGCCATCCACCGCTTGCCCAGCACGGCCGGCATGTACCAGACAAAGCCGATAGCCATGCTCGAGATGAAGGCCAGCGCCACGGCGAGCCAGTTGATCTGTGAAATATGTGAAAGCCAATCCATGCTCGAATCCTAACTGCCTTGAGGGGACCCGCCGCCGCGCCCGGACAATTCCCTGGGCCGTGTTGGGGTGCCGGGAACGGCCTGTGCGAGGCGGCTGATCAGGGGTTCGGTCCGGTACGGAATGTGGGTGTGAAGCGCCAGGACTGTTTCGGTCCGGATGACACCCTTGATGCGGAGGATCTGGCGGAGGGCGGACTGCAGATTGTGCGTATCGGTGGCCACCACCCGGCACCAGACATCACCCCGCCCGGAGATCTCGTGGACCTCCAGGACCTGGGGGAGCAGCCGGAGGGCGCCCACAACTCCGTCCAGCTCCCGGTGCGTCACTTCAATCGTGACGAAAGCGACGACGTCGTACCCCACCGCCTCGAGGTCGATCTCGCGGCCGCCGTCATGGAGTACCCCGGCACGCAGCAGGCGCCGCACACGCGCCTGCGCAGTATTGCGTGCAATCCCCAGCATCTCGGCCAGCTCGCCGATCTGGACGCGGGGATCGCGGATGAGTTCCAGCAGGATCTTCAGGTCAGTGGGATCAAGGGTAGGCAAACTGTCACTTTCAGTTATTGGTGGCACAAGAAATTGGGTATTTTGCTCAATTGTTCCACTTGCAAGGACCCAATCAGTCAACAGTGAAGCATTCTTTAGGTATCAATTTCCAGCCGGGGCGGCTTCCCACAAGGACCTCCCGCCCCGGTCGACGCCAAGGCAGCAGCACCAATGACAGTCTTCAATGAACTCCGCATGCGTCCGGCCACCGCCGGGCGTCAGGGCTGGGATGCATCCACCACCGCACGGCTGGTGATGGCCGGTGCCGTCATCTTCACCTTGCTGGTCGGAGCGAACCTGGCCACGCCCCTGTACCCGCTGCTCCAGGCCAGCCTCGGCCTCTCGGCACTCGGGGTGACGGCGGCCTTTGCCAGCTATGTCCTGGCGCTGGTGGCAACGCTGATGCTGGCCGGCCACTGGTCGGACCACATCGGCCGGCGGGCGGCGCTCATCCTGGCTGTACTCGCCGGGCTGGCGGGCAGTTGGGTCTTCTCGCAGGCCGAAAACCTGGTGGCGCTCTCTGCCGGACGGGCCCTTCAAGGCGTGGCCGTTGCCCTCGCCACGGGTGCCAGTGCCGCCGCGCTGCGGGAACTGCTCCCGACCCGGCCGGAGTGGGCCACGCGCTTCACCCTGCTGGCGACGGCGGGAGGGGTGGCGGCCGGTCCGGTCATCGGCGGCCTCCTGTCGCTGCTGCCGGGGCCCACCACCGCCCCGTACTACGTTCACTCACTTGTCCTGGCGGGAATGCTGGTGCCGCTGTACCTGCTTCAGGCCCGGCCAGCCATCAAGCTTCCGGCCGGCCGGCGCCCCGTCCTGGTCCTGGCTCCCCGCCGGCCATCGGTGTCCACCGAGGCGAGGGGCGCGTTCTGGCTGGCGGCCGCCGTCGGATTCCTCAGCTTTTCCGTCTTTGGATTCTGTCTGTCGCTTGCACCGGCCTATTTCGCCCCGATCGTTCACACGGATTCACGCCCGTTGATCGGCGCCCTGGCCGGGATGACGCTCGCCGCCTCAGCCCTGAGCCAGGTGCTGTCCGTGCGGGGCCGCTTTGTGGTGCCCGCCGGGCTGGCGGTCCTGGGAGCATCGGTGCTGCTCCTGGCGGCAGCGGCCGCCTGGAGCAGTCCGCTGCTGCTGGCTGCTGCCAGCATCTGCGCGGGGCTGGGGCAGGGTGTCGCCTTCCGCACGGTCTTCAATGATGTAGCCGCCAAAGTGGAATCGTCGCAACATGCCCAGGTCATCAGCACCGTTTACGTCATCACGTACCTGGGCAGCGCTGTGCCGGTCATCGGGCTGGGCTGGGCCACAGCGGTGTTCGGGCTGCCGGCGGCGGTCACGGGCTTTGTGGTGCTTTGCAGCGCCGCCGCACTGGGGCTGTCCGCCGTGACGCTTCGGACAGCACTGCAGCGGGGAGCCTAGTCCGGCAGCGGACCGTGGTTCCCCTGGATGTGCTCAAAGACGAGGGTGGTCTCGGTGTGGCCCACCACGGGATCGGTGGCGAGATTGTCCAGGACCCAGTCGCGCAGATCCTCGGTGCTGGCAACGGCGATGTGCAGAAGGTAGTCCACGGAGCCTGACGTGTGGAACGTGGAGAGGACCGCGGGCAGGTGCGGAACGCGGGCGGTAAAGCGGTCGATCTGGTCCCGGTCGTGGGCCCTCAACCGGACGGCTACCAGTGCCTGGACGGACCTGCCGATGGCCGAGAGGCTGAGCTTCGCCTCAAATCCCTGGACGATGCCACGTTCGGATAATGCACGGGTCCGCATAAGCGCGGTGGACGGGGCGATGCCCACGAGTTCTGCCAACTGCTTGTTGGAGATCCGTGCATCGTCCACCAAAGCGGCGAGAAGCCGTTCATCAATGGCATCCAGCGGCTCAAAGTGGCTGGCCGGCCGGATGTTCTTTGGGTTGCTGCTCATGGAATCTCCTTGAATGTCCGTCAGTTCATCCTAGACGTCGGTTTCCGTCCGATCACCCCTGATCGACCCGTTGCGCCGAATAATCGCCAGACAGACGCGCGATTTGTTGGCCGATAGTTCTACGGCCGCGCGGTTTCCGCCCGCCCTGGTGTGGCGGGCGCTGCCGTTTTGTGGTTCCCCCGGGGATGTACGACGGCGACTGTCGCCGCCGTGATGCACGCCAGGACCATGAGTGCCGCGGCAAGCGCCGTCCAGCCCAGGGACTGGAACACCAGTCCGCCCGCCCAGCCGATGACGCTCGAGCCCAGGTAATAGGCCAGGTTGTAGAGCGATGACGCCTGGGCGCGGCCGGTGGTGGCGATGCTTCCGGTCCAGCCGGCGCCGATGCTGTGGGCCGCGAAGAAGCCGCCGGTGAAGACCACCAGGCCGGCAAGGATCAGGGCGAGAACCGGTGTCAGCGTCAGAGCCAGCCCGGCCACCATCAATACGATGCCCACGAGCAGCACGTTCCTGCGGCCGAATCTGGCCGTCAGCCCGCCGGCCCACCGGGACGAGAACGTTCCCGAAAGGTAGGCCAGGAAGATCAGGCTGATGAGGGTGGCAGGCAGCGTGAAGGGCTCGGCGGACAGACGGAAGCCAAGGTAGTTGTAGACGGCCACAAACCCGCCCATCATCAGGAAGGCCTGGATGTAAAGCGCCAGCAGCCGGGGATTGCGCACATGCCCGCCCAACGTCGTCATGGCACCGCGCAGCCCGGCGGCCTTGGCGGCGGTGAACCCTTTCGCCTTCGGAACCAGGACCAGGAAGAGCACTGCGGCCACCGTTGCCAGCAGGGACACAGCCAAAGCGGCTGTGCGCCAGCCCCATAACTCACCTGCCGGGCCGGCCACCAGCCGGCCGGCCAGCCCGCCCAGCGTTGTGCCGGCAACGTAGCTGCCTGCGGCCATAGCCGCGTGGGCCCTGTTCACTTCCTCGTTCAGGTAGGCGATGGCGATGGCCGGGATCCCGCCTAGTGCCATGCCTTCGAGGAGCCGCAAGCCAAGCAGTGCGCCGAAGGTGGGGGCGAGCGGTACCAGGAGGCCCAGGACGGTAGCAGCGGAGATGCCCCATGCCATGGCCTTGACCCGGCCGATCCTGTCCGCCAGGAAGGACCAGGGAATGACGGTGATGGCCAGGCCCACGGTGGCCAGCGAAATGGTCAATGCTGCCTCTGCCGCGGTCACCTTCAGGTCTGCGGCCAGGAGCGGCAAGACCGCCTGGGTGGAGTAGAGCTGGGCGAACGTTGCCACGCCCGCGAAGGCCAGGCCGGCCAGGATCTTGTTGTAGGCAGCGGAGCCTTTGGGATGTCCCGCCCAGTCACCCTGCGGTGGAGCGAAGGTTCCTGGAGCTGCGGCATTTTGTGGCATAGCTCAAGGGTAGGCGCCCGCCATGTATGCTTCCAATGCATCTTTTAGGCACAATTCATGTCCAAAATGGAACATTCGGAAGGGTGGGGCCAATGCACGCCGACCACAAACAGTTGGTGAAGCTACTGCCACTGCTCCCCATCCTGGCCGAACTGGGCCGGACCCAGCACGTCACGGAAACAGCCGAGCTCCTTGGAGTACCCCAGTCCACGGTGAGCCGGGCACTGTCCCGGGCCAGCGCCGTCGTCGGAACCGAACTGCTGATCCGTGACGGACGGGGCATCCGCCTCACGGCTGCCGCCCGGACGTTGCTGCCGTACATCGAGTCGGCCCTGACCGAATTCCAGGCCGGACTGGACCTGGTGCGGCACGAGTCGGACGTGGTGCGGGGGAAAGTGTCCCTGTCCTTTCAGCACACGTTCGGCGAGGCCACCCTGCCGCTGCTCATCAGTGCCTTCCGCAGCCGCCATCCGGAGGCCGGTTTCACTCTCAGCCAGGGCGCGCGGGACACCTGCCTCGCGGAGCTCGCCTCGGGCCAGGCGGACCTGTCCCTGACAGCCCCGGTTCCGTCCGCAAGCAGCACCATCTCCTCGGCGTCGCTCTACCGTGAGCCCCTCCGCCTGGTGGTTCACCACGGCCATCCGCTGGCCGGCCGGGGCAGTGTCAGCGTGCAGGACATCCGCCGGGACCCCTTCGTGGCGCTGGAGCCGGGGTACGGCATGCGGTCACTGACCGATGCGCTGTTCCGCGAGGCAGGATTCCGGCCGCGGATCGCGTTCGAAAGCCAGGACACCCACACAGCCCGTGGCCTGGTCGCCGCGGGCCTTGGTGTCAGCATCCTGCCGCCCGGGGGCAATGCGCCGGGGCGCCATGTCAGCCCGGAAACGGGCAACCTGGGCTGGGTCGAGCTTGCCTTGGAATCCGGGCTTGCGTACCGGGAAATCGGGCTGGGCTGGCGCCGGCGGAAACCTGGCCCCGATGCCGAGCCCGATCCGGTCCGGTTCTTCCGGGAGATGGTCCTGCAGGAGGGTCCCCGGTTGCTGGCGGGCCTGGTGGCCGCGCGCTCAGGGAACGGCTAGAGCGTGGGAAGTTGAGGCAAGACGTGTTGAGACACGACGGCGGCCCGCGGCCCAGCGGCGATTCGCCGGCAGCATTTCAGTAGGCTGGGTGCGTGACTGACAGCGAGCACCCCCAGACCACAACGTCCCGAAGCCAGCCGGTGGGCGGCCCCGTGTCTGCGGCCGTCCCGGGTCCCCTCACAGGGGTCATTATCGGCCTGGACATCGGCGGTACAAAAACCCGCGGTGTCAGGTTTGAAGACGGAGTTGCCGTGGCTGACGAGTCCGCCGGCAGCTCCAACGTCCAGAACGTCAGCCGCGAACAGGCGGCACTGAACCTCGCGGATCTGTTCGCCCGGATCGGGGGAGGCCGTGTGGCCCGGGTTTATGCGGGGGCCGGGGGCATAGACACGGACGACGACGCTGCCGCCCTCGCCGACCTGATCGAACCCCATGTTCCGGGAGCCAAAGTCACGGTAGTCCACGATTCGCGGCTGCTGCTAGCCGCGGGCGGTGCCAGCACCGGAGTAGCCGTCATTGCCGGAACCGGCTCCGCCGCCTGGGGACGGAACGCCGCCGGCGACGAGGCCCGGGCCGGCGGCTGGGGCTACCTGCTCGGGGACGAAGGCAGCGGCTACTGGCTGGGCCGTGAGGCGGTCCGGCACAGCCTGCGGCGGATGAACCAGGGACTCCCGGTAGACCAGCTGACCGATGCGCTGCTTGCCGCCTGCGGAGTGGACCACCCCAACAGGCTGATTGCGCTTTTTCACTCCCCGGATACCGGCCGCCGGTTCTGGGCCCAGCAGGCACGCCTGGTGGTGGACGCGGCCGCGGCAGGCCACCCGGCCAGCCAGGAGCTGCTGGACCAGGCCGGCCAGGACCTTGCCGGCCTGGCCGCCCAGGCATTGCGGAAGCTTGGAATCGACGGACCGGTCATTCTCGGCAGCGGACTGGGCATGAACGTGGTCCCGCTGCAGGACGCCTTCCGGAGCCACCTGGCGGCTGCCGGCGTGACCGATGTCCGTGTCCTGGACCAGGACCCCGTGTTTGGCGTCCTGAAGCTGGTGTCGGAAGAGTCAGGGGCCCACTGACCGCTTCCGCGGCGTCAACCTGACCGCCGGCATGACGGGAGCGGGGATGCGGCCGGCTTCGGTGCCTGCATCGGGGCTGTGCCCTTCAACCAGCCCGTAGCGGGCCCCGCGGGCGGCATCATCGGCCAGGACCGCCTGCGCTTCCCAGTCCTCGCGGGCCTGCTCCACTTCGTCGTGCGTGCGGCCCACGAAGTTCCACCACATCAGCAGTTCCTCCTGGAAAGGCTCCCCGCCGATCAGGACGAACCGCGTGCCCGGCAGGGCCTGGAACTCCAGTGACGGGCGTCCCGCGCCCAGGTAGCCCAGCGGCCCTGGCGGGACCTCCTGCCCGTCCAGCGTCAGTCCGCCGTCGAGCACCAGCACGGCATGCTCAAAGTGAGCGTTCAACGGCAGGACGGCCAGGCCCTCGCAGGAGATGTCTGCTCCGACGATGGGGGACTACATCGTGGCCGGTGACACCGCTCCGGCGAATTCGCCCACCATCACCGTCGCAGTGAAACCCGGCCCCGTCACCGAGGGCAGTTCCCGGTGCTGCTCGAACGCGGGTTCGCGGTCGCGTTCAGCGTCCGGCAACGCTACCCAGAGCTGCAGGCCGCGCTGCACGGGCAGCGGCGCGCCGGCGTCGGAATCCGGCAGGACGGCAAACTCGGAGTGGGACACCCCGTGCCCGGCGGTCATGATGTTCAGCTCGCCCGGCCGGACCACCACGTCGCTGCCCACGCTGTCCCGGTGCCGGACGTTCCCCGCAATCGGCCAAGTCACCGTCTGCAGCCCGGTGTGCGGGTGCGGGAACACGGACATGGCAATGCGGTCCGGACCGAAACTGTCCAGGAAACACCAGGCGCCGATGGTGGGCAGGCCGCGCTGCGGGAGCGTGCGCCTGACGTTCATGGCCCGTACACCGCCCAGCGGAACCTCCCGTTCCGGCCATAGCTGCAGGCAGGGGCCGGACGTACCTTCGGGGCCGGCGGGCGGACAAAGTTCCTGCTGGGGAGCCACTTCCAAGTTGGTCACTGTCCAACTCTAGGCCGGGGCAGAGCCAGGCGTAAGCGCAGCACGGCACGCCGTGATCGAGGACCCATCCGCGGGCGGTTGTCCTGCGAATGATTACAGTAGGGATTCGCTTGCCCGGATTCCCTGCTGATCCGGTTACGCTGGCAACGGATTGGTTTACCGTAAATATCAGTGAGCTTATGACCCAACACTGTCCGACGCCGTCCAACAGAACAGGTAAGTCCGGGAATGGACCAAGCCATGATTGAGTTCCAGAGCGTCACCAAGCAGTATCAGGGCGGGCAGCCTGCCGTGGACCAGCTCACCATGTCCATCGACAAGGGCTCCATCACCGTTTTTGTGGGGCCGTCCGGCTGCGGCAAGACCACCTCGCTGCGGATGATCAACCGGATGGTGGAACCGACGTCCGGCGTGATCACCGTGGACGGGCGGGATGTGACCTCGGTGCCTGCCGCGGAGCTGAGACGGTCCATGGGCTACGTTATGCAGTCCTCCGGGCTGATGCCCCACCGTTCCGTGCTGGACAACATCGCCACCGTGCCCCGGCTCAACGGCGTTTCCAAGGCCGAGGCCCGCAAGCGCGCCACGGAACTGCTCGACGTCGTCGGGCTGGCTTCCGCGCTCGGGAAACGGTACCCGTCCCAGCTCTCCGGTGGCCAGCAGCAGCGCGTCGGTGTAGCCCGGGCGCTCGCCGCCGATCCGCCCGTCCTGCTGATGGATGAACCGTTCAGTGCCGTTGACCCCGTGGTGCGTGATGAACTGCAGCAGGAGCTCCTGAGGCTGCAGAAAGACCTCGCAAAAACCATCGTTTTCGTCACGCACGATATCGATGAGGCAACCATTCTCGGCGACAAGGTGGCCGTCTTCGCCGTTGGTGGCCGGCTTGCCCAGTACGCCACCCCGGAGGAAATTCTCCGGGCGCCGGCGAATGATTTTGTGGCGTCCTTCGTGGGGCGGGACCGCGGCTTCCGCCACCTGGGGTTCACCACGTCCGACGCCGTGACCATACATCCGGTGCCGACGCTCGTTATGAGTACCGGCCAGTTCGCCGGCGATCCCGCTGCGGTGACCGACTGGCAGCTCGTGGTGGATCCGGACCTGCGCCCCCTGGGCTGGGCAAGGCCGGGGACGGACTCTGAGCTCATCCCCGGCGGGTCACTTTTCCGCCCCGGCGAGACCCTGCGGCGGGCACTGGACTCGGCACTTTCGTCCCCTTCCGGCCAGGGTGTGGCGGTAGACGGCGACGGCCGGGTTGTGGGAACCGTCAGGGCACAGGAAGTCCTCGGCGTCATTGAAGAAGCCCGCCAGGTCAGGCAGGCTGCGCTCTGATGGAGTGGTTCCTGGTAAACAGCGGCATGGTCATGGGACTGGCAGGCCAGCACCTGGTCCTTGCCCTCATTCCGCTGGTCCTGGGGCTGGTTATTTCCATCCCGCTGGCCCAGCTGGCGCGGACCCACCGGGCCCTGCGGTCGGTAGTGGTTACCGCCAGTTCATTGCTGTACACCATCCCGTCGCTGGCACTGTTCATCATCCTGCCCTCGATTCTTGGAACCCGGATCCTGGACCCGATCAACGTCATCGTCGCGCTGACCATTTATGCGGTGGCGCTGCTGGTCCGGGCGGCCCTCGACGCCTTCGATTCCGTGGAGGAGGATCTCCGGCAGGCTGCGATTGCCATGGGGTACAAGCCGTGGCTCCGCTTTGCCCAGATCGACCTGCCGCTTTCCCTCCCGGTGATGTTTGCCGGGCTGCGCGTGGTCTCGGTCAGCAACATCTCCCTGGTGAGCGTCGCGGCACTCCTGGGCGTGGGGAACCTGGGCATGCTCTTTACCGATGGCCTGCAGCGGAACTTCGTCACGGAAGTGGCGGTGGGAATCATCGCCATTCTGGTGCTCGCCCTGCTCATGGATGCCGTGTTGGTCCTCCTCGAACGGCTGCTGACGCCGTGGACCCGAGCCGCTAAAGCGTCCGGCCCCTTTGGTCCTGTTGGCGCCGGCTACCTGGCCGATGCCAACGTCCACACGGGGGCCGCGCCGTGAGCAACATTTTTGTAGACACCCTGGCCTGGATAGCCGATCCCCTGCACTGGACCGGCAGTTCCGGCATCCCCGTCCGGTTGCTGGAGCACCTCCAGTACAGCGGTCTGGTCCTGGTGATTGCCGCTGCCATCGCGGTTCCCGCAGGGCTCTACATCGGGCACACGGGCCGCGGACGCGTGGTGGCCGTAGCGGTGGCAGGCGCGTTGCGGGCCCTGCCTACCCTGGGCCTGCTGGTCCTCTTCGCCCTCCTGGCGGGAAGCAGCCTGATGCCGCCGGTGTGGGCGCTGGTCATACTGACCGTGCCGTCGCTCCTTGCCGGAACGTACGCCGGCATTTCGAGTGTGGACAGGGCGGTGGTGGACGCTGCCCGGGCCGTGGGCATGACCGAGCTGCAGATCCTGTTCCGGGTTGAGCTGCCCAACGGGCTGCAGGTTATGTTCGGCGGCGTGCGAACGGCAGTTCTGCAGGTCATCGCGACGGTTTCTGTGGTTGCGTACCTGCCCTTGGGCGGGCTGGGTCGCTACCTTTTTGATGGCCTGGCGCTGCAGGACTTCCCGCGGATGCTTGCCGGGTCCTTGTTGATTGCCGGGCTGGCCATCGTTATTGACCTCACCCTGGCCGCGGTGCAAAGAATCCTTCTTTCGCCCGGCCTCAAAACCGATCTGCACGGTGGCCAGAAGGCCACTGCTGATCTCCCAGCTGCCGCGCCTGCGTCAGCTCCTGTTCAAGGAGGAACCCCATGAAAGATAACACCAGGACAATCCTTACCCGTCGGGGACTGGCTGGCATGGCTGCCGGCGTCGGCCTGGCCGTCGCGCTGACAGCCTGCGGCGGGAGTGACCCGTTGGCCACCCCCAGCACCAGCGCCGGAAGCGCCGGCGGCGGATCGTTGGTGGTCGGCTCGGCTGACTTCCCGGAGAGCCAGATCGTGGCTGAGATCTACGCCGGGGCACTGACCGCGGCAGGGGTCACGGCAACCACCAAGCCCAACATCGGTGCGCGTGAAATCTACTTCAAGGCGGTCCAGGACGGCTCTGTCGACCTCGTTCCGGACTACTCCGGCAACCTGCTCTCGCATGTGGATCCTAAGGCGGCAGAGGTCTCGGCCGACGACATCTACAAGGCCCTGCCAGGGAAACTCCCCGAGGGCCTGGCAGTGCTGGAGGCGGCCAAAGCTGAGTCCAAGGACGCCATGGTGGTCACCAAAGCCACCGCAGAGAAGTACCAGCTGAAGTCCATTGAGGACCTGGCCAAAGTCTGCAAGGACCTGACCATGGCGGCCCCGGCCACGTTCGAAACCCGGGCCTATGGCCTGCCCGGGCTCAAAGCGAACTACGGCTGCGAACTCAAGTCACTGAAGCCCTTCAGCGACGGCGGCGGCAACCTGACCCTGCAGGCACTGCTGACCGACGACGTCCAGGTCGCTGACATCTACACCACCACACCGTCCATCGCGGACAACGACCTGGTGGTGCTGGAGGATCCCAAGAACAACTTCAAGGCCCAGCAGGTCCTGCCGCTCTACAACAAGGCAAAGATGACCGACAAGGCCAAGGACGCGCTCAATGCCGTATCGAAGATCCTGACCACTGAGGACCTGGTCAACCTCAACCGCGCAGTCAGCGGCAGCCAGAAGCAGAATGCCAAAGACGCAGCGGCAACGTGGCTCAAGGACAAGGGCATCGTCAAGTAACGCCTGACTCCAGGACGCAAAATCACGACGGCGGCTGCCGGACCCGCACGGGCCGGCAGCCGCCGTCGTGCGCTCTCTACACTTCTGTGTCTGAGGTCTCAACGGAAGTACATCCGTCATATGGCATATTTGATGAATGGCAGAATTCAAGCAGTCCACCAAGCTTCACAACGTCCTTTATGACATCCGTGGACCGATCCTTCAGGCCGCCCAGCAGATGGAGGCGGAGGGTCACCGGATCCTCAAACTGAACATCGGAAACCCGGCGCCGTTTGGATTTGAAGCCCCGGACGCCATCCTGGTGGACATGATCCGCCATCTGCCCCATGCCCAGGGTTACAGTGACTCCCGGGGCATCTTCTCGGCCCGGACCGCCGTCTCCCAGTACTACCAGACCCGCGGAATCCAGAACATCCACGTGGACGACATCTACCTGGGCAACGGCGTCAGCGAACTGATCACCATGTCCCTCATGGCGCTACTCAACGACGGTGACGAGGTGCTGATCCCCACACCGGATTACCCGCTGTGGACCGCTTCCGTTGCGCTGGCGAGCGGGAAGCCCGTGCACTACCTCTGCGATGAGGACTCAGGCTGGCAGCCGGACCTTGAGGATCTAGAAGCCAAGATCACGCCACGGACTAAAGGCATCGTGGTGATCAACCCCAATAACCCCACAGGCGCGGTCTATCCGGAAGAGACGCTGAAGAAGATCGTGGCCTTGGCCGAAAAGCACGGACTAATCCTTTTCGCGGATGAAATCTACGAAAAGATCCTGTACGAAGACGCCGTGCACATCAACCTGGCCGCACTTACGGGCGACGACGTCCTGTGCCTCACCTTCAGTGGACTGTCCAAGGCTTACCGCGTCTGCGGCTACCGTGCCGGCTGGATGGCCATCTCGGGCCCGAAGAAGGATGCCTCGGACTATCTGGAAGGCATCAGCCTCCTGGCCAACATGCGACTCTGTGCCAATGTGCCCGCCCAACATGCCATCCAGACGGCTCTCGGCGGCTACCAGAGCATCAACGACCTGATCCTGCCCGGCGGACGGCTGTTGGAACAGCGGAACAAAGCCTACGACATGCTCAACGCCATCCCCGGCGTCAGCACGCAGCAGGCGCGGGGCGCTATGTACCTCTTCCCGAAGCTCGATCCCGAGGTATTCCACATCCGCGACGACGAGAAATTCGTTTTGGACCTGCTGCGCGAGCAGAAAATCCTGGTCTCCCACGGCCGGGCCTTCAACTGGGTCCGCCCCGACCACTTCCGGATGGTCACCCTGCCGCTGGTGAAGGACC
This sequence comes from Pseudarthrobacter sp. RHLT3-21, assembly GCF_059383495.1. Lineage (NCBI taxonomy): Bacteria > Bacillati > Actinomycetota > Actinomycetes > Micrococcales > Micrococcaceae > Pseudarthrobacter > Pseudarthrobacter sp. RHLT3-21. The sequence goes on from NZ_JBWZCI010000001.1 coordinate 21,973, forward strand.
TCGAGGAGGCCATCAACCGCATGGGGGACTTCCTGAGCAGGTACAAAGGGAACTAGCCTGTGGTGACGCGTCTTTCGGCGCGGTAACTGCGGACAAAGGAACGCCATGGCCGGCTTGGTTGAGTTCAAGCAGCACCCGTCCCAAACGCTGAAGGTGGGGGACGGCTTCGCCCTGGCGGATGTTGACCCGGATGCCACCCCCGGCTACGCCGGCAACAAGGCCGACGGCCAGGCCCTGTTGGCGGACCTGGACGGGAAACTGGCCGAGCTGCAGGAGAGGCTCTTCGCGGAGTCCCGTTTCGGCGGGAAGAAGCGGATCCTCCTGGTCCTGCAGGCCATGGACACGGCAGGTAAGGGTGGGATCGTCAACCATGTCATGGCCACCATGGATCCGCAGGGTGTCCAGTTCAAGGCCTTCAAAGCACCCACTGACGTGGAAGAATCCTACGACTTCCTCTGGCGGATCGAGAAGGCTGTCCCGGCAGCGGGCATGGTGGGGATCTTCGACCGCTCCCACTATGAGGACGTCCTGATCCACAGAGTCCACAACTGGGCGACGCCCGACGAACTCAAGCGCCGCTACCGGGCCATCAATGAGTTCGAGGCGCGTCAGACCGATGCCGGAACCAAAATCATCAAGGTGATGCTCAACATCAGCAAGGATGAACAGAAGTCACGGCTCCTCGCCAGGCTGGACAACCCCGCCAAACACTGGAAGTACACCAGCGGCGACCTGAAGGAGCGGGCCTTCTGGGATGACTACATGGCAGCCTACGAGGCGGCCTTCGAGAACACCAACAGCGAGGTGGCACCGTGGCACGTGGTCCCGGCCAACAAGAAGTGGTTCGCCAGGATCGCCGTCCAGCAGCTGGTGCTCGGCGCCCTGACTGACCTGCAGCTGGAATGGCCAAAAGCGGACTTCGACCTCGGCGTGGAACGCGAGCTCGTCGAAAGGTCGTAGGCGGCCGCCCTGCGGGGCCGCTCAGGGCCGTGCGTCAGCCGGGCTGGCCAGACCCGTGGGTTAGGGCCGTCGGTCAGAGCGGCTGGTCGCGTGCGGCAGCGAGCCGCTTGCGGGCGCCCTCCAACCACTCCTCGCAGCGCTTTGCCAGGGCCTCGCCGCGTTCCCAGAGTGCCAGCGATTCCTCGAGGCTGGCGCCGCCAGCCTCGAGTTTCCCCACCACCTGCACCAGCTGTTCGCGTGCTTCCTCGTAGCTCAGGGCTTCGATTTCCGGGTCAGGCTTTGTCTCGGGCATGTGTTTCTCCTTGTTGAAGTTCCCCAGTGGATGTGGCGCCGAACAGGCCCTGGGCCACGCGTACGGACAACGCAGTTCCTGAAGGCGCCTCCGAAGGGTCACGGACCACTGCATGGCCAGCAGCTTCAGTGGCACGGGCCGGCCGGCCGTTGGCCAGTTCCACGACGGCGTAGCCGCGGTCCAGCGTCTTTTGCGGTGATAGGGCACGGACCTGGGCCTGCAGATGAACCAGCTGGTCAGCCGCCCGCACCACCGTTGAGCTAACGGCGGCCGATGATCTCCTCAGGAGGCGTTCGATTTCCTCCGCGCGTCCGGTGACCATTACCTCGGGGGTGGCCAGAACTGGCCGGGAATGGAGTGCAGACAACCGGTCCGACTCCCTGTCCACGAGCCTGCCGATGCTCCGGCGCAGGTGCTCCCGTGCCTGGCGCACGCCGGCCAGTTCCTCGGCAACGTCAGGCACGATCCGCTTGGCAGCATCGGTGGGGGTGGACGCGCGGAGGTCCGCCACGTCGTCGAGAAGGGGGCGGTCTGCCTCATGTCCGATGGCGCTGACCACAGGGGTAGCCGCGGCCGCCACGGCACGGATCAGTTCCTCGCTGTTGAAAGGCAGCAGGTCCTCCAAGGCTCCGCCGCCGCGGGCGATGACAATGACGTCCACGTCGGGGCGTCCGTCCAGCTCCTGAAGGGCGCGGATGATCTGCGCGACCGCGGTGTTGCCCTGGACCGCCACCTCCCGGATCTCGAATTCGACGGCGGGCCATCGCAGAGCGGCGTTCTGGACGACGTCTTTCTTAGCGTCGGAGTCCCGTCCGGTAATCAGGCCGATACGGTGGGGGAGCATCGGCAAAGGTTTCTTCCGTGAATCGGCAAAAAGCCCCTCGGCGGCGAGGGCCTGGCGCAACCGTTCGATCCGCGCCAGCAGATCGCCAAGCCCTACAGGCCTGATGTCCCTGACCTGCATATTGAGCCGCCCGGTCTTGAGCCAGAACTCCGGCTTGAGCAAGGCCACCACGCGGGAGCCACGCTCCAGGGGCATGTTCTGGCGGTCCAGAACCTTGGTCCAGACCGACGCCGGCAGGGAAACTTCCGCGTCCACGTCCCTGAGGGTGAGATACGCGTTACCGCCGCGGCGGTTCAGTTCGATGACCTGGCCCTCGACCCACGCCGACGGTGTGCGGTCGATATGGGCTTTGAGTTTCTGGGACAGCAACTGCAGCGGCCATGGATTGTCCGGGCTGGTCTCAGCGGCTGTGGCAGGCAGCGTGGTGGCAGCAGTGCCTGGCAGGGCGGCCTGTTCAGACATGTCCGCTGCCCCGGGAAGCTGTGGGTGGCGGCATTGCTGTCCTTTGTTCGGCAGGTGGCGGTTCGTGTTTGAATGGCGGCTGTCAGTCAACGGACTGCTGTCGGTGAGCTGGCGGTTGCCATTCAACCTTATCCATAAGCTGTATCACCCGAGACTGACATTCTTTGTCCAGACACCAGCCCTATGATGGCTGTGCCGCCGCCAACCAGTGAGGATCTGTTCTTGCGTACCTTCGTTTCAGCCGTCGCCGTCGTCCTGGGCGTTTTACTGTCTGCCCTGGCCGTTCCCGCCATCTGGCTTGACCGCAATGTGGTCCAGGAGGATGGCTTTGTGGCGTTGGCTGCTCCGCTGGGGCAGGACGCAGAGTTCCAGCAGCGGCTCGCCGCGGCCGCTGTGGGTACCATCGATACGGGGGCCATCCCGGATGCCCTGGCAGGTCTGGTCAGGCCAGTGCTTGAGGCGGCCGCCGGTTCCCTCACAGCGTTGCCCGGCTACCCGGCGGCCTGGGAGGAGACTCTTCGGAAGAGCCACCGGCTCAGCTTCGCCGGACTCGAATCCGTTCCTGCCGAAACCGGCTCCCCATCGTCGCTCACCTTGGACGTGGCACCCCTGGTAGCACTGGCAACGGAGGAGCTCGCGCGCACCACCGGACTGCCGCTGACTGCGCCTGAGCAGACGCTGGTCAACGTTGGAGAACCGGAGCAGCGCCAGCTGGTCGAGCGGGTGTCCGCCTATGCGCCGCTCGGCTACTCCCTTGCCATCGGAGCGAGTTTCGCCTTCGCGCTTGCCCTGGTTTCCGCCCGCCGTCGTTGGTCGGTGGTCTTCGCTGTGGGACTTGCGGCGCTGGTACTGGCCGGCCTGTGGTCTGCCGGCTCGCAACTCGCGAGGGACGCGGTCGTTGGGACGGCGAGTGGCAACGGGCTTTCGGACATGTTCAAGGATGCATTTGTGGCGGCCGCTTCCAGCAGCTTCCAATCCTGGGTCGGTGGTGCCGCGATAACCGGCGGTGTACTGGTCGCGGCGGCCCTTGTGATCCGGATCGCCTCGCCGGGGCGGCGGCACCCCACCCGGTAGCATGGAGGGATGACTTCCTCAGCTGTGTCCCTCTCGATGCCAACTGTCCCGCGCAGGCGGCGCTCGCCTGAGGAGGTCGCCGCCGCGGCTCCGGTGACCGGTCCCAAAAAGGTACTCCTGGCTGCGCCCCGCGGCTATTGCGCCGGGGTGGACAGAGCCGTGATCGCCGTCGAGAAGGCCTTGGAGCACTACGGTCCGCCGGTATACGTCCGGAAGCAGATCGTGCACAACGTCCACGTGGTGAGCTCACTGGAGGCACAGGGTGCCATCTTCGTCGATGAGACGGACGAGGTCCCGGAAGGCGCCCTGGTGATCTTTTCCGCCCACGGGGTATCACCCGCCGTCGTCCAGTCCGCCGAGGACCGCGGGCTGCGCACCATTGACGCCACCTGCCCGCTGGTGACGAAGGTTCATAAGGAAGCCGTGAGGTTCGCCAAGGACGACTTCGACATCCTGCTGATCGGCCACGACGGTCACGAGGAAGTTGAAGGCACCGCCGGCGAAGCACCGGAACACATCCAGATCATTAACGGTCCGCACGAAGTGGACAAGGTAACCGTCAGGGATCCCGAAAAGGTCATCTGGCTGTCCCAGACCACCCTCAGCGTGGACGAGACCATGGAAACGGTCCGCCTGCTGAAGGCCCGGTTTCCCACCCTGCAGGATCCGCCCAGCGACGACATCTGCTACGCCACCACCAACCGTCAGGTGGCCATCAAGAAGATCTCACCCCAGGCCGACCTGGTCATTGTGGTGGGATCGGCCAACTCGTCGAACTCGGTCCGCCTGGTGGAAGTTGCGCTGGAGTACGGTGCCAAGGCCTCCTACCGCGTGGACTTCGCCAACGAAGTGGACGAGGCGTGGTTTGAAGGCGTGGCAACGGTCGGAATCACATCAGGGGCTTCTGTGCCGGAAATCCTGGTCACGGACGTACTGCGGCTGTTGGCCGACTACGGCTATGGCTCCGTGGAAGAAGTTGTCACGGCCGAGGAAGACCTCCTTTTTTCGTTGCCCAAGGAGCTCCGCGCAACCCTGAAGGAAGCCGGAGACGTCAGCCGGGCGCTCGGCGGACGCCGCTCTCGCAACTGACACCGCAGGCCGCCCCGCCGCGTGTCAGGCCACCCCGCCGCGTGTCAGGCGGCGGCGTCGTCCTGCTGAAATTCCGGGGCCGCCAGCGAACGCGGCGTGACCTCGAGTGCTGGTGGAGTGAGCAGCCCGGATTCGTCCATGGCATTGAGCTTCCGTGCGGTGGGCAGGATCCGCGCTTCCAGGGTGCCGATCAGGGAGTTGTACCGGTCCACCGAAGACTTCAGGGACGAACCCAGCTTGCCCACGTTATCCCCGAGCGTTCCCATGCGTTCGTACAACTGACGTGCGAGGTCGAATAGTTCCCGCGCACTGTCCGTCAGCACATCCTGGCGCCACGTGAAGGCCACGGATTTGAGCACTGCAAGCAGCGTGCTTGGCGAGGCGAGAACCACATTCCTCGAGAGCGCGTGGTCCAACAGCGTCGCATCGGCCGTCAAGGCGGCAGCCAGGATGGATTCGGCCGGCAGGAAGCAGATCACCAGCTCGGGGGAGTTCCCGGGGATGTCCCAATACTTCTTGTTACTCAGCGAGTCCACGTGGGCCCGCAGCGCCTTGGCATGGGCGGCCAGCAGGGATTGCTGGCTGCCGGGGTTCCCAGCTGTGCCCGAATCCTGACGCGCACCCAGCTCCTGGGCCTCCAGATACGAGGACAACGGCACCTTGGCGTCCACCACCAGCTGCTTCTGGCCAGGAAGCTGGACTACCAGGTCGGGGCGGACCGCTGAATCGGTCCCGGCGCTGTGGACCTGCTCCAGAAAATCGACGTGCTTGAGCATGCCCGATGCTTCAACCACGCGGCGCAATTGAACCTCGCCCCACTGTCCACGCGCACTGTTGGAGCGCAGGGCTGACTCGAGGGCGTGCGTGGAGCGGATCAGCTGGGCATCGGAAAGCCTGGCCTCCTGCAGTTGCTGGGCCAGCTGGCCGTACTGTTCAAGGCGGTCGCGTTCCAACAGGGCCACCTGCTGCTGCACCGCCGTCAGCTTTTCCGCCACCGGGGCGAGTGCCCGGAGCACGCTCCCGTCCTGGTTGCGGGCCTCGCCGAGCTCCCGGTTCTGCAGGGAAAGGAGGCGGCGCTCCGCGTCCGCGGCGGCGAACTGGGCGCTGACCTCGGAAAGGCGCGACGAGACAGCGTCGAAGTCTTCCTCCAGGGCACGACTGTGCCGGCGCAAGGAAAAGTAGGCGCTGGCGGCGCCGGCGACGGCACCCACCAGCAGCATCAACAGGGCAAGAATCAGGGCTAAAGCATCCATATCCTCACTGTGGCATGACCCTGTGACAATTTGCGGAAGCGACATATTCGACCCTGCGTCCACCAAGGTGCCGACACCGCGGGGTGCCGCCTGGGGCCCATGTGTCCGGCAACCGGTAGAATCAATGCTCGTGGCTCTTACTATTGGCATCGTCGGACTGCCCAACGTCGGCAAATCAACTCTTTTCAACGCACTGACCCGCAACCAGGTGCTCGCGGCGAACTATCCGTTCGCAACGATCGAACCCAATGTCGGCGTCGTGAACCTGCCGGATCCCCGGCTCCAGCAGTTGGCTGACATCTTTGGCTCGCAGCGCCTGTTGCCGGCTCCGGTGTCCTTCGTGGACATCGCCGGAATCGTGAAGGGCGCGTCGGAGGGCGAAGGCCTGGGCAACAAGTTCCTTGCCAACATCCGCGAGGCAGAGGCAATCGTCCAGGTGGTTCGGGTGTTTGATGATCCCGACGTCATCCACGTCGACGGCAAAGTGGATCCCCGCTCGGATATGGAAACCATCGACACCGAGCTGATCCTGGCTGACCTTCAGACCATCGAAAATGCGATTCCCCGGATCGAAAAAGAAGTCAAGATCAAGAAACGGGACGCCGCGGAGCTGGCGGCCATCAAGGCCGCGCAGGCGGTCCTGGAACGCGGCGACACCATCTTCTCCTCGATCAAGAGCGACAAGCTGGAGATGGAGCACCTCAAGGAGCTCAGCCTCCTGACCGCCAAGCCGTTCATCTACGTCTTCAACGCCGACGAAGGCATCCTGGGCAGCCCGGAGAAGCAGGACGAGCTGCGGGCCCTGGTGGCCCCCGCGGACGCCATCTTCCTCGATGCGAAGCTCGAATCCGACCTCGTGGAGCTGGACGAGGAGGAGGCGCGCGAAATGCTAGAAATGAACGGCCAGGACGAGTCCGGCCTCGACCAGTTGGCGCGCGTCGGCTTCCACACCCTGGGGCTACAGACCTACCTCACGGCCGGTCCGAAGGAAACGCGTGCCTGGACGATCCATCAGGGCGACACCGCGCCGCAGGCAGCGGGGGTCATCCACAGCGATTTCCAGCGCGGCTTCATCAAGGCCGAAGTGGTTTCCTTCAATGACCTCATCGAGGCCGGGTCCATGGCTGAAGCCAAGTCCCGCGGCAAGGTCCGGATTGAAGGCAAAGAATACGTGATGGCTGACGGCGATGTAGTGGAGTTCCGCTTCAACGTCTGATTAGCCTCAGTTTTCCGCGTAAACAGTGGATATAAGCAAGGCCAGTCCGCACAGAGTCCGCAGGAATGTTCAGGGCGTCATCCATCATGGCGCCCGCTGCGGCTCTGGTGCGGTCCTCCGCCGTCGGTCACAGGTGCGAATAGGTGTCCAAGGGCGTGGTTGCCTTGGCATGGCCCAGTGCTCCGCCAAGAGCTACTTGGCAGCACTGGCCACGACCTGAAATAGGACGCCCCACCTATGCTTGTAGCGAGCGCCCGCCGTCATGTCCGCCCGTTTCTCATGGACAACGAATTACCCAGCAGGCCGCCGCGCGAATGTCCCGCAGCGTGTGGGACATCCTTACGCGGTTAGAACCCGCCTTGGATGGATTCCATGAAGGCCTCGAACTTCCGCTCCGCCTGCTCAGGGGATAGCGAGTTGTACGGCCGCTCGTCGGGGCCCAGCCATTCGATCTCCGGCGGCCACGTCAGGTTAGCGCCGTGCATGAGCACCGGGCCGAGATGGTCAGGGCAGACGTACTGGTTTGTGTCCGCTACCCGTACCAGTTGAAAGGGCGCCGGAGCTTCGCAGCGCGTCTTACCTTTCGGGCCTTCCAGCCACGCATCGCAGATCATGTCATTTTCCATGCCCTCGAGTTTACGCAGCAAGCCGCTGCGTAATTGTGCCTCAGCCTGTGGCGCAATTGTCCCGACCCCTGACGGCACAGAATAGCCCCGAACCTATGACAGGTGCCGGGGCAGTTCCTACTTGCTTAGCCTGGCTCAGGCGCCCTGAGGCACGGCGTACTTGGCAGCGAGGGCAGCCAGCGCATTGCCCGCGGCGATTGCCTGGGAGGCCGTCAGCATGGTGATGGCTGAGAAGTCCAGCGCCAGGAGCTCGAACGTCACGCCGCGCTCGAACGTGAATGTGGTTTCGATCCGCCAGCCGTCGCCAGTCTCGGACGGTCCGTCGAAGTGATCGGCCGGCAGATCCGGTTGCAGGGCATCCCGTGCCTGGATGAAGCCCTCAGGAGCGGCGACAACGGGGGAAGGGTCCACCGTGACGGTGCTAGTGGTGATGTCTGAGTCAGCCTCGAACCAGCGTTCCCCGAGCGTCCGCTCGAAGTCGGCCAGCAGCTCCGATGCCGTCAAACCCATTTCTTTGGCCAGCAGGATGAGCTCTTGGACTGTCTTAGGCATTTTGGTGGTGGTGTTCGTAGCGTTCATGGCTGAGACCGTTCTGTTGGAGGCTCGTGGACGCGGTGAGTCTAGCGGTTTGGTGTGACAACCAATGGGCCTCCATTCCGCAGAAAGTCCGTAAGAGGTCCGCAAGAGGGTAAATCCGGACGACATTGGCCCATGCCCGGAACCGCTAGAATTCAAGGAAAACAAGGAGTTTCAACGTCGGTGCGGGTATATAAAGGTACGTTCCGCTTCAACGTGTGATTCCGGACAGGCAAAGGAGACGGCATGCCCCTGAGGCGTCTGATTCAGGTCATCACCGGTGCCATCGCTGCGGCGCTGGTTATCTCGGGATGCTCCCCTTCGGGGGGAGCGCCTCCCGTGGTGGTCGGTGAGACGAACCGCGGCGGCAGCGCCACCGTGGCCGAGGTGAATGCCTTCACGTCCTTCAACCCGCTCAGCGCCGACGGAAACACGGACATCAACACCAAGATCGGCCACATCACCCATTCGGGGTTCTACTACGTGGATGACACCGAAAAGGTGGTGCGGAACGAGAAATTCGGCCGGTACGAAAAGATCTCCGACAAGCCCCTGAAGGTGAAGTACACCGTCAATGAGGGTGTGAAATGGTCCGACGGCGAAGCCATCGATGCCGGCGACCTCCTCCTGTCCTGGGCGGCCGGCTCGGGCTACTTCGACGATGCTGAACCTCAATCGGGGACCGGCACAACGTACTTTTCGTCCGCGGCTGACAAGACAGGCCTGGCGGCCACCACACTCCCGGAGATCGGCAGCGACGGGCGTTCCGTCACCCTTGAATACGCTTCGCCGTACGCTGATTGGGAAGTAGCGTTCGACGTCGGGCTCCCCGCCCATGTTGTGGCCGCCAAGAGCGGCCTCAACGACGAAGACGACCTCGTGGACCTGATCAGGGACTCGCCCCGGGGCGACACCAAGCAGCCCTCGGTCAATGCCGCGCTGAAGCGGGTCAGCGACTTCTGGAACTCAGGGTTCGACACCAAGACGCTTCCGGATGACCCGGTCATGTACCTTTCCAGCGGCCCCTACATCGTCAGGGACATAGTTCCGGACGCCTCGATCCGGCTGGTCCGGAACAGGGACTATGTCTGGGGGCCGGAGCCCTATCTGGATGAGATCACCGTACGGTTCACCGGTGCCGCCTCCACCGCCATTGCCGCACTCAGGAACGGCCAGGCGGACATCATCGCACCGCAGCCATCCGCCGGTACCGAAAGCCTCTTCGACGGACTGGTGGAGCAGGGCAATACCGTCCAGCGCTACAGCCAGTCCGGTTACGACCACCTCGATCTCAACTTTTCGGGACCGTTTGCGGACAAGGACGTCCGCGAAGCGTTTTTGAAGACCGTTCCGCGGCAGGAGATCGTGGATGACGTGGTGGGCGGATTCGTCGCCGACGCGAATCCCCTCAACTCACAGGTCTTCCTGCCAGCCCACCCCAAATATCCGGACACCGTGAAGGACAACGGTTCGGCCGAATACGCCGCCGTGGACATCCAAGGCGCTAAGTCGAAATTGCGGGCTGCTGCTCCCACTGTGCGCATCCTGTACAACAAGGACAACCCCAACCGGGTGCGGGCCTTTTCCCTGATCCGCGACTCCGCCCGCCTCGCCGGATTCACGGTTGAAGACGCGGGCCTCGGCAGCTCGGACTGGGCGAAAGCGCTCGGTGGCGGCAGCTACGACGCCGCCATCCTCGGCTTTGTCGGACCCGGGGTCGGCGTCAGCCGCGTCCCGCAGATATTCAAGACCGGTGGCGGCAGCAACTTCAACGGGTATTCCGACAGCGACGCGGACAAAGCTATGGAGCAATTGGCGGGCACCACGGACCTCGCAAAGCAGGACGAACTGCTGGCTAACATCGACAAACGCGTATGGGACAGCGCCTATGGCCTGCCGCTGTACCAGACCACGGGAACTGTCGCTTTCAGCAGCCGCGTGACGGGAATCAAGCCCAGCTCCGGCCCTTCGGGCGTCTGGTGGAATGTCTGGGAGTGGCGCCTCAAATAGGCCGCCCTGGGGGCCTTTCGCCGTTGTGGGAGCAGGGCCTCGTCCTCGATTCGCAGCAACTCCTACCAACGAGTAGCATGTGACTTGCGTAACTTCCGAGTACCGGCTAGTTATTGGCGGTTAACTGGTTACGGTTTGGCAACGGAGTACCAGTATTTGGACTTTGTGCGGTTAGGCTACTCGTATATGTAGGCCACGTCACAGTGAGAACCTGTGACCGGCCTGCCGGGGAGCAAAAGATTTCCCCTGAACATCTCCCACAACTCATAGGAGGCGGAATGCGTTTCACGCGCACTTCCAAAGCACTCGGCATGGTGGCGATCGCTGCTCTTGCCCTGACCGGCTGCGGCGCTGGAGGCGGCAGCAATGACGGTGCCAGCCAGTCGGCCGGCGATCCCAACAAGGTGATCACGGCGTACAGCAACGAACCACAGAACCCCTTGCTGCCGGCAAATACGAACGAAGTTTACGGCGGCCGCGTTGTCGAGCTGCTCTTCGAAGGTCTTCGCAGCTACGACGCCAACGGCAAGCCGGTCAACTCGCTTGCAGAGTCGATTGAGTCGCCTGACGCCCAGAACTGGACCATCAAGGTCAAGCAGGGCCAGAAGTTCACGAACGGCGAAGCGATCACCGCCAAGACGTTCGTCGATTCCTGGAACTTCGCCGCCAACTCCAAGAACCTGCAGAACAACGGATTCTTCTTCGAGTCCATCGAGGGCTACGCAGATGTCTCTGCCGTGACTACGGCGACAGCAGCCGATGGCAAGAAGACCACCACTCCGGCGCCCACCGCCGAAACGATGTCAGGTCTGACGGCCAAAGACGATTCCACTCTCACGGTGAAGCTGGCACAGCCGGAAGCTGACTGGTCGCTCCGCCTCGGCTACTCCGCCTTCTTCCCGCTGCCGTCCGCAGCTTTGGCGGATCCGAAGACCTTCGGCGAAAACCCGGTAGGCAACGGCCCGTACAAGTTCGAAAAGACCGGTTCCTGGGTACATGACCAGTCGATTTCCCTCGTCAAGAACGCTGACTACAGCGGTCCCCGCGAATCGAAGAACGGCGGCGTGACCTTCAAGTTCTACACCGATCCGGGCCCCGCATACACGGATCTCCAAGGCAACAACCTGGACGTCACCGACGTGCTGCCTTCCAACGCACTGAAGACCTACGTCACGGACTTCCAGGACCGCAACTCCACCAAGGCAGTGGCCACCAACTCCACGCTGAACATCCCGGGCTACAACCCGAACTTCCAGGGTGAAGCCGGCAAGCTGCGCCGCCAGGCGCTGTCCTACGCCATCAACCGCGAAGAAATCGCCAAGGTAGTCTTCAACGGCACCCGCACCCCGGCCAAGGCCTTCGCCCCGCCGGTCATCGACGGCTTCAAGGAAAGCCTCAAGGGCAGCGAAGTCCTCAAGTTCGACGCCGCCAAGGCTAAGGACCTGTGGGCCAAGGCTGACAAGATCCAGCCGTACGACAACTCCAAGCCGCTGCAGATCGCCTCTAACACTGATGGTGGCAACAAGGAATGGATTGACGCCGTAGCCAACGGCTTCAAGAACAACCTCGGCATCCAGGCCGAAATCCAGCCGTTCGCCAAGTTCGCTGAAGTTCTGAACCTGCGCAAGTCCCAGTCCCTCCCAGGCCTGAGCCGCGCCGGCTGGCAGGGTGACTACCCGTCGCTCTACAACTTCCTCGGACCGGTCTGGGCAACGGGCGCTTCGTCCAACTACGAGAAGTATTCGAACCCTCAGTTCGACAAGCTGCTCCAGGAAGGGCTTGCCGCCAAGACCACGGATGAGGCCAACGCCAAGTTCAACCAGGCCCAGGAGGTTCTCTTCGAGGACCTGCCCGGACTGCCTCTCTGGGACCAGGCACGGCCGATCGTGTGGAGCGAAAATGTTGTGAAGGCCGAAACCGGCTGGAACGGCGGAATCCTCTACTACAACATCACGGCCAAGTAGTCTCCAGGAACTAACTTGCCGCCAGGCGGATGGGGGTCCGGCACAAAGCCGGGCCCCCATTGTCCTGCACGGCAGGAAGGCACAAATGAAACACCTCTCTTCGCATCCGGAAGGCTGGTGATCCGGTGGTCCGCTTTATTCTGAAACGACTCCTGCAAGTGATCCCCGTCTTCATTGGCACCACGCTTTTGGTCTATTACATGGTCTTCGCCCTCCCCGGCGATCCCATTGCGGCGCTCTTCGGAGACCGCCAGCCCCCGCAGGCAGTCATCGACACCCTGCGCAGCCAGTACCACCTGGACCAACCTTTCTGGGTCCAGTACGGGCTCTTCCTGCAGAACCTCTTCACCTTCAATCTCGGCAACGACTTCACCGGCCAGCCCATCGCGGCGAGCTTGGCGCGGGTCTTCCCCGTGACGGCAATGCTCGCCGTTGAAGCACTTGCCATTCAGGCAATCTTCGGAGTGGCCTTCGGCGTCTTCGCCGGCCTCCGCCGTGGCGGCTGGTTCGACTCCACTGTCCTGGTGGTCTCGCTGGTTGTCATCGCGGTCCCGACGTTTGTCCTCGGCTTCGTCTTCCAGCTGGTCTTCGGCGTGCAGCTCGGCTGGGCGAAACCCACCGTCGGCGCCAACGCCGATTGGGGCAGCCTGCTGCTTCCGGCAGTCGTCCTCGGCCTGGTGTCGTTCGCCTACGTTCTCCGCCTGACCCGCGCCTCGGTCAGCGAAAACATGAATGCCGACTACGTGCGAACTGCCACCGCCAAAGGCCTGTCACGGCCGCGGGTGGTCATCGCGCACATCCTGCGTAACTCGTTGATTCCGGTGGTGACGTACCTCGGCGCAAACCTTGGCGGTCTTATGGGCGGTGCGATCGTGACGGAGGGCATCTTCAACGTCCCCGGCGTCGGCAACAAGCTCTACCAGGCCGTCCTGCGCAGTGAAGGCCCCACCATCGTCTCCATTGTCAGCGTTCTGGTGCTGGTCTTCGTGGTGGCCAACCTGCTCGTTGATCTCCTGTATGCCTGGCTTGACCCGAGGATCCGCTATGACCAGTAATAACAGCCACTTTGTGGCGCCCATCGACGAAACTCCGTTGCTGGCAACCGACACCGTCAAGACTGACCAGGCACCGCTGAGTCTGTGGTCCGACGCCTGGCGCAAGCTTCGCCGTCGTCCGCTGTTCATTATTTCGGCGTTGCTCATCCTGGCACTTGCTGTGGTGGCGCTGTTCCCGGGCCTTTTTTCGTCCGTCGCTCCGAACGACGGCTGCGTACTGGCCAACTCGGAAGGCGGCCCCACGGACGGGCATCCCTTCGGCTTCACCTTCCAGGGCTGCGACATCTATTCCAGGGTCGTCCATGGAACCCAGGCTTCACTTTCAGTGGGTATTCTCTCCGTGCTCTGCGTCCTGGTTGTCGGTGTGACCGTCGGAGCTCTAGCGGGCTACTACGGTGGTTGGGTCGACGCTGTGCTTGCCCGACTGGGCGACATCTTTTTTGCCCTCCCGCTGATTCTCGGTGCACTCGTGATCACGCAGTTGCCTTTCTTCCGCGAAAACAAGAGCGTTTGGAGCGTCGTGTTTGTGATTGCGCTGCTGGCATGGCCGCAGATGGCGCGCATCACCCGCGGCGCGGTCATTGAAGTGCGCAATGCAGACTTTGTGACGGCTGCCCGTTCACTGGGCGTTTCAAAGTTTGGCGCCCTGGTCCGCCACGTTCTCCCTAACGCCCTGGCGCCGATTATCGTCCTTGCCACGCTCGAACTGGGCGTCTTCATCGTGGCGGAAGCCACCCTTTCCTTCCTGGGAATCGGCCTGCCGCAGAGCATCATGTCCTGGGGCAATGACATCGCCGGTGCGCAGGCGTCCATTCGAACGAGGCCGGAAATCATGCTCTATCCGGCGGCGGCGCTGTCCATTACCGTGTTGAGCTTTATTATGCTCGGCGACGCCGTACGTGACGCCCTCGATCCCAAGAGCCGGCAGCGATGAGAGAGAAAGAGATGACTACTCCAGAAATCCACATCGATGAGGCCGGGTCTGCCGAAGTGAAGCCACTGCTGGAAATCCGCGACCTGGCCATCACGTTCACCACCGGCAGCGGTGAAGTCCAGGCAGTCCGCAACGCGCACCTGACCATCATGCCGGGAGAAACCGTGGCAATCGTTGGGGAGTCGGGCTCAGGCAAGTCGACTACGGCACTCGCCGCCATTGGCCTGTTGCCCAACAACGGCCGTGTTTCCGCGGGGCAGATCCTGCTCGATGGCGAGGACATCGCCCACGCCACGGAACAGCGGATGATCGAACTGCGGGGCAACACGATCGGCATGGTCCCGCAGGACCCCATGTCCAACCTGAACCCGGTCTGGAAGATCGGCTACCAGGTCAAGGAAACCCTTCGTGCCAATGGCCGGCCCAGCGGCCCGGATGATGTCGCCCAGGTACTGTCCGAGGCGGGGCTGCCGGATGCCCACCGGCGCGCCAAACAATACCCGCATGAGTTTTCAGGCGGTATGCGCCAGCGCGCCCTGATTGCCATCGGACTGTCCTGCCAGCCGCGCCTGCTGATCGCGGATGAGCCGACGTCGGCACTGGACGTCACGGTCCAGCGGCAGATCCTGGATCACCTGGACACCATGACCACGGACCTGGGTACAGCCGTCCTGCTGATCACCCACGACTTGGGGCTGGCCGCCGAGCGGGCCGACAAGGTTGTGGTGATGTACCGGGGGCAGGTGGTCGAGGCCGGACCTTCGCTGGCATTGCTCCAGAATCCGCAGCACCCGTACACCAAGCGGCTGGTTGAGTCTGCGCCGTCACTGGCGAGCCGAAGGATCCAGGTCGCCAAGGAGCAGGGTCTCGAAGCCTCAGACCTGCTGGCTACTGCTGCGGAGGCAGCTGCCGCGGACAACGTCCTGCAGATCCAGGACCTGCGCAAGGTCTACAAGCTCCGCCAGGGCCTGGGGAAAACGACGGACTTCGCTGCTGTTGACGGGGTGAGCTTCGATGTTAAGAGGGGTACCACCACGGCTATCGTGGGGGAGTCCGGCTCGGGCAAATCCACTGTGGCAAAGATGGTGCTGCAGCTCGAAAAGCCGACCGATGGGAAGATCCTTTTCGACGGCGTCGACACCTCGCTGCTGAAATCTTCGGAACTTTTCAAGTTCAGGCGACGCGTACAGCCGATCTTTCAGGATCCTTACGGCTCTCTGGACCCGATGTACAACATCTTCCGGACCATCGAGGAGCCGTTGCGGGTCCACAAAATCGGCGACGCCGCCAGTCGTGAAAAGAAGGTCCGCGAACTCCTGGACCAGGTGGCTCTGCCTCAGTCGACCATGCAGCGGTACCCGAATGAGCTTTCGGGTGGCCAGCGTCAGCGCATTGCGATTGCGCGAGCCTTGGCCCTGGACCCCGAGGTGATCATCTGCGACGAAGCCGTGTCCGCGCTGGACGTGCTGGTCCAGGCACAGGTGCTCAACCTGCTTGCGGACCTGCAGGCCAACCTCGGGCTGACCTATCTCTTCATCACCCATGACCTGGCTGTGGTGCGGCAGATTGCCGACCACGTCTGTGTGATGGAAAAGGGCAAGCTGGTGGAGACCGGTTCCACGGACGATGTCTTCGAGTCCCCTCAGCAGGACTACACCAAGGCATTGCTCAACGCCATTCCCGGTGCGAAGCTGATGCTTCCGCCCGAAGTGGCCTGATCCGGACGCGGTATTCAGGGTTAAGGATGGAGCCGGTGCCTTCAAGGCACCGGCTCCATCGCCTTTTAACGGTCTGTTCAGTGCGCCTAAACAGTCTCTTCAGCGCGCCAAGGGCCGGTCCGGTCCGGCCTGAGCTGTTCAGCCCGCCGGGGTGCCTGCGGGAGTTGCCGCCGGGACTGTGCCGTCCAGCGGTGGGCCTTCGAGCCCCAACTGCCGAAGCCTGGATCCGAGCAGCCCGCCCAGTGACCTGCGGCCTGCGGCATCCATGTGGACGGCATCTGCCAGGTTCTTCGCGAGGTTGTATTTCGACAGCCAGTCGCCCACGCCCACAAAAGGTATGCCGTGCCGGGCCGCCACCGTGCCCAGCAGCGCGTCCACCTGCGTCCTGCGACCGCCGCCGTAATTGGCGCCGCGGGCCAGGGTGCCGATCATGGCCATCCTGGCGCCTGGATAGCGGTCCTTCAGTGCGCCGATCAGACGGTCGGCGTTGGCCACGATCTGGGCATCGGTAGCGCCGCGGGCGGCGTCGTTGCCGCCCCCCTGGATGACGATCAGCGCGGGCGTCCCGTACGGCAGCTTCCAGTCGCCGCGCTGCAAGGCGTCGATGTAGTTGCCCGTCTTGCCGTTGGACGCCACGAACCCCGTTCCGCCGAGCCCGCAGAAGTGGACCTTGTAGCCAACGGCGGCAAGGCCAAGACGCGGCCACCCGTTAGCGGGCTCGGATTGGGAATCGCCGATCAGGAGCGCCGTGTGGCGCATGTCCGGCACCACCACCTCGTCACGCCCGCTGGCCGGGTTGCTGTACACGGAACCTGAAGGCAGGCCGATCGGATCGCCACCGCGGGCCTGGTATCCGCCGGCCACCGCACCCTGTGCCGGGGATGGCACGCCGGAATTCGGTGTGGCTGCTGGGGTCTGACCGCAGCCGCCCAGGAGCGCGGCTACCGCGATTCCAGAGGCGACAAAGCGGGTCAGAGCCGAGGCTTTTCGCATCAGGGATTCTCCGGGCTTGCTGTGGATACCACAGCAATGATGGGGCATCAAGTCACAAAAATCCAGTGAGCTTGGTCACTCTTTGAGCGGTGGCGGGCCGGAATTACCCACCTGCCGGGCTGGGCCGGTCCAAGATTTTTAGGCCAACAATAGGCTCAGCGTTTAGAATGAGGGAAGGAGCCCTGTGTTATTGGGCTAATCCGTCGTGCGTTCCGGTTGGAAATGTCGCGATACAACAGCTGACTTCACCACTGAATCGAGCAATCACGCATGTCTGAAACCACCACCAACACCGCGGTAGCCACTGCATCACGCAGTGACCTCCGCAACGTCGCGATCGTGGCCCACGTTGACCACGGCAAGACCACTCTGGTCGACGCCATGCTCAAGCAGACCAACTCCTTTGCCGAACACAACCACCTCGAAGACCGTGTCATGGACTCCGGTGACCTGGAACGCGAAAAGGGCATCACCATCCTGGCCAAGAACACCACCGTGGCCTACAACGGACCGTCCTCCAACGGTGAAACCATCACCATCAACGTCATCGACACCCCCGGCCACGCCGACTTCGGCGGCGAAGTAGAGCGCGGCCTGTCCATGGTGGACGGCGTTGTACTCCTCGTTGACGCCTCCGAGGGCCCGCTGCCCCAGACCCGCTTCGTGCTGCGCAAGGCCCTGGCCGCGCACCTCCCGGTGATCCTCCTCGTCAACAAGACTGACCGCCCCGACGCCCGCATCGAGGAAGTTGTCCACGAGTCGATGGACCTCCTCCTGGGCCTCGCCTCGGACCTCGCCGACGAAGTTCCGGACCTGGACCTGGACAAGATCCTTGAAGTACCGGTCGTCTACGCAGCAGCGAAGGTAGGCCGCGCCTCCCTGGACCAGCCCGCCGACGGCTCCGCTCCGGACAATGAGGACCTCGAGCCGCTGTTCAAGACCATCATCGAGCACATCCCGGCTCCGACGTACAACCCGAACGGTGTGCTCCAGGCACACGTCACCAACTTGGACGCCTCCCCGTTCCTGGGCCGTCTTGCCCTGCTGCGCATCTACAACGGCACCCTGCGCAAGGGCCAGACCGTTGCCTGGGCACGCGCCAACGGCGAGCTCAAGAACGTCAAGATCACCGAGCTGCTGGCCACCAAGGCACTGGACCGCGTTCCCACCGAGTCGGCAGGTCCGGGCGAAATCGTCGCCGTTGCTGGCATCGAGGAAATCACCATTGGTGAGACCCTGACCGACGTCGACAACCCGCAGCCGCTGCCCCTGATCACCGTGGACGATCCCGCGATCTCCATGACCATCGGTATCAACACCTCGCCGCTGGCCGGCCGGGTCAAGGGCGCCAAGGTTACGGCCCGCCAGGTCAAGGACCGTCTGGACAAGGAACTGATCGGTAACGTCTCCATCAGGGTTCTCCCCACCGAGCGTCCTGACGCCTGGGAAGTCCAGGGTCGTGGCGAGCTTGCGCTGGCCATCCTGGTCGAGCAGATGCGCCGTGAAGGCTTCGAACTGACCGTCGGCAAGCCGCAGGTTGTCACCCGGACCGTCGACGGCAAGATCCACGAGCCGATGGAACACATGACCATCGACGTGCCGGAAGAGTACCTGGGCGCCGTCACCCAGCTGATGGCCGCCCGCAAGGGCCGCATGACCAACATGGCCAACCACGGCACCGGCTGGTGCCGCATGGAGTTCATCGTTCCGGCCCGTGGCCTGATCGGGTTCCGCACCAAGTTCCTCACGGACACCCGCGGCGCCGGCATTGCAGCCTCCATCTCCGAGGGCTACGAGCCCTGGGCCGGCCCGATCGAGTACCGCACCAACGGTTCGATGGTGGCCGACCGCGCCGGAGTTGTGACGCCGTTCGCCATGATCAACCTGCAGGAACGTGGCTCCTTCTTCGTCCGGCCCACCTCCGAGGTTTACGAAGGCCAGATCGTCGGCGAAAACTCCCGCGCCGACGACATGGACGTCAACATCACCAAGGAAAAGAAGCTCACCAACATGCGTGCGGCTTCCTCGGACACGTTCGAGAACCTGACGCCGCCGCGCGACCTGACCCTCGAAGAGTCCCTCGAATTCGCCCGCGAAGACGAGTGCGTCGAGGTCACCCCGGAGTCCATCCGCATCCGGAAGCTCATCCTGGACGTCAACCAGCGCGCCAAGTCCACCCGGGCACGCGCCAAGGCTTAACCCAGTTTTTGTCCAGATAAACGCACTTTAGGGCGGTTTAGCCCGCGATATCTGGACAAAAAATCCTTGAAGCTGCCGGTACGGCAGGCGGGAATCCCGCCGTCGTGCCGGCAGTTTCTTTTGTGACAGGAAAAACGTCAGTTGCGGACGCGGGCGGGGCGCCGCTCGGGCGCCGGCGGGACTTCCTTGGCAGCCACCACGAGGTCCAGGGGGATGACGACGTCGGCCATCCGCGTGCGGACTGTGCAGCCGCCGTCGTCAGTGGCCACCAGATGCCCCAGGGCGTCGGTCAGGCCGCCGTCGATCCGGTAACGGACCACAACCCGTGTTCCGGGCGGGGCGGTGGCCAGAAATTCTCGGGGCGTAGGCTGGGCGGGACTCACCAGTTCATACTAAGGCGGCCGGCTAGGTTCGCGTGGATGGGCTGGGAGATAATAGGCTCAGAAGTCAACAGTCCGGCCGGTGCCGGATTCAAGTGCCGGCCGTTGCCGGGAAATATCGTGGAGAGGCAAGGGACGTGACGTACGTAATCGCGCAGCCGTGTGTAGATGTCAAGGACAAGGCATGTATCGAGGAATGCCCCGTTGACTGCATCTATGAGGGTGAGCGTTCCTTGTACATCCACCCCGATGAGTGTGTCGACTGTGGTGCGTGCGAGCCGGTCTGCCCGGTGGAGGCCATCTATTACGAGGATGACACTCCGGAGGAATGGGCTGACTACTACAAGGCCAACGTCGAGTTCTTCGATGACATTGGCTCGCCCGGCGGCGCCGCCAAGGTTGGCAACACGGGCAAGGACCACCCGATGATCGCTGCCCTGCCGCTGCAGAACCAAGACCACTGAGCCGGGCATCGCGTTGACCGCAGCCGTGAACAGCTTTGGCCTGAGTCTGCCCGACTACCCGTGGGGGGCCATGGCACCGTACCTGGCCAAAGCCTCCGAGCATCAGGGTGGGGCCGTAAACCTCTCGATCGGCACGCCCGTCGACCCCACGCCCGCGTTGATCCAGGATGCCCTCAGGGCCGCCGCGGACGCCCCGGGATACCCCACGGTCCACGGCACCGTTCCGTTGCGGGAAGCCATTGCGGCGTGGTTTGAGCGCCGCCGCGGCGTCCCCGGACTGGACCCGAAGAACATCATGCCTACCGTGGGCTCCAAGGAACTGGTGGCGTGGCTGCCGCTCCTGCTCGGGCTGAAGCCGGGCGACGTCGTCGTCCGTCCCAAGGTTGCCTACCCCACCTATGACATCGGGGCTACTTTCGCCGGCGTCACCTCTGTGGCTACCGACAACCTCGACGAGTTGGACGAAGCCACGCGCTCCCGCGTGCGGCTGATCTGGGTGAACTCCCCGGGCAACCCCACCGGAAGCGTCAGGGATGTTGAGTCCCTCAAAACTATTGTGGCGCAGGCCCGCGAACTGGGCGCCGTGGTCGCGTCGGACGAGTGCTACGCCGAACTCGGGTGGGGCGCCTGGGACGCGCAGCGCGGCGGCGAGCCCGTGCCGAGCATCCTGGATCCGCGCGTTTCCGGCGGGTCCCACGAGGGCCTCCTGGCCGTGTACTCGCTGAGCAAGCAGTCCAACGTGGCAGGTTACCGCGCAGCATTTGTCGCCGGTGACCCGGTCATCATGGCCAACCTCGTCAACAGCCGCAAGCATGCAGGCATGATAGTCCCGTACCCGGTGCAGGAAGCAATGCGGGTGGCGCTGGGCGATGACGCCCACGTCCAGGCCCAGAAGGACCTGTACCGCGGACGCCGGGAGCGCCTGGTGCCGGCCCTGCAGGGCTTTGGGCTGGAGATCAAGGATTCCGACGCCGGACTGTACCTTTGGTCCACCGCCGGAGAGAGCACCTGGGACACCGTGGCGCGGCTGGCCGAGCGTGGCATCGTGGTGGGGCCGGGCGTCTTCTACGGCGAGGCCGGCAACGGGTTTGTGCGTGTCGCACTGACGGGCACGGATGAACGGATTGACGCCGCAGTGGCCAGACTGGCCACGACGCCGTAACAATCATGTGACTCGCACCACAAAGACTGCATTTTACGGGGGTTTCCCACGCTTCCGATTAGTGACACCCGCAATCGGGCGGTACTTTTTAAGTGACTATCAATGGTGGCTTTCTACAAGAAGGCAGCCCGGGTGTTGGATTCCTGGATGAACAGGGTCAGTGCCACGGCTCACCGGATGTTGGATCAAGCTTTCGACAGAGGCCCACGCGCCTCATGAAGGGGACTCCATGACTGAGACCAACAGCGCAACCCTGCACCATGCAGGAGGCGAGCTCAAGCTCCCGCGCATCCAGGTTGTTGAAGGAAACGAAGGCTACGACGTTTCCAAGCTGCTCAAGCAGACGGGCGCAGTCACCTTTGACCCCGGCTTCATGAACACCGCAGCAACCACCTCCGCTATCACCTACATCGACGGCGACGCGGGCATCCTGCGTTACCGCGGGTACCCCATCGAGCAGCTGGCGCAGCACTCCAGCTTCCTCGAGGTTTCCTACCTGCTGATCTACGGCAACCTGCCGAGCCCCACCGAGCTGGAAGCCTTCGACCAGCGCATCCGTCACCACACCCTGCTGCACGAGGAGCTCAAGGGCTTCTTCAGCGGCTTCCCGCGTGACGCCCACCCGATGCCCGTGCTGTCCTCGGCAGTGTCGGCGCTGTCCACGTTCTACCAGGACTCGCTGGACCCCTTCAACGCCGAGCAGGTCGAGGTCTCCACCTACCGGTTGCTGGCCAAGATGCCGGTCATCGCCGCCTACGCCCTGAAGAAGAGCATCGGCCAGCCCATGCTGTACCCGGACAACTCCCACAACCTCGTGGAGAACTTCCTGCGCCTGAGCTTCGGCCTTCCCGCCGAGCAGTATGAGGTTGACCCGGTCATCGCCAAGGCACTGGATCTCCTCCTGATCCTGCACGCGGACCACGAGCAGAACTGTTCCACCTCCACCGTGCGGCTGGTGGGCTCCTCCAACGCCAACCTCTTCGCATCGGTGTCAGCCGGCATCAACGCCCTCTTCGGTCCCGCCCACGGCGGCGCCAACGAGGCAGTGCTGAAGATGCTCCGCCAGATCCAGGCCGACGGCACCAAGCCCGAGGACTACATGGAGAAGGTCAAGAACAAGGAAGACGGCGTCCGCCTTATGGGCTTCGGACACCGCGTCTACAAGAACTACGATCCTCGCGCGAAGATCGTCAAGGCCACGGCCCATGAGATCCTCACCAAGCTCGGCGGCAACGACGAACTGCTCGAGATCGCCATGCGCCTGGAAGAGAAGGCGCTCAACGATGACTACTTCATCCAGCGCAAGCTGTACCCGAACGTCGACTTCTACACCGGCCTGATCTACAAGGCCATGGGCTTCCCGGAGAAGATGTTCACCGTGCTCTTCGCGATCGGCCGCCTGCCGGGCTGGATTGCCCAGTGGCGTGAAATGATCAGCGACCCGAACACCAAGATCGGCCGCCCGCGCCAGCTGTACATCGGCGAGCCGGAGCGCGACTACCCGGTCCGCTAAGCGCCGGGTTCTCATTCGGACCGACTAACTGAATTACGACGGCGGCCGCCCACCTTCCGAGGTGGGGGCCGCAGTCGTTAAGCACCATCGATTGCTTCGCAACTGCCGTTTTCGGCGCTCAAAAGGGCCCGTGCGGAGCAATCGATGCTAGGAGTCGTAGCCGAGGGGGTTGTTCTTCTGCCAGCGCCAGTGGTCCTCGCACATCTGGTCCACTGTCTTGGTGGTGGACCAGCTCAGGTCGGCGAGGGCGGAGGTGGCGTCGGCCCAGAATGCCGGGAGGTCCCCCTCTCGGCGGCCGGTGACCTCGTAGGGGATGGGCTGCCCCACGGCCTTCTCGAAGGACCGCAGGACCTCCAGGACCGAGGAGCCCTTTCCGGAGCCCAGGTTCCAGCGGTAGACGCCTGAGCGGTCCGCGACGTGGTTGAGGGCTGCCACGTGGCCTTCGGCGAGGTCCACCACGTGGATGTAGTCCCGCAGGCAGGTGCCGTCAGGGGTGTCGTAGTCGCCGCCAAACACCATGAGCTTGTCGCGGCGTCCCACGGCCACCTGGGCGATGAAGGGCACCAGGTTGTTGGGGATGCCCTGGGGGTCCTCGCCGATGCGGCCGGACGGGTGGGCGCCCACCGGGTTAAAGTAGCGCAGCAGGGCAATGTGCCAGCGGCTGTCGGCGGCGCCAAGATCGGCGAGAATGTCCTCGATCTGTTCCTTGGTGCGGCCGTACGGGTTGTTGGCGCCAATCTCCATCTTTTCCACGTACGGGATGGGATTGTGCTCGCCGTACACGGTGGCGGACGAGCTGAAGACGATGGAGCGGACGTCATGGCGGTCCATCACCCGGATCAGGTTAAGCGTGCCCACGAGGTTGTTGTAGTAGTACTTGAGCGGTTCGCGGACCGACTCGCCCACGGCCTTGAGCCCGGCAAAGTGGATCACGGCGTCGATCGCGTGGGCGGCAAAGACCCCTTCCACGGCGGCATCGTCCACCAGGTCCACGTTGTGGAATTCCGCGGTCTTGCCGCTGAGTTCGGCGACGCGGCGCAGCGACTCTTCGCTGGAGTTCACCAGGTTATCGATCACCACCACATCGTGGCCGGCTTCCTGCAGGGACAAGACTGTGTGCGAACCGATGTACCCGGTGCCGCCTGTGACCAGAATTTTCATGCCCCCCACGCTATCCCAATTCCGCGGATGCGTGGATTTCAGCACAGGTGTGCTAAATAATAGGAGTGCCCAAAATTGTTGATGCCGAAGCCCGGCGCGCAGAGATCGTTGAAGCGGTCTTCAGGATCATCGCCGTCGACGGCCTCGAGCGGGCGTCACTGCGGGAGGTGGCAGATGAAGCAGGCCTCGCCGTGGGCTCCGTCCGGCACTACTTTGCCGGCAGTGAAGAACTGCTCAGCCATTCTTTTGCCGCCGTTGTGGACCGGATCACGGGCCGGCTCACCGCGGCATTGCCGGCGATGGCCGCCAACGAGCCCGGGACCGGCCCGCATCGTGAAGCGGTTTTAACCCTGCTGAGTGAATTTATGCCGCTCGACGAGGAACGTGCCGTGGACGCCTGTGTGTGGATGGCCTTCAAAAACGCGGCCAGGATCCGTCCCTTCCTCGCAGCCGAGGCCGATCGGAGCCACCGGGAGGTGGCTGCCGTCGTCGGGCAGGTGATCACGGCCCTGGTAACGGACGACGCCGACGGGCAGCAGTCGCTGGCGGTCGAGGCGGAGAGGCTGCTGGCAACGCTGGACGGGCTGTGCATGCACGCCCTCCTGCAGCCCGCCTGGATGACGGCGCAGATGTGCCATGACGTCCTGGACCGGCACCTGAGGAGCCTGGCTGCCTGACATTACCGTCCGGTGGCATCGGGAATAGACTGGGAGCCAGGGAGCGGAGCCGGCTGGTCAAGCCGGTACAGGCAGGTCACAGGAGGAGTAGGGATGCATCACACAGGTGATTCCGGCTGGCAGATCACCACGGACACGTCTGGGCCGCTGATGATCGCGCTCTTTGTCCGTGATGCGGCAGGACTCGACGGCGCCGGCCATCCCGCGTTGTCGCATGCCGCGCCGAAGATCCGCCATGCAGACCACGCCCACCTCACGGCCGACGTCGGCGGGCAGAGCGCGCTCAAAACCGAATGGGAAGCCTGGTGGGAGCAGTTGCTGAAGGCACATCCCCAGACCTCGCCGGAGCTGTCCCCTCCGGACTTTGGGGAATTCGGAAATTCCCCTGCCCTCCAGCGTGTCCTGCAGGCCCACTTCGGTGCCGCGCTGACCTGGGCGCGGGAGCGCCGCAGTGAATACGCCCGGCTGGAAGCCGAGCGGGTGGCCAGCGGTTCGGACCAGCTGTTGGGCGACATGGTGGATGACCGCCTGCTGGAGGTAGGCCGGGGGTCGCGGGACTTTACCCTGACCATCATCGAACTGCCGCTGAACGAACAGCGGGCGTGGTACCTGGAGCCGGACAAGATCATCATGAGCCATAACCTCATGTCGGCGCCGGAGCTCTTCCGCAGCTACGTCCAGCCCGTGGTGGACATCCTGGTCTGAGGCTGCGCAGTCAGCACCCGGGCAGTCAGCTGCCGGTGCCGGCCGGCGCCACAGTAATGCGGACCTGGGCGGCGGGCACGTCTGATTCCTGCCAGCCGCCCTGATCCTCGCGGTCCCAGCTCCGGCCGGCAACATCCACGCGCGTCACAGCCAGGCCTTTGGCGTTGGCAACTGCCCACTGCGCCACGGACCAGGCCTGGGTGCCGTCAGCTTCCACCACGAGGGAATCATTCTCCGTGGTGATGGCGAGCGGCCCGTACGCCTGGGCGAGCTCGGACTCGACGGCGGCGGGGATGCCCGGTTCCTGCGGTGCGCGCAAGGTGCACAGCACAGAGGCGGGCGTCTGGCCGGTCAGGGCCGACGCGAAGGAGCGGCCCATATCTTCGTGTTGAGCGTAGGCGAGGGGGTAAGCCGAGCGCTGGACGCGCTGGGCGGCGTCGGTGATCTCCAGGGACTCATAGCCGGGAATTTTGACCAGCGCATCGTAGAAAGCATTGGCAGCGTAGTACGGGTCCATGATCTGGGCCTCGGTTCCCCACCCCTGCGAGGGACGTTGCTGGAAGAGTCCGCGGGAGTCGGGGCCGGCCTGGTCGCCATGGGCGATGTTGCGCAGCTTGGATTCCTGCATGGCGGTGGCAAGGGCGATGCTGGCTGCCCGGGGAGGCAGCCCGCGCTGCACCGCCACGGCTGTAATCAGTGAGGCATTAACCGCCTGGTCCGTTGCAAGCTCAGCGCTCTGGGTCCCGACGTCGGCCGTGCAGCGCTCCGAGACCAGGGTTTCGGAGCGCTGCAGGAAGGAGACCGCCGTGTAGATGCCGGCGCCGGCCAGCGCCAGGGTAAGCAGCAGCACGGTGGGGCGAACGAAACTGCGTCCACGTGCCACAGACAGGTCAGTTGGCGTGGAGCGCGTCGTTGAGTTCCACAGTCTGGCCCTTGCGCGGCAACGCCTCTACCGCGCCGGTGGTGGAGTTGCGCCGGAACAGGAGGTTGGAGACGCCGGACAGCTCGGCTGCCTTCACGATCCTGGCGGTGTCCTCGCCATCCTCGTCCTTGGGCCCGGGAATGAGTACGCGGGTTCCAGCGGTGACGTAGAGGCCTGCCTCCACCACGGAGTCATCGCCGATGCTGATGCCGACGCCGGAGTTGGCCCCCAGCAGGACGCGCTCGCCGATGACGATCCTTTCCTTGCCGCCCCCGGACAGGGTGCCCATGATCGACGCGCCGCCTCCCACGTCGCTGCCGTCGCCGGCGACGACGCCGGCCGAGATGCGACCTTCCACCATGGAAGCGCCCAGGGTGCCGGCGTTGAAGTTCACAAAGCCTTCATGCATCACGGTGGTGCCTTCGGCGAGGTGGGCACCGAGGCGGACGCGGTCGGCGTCGGCGATCCGGACACCGGAGGGCACCACGTAGTC
Organism: Pseudarthrobacter sp. RHLT3-21; assembly: GCF_059383495.1. Lineage (NCBI taxonomy): Bacteria > Bacillati > Actinomycetota > Actinomycetes > Micrococcales > Micrococcaceae > Pseudarthrobacter > Pseudarthrobacter sp. RHLT3-21. The sequence goes on from NZ_JBWZCI010000001.1 coordinate 48,715, forward strand.
CACCATGCGGGGGAACTTGTCCACGCCGTAGACAGTAACGGCGCCACGGCGGCGAAGCTTGGCGCGGGTCAGTTCGAAGCCTTCCACGGCGGCGGGGCCGAAGTTGGTCCACACCACGTTGGGGAGCTTGCCAAAGATGCCATCCAGGTTGATGGTGTTGGGCCGGACCAGCCGGTGGGAGAGCAGGTGCAGGCGGAGGTACGCGTCGGCGGTGTCGGCCGGAGCTTCATCGAGGTTGATCTGGACGAAGACCACCTTCTGCTCGGTCCCTCGGTCCGCGTCGGTGCCGCTTTCGGCGAGCTGGACCAGTGTTTCGTCCGCATTCTCCACGGCGCGCAGGTTCTGTGCCGTAATTCCAAGCGCGGGCGCGGGGAACCATACGTCCAGGACGGTGGCTTCAGCATTTTCCTCGCCCGTGGCACTAGCGATGGTTGCCAACCCGAAGCCGTAGGCGGAGCGGGCTTCGGAAGTTGCGTTCTGGTTCTCGGGCGCGGCGGAGGTAGCGGTCTCAGTCATGGCCCCAGTCTAGCGAGAGGCGGGCATCCCGTTCGAACTAGACTGGCCACGTGACTGCCGAAACCGCCCCTAAATCGATCACCGCGCCTTTGGACCCCCGCCAGGACGTCTCGGTGCTGACCGCCGCCCTGATGGACATCAACAGTGTGTCCGGGAACGAGACGGAAGTGGCTGACGCCGTCGAAGTGGCGCTGCGGGCCATCCCGGAACTCCTGGTGGTTCGCGACGGTGACTCCATCATCGCGCGCACGGAACTGGGCAGGGCGGAACGCGTCATCCTCGCCGGACACCTGGACACAGTGCCGTTGCCGGTCACCGCGGGAGCACGCGGAACCGTCCCGTCCACCTGGGAATCAGGTGTCCCGGGGGAAGGCGTGCTCTACGGGCGCGGAGCGACGGACATGAAGGGTGGCGTCGCCGTGCAACTCGCGCTGGCGGCCACAATGTTCGACGGCGGCGCGGCACCCAAACGGGACGTCACCTTTGTGTTTTACGACCATGAGGAAGTGGAAGCGGTCAAGAGCGGCCTGGGCCGCCTGGTCCGCAACTACGGCAGCCTTCTGGACGGCGACTTTGCCATCCTCCTGGAGCCGACACATGGCACCGTCGAGGGCGGCTGCAACGGCACCAGCCGTTTTGAGGCCACCACGGTGGGCGAGGCAGCGCACTCCGCCCGTGCATGGATGGGCAGCAACGCCATCCACGCGGCGGCACCCATCCTGGCCCGGCTTGCGGACTACGAGCCGCGGACCATCAATGTGGATGGCCTGGACTACCGCGAGAGCCTGAATGCGGTGAAGATCCACGGCGGCACAGCCGGCAACGTGATCCCGGACCGCTGCGTCGTGGAAATCAACTACCGCTTCGCCCCGGACAAGACGCCGGACCAGGCGGAGGCGCATGTCCGGGAACTGCTGGAAGGCTTCGACGTCGTCCGCACGGACGCTGCCGCCGGTGCCCGTCCGGGACTGAACCACCCGGCCGCCGCGTCCTTCGTGGCCGCCGTAGGAGCGGAGCCCAAACCGAAATACGGCTGGACCGACGTCGCGCGTTTCAGCGAACTGGGAATCCCGGCAGTGAACTTCGGCCCCGGTGACCCGCTGCTGGCGCACAAGGACAACGAGCACGTCGACGCCGATGCCATCCGGGAGTGCCTGCGGGCGTTGCGGAGCTGGCTCGCAGCGTAGCCCGCAAGCAGAAGGGTCCGCAGCCTGCAGGCTGCGGACCCTTCTGCTTGTGTGGAGGTGTTGCTACCTGGGTTCCCGTACTTCCGGTAGTTCCGGAGCAACGACGGCGGTTGGCGCTTTGGCCACGCCGCCGGCAACCCTCGTGGAACCCCGGCGCTCGATCCAGATTGCGAGCCGGGAAACGCAGATGTTGATCACAATGTAGATGGCGGCAGCCACAAAGAAGATGGGGAACAGGAACGCGTTCCCTAGGAAGTCCGCCATGACTTGCACTGCGCGCAGAAGTTCGCCGTACGCCACGATGTAGCCCAGGGAGGTGTCCTTCAGGAGCACCACGAGTTGGGCAACCAGCGACGGCATCATGCGGCGGACAGCCTGCGGCAGCTCGATGAGCATCCGGGACTGGAAACTGGTCAGGCCGATGGTCAGGCCCGCCTCCCGCTGTCCCTTCGGCAGTGATTGGATGCCGGCCCGGATGATCTCCGCGAAGATAGCGGTGTTGTAGAGGACGAGCCCCGTCACCACTGCGACGAAGGAACTCGTCCCGAATACCAGCAGAACGAAGAGCATCATCAGGACAACCGGCATGCCGCGCAGGAATTCCAGGACCACGCGGGCAGGAATCCGGATCCAGGCGAGCAGCGAGATGCGCAGCAGGCAGAACATCAGGCCGAGGGGGAATGCGATCACTGCGGCGAGGGCGGCGGCGCTGAGCGTGGCGCCGAGGCCATTGGCGAGCAGCGTCCAGACGTCGCCCCGGGTGAAGATCGCCCAGCGGCGACCTTCGAAAATGCCCTGCTGGGCGAGAGTCATGACGATCCATGCCAGGAGGCCCAGGATCAGCACGGTTCCAACCACGGAACCGATCAGCGAGACCCGGCGCGCTTTGGGGCCGGGAACGTCGTAGAGGACTGAAGTCATCGGGCAATCGCCACCTTTCGTTCCACCGTGCTGGCCAGGATGCCCAGCGGAATGGTGAGGAGCAGATAGAAGAACGCTACGCCGAGCAGTACTGCCATGACCTGGTCACCGTTGGCGTTGGCCATTTGGCGGCCGTAGCCGAACAGTTCCAGGACAAAGAACGCGCCGGCGACGGAGGAGTTTTTGACCAGGGCGATCAGGATATTGATCAGCGGCGGGATCACGGTCCGAAGCGCCTGCGGCAGGATGATGAGATTCAGGACCTGGCCGAAGTTCATGCCGATGCTGCGCGCGGCCTCAGCCTGGCCGAGCGGGACGCTGTTAACGCCTGAGCGGACTGCTTCGGCAATGAAGGCCGCTGTATAGGCGCTGAGGGCGATGATCGCTGCGACCTCGAACTGCTGGAATGTCACGCCGAGACGGGGCAGGACGATCGCTGCGAAGAAGAAGGCAATGGTCAGAGGAGTGTTCCGGAGAATTTCCACGTAGACGGTGCTGAATCCCCGGAGGGCCGCAACGGGGGAAACGCGGGCTGCTGCCAGGAGTGTTCCGAGGATAAGGGCGATGATCCCGGAGACGACGGACAGGAAAAGGGTGCGGAGAAGGCCTTCCCAATACAGGGGGAGGTTTTCAATGATGACTTCCATAGGATCCTTCGGCTCTGGGCGTAGGGGGTCAAAAAGCAGGCGGGCGGCTTCCGGGGAACGCGTTCAACGAATTCCCCGGAAGCCGCCGTGGCTACCTAGTAGCGGTTGATGGCAGGAAGTTCAGGGGCGGTCTTGATGACCGAACCTGCCGTTGCTTCCCAGGCCTTCTTGTAGGACCCGTCCTTGCCGAACGCCTCAAGCTGGTCATTGATCCAGTTGCGGAACTCGGTGTCGTCCTTCTTCAGGCCAATGCCGTACGGCTCTTTGGTGAAGGTTTTATCCGATGCCAGCTTGAAGGCATCCGGTTCCTTGTCCACAAAGCCGGCCAGGATCACGTTGTCCGTGGTGATCGCTTCGACCTGCTTGTTGCGCAGCGGCTCAAGGCAAGCGGAGTAGGTGGCTGCCGGAACGAGCTCGGCCTTGTACTTGTCCACGATCGTCGCGGCCGGGGTGGAACCGGTCACGGAGCAGACCTTCTTGCCTGCGACGTCCTCGGGCTTGGTGATGGAGGTGTTGTCCTTGTTCACCATCAGCGCCTGGCCGGCCTGGTAGTACGGGCCCGCGAAGCTGACAACCTGCTTGCGCTTGTCATTGATGGTGTACGTGGCAATAACAAGGTCCACCTTGCCCTGCTCGATGAAGGGCTCGCGGTTGGCTGAGACTGTCTCTGACCATTCGATCTTGTCCGCAGCGATGCCCAGCTTGGCTGCGATCAGCTTGCCCATCTCGACGTCGAAGCCCACCGGCTTGCCGTCCAGGCCCACCTGGCCGAAGAGCGGCTGGTCGTACTTGGTGCCGATCTTGATGGTGCCTGCGGCGGACAGCTTGGCCATGGTGGTGCCGGCGGCAAACGTCGGTTTGTCGGCAACAGTGGGATCGCTGGTTGTGCCGGGGGTGGTGCCGCCACATGCGCTCAGGGACAACGCCAGGGCAGCAGTAGCCGCCACGAAGAACGACTTCCGGCGGGTCATAAATGCCTTCATGACATTCCTTTCATTGGTCGGCCGTGGGTCACGGCCTAGGTGCGAACTGGAGTGTGTGTTCGTTGGTGGAAAAAATCAGTGGGTGAGCAGCTTGGACAGGAAGTCCTTCGCGCGGTCACTCTTCGGGTTGGTGAAGAATTCTTCCGGCTTGGCGTCCTCCACGATCTGTCCGTCAGCCATAAAAACCACACGGTCAGCGGCCTTCCGGGCGAAGCCCATTTCGTGCGTCACCACAACCATGGTCATGCCTTCCTTGGCCAGCTGGATCATGACGTCGAGGACCTCGTTGATCATCTCGGGGTCCAGCGCCGAGGTGGGCTCATCAAAGAGCATGACCTTGGGCTTCATGGCCAGGGCGCGGGCGATAGCCACGCGCTGCTGCTGGCCGCCGGAGAGCTGCGCAGGGAGTTTGGGGGCCTGGTGACCCACACCCACGCGCTCGAGCAATGCCATGGCTTCCTTGTCGGCCTGGTCCTTGGCAACGCCTTTGACTTTGATGGGACCAAGCGTCACGTTCTCAAGGATGGTCTTGTGCGCGAAGAGGTTGAAGGACTGGAAGACCATGCCGACGTCGGCGCGGAGCTGAGCCAGCTCCTTCCCCTCCTCCGGGAGCACCTTTCCATCAATGCTGATGGTGCCGCGTTCGATGGTTTCCAGACGGTTGATGGCACGGCACAACGTGGACTTTCCTGAGCCTGACGGGCCGATGACCACCACCACTTCGCCCTTCCGGACGTGGAGATTGATGTCCTTCAAAACGTGCAACTGACCGTAATGCTTATTCACACCATTCAGGGAGACGAGCGCATCGCCGGGCACATGAGTAGTCATAAGAAGAATCTAGCGAACATTGGCTGGTTATGAGGTGAATCACGCCATGTTCCCGCGGATCGTGATTCAAGAGATACCTGCCACGGGCACGCTGGCCATGGCATTAGCCTTGGGGGATGAGCATCAACGCAGATCCGGCCAAATCTTCCCAGCCGCGCCGCAAGGGGCCCCTTGAACTCCGCCGCAAGCAGGCAGCTGTGGAAATGTCCGACCAGCATCTGCTTGATACCAAGGGCGCCGGACAGTTCGTCCATTCAGACCCTTGGCGTGTCCTTCGGATCCAGAGCGAGTTCGTCGAGGGATTCGGCGCGCTTGCCGATCTGGGGCCTGCCGTCAGTGTTTTCGGCTCGGCGCGCACCAAGCCCGGCAGTCCGTACTACGAAATGGGCATGGAGGTGGGCCGGAAGCTGGCGGCCGCGGGCGTAGCCGTCATCACCGGCGGCGGTCCGGGCTCCATGGAGGCCGCCAACCGCGGCACCGTGGAAGGCAACGGCGTCTCCGTGGGCCTGGGTATTGAGTTGCCCTTCGAGCAGGGCCTGAACCAGTGGGTGGACCTGGGCATCAACTTCCGTTACTTCTTCGCCCGGAAGACCATGTTCGTCAAATATGCCCAGGGCTTCATCGTCCTTCCCGGCGGACTGGGCACACTGGATGAACTTTTCGAAGCCATGGTCCTGGTTCAGACCCGGAAGGTGACTTCGTTCCCGATCGTGCTCCTCGGCGTCGCCTTCTGGGGGCCGATGATCGAATGGATCAGGGGCACCCTCGTGGCCGAAGGAATGGTCTCCGAAAAGGACCTGGACCTCATCCAGGTGGTGGACGATCCCGCCGAAGCGGTGGAACTGGTGCTCCACGGGACAGCCCCGGTTCCCACCAACGGCCAGCAACGGCCCGAATAGAGCGCCGCCCGGATCTGGCACGATGGGGCTGTGAGTTTTTTCCTGGTTTACCTCGCCATCGTGCTGATCGCCGCCACCCTGTGGGCAGGCGCCGGTGGCCGCCGCGGAATCCTGCGCAGCCTCCGTCGGAGGAGCGAACCTGCCGCCGGCGCCGAGCTCCCGGAGAATCCGATGCTCTACCCGGGCTTCGGGCAGCCGCCCGCCAACCTGCCGCCGGTGCTGTTGCCCGAAGACGCCTCACCGGCCGACGTCGACCGTGTCCGTTTTTCCCTCGGCCTGCGTGGGTATCGGATGGACCAGGTGGATCAGGTCCTTGACGAACTGCGGGACCAGATCGCGGCCAAAGACGAAGAAGTGGGCAGGCTCCGGGCACGGCTGCTGGAAGTGGAACGGGCGGCGCGCCCGGAGGCCGGCGCTTGAGCACTGACACGGGAGACCGGACAGGTCCGTCGGCGTTGATCACCGCATTCGGCGTCCGCGCGGCGGGCGCGGTCCAACGCTGGCCTTGGTGGCTGCAGGTTGCCGTCCTCTATGCTGCTGCCCGGCTGGTCAGCGCATGCATCTTCATGGCAGCCGCCCTGCACCAAGGGCCCAACCCGTGGTTTCCGGCTATCCCTGACTACTGGAACTTCATCAATATCTGGGATGGGCGATGGTATGGCCGGATCATCACTGACGGGTATCCCTCACCACTTCCAACAGATGCAGCCGGCAACGTGCAGGAGAATGCGTGGGCGTTCTACCCGCTCTTCCCGGCCCTGGGCCGTGCGCTCGCAGGCCTGACCGGAATCAGCCCTGCTGCGGCGCTGACGGTCATCGCCATGCTTTCGGGGTTGGGGGCGGCGCTGGCTGTGTACTGCCTGTTCAGGCACAAGGCGCCGCACGCTGCGGCCCTTTGGGGGGTGGCATTCTTCGCGACTTTTCCGGTGTCCGCCATTCTCCAGGTCCCGTATGCGGAGCCCCTGACCATTTTCCTGCTGGCCGCGGCGCTGCTGTTGGTCATCAGGCGTCATTATGTCCGGGCCATGCCGGTGGTACTGCTGCTGTGCCTGTCCCGTCCCGTGGGCGTTCCTTTTGCCGCCATGGTGGGGCTGCTCCTCCTCTGGCGGCTCGCGGAACGGGGGCGCGGGAAACAGCCGGGTACCCACAGCCTGGGGGAGCTGGCCTCCCTGGCGGGCCTTACCCTTGTGTGCGGCACTTCGGCCCTGCTATGGCCGGCAGCGGCCTGGGCCGCCACCGGGGACATTGAGGCGTACACCAAAACCGAAACAGTGTGGCGCGGCCACGATCTGGTGCCCTTCAAGCCCTGGTTCGACACCGGCGTCGACCTCTTTGGCCCCGTCCTGGGGATGGTGGCGCCATTCGTCTTTGCAGGCCTCTTTGCGCTCCTGCTGTTCTCCCCGCCGGTGGTCCGGCTTGGTGTGGAAATGCGCATGTGGTGCGCCTGCTACATGGCTTACCTCCTGCTGTTCCTCGACCCCCAGACCAGCACCTTCCGGATGCTGCTCCCGTTGTTTCCATTGGCCCTGGCTGCTGCGCTGCTGTCCCGGTCCAAGGCCTACCGCGGCACAGTCCTGACCATGTTTATCCTGCTCCAGATCGTGTGGATCGTCTGGCTGTGGGCATGGGCGCAGCTTCCGGGCGGCGGCGATTATCCGCCGTGATCACGGGCGGCGCCTGGCCGCCGGATTGGGGAATCTGACGCGGCCGTAAATGTCCATCGATTAGCTACGTGCGGGTCATTACGGGATAATAGTAAGTAAGCAGGGACAAAAAGCATTCAGAAATGTTCAGCCATGGCGGCATCAGTACGGGCCGCCATAGCGGCTTGATTTGACCATGCGGACACAGCCCATCCGGGCTGATATGTCCTGGGACTAAATGGAGGGGAAATTCCTCATGGCGGCTATGAAACCACGCACCGGCGACGGCCCTATGGAAGTCACCAAAGAGGGCCGCAGCCTGATCATGCGCGTACCGCTCGAAGGCGGCGGACGGCTTGTGGTGGAACTGAACGCTGCGGAGGCGGCCAACCTTAAGGAATGCCTCGTCGGCGTGACTGAATAATCCGGTTCGGCGTTGCCGAATAATCCCGCAGGGCCAGGGTCCGCAGCCAACCGGCTGCGGACCCTGGCTTATTTCTTGCGGATTTACTTCTTGACCGCGACCAGCAGTCCGTCGCCGGTGGGCAGCATCGCGGACGCCAGACGGTCGTCGTCGCGGATTGCTTTGCCCACCTGGCGGAGCACAACAGTATTGGCCTCCCGGACGGCCGGGTTGGCTACGCGGTCCTTGTCCAGTGCGTCATTGATGATAAGCAGCCCGCCGGCCTTCAGGAGCCGGACGGCCTGCTGCACGTAGCCGGGCAGGCCGGGCTTGTCGGCGTCGACAAACACCAGGTCATAAGCGGAGTCGGTCAGGCGCGGCAGGACATCGCCGGCGCGGCCGGAAATGGTGCGGGTGCGGTTGGCCGGGCTGCCAGCCTCCGAAAACGCTTCACGTGCCGCTTTCAGATGTTCCACGTCCACGTCGATGGTGGTCAGCACGGCCTGCGGCCCAAGCCCCCGCAGAATGCAGACTCCGGAGACTCCTGCGCCGGTCCCGATTTCGACGGCGGTCTGGGCCTTCGAACCCGCGGCCAAAACGGTCAGGACTGCACCAACACCTGCGCCGATGGGCGTCACGCCCAGTTCGAAGGAGCGCTCCCTGGCACGAAGCATGACCTCATCCTCTGCGGGCAGATCTTCTGCATAGGACCAGCTCGTGGATTTGTCGGCGCTCATGTGATTCGCTTTCTGGGCGGCAGGGGAGTGTTTAGTACAGCCTACTGTGTGGAGGGGTGCCAGCCGCGGAAGGGAATCGTTGCGCCTCTGGCTGAAGAACCGCCCCGGTCAGGAAATTCCCAGCCAACTTTGAAATGATGGATATCCGGTCATCCGTGAGGAGGTCGGCGCCGAACCAGAGATGTCAACAGTATCCGGGCGATAGCAATCCACGATGGGAGTGGACGATGTCAGCATCAGATGTGGCACCTGTCCCTGCAACGCAAGATTCCGCCGCTGTGTGGGTCAGGCCGACCTGGGAGGAAGTGGTGGCCAACCACTCCGCCAAGGTCTACCGGCTGGCTTACCGGCTGACCGGGAACAAGTTCGACGCCGAGGACCTCACCCAGGAGGTGTTCGTCCGTGTCTTCCGGTCACTGGAGAACTTCAAGCCAGGGACCCTCGATGGCTGGCTGCACCGCATCACCACCAACCTGTTCCTGGACCAGGCGCGCCGGAAAACCCGTATCCGGTTTGATTCGCTGGCCGATGACGCCGAATCCCGGATTCCCGGGCGGGAGCCCGGACCGGAACAAAGCTTCGAACTGAACAACCTGGACCTCGATGTCCAGGCTGCCTTGGAAGAACTGCCCCCGGACTTCCGCGCCGCCGTCGTACTTTGCGACCTGGAAGGCCTGTCCTACGACGAAGTGGCCGCTGCACTCGGCGTCAAACTGGGTACGGTCCGTTCACGTATCCACCGCGGCCGGACCATGCTGCGCGAAAAGCTGGCCCACCGCGACCCCCGGCCGCAGCAAGGACGAAAGCCAAAGCTTTCGCTGCCACGCATCGCCAGCATCCTCTGATCGGCACCATGACGCCCCAGAACCCCTTCGGCCGCCGGCATCACCGCGGCGCCGGCCACGTGCAGACCTGCGCGGAATGTGCAGCGGCGCTGAAGCGTGAACGCCAGTACATCGAGCGGCTCCGTGACGCGGCCGTGCCGCCTGCCAGCGAGGACCTGACGGCCCGGCTTCTGGCCAGGACGCAACTGCTCGCGGCCGCAGCGGAGCCAGCCCCGAGCCAGTACCGGGCCGCGAAAGTCTTGGCATTAGCCGCCGGCGGGACAGCTGCAGCCGCTGGAATTCTTGCGGTCAGCGCGTTTGCGCTGGCCGGGGACAGCCTGCCCGTAGCCCAAACGGCCATCAATGGGAGCCTGGTGCAGCATACGGCCCAGCTGCCGGCCGACGGCAGGGAGCTCAGCGCCGCGCAGTTGTTGGCCCTTCGCTCGGAAGGCTGGGTCTGTCCGGAACTGCAGTCACTCGGCTTCCACGTCCGGAACGCCAATGCCATAACACTCAATGGCCGGCCGGCGGTGGAAATGCACCTGTCCGATGGGCGGCACTACGCCACCATCGTGGAACAGCATCCCGCGGACGCCGAAAAGACCCCTGAGCAGAACTCCGGTCAGATCGATGGGAAGCCGCTGGTCAGCAACCTGGCACCCTGGACGGCCACCGTTGAGACCGCGGCAGGCATTTTTAGGGTTGAGTCCGACCTCCCGGCGGAACAGGCCGACGACGCCGTTCCGGTGCTGCAGCGGCTCAGCGTCCTCGCCGTTGAAGGACTTAACGCGGGTGTCAGCACGGCGCCTGACGCCTCCCCGGTGACCGCAGTGGACGACTCTCCCACGGCCCGGTTGGAGCGGGGAATCCGCAAACTCGGGGAGATGCTGGCTCCGTGATACAGGCACTTTGCGACGCTGGCGGGCAGGAATCGTCAGCGGGGCTCCGGAGAGGGTAATCTTCCTAAAGTGTTTGGAATCAACGGCCCGGAGTTCTTCCTCCTGCTGATCATCGGCATCCTGGTGATCGGTCCCCAGCGCCTGCCCGAATACACCCAGAAACTTGCGAATCTGGTGAAGGAAGTCCGCCGGATGGCCTCCGGTGCACGGGAGCAGATCAAGGAAGAAGTCGGCATCGACATCGACGATGTCGACTGGAAGAAATACGATCCCCGCCAGTATGATCCGCGGCGCATCATCAAGGAAGCCCTCCTGGACGACGACGCCAAACCCGTCAGTGCCGGCGCGCCGGTAGCTGCCGTCGCCGATGCAGGGGCCGTTACCACAGGCGGGACGGCTGCCTCCCGTCCGGAACGAGTGGTCCAATCGCTGCCGCTGGGCGAACCCGCGCCGTTCGATACCGAAGCAACCTAGGGCCACGTCGCCTCTGGTGGGCGATGATGCGCTAGCGGGGTTGCAGGCCCAGCTTCATCCCCGTCAGGCCTCTGGGCCTGGCTGCAAGTTTTCCGGCGATTTCGGTCAGGGCAATGGCCGCCGGTGTCTCTGGCCGGCCAAGTACTATAGGCGCGCCGGTATCGCCGCCTTCCCGCAGCAGGATGTCCAGCGGGATCTGTCCCAGGAGCGGCACATCCTTGCCCACCGTCGTTGTGAGTCTTTCGGCGAGGACCGCCCCGCCGCCGCTTCCAAACAGCTCCATCCTGCCGCCGTCGGGCATTTCCAGGTATGACATGTTCTCGATGACGCCAGCCACCGTCTGACCTGTCTGGGTGGCGATGGCACCGGCGCGCTCGGCGACGTCGGCAGCTGCAGCCTGCGGCGTGGTGACCACCAGGATCTCGGCCTTCGGCAGCAACTGGGCCACCGAAATCGCGATGTCACCGGTGCCGGGCGGCAGGTCGAGGAAAAGGGCGTCGAGGTCGCCGAAGTAGACGTCGGTCAGGAACTGTTCCAGGGCCCGGTGGAGCATCGGCCCGCGCCAGGCAACCGGCTGGTTTCCGGCGACGAACATGCCGATGGAAATCACTTTCACGCCGTAGGCCACCGGCGGCAGGATCATGTCGTCCACCCGGGTGGGTGCCTGTGTGATGCCCATCAGGGCCGGGACCGAGAAGCCATGGACGTCGGCGTCCACGATGCCCACACGGAGCCCTTGGGCGGCCAGGGCGCAGGCCAGGTTGACCGTCAGCGAAGACTTGCCCACGCCGCCCTTTCCGCTGGCCACCGCAAACACCTTGGTCAGCGACCCCGGCTCGTTGAACGGAATCCCGCGCTGGCCGGAGGCGCCGCGGAGCTGTTCCTTCAGGGCGTCCCGCTGGGCCTGGTTCATCACTTTCAGTTCAACCTCGACGGCGGTCACGCCCGGAACTGCGGACAGCGCCTTTTCGGAGTCGGCAGTAATGGTCCCGCGCAGGGGACAGCCCGCGATGGTCAGCAGGACGGCCAGCCTGACATGGCCGTCCGCAGAGATGTCCACGGACTCCACCATGCCCAGTTCCGTGATGGGACGGCGGAGCTCAGGATCGATCACGGTTGCCAGTGCAGCGTGGACTGCCTGCTCCAGGGGGAGGCTCATACGGGCAGGGCTCAGCTTTCGGTGGTGGGGTTGTGCTTTGGGTCGGCCGGGTCCTGAACGGATGGCTCATTCTCGGCCTGGTCCTTGGCCGCGTGGCCGGGCTTGAGCTTGGGAAGCTGCTGGGTGCGGGGATTCCGCTGCTTATCGCGCTTTTCCTTGAGCCTGTCCTTGATCTTCTCGCGCGGAGACTCGTGGCTGCCGGCACCGGCGTGATCGTGGGTCCGCAGCTCTTCCTGGGCTTCCAGCATGTCCTCTAGGAGCGATCGCAGTTCGGCCCGGACGTAGTCGCGGGTGGCAACCTCGCGCAGCGCGATCCTCAGTGAAGCCAGCTCCCGGGTGAGGTACTCGGTGTCGGCCAGGTTGCGTGCCGCCTGTTGGCGATCCTGCTGGAGGGAGACCCGGTCGCGGTCGTCCTGCCGGTTCTGGGCCAGCAGCAGCAGCGGGGCCGCGTAGGAGGCCTGCAGCGAAAGCATTAGTGTCAGGAGGGTGTAGCCCAGGAGGCGCGAATCGAACTGCCACTCCGCCGGTGCCCACGTGTTCCAGACCAGCCAGATGACGACGAAGATCGTCATATAGACCAAGAACTGCGGCGTGCCCATAAACCGGGCGAAGCCTTCCGTCGCATGGCCGAATGCATCCGGGTCGGGTGAGAACTTCGGCAGGATGCGCTGGCGGCCACTTAGGGGTGTGTCGAGTCCGCCCTTGGCCGCCGCCTTCTTATTGGGATTCTTGGGGGCGCCGGTGTCAGCCAATGCGGCCTCCCAGTTTTCTTATCGGGGCTTCGCCATCATAGGCGCGCCAGTCATCCGGCAACAGATGATCCAAAACGTCATCAACAGTCACCGCCCCCACGAGCCGGCCTGCGTCATTGACCACGGGAAGACAGTTCAGGTTGTAGGTGGCGAGGGTGCGCGCCACCTCGCTAATGTGGGCCTGGTCGGAGACCGGCTCAAGGTTCTTGTCCACGAGGTTGCCCAGGGGTTCCGGCGGCGGATAGCGGAGCAGTTGCTGGATGTGCACAACGCCCAGGAACCGTCCCGTGGGGGTTTCCAACGGGGGCCGGGTGATGAAGATGGACGAGGCGAGGGCGGGGGAGAGTTCCTCACGGCGGACGTGGGCCAGTGCCTCGGCGACAGTTGCCTCCGGGGGGAGGATCACCGGAACAGGCGTCATCAGGCCACCGGCGGTGTCCTCGTCGTATTCGAGGAGCCGCCTGACGTCCTCGGCGCCTTCGGGTTCCATGAGGCGGAGAAGCTCCTCCGCCTGTGCAGAGGGGAGCTCGGCGAGGAGGTCGGCGGCGTCGTCGGGGTCCATTTCCTCCAAGACGTCCGCCGCGCGTTCGACGTCGAGGGCGGAGAGGATCTCCACCTGGTCGTCTTCGGGCATTTCCTGCAGCACGTCGGCCAGGCGTTCGTCCTGGAGTTCGCTGGCCACTTCGAAGCGGCGTTTGTCGCTCATTTCCTGCAGGGCCTCGGCGAAGTCTGCGGGTTTGAGGTCCTCATGGTTGGCCACGAACTGGGTGGCTGCCTGGGGTTCGGTGCGGGCACCTTGGAGGGCGTCGGCCCAATCGATGATCATGGTCTCGTTCCGGCGCAGCCGGCTGAGCGGGGACAGGGAGTGGCCCCGGCGGACGAACAGCTTGCTCACGAACCAGTCGTGGGACCGGTGCTGGTCCATGGCGATGTCCTCGATTGTGGCGTCGCCGCTGCCGTCCCGGAGAGTGACGCGGCGGTCGAACATTTCCGCGACCACCAGCGTCTCCGCGCCGCGCTGCTCAAAGCGCCGGAGGTTGACCAGGCCCGTGCAGATGATCTGTGTCTGGTCGATGGAGGTAATGCGTGTCATCGGCACAAAGACCCGCTTTTTGCCGGGAACTTCGACGACGATACCCACCACGTGCGGGGCACCGCGGCTGCCACGCGAGAGCACCACCACATCGCGCAACCTGCCCAAGCGGTCGCCCAAGGGGTCGAAGACGTCAAGACCCAGCAGGCGGGCCACAAAGACGCGCGAAAGATTTGTGCTCACGTCTACAGGCTACCGAGTCTGCTCTCTTTTAGCTGAATTTACAGACGGCATACATGCTGATGGGCAAGAATAGGTTCATGTCAAACATTTTTGGTGCTCCCAAGGCCGGTGGCCCCAGTGGGCCCGACGACGCCCGCACGGTGCCCACCGGTGACACCGTCGGCTCGTACACCTCCTACTTGGATGCCCAGAAGGCGGTGGACTACCTCGCTGACCAGCAGTTCCCGGTCCACATGGTTTCCATCGTGGGCAACGAACTGAAGATGGTTGAGCGGGTGACCGGCCGCCTCAGCTACCCTCGGGTGGCTCTCTCCGGGGCGCTCAGCGGCATGTGGTTCGGCCTCTTCGTCGGTGTCATGCTTTCCTTCTTCGCACCTTCGCCGGGCTATTTCTCCATCCTGGCGTCTGTGCTGATGGGGGCCGCCTTCTTTATGCTGTTCGGCATCGTCACGTATGCCATGCAGCGCGGAAAGCGGGATTTCACCTCCACCAGCCAGGTGGTGGCCACCAACTACGACGTTGTGGTGTCGGTGGAAGCCGCCCATGATGCGCGCCGGCTGCTCCAGCAACTGCCCATGAACCGCTCGGACGCAGCTGCCGCCCCTTACAATCCGCAGGGCTACCAGAACCAGCCTTACGGCCAGACGGGTCAGCAGTCCGGGCAGCCCGGGCAGCCCGGCCAGCAGGGCCAACAGGGGCAGCCGGGGCAGCCGGGCAATCAGCCCGGTCCGGCACCCGCACGCCCTGCCACGTGGAATGACCCCTACGGACAGCAGGGTGCTGGTACCCCGGGCCAAGGGACAGCCCAAGGCGCCGGCCAGGCACACGCCGCCGGGCCGGACCAAGGCACGCAGCCGGAGTCAGCGGCCCAGCCGGCCAAGGCTCCCGCTGCCGCCGTCCGCTACCCGGACCTCCCTGACGGCCGGCCCCAGTATGGCGTCCGTGTCACGGACCAGGCCACCACAGGCCAGCCCGGCATGGAACACACCACCACGGCCCAGCCCGGCTCAGAACAGCCCGGCTCAGAACAGCCCGGCTCAGAACAGCCCGGCTCAGAACAGCCCGGCTCAGAACAGCCCGGCTCAGATCGGTCCGGCTCAGAACAGCCCGGCTCAGAACAGCCCGGCCCAGAACAGCCCGGCTCAGAACAGCCCGGCTCAGAACAGCCCGGCTCAGAACAGTCCGGCCCAGATCGGTCCGGGACGCAGTCCCAGCCTGACTCCACCAAGGACTCCGGCGAATCCAAACCCTAGGCAGCGCCTTTAGGCCGCGCCGCCGGAGGCCAGGTTTAGCCACGCCCGAGGAGCCAGGCACGCCCGAGGAGCCAGACACGCAGTAAACAAACAACTCCGCCCGGTACAGCAGTTGCTGTACCGGGCGGAGTTGTTTGCGCTTCGAAAAGTTGTATTATTTGACGCTGCCGGCTGTCAGGCCGCCAACGAGGTACTTCTGGAACATGAAGTACAGCACCACCACAGGGACGGCGCAGACCAGCGAAGCCGCCATCATCTGCGAATACACCGGGACTGCTCCACCCTCCACGGCGGACGCGAAGACCTGCAGCGCAACCGCGGCAGTGTGCGTGTCCGGCCGGGTGAACACGGACGCGAACAGCACGTCATTCCAGCCCAGCAGGAAGGCGAAAATTGCCGAAACGATGATTCCGGGCCAGCTGAGCGGAATGATGATCCGGAACAGGATCCCAAGGTTGGAAGCGCCATCGATGCGCGCTGCTTCCTCCAGTTCCCTCGGCAGGCCGCGGAGGTACGTCACCATCACCCAGGTTGAGAACGGCAGCGCAAACGTCAGGTAGGCGATAAACAGGCCCCAGAGCGTGCCGATGACGGTCACGCCCAAGTAGGTGCCTGCGGAAGAGAAGAGCACAAACACGGGCAGGAGCATCAGGGTTCCCGGAATGGACTGGAGGCCCAGTAGCCCGCGCAGCACGGTCAGGCGCCCCCGGAACTCAAACCGGACCAGTACGTAGGCTGTGCCGATAGCCATAATGGCAGAGACGACTGCCGTGGCGCCGGAAACGATCAGGCTGTTGCCGATGGCCTTCGCCAGCCCCACAGAATCCCAGATCTTGGTGTAGCTGTCCAAAGAGAAGCTGCTCGGCCAGAACTCGCCGCTGGCGACTCCCACATCCGTGTTCAGCGACGCCAAGAAGATATATGCGATCGGGATGAGGACCAGGGCGCACAGCAGGACCGTGAGCGTGGCCAGCAGCGGCCTCGGCATCAGGCGTGTGACCTCTAGGGCTGCGTCACGCCGGATGGGCTGCTTCTTCTGCTTTTCGATCGGGTTTGCCGCGTCGATGGTCATTTCTTGCCTCCTTCGTGCACATCAAGCCGGACTGCGCGCAGGTAGATGAAGAGCGGAATGGCAATCAGAATCAGTGAAACGACGGCCATCGCGGCGCTGAGGCCAAACCGGAAGCTCTGGAAGCTGGTGACGTAAACCAGGATCGGCAGGACATTCACATCCGACGGTGCCGGCGCACCAAACAGGACATAGGGGAGAGTGAAGTTGTTGATGTGGTTCAACGTGGCAAGCAGGAAGGCGAGCGAAACCGGCCCCTTCAGATAAGGGAAGATCACGTACCGCAGCTTGTTCCACCACAGTGCCCCATCCAGGGCCGACGCCTCGTGGACCTCGTGGTCCACCGCCTGCAGGCCGGACAGCGCCAGCAGGTAGATGAACGGCCAGGCCGCCCAGATTTCCACCCACACCAGTGTCCAGTACGCGTTGGGACCGTTAAGCCACAGTCCGCCGCCCACGCCCATGTTGGTCAGCGTCACATTCACGATGCCATCCGGCTGCAACATGGTCCGCCACACGCTGGCCACCACAAACGACGGCAGGACATACGGGATCAGGAAGATGGAGCGCACCACGGCACGGCCACGGTAAGCGTTCTGGGTGACGACGGCGGCGGCCACGCCCAGCGGGACGGTCACCACCGTGGAAATCAGCGCGAAGGAAACGGAAAGCCAGATGGACCGGAGCAACTCGCTGCTGAGTGCCGCTTCAACATAGTTCTGGATGTCAATAAATTCGGCATTGACCCACTGGCGAAGGGTGTACTGATCCAGATCGATCAGGGACATCCAGATGCCCATAGCCAGGGGGACGAGGATGACAAGGGTCATCAGCAGTCCACCGGGAATCAGGAGCCACAGGGGCCGGTTCTTCTCGCTGAGCCCCTTGCGGCGCTTCCCGGGGGGTGTAGTTTCGCCGGGTCCGGCGGCCGCCCCGGCCGCCGGACCGCTGTCCGACGGCCGGGGCTCGGTAACGCTGCTAGCCATTTCCTTAACCTTCCGCAATTGGTGGGTCGGTCTTACTTCTTAGCCCGGTCCAGTGCGGTCTGCGATTTGGCCTGTTCGTCCTTGAGCCGCTGGGACAGGTTGGATTCGCTGACTGCGCCGGAGGAAAGATCCGGAATGGACTGGACAACCACGTTGGTCAGCGACAGCTGGACATCGCCCCACGCGCCGCTGAACGGCGTCGCTACGGACTTGGCACCAGACTCAAGGGCCGGCGCAATCACTTCATTGGTTGCCAGTTCCTTCGCGGCTTCCTGGTTGGCGGGAAGCTGGCCGAAGACCTTGAAGTAATTGAGCTGGACGTCCTTATTGGTGATCATCTTGATGAACGCGAAGGCCAGGTCCTTCTGCTTCGAGTAGTCAGCTACCACGAGGTTGTCGCCGGAGAGGATACTGGCGGCCGGCTTACCGTCCGAAGGGTTGGAGGTCTCGCCCGGGGGAACAGTGGGCATCAGGGCGTACTTGTACTTGCCCTTGACCGCGGAGGCATCCAGGGCGGGGATGGACAGCGGCGAGGTCATGGGGAAGTACGCTGCCTTGCCGGCGGCGAAGGCGGCCAGGGCCTGCGGGTTGGCCCAGCCAACGGAAGAGGGGTCAACTACCTTGTCCTTGGTCACCCAGCCGAAGTAGGTCTCGTAGGCCTTCTTGGTGATGGGGTCATCGAGACGGACCTTGCTTCCGTCAATGATGGGGTTGCCGGCCTGGATGGACATGCCCCAGATGTACTTCCAGGGATCGAAGTTGTCCTTGTATGCCACGGCAACACCGTACTGGTCGCCCTTGGTGAGCTTCTTAGCCTGCTCGGTGAACTCATCCCAGGTGGTGGCAGGCTTTTCGATGCCGGCAGCAGCCAGCAGCTCGGTGTTGTAGGCCATCACGAACGGCCGGCTCACGAACGGGATACCGATCTGGTTGCCCTCATCCGGACCGGAAATGCCCAGCGCCGCGGGAACGAACTTGTCCTTGCCGCCGAGCTGGTTCCATTCGTTGTCGCCCAGTTTCACGAACGCCCCGGTGGAGTACGCCGTGGGGGTGAAGGTGGTGCCGAGTCCGTAGACGTCAGGTCCCTGGCCCGAGACGACTGATGTCTGGATCCGGGTCATCTCGTCATTGGCGGTGGCGAACGTCTCCCACTGGATGTCAGCTCCGGTTTCCGTCTTGAACTTGGCGCTCATTTCCTTGAACCAGGCCTGCTGTTCCTGGGGGTACTGCGCGGTGACGTTCATCAGGACATTGAGCGTTTTTCCCGTGCCGTCCACCTTGCCGCCCGAGGCGCCGGAGGTCGCACCGCCCGAGCCGCCCGAGCCGCCGCACGCGGCAAGCATAAGAACGGAAATGGCCGCTGCGGTGATGGTGCCGATGCGACGCGGTTTAGACATACCCATGAGGCTTCTCCTTTGAAGACATACATTGCGGCAGAGACCCGAGACTAAAATTCAGTCTACGATTTTCTTTCTCTGCGGCTAGCGTATTCATCAACGCCAACTTTTGGCAAGCGATTGCCAAGAACTGTTATGAGAGCTTCATCAAGGGGTATGGGCGTCCAGCGCATCCCTGCGGAGATGCGCTGGACACAACGACCTCTAGCGGATGTCGCCGCTTGCCAAGCCGCCCTCCAGCTCCTGGTAGATGCCTGCCATCCAGGACTCGACGTCGTCGGCCTTGCGAGGCAGCGCGGCGCTGAGGTTCACGGGACCGTCGGCCGTCATCAGGATGTCGTCCTCGATCCGCACTCCAATGCCGCGGTACTCGGCCGGGATGGCCAGGTCCTCGTTCTTGAAATAGAGGCCGGGTTCGATGGTGAAGACCATGCCCTCCGTGAGGATGCCGTCGAGGTACAGTTCGCGCTTTGCCTGGGCACAGTCGTGGACATCCAGGCCAAGGTGGTGACTGGTGCCGTGCGGCATCCAGCGGCGGTGCTGCTGGCCTTCCGGGCTGACGGCTTCCTCGACGCTCACCGGGAGCAGCCGCCACTCGGCGAGGCGTTCCGCCAAGACGGTGGTGGCGGCGGTGTGGATGTCCCGGAACCTGGCACCTGGCTGGGCAGCGGCGAATCCGGCGTCGGCAGCATCCAGAACTGCCTCGTAGACCTTGCGCTGGACTGCGGTGAACGTGCCGTTGACCGGCAGTGTCCGGGTGACGTCTGCGGTGTAGAGCGAGTCCGCTTCAACGCCGGCGTCCAGCAGCAGCAGTTCGCCGGCGTTGATCCTGCCGGTGTTCCGCGTCCAGTGCAGGACGGTGGCGTTGTTGCCGGCGGCGGCGATGGTGTCGTAGCCCAGTTCGTTGCCCACCTCGCGGGCACGGGCAAAGAACGCGCCTTCGACAACTCGCTCGCCGCGGGCATGGGTCAGGGCGCGGGGCAGGGCCTTGACTATCTCCACGAAGCCCTCGACAGTCGCAGCCACCGCAGTCATCATCTGTTCGATTTCCCACTCATCCTTTAGGAGGCGGAGTTCAGATAATACTTCGGACAGCTTTTCATCCAGCGCATCCAGGACAGCGAGGTCCAGGTTGTCCGGGTCCTTGGCAGTGTTGTACCGGGCAGTATCCACCAGGGCGTCGATGTTCTCGTCCACCTTGCGGACCAGCCGGATGGAGATTCCGCCGATCTCGGGGGCACCCACGTTCTTGGTGATCGCGGATTCAAGTCCATCGATGTGGGCGGTGGCCAGGCCCAGGCGCGTTTCGAACTCGGCAAGTGTGGGCCGTGCACCGATCCAGAACTCGCCGGAACGGGAGTCAGCGTAGAACTGTTCTGTATCCCGGCCGGCCAGCGGACGGAAGTACAGCGTGGCACGGTGGTGACTGCCGCCGTCGCCCTTTCCTTCACCGGCGGGTTCAAGAATGAGGACGGCGTCCGGCTCGTGGTCCAGGCCCAGGCCGGTGAGATGCGCAAACCCCGAATGCGGACGGAACCTGTAGTCGCAGTCGTTGGAGCGGACCTTCAGCGGACCGGCGGGGATGACCAGGCGTTCGCCTTTGAACTTCTCCGAGATGGCTTTGCGCCGGGCCGCGGCGTAGTGTGCCACGGCGTCGAGCGCTGGAAGTTGTTGCTCGGAGGGCGCCCAATTGCTGGCCATAAAGGCCTTGAAGGCAGCGGAACTGGGCCGCTGAGAGCGGTTGTTGACGCGCTCGTCGAGAGGCTGGGAGGCAGAGTTCAGGGTATTTTCGGCATCGTTCACCGCACCATCGTCTCACCAGCGGGCAGGCTTGGACCACAACGGGAGTTGACGACGGGCCACTACGGCCCGGCAACCCTCGCGCAGGGCGGACGCAGGGGTTTACGATTGCCTTCCACGGCGAATGTCAGGTACCTAACAGGCTTCCGTGCAACGGGAAAGACGGCCATGGAAACCGATGACAATAAGGCTCTGGTCCGGCGGTTCTACGCAGAGATCGATGCGGGAAATATTGATGCGATGGACGAGCTGATCGCTGAAGATTACCTTGACCACAACCCGCCGTTTCCCGGAATGCCGGGCGGGCGCGAGGGGCTCAAGGCGGCCTTCCGTATCTTTTGGACGGCCACCCCTGGACGGCACGAGATCGAGGACCAGGTCGCTGAGGGGGACCGCGTGGTAACCCGCCTGACCGCATCCGGAACCCACCAGGGCGACCTTCCCGGTCCGCTTCCTGCCACCGGCGCCAACCTGCGGGAGAGCGCGGTGGCGATCCATCGCATCGAACACGGGCGGATCGTGGAGCATTGGTCCAGCAGGGATGACCTGGGGTTAATGCAGCAGCTCGGCGTGATCAGGATGCCGGGGGATTGAGGGCAGCAGTACCTCAGCGAACTCCGTCAACTAGGCTGGGCAGGTGAGGATCGACCTGCATGCCCACTCGAATGTTTCGGACGGCACCGAAACCCCCGCCGACGTGATGGCTTCGGCTGCCCGGGCGGGCCTGGACGTGGTGGCACTGACCGACCATGATTCCACGGACGGCTGGGCTGAAGCGTCCCTGGCGGCGCTGGAAAACGGGGTGGCGCTGGTTCCCGGCATGGAGGTTTCCTGCCGGACCGGGCAGGGCATCAGTGTGCATCTGCTGAGCTATCTGCACGATCCTGCCCACCCGGGGCTCCTTGAAGAGATCACCAAGGCCAAGGATGCGCGCCTCACCCGGGCGGAACGTATGGTGACCTTGCTCGCCGAAGACTACCCGCTGACGTGGGACGACGTCATCCACCATGTGGCTCCCGGGGCCACCCTTGGTCGCCCGCATATCGCTGATGCCCTGGTGGCGGCCGGTGTGGTGTCGGACCGCTCGGAGGCGTTCGCGTCCATCCTGACGTCCCATTCGCGCTACTTTGTCCAGCACTACGCACCCGACCCGGCCACCGCCGTCGAACTTGTCCGTGCCGCCGGAGGCGTCCCCGTATTTGCCCATCCCGTGGCGTCTGGCCGCGGCCGAGTGGTGGGTGAGCGCACTTACCGCGAAATGATCGACGCCGGCCTCTTGGGTTTGGAGATCGAGCACCGCGACAATCCGGAGGAGGGGCGGGAATTCCTGCGTGGGCTGGCCGCCAAGCACGGGCTGCTCATCACGGGCTCTTCGGATTACCACGGAACGGGCAAACCGAACCTGCTCGGAGAGAACCTGACCACGGCGGAAGTGCTTGCAAGGATCGAGGAACTCGGCACGGGAACCGCCGTGGTGCGTGCGGAGCAGTAGCTTACTATAGCGTATTGACTAACCGCCAACGCTGAGTACTCTAGCGCTTACTGGGGAGCGGCGCACGCCGCGCCATTGAAGGTCTCGTCGCAAGCAGTGCCCAACGAGTGACGGAGAGAATCCATGTTCAAAAAATCCCTGGCCGCGGCTGGCCTTGCTGCCGCCTTTATGTTCGTCCCTGTAGCCGCCAACGCGTTGGACTGTACCAACGTCAGCAGGCCGCCCGCTGCCTGTGGCGCCAATTGTACCGACGGTCCGATCCTGAAGGGCAACTGGGCGTGGCTTCCCAGCGTCTTCCCCGGCGCTGCTGAAGTCTGGGCATTTGTCCCACCGGGAACAGTCCAGGGCTTTGGCTTGCCTGGCGAAAACGGCAACTTCCAGAGCGGTGAAGGCCATGCGTTGTTGGTCAATGCCATCTGCGACTCCCAGGGTTCGGTGTTGGTGAATCGGCAAACCGAGCATGGCATCCAGTTGGGCGAGGGCTGCCCCTGATCCGCACCGCGGCTGAAAGCCACGGCCCCGGGCCAAAAGTCCCGGCACCTTCGACGGTGCCGGGACTTCCCGCTGCAGCGGGGCGCACCAAGAGCGCGACGACAGCGGCTTTGGACCGCTAATTGGGCGGGAACGAGGTAAACGTCGCCTTGGCACCCAGCCGCTTGGCCATCACGTCGATGGCCGGCTGGTTCTGGTCCACGCACACGAACTTCCGGTCCAGCTTGGCCGCCACGGCGCCGAGCGTCCCGGAACCGGCGAAGAAGTCCAGGCACCAGTCACCGGGCCGGCTCGACGCCGACACCACCCGGCGGATGAGGCCCTCGGGCTTCTGCGTGGGGTAGCCGGTCTTTTCCTTACCCGTGGGGGAGACGATGGTGTGCCACCAGACGTCGGTGGGCAGTTTCCCGAGCTCCCGCTTCGCCGGGGTCACCAGGCCGGGTGCCATGTATGGCTCACGGTCCACCTCGGCGTTGTCGAAGTGGTATTTCGCCGGGTTCTTAACGTATACGAGGATGTTGTCGTGCTTCGTAGGCCAACGGTACTTGGCGCGGGCACCGTAGTCGTATGCCCAGATGATCTCGTTGAGGAAGCATTCCCGGCCGAAGATCGCGTCAAGCATCACCTTGGCGTAGTGGACTTCCCGGTAGTCCAGGTGGAGGTAGAGCGTGCCGTCGTCAGCCAGCAGCCGCCACGCTTCCACGAGCCGGGGTTCCAGGAATGACCAGTAGTCACTGAAGGCGTCATCGTACCGGTGCAGGGCGCCCTTGATGGTGTCGTAGGAGCGCCCCTTGAAGCCCACGCGGTCGCCGTCGCCGTCGGTGTTCAGCACCATCCGCGTTTCCTGGCGCTTCTGGACCCTGCCGGTGTTGAACGGCGGGTCAACGTATATCAAGGTGAAGGAGCCGTCCGGCAGCGAGGGGAGGAACTCCGCGTTGTCCGCGTGAACCACCAGGTTGCTGCCGTCCGGCGCCCAGACGGTGTCAGTCATCGAGGCTGTTATGCCTCGGTGCTGCCGGGCTGCGCGCCGGTGTCGGCGCCGGCCACCACTTCGCCGTTGCGGCGGCGGGTGCGGGTCCGGCTGCGGCGGGCACGGGGGTCCACTTCGCCGTCGGCCGGAGCAGCCGTAGCCGTAGCCGGTTCCGGGGCCGGGCTGGTGCCGGCGGTTGCCGCATCAGAGGTACGACGACGGCGGTCACCGGAGCGTCCGCCGGGCTCGCCGGTGCGGCGGCTGCTGTCGCGCCCACCGGAGCGGCCGGCCTCACGGTTGCTGTCGCGGCCGCCATCACGGCCACCGCTGGGGCGGGTGTTCTTTTTGCCGGTCTCGCCCAGGTCCTCAAGGACCTCGGCGTCGACGCCGGCCAGCACGCGCTTGTTGCGGGGCAGGCGGCCCTTGGTGCCTTCCGGAATATCCAGCTCTTCGTAAAGGTGCGGCGAGGAGGAGTACGTTTCCACCGGCTCCGGGACGCTGAGTCCCAGGGCCTTGTTGATCAGGCCCCAGCGCGGCATGTCATCCCAGTCAACGAAGGTCACGGCAGTGCCCTTGTTGCCGGCGCGGCCGGTGCGGCCCACACGGTGGAGGTAGATCTTTTCGTCTTCAACGCACTGGTAGTTGATGACGTGCGTGACGTCGTCGACGTCGATGCCGCGGGCGGCGACGTCGGTGGCTACCAGGACGTCCACCTTGTTGTTGCGGAAGGCGCGGAGGGCCTGCTCGCGGGCGCCCTGGCCCAGGTCGCCGTGGATGGCGGCGGCGGCGAAGCCGCGGTCCAGGAGTTCCTCGGCAACCTTCGCGGCGGTGCGCTTGGTCTTGGTGAAGATGATGGTCCGGCCGCGGCCGCGGGCCTGCAGGATGCGGGCCACAACTTCGATCTTGTCCATGCTGTGGGCACGGTAGATGAGCTGGCGGATGTCGCGCTTGGTCAGGCCTTCGTCGTCCGGATCAGCGGCCCGGATGTGGGTGGGCTGCGTCATGTAGCGGCGGGCCATGGCGATGACCGGGCCGGGCATGGTGGCGGAGAACAGCAGGGTCTGGCGGACCGCAGGGGTCCCGGCGATGAGCGTTTCCACGTCCGGCAGGAAGCCGAGGTCCAGCATTTCGTCGGCCTCGTCAAGGATGACCATCTTGACGTTCTTCAGGACAAGGTGCTTCTGCTTGTAGAGATCGATGAGGCGGCCGGGAGTACCCACGACCACTTCGACGCCGTTCTGCAGGGCCTCCACCTGGGGCTCGTAGGCACGGCCGCCGTAGATGGTGGTGATGCGGGCGTTGCGTTTGCGGGACGCGTTCTGGAGATCGTTGGCCACCTGGACGGCCAGCTCGCGGGTGGGCACAATGACCAGGGCCTGCGGGGCGCCGGGAACGGCGAGCTTGTCGTAGCCGGCGTCGTCCGGACCCACCACGCGCTGCAGGGCGGGAATGCCGAAGCCGAGGGTCTTGCCGGTGCCGGTCTTGGCCTGGCCGATGATGTCGTGGCCCGAAAGCGCCACCGGCAGGGTCATGGCCTGAATGGGGAACGGGTGGGTGATCCCGGCGTCGGCGAGGGATTCCACGATGTCGGCGCGGACATTGTAGTCAGCGAAGGATTTCTCCTCGATCTCGTGCGGCTTCTCGTCCGAGATGATGGTTTCTTCGGGTTCGATCGTCTCGATGCCGGAGTCGTCAGTCAGGATCTGGTGGGTATGCAATTCACTCACAGGGGAGTTTCCTTATTCATTTGGGCATTGGCGCTGCCTGCTCAACGGGCCGGCCAAAGTGGACGTTCCGGAGCACGCTCTGGCGCGCAAGCAAATCCAGTGGAAGCCGATCGCGGGCTATCAAATGCTGGCACTGGTGACCAACGGGTGTATCTCAAGATCGCGTAGGGGCGGGCTTGTTGAATTCAAAATCAAGGAAATCAACGACCGGGCATCCATATCTACTTCTTCAGTCTAGCCGCACGGACCCTGAATCCCGGCTTTGGGCCGATCAGGCCGGGCACTCATCGTTCAGGCCAGCAGCTCGAAGTGGACCTCGCGGGCGGCAATATCGGAGGAGATCAGGCGGACCCGCACCTTGGTGCCGGATTCCAGGTCCCCGGCGCAGCGGGCCGTCACGGCGGGTACGGCGATCTGGATGATCCCCGAGGGACCGCTCCCGTTTTTCGCAGCGCCGTTCTTGGCACCGTTGCCGATTTTCCCGTTGCCGTTTCCGTTGTCCTTTTGCGGCTTGGAGCCGGAGATCACGATCGCATCGAATTCCTGGCCCACATGGTTGACCAGGAGCGCGGCCTCCACGGTGTCCAGCGCCATGCGTTCCATCCGCGATGCCAGCTGGTCGGATCCGGCCATGATCTCCGGCAGTGACGGCAGGGCTTCCCGTGCCCAGTCCGGTACCTGCTTGCCGTTGCTCAGGGCTTCGCAAATCACCAGGACAAAGCGGTCGATCAGGCGCCGGAGTGGTGCTGTGGTGTGGGCATAGGCGGCGCCGATGGCGGACTGGATCGCGTCGTCCGGCACGATGCCGTCGAACGCCGTGTAGCTGGCGCCGCGGAACAGCATGCCGGCGGAGTGCAGGATGGCCAGTTGCCGGGGCTGGGTCGGATCAAGGCTGCGGAGGTATTCGCCGTAGCTGATTTTTCCGTCCCATGGCTTGCCCAAGGCCTCGGTCTGGATGCGGAAGTGACGCAGGGAGCGCTCGTCCGGCGCGGGCATGGTGCGCAGTATGCCCACTTTTCCCGCCAACATCAGGTTTGCCGCCGCCATCCCGGTCATCAGGGAAATCTGGGCGTTCCAGTCCTCCACCGGAAGCTGCGGCGCCGCGGCAATCCGGTAGCCGCCGTCGGGCAGTTGCACGATTTCCTGCTCGGGCATGTTCAGGCTGGCGCCGCCACGCTGCCGCTCCAGTTCAACGCGCTTGAGCCCTACTTCCTTCAGGAGCTGCAGGACAGGGCCGGCCGTCCCGGCGTCGAGTTCGGCCTGGACTCCCTTGTAGCTCAGCTTGGCCCGGCTGCGGATGGTGGCCCTGCGGACACTCACCGCGGAGACCTGTGCGGTGTCGTCCAGCCCGAACTCCCACACATAGGCGGAACAGAGCTGCCCGGCCAGGAGGCTGCCGGCCCCTTCGCTGATGACCTCCGGGTGCAGCGGGATACGGCCGTCCGGGGCGTAAAACGTCTGGCCGCGGCGCCGGGTCTCTGCATCCAGTCCGCCGCCGGGGCGGACAAAGGACGGCACGTCGGCGATGGCGTAAAGCACCCGGTAGCCAGGGCCCGCGCGCTCGATGAACAGGGCCTGGTCCAGGTCAGTGGACGACGCCGGATCGATGGTGAGGAAGTCCACGTCCGTCAGGTCGGCGCCGGGCAACTCGTGCGCGGCCACTGCCGTTTCCGCGTCCCGGACCGCCTCCGCCGGGTAGGGTCCCGGTAGTTCCAGCTCGGTCCGCAGGGCGCTCAGTGCCGCCGCGAGGTCGTTGGTCTGCTCGTGGACATTGGGGGCCAACCGATGATGTGACACGAAAGTCAGGTTAGCCCGATTTCCACGGATCGTGCACGCCCGCCGTCCGCGACGCGGGGGATTCTCAGGATGCGCCCGCGTCCAGGGCCGCCAGGAGCGCCGCCGCCGCCGCTGCGGGATCGGAGGCCTCGGTGATGGCACGCACCACAACAATCCTGCCGGCACCGGCCTCCACCACCTGCTCCACGTTGCCGAGATCGATGCCTCCGATGGCAAACCAGGGGAAAGTGGCCGGGGTGCCACCGGCAGCGCGGACTGCATCCGCCGCGTACCGCACCAGGTCAAGGCCGACGGCGGCCCGGCCGGGTTTGGTGGGAGTGGCCCAGACCGGTCCGACGCAGAAGTAGTCCAGGCCGCGTTCGGACGTCAGCCCGCCGGACAGCCGGATGGCGCCTTCAATCTGCTCGGCGGTGTGTGTGGAAAGCCCGATCGCCGCGGGGGCCCCGAGCAGGGTGCGGGCGGACGCGACCGGCAGGTCCTTCTGCCCGATGTGGAAGACGGGGGCGCTGGACAGCATCGCGATATCGGCACGGTCGTTGACGGCCCACAGCTTTCCGTGACGTTCGGCCGCCGCCTGAACCACGGCCAGCAGCTCCAGCTCTTCCGCCGCCTCGATCGCCTTGTCGCGGAGCTGGATGATGTCGACGCCGCCGGCAAAAGCCGCGTCCACAAACTCGCCAAAGTCCCCGCGGTCACGGCGCGCGTCGGTGCACAGATACAGCCTGGCGCTGTGCGGGAGGCCCGTGTCTATGCCGTCGGTGGGGTCTGTTCCGGTCAAGGATGTGGGGGTGGAAGAGGCGGCGGAGGACGTGCCTGCAGCGGCGAAAGATTGCGCGTTCATGGAAACCAGCCTAATTCCCCTAAACTGGGCGGGTACTGCGGGAGCCCGATGCAGCCGTCACAAAGCGGCCGGGCTGAGAGGGCGTCAGAGCCGACCGCTTGACCTGATCCGGCTAGTACCGGCGTAGGGAAGGAACCATATGCCCCCCGCAATAAGCAACCAACCTGAGACTGCATCAGCCAGCCCGGCCGCCGTGCTGCACGCCGACGTGGCAGTCATCGGCGGCGGAGTCATCGGCCACGCCATAGCCTGGGAGGCCCGGCGATCCGGCCGTTCCGTCGTGCTGATCGATGACGCGCCCGGGAACGGGGCCAGCTGGGCAGCCGCCGGCATGCTTGCCCCTGTGAGCGAACTGCATTACCAGGAGGAAGACCTCCTGGAGCTGATGCTGGCGTCCTCCGGCCTGTGGCCTGCCTTCGCGGCAGACCTCGCCCTGGCGGGGGCTGGAGAGACCGGATATCTGACGACGCCGACCCTCGCCATCGGCGCGGACGCTGCGGACCGCCGGGCGCTGATGGACCTCCGGGCCGTGCAGCAGGCCAGCGGCCTGGTGGTGGAACCCCTGACCGTCCGTGCGGCCAGGACGAGGGAATCCCTGCTCAGCCCGGCAATATCCTGCGCCCTGGACATCCCCGCCGACCACCAGGTGGATCCACGGAAACTGGTGGCGTGCCTCCAGGAAGTCCTGGCCGTCCACGAACCGGGAGCAGGAACCGCCGTGGCAGGTGCCCGCGGGGGATTTGCCGTTGACCAGCGGGCCGCTGCCCTTCTCTGGGAGGACGGCCGCGTCAGCGGCGTGAAGCTCGCCCACGGCGGAACCGTCCAAGCGCGCGAGACCATCGTGGCCAACGGATTGCAGGCGGCGTCGCTGGATGGCCTCCCGGAAGGACTGCAGCTGCCCTTGCGGCCTGTCTACGGTGACATCCTTCGACTAGCAGTTCCGCAGCACCTGCGCCCGCTCCTCACCTCGACGGTCCGCGGAATGGTCCATGGCGTGCCGGTCTACATCGTTCCCCGGCAGGACGGCACCGTGGTGATCGGGGCAACGCAGCGGGAGGACGCGCTCGCCGGGACCGGCGACGGTGCTGTCTCGGCCGGCGGCGTCTACCAGTTGCTGCGTGACGCCCAGGTCCTGGTGCCGGCCGTCTCGGAGCTTGAACTCCTGGAATGCACGGCGCGGGCAAGGCCGGCGACTCCGGACAACGCACCTCTTCTCGGCAGGGTACCGGACCGGGCAGCCGGGACCGGCAGCGGGCACAGCGCGGGGAACGCGGGGAACATTGCCGGGCTGATTGTTGCCACCGGGTTCTTCCGCCACGGAGTGCTGCTTGCTCCGGCGGCGGCGGCGATCTGCCGGGACCTGCTGGACGGCCGGACAGACCCGCGATGGGGGGCGCTCAGCCCGGCCCGCTTTTCCGGAAAGCACCAGGTGGCCGGCACAGAGCACGGACTGGCCGGAGTACCGTCCCCACCCAAGGACATCAGCAGCACGAAGGACCTCGACCCACAGAAGGAATCAGCATGAACATCACCCTCAACGGCTCGCGCCATTCCGTGACGGACGACGCCTCCATCACCACCCTCATCAGCCAGATCACGGGCCGTCAACTTGCAGCCAACGGCCAGGCGACAGACGGGCAGAAACTCGGCGTCGCCGTCGCCCATAACTCCGAAGTAGTACCCCGCAGCCAGTGGTTCGTCACGGCGCTCGCCGAAGGTGACGACGTCGAACTGGTCACAGCAGTCCAGGGAGGCTGACACCATGACAGTAACCAGCAACATCAGCACACAGAACCGGCCCGAGGCCGCAGACAGGCTGGTCATCGACGGCGTCGAGCTCGGCTCCCGCCTCATCATGGGCACCGGTGGCGCCCCGAGCCTCGACGGGCTGGGGGCAGCCCTGCTGGCGTCCGGAACCGAACTGACCACGGTGGCCATGCGGCGCTATTCGCCGGCTGAATCGGGGTCCCTTTTCCAGCTCCTGGTGGACCACGGGATCCGGATCCTGCCCAACACCGCAGGCTGCTTCACCGCCCGGGACGCGGTCATGACGGCGGAACTCGCCCGCGAAGCGCTGGAAACCGACTGGATCAAGCTGGAAGTCATCGCCGACGAGCAGACCCTGCTGCCGGACGCCGTGGAGCTCGTGGATGCTACGGAACAGCTTGTAAACCGGGGCTTCAAAGTGTTCGCCTACACCAACGATGACCCGGTCCTGGCCCTGCGGCTGGAAAACCTGGGTGCCACCGCGGTCATGCCGCTCGGAGCGCCCATCGGCACCGGCCTGGGAATCCTGAATCCACACAACATCGAACTGATCGTCTCGCGCGCCTCGGTGCCCGTGGTGCTGGACGCCGGCATCGGCACGGCATCCGACGCCGCACTGGCCATGGAGATTGGCTGTGATGCCGTGCTGCTGGCCACTGCAGTCACTCGTGCGCAGAACCCGGCACTCATGGGGGAGGCCTTCAAACACGCCGTCATCGCCGGTAGGCTGGCGAAAGCGGCCGGCAGGATTCCGCGCCGCGAGCACGCCTTGGCGTCATCGGCCATGGAAGGCCGGGCAGAATTTCTGTAGGCCGATTTCTCCAGGCCGGGTGCCCTCGACCAAACGCCCGGGCGGGCTCACCGGACGAGCCAAGGAGGCCGCTATGCCCGGCAAGCAAGACACACTCACGCGTGAGCGGATCGAGGCCGTCCTCGCCGCGATGCCTGGCTGGCAGTACAGACTGGGCGGGCTGGTCGCTGTCTATAAGACGCCGACGGCGGCCGCCGCACTGGAGCTGATTGCCGCCGTCGGACGCCTGGCGGAAGAGCAGAACCACCATCCGGACCTTGACTGGCGCTTCAACAAGGTGCATCTCCGATATACGTCCCACGACGCCGGCGGCGAGGTCACTGAGCGGGATGCCGCTGCTGCGGCGGCCGTGAGTGCTGCTGCCGCCCGGCTCGGTGCCACTGCCCAGCCCGTGGGTTAAAAGACCGTGACCACGCACCCTGCT
This sequence comes from Pseudarthrobacter sp. RHLT3-21, assembly GCF_059383495.1. Classification (NCBI taxonomy): domain Bacteria; kingdom Bacillati; phylum Actinomycetota; class Actinomycetes; order Micrococcales; family Micrococcaceae; genus Pseudarthrobacter; species Pseudarthrobacter sp. RHLT3-21. Next base: position 79,692 of record NZ_JBWZCI010000001.1, read on the forward strand.
GGGTGGTGGTCACCGGTACGTAAGTAGACGGGCCGGCCTACAGCTTGAGCGCCTGCGTCAGCCGCTGCGTATCGTGGCTTTCGCGTGTCCGCCCGAGGTAGATGACTGTCCCGATGGCAGCGACGGTGCCGAGCGCCATGGGCAGGACCCAGGGAATCCACGTCAGGCCCGGCTGATAGCCAAAACCTGCCGCGATGAAGATGATCCAACTGCCCGCACCCACCACAACCGCAACACCTGCGGGCAACCCCGTCCCATACCGGGCGTGGCGCTTGTCATTGGCCCAGACAACAAAGCCTGCGGCCACTGTGACCAGGACAACGATAGTCAGCGAAAGCATGGAATCTCCTCGGAAAGCAGCGGCCAACCGCCAAGGCGGGTGGCCGCGGACGTGCTAGAACTGGCCGAAACCGACCTTGCGGGCCTCTTCGGCACCGATTTCAACGTAGCCCAGGGCGTTGCCGGGAACGATGATGATGCGTCCCTTGTCGTCCTTGAGGCGGAGGTCGGTGCCCTTGGTGATGGCTTCTTCAACGACCGTGGCTACAGTGTCAGCATCCTGAGCCGATTCCAGGACGATTTCGCGGCTAATGTTCTGAATGCCGATCTTAATTTCCAAAAGGGGGCCTCCCAGCCAATCAAAGTTTCTTGGGGTCTCTCATTTGTAGTCTAGGACTCTTTGGGGAAGCGCGAGATTCCGCGCCAAGCTAAACGGTAAATGAGGTCGCTGGCCACATCGAGGTCCAGGTTCCCATCCGTTTCAAGCCAATAACGCGCGCTGACCTGGGCCATGCCGGCCAGGCCGCGTCCCAGAAGCTGCGCCTCCAGGGGGGGCAGTTTGGTGTCCTCGGCAATCACGCGTGCCACGGCGTCCGCGAACGTCTTGTTGAATGTCTCGAGGCGTGAACTGACATCGGGATCGTTGATGAGGTCCGATTCGAAGACCAGGCGGTGGGCTTGGTCGTCGCTGGCGATGAAGCGGTAGTAGGCGCGCATCACCGCCTGGACACGTTCGTCATTGTCGGTAGTGGAGCTCAATGCACCGAGCATCAGGTCCGTCAGCGACGCGAGATGGCTGTCCAACAGGGCAAGATACAGCTCCCGTTTGGACGGGAAGTGCTGGTACAGCACCGGTTTGCTGACATGGGCCGTTTCGGCGATTTCATCCATGGCGGCGCCATGGTAGCCGTTGGCGACAAAAACCTCCTGGGCCGCCGCGAGGAGCTGCGCCCGGCGTTCATCCCGGGGAAGCCGGGCGGACCGCTGGCCCGCGGCCCGTTGAGGTGCGGCCGGTTCGCCACCGGACGCCCGGTCAGCCCGTGCTTCATGGACCACAGTTGCCCTACTTTCCCTTGCCGTTACCTACACAATACTGCGCGGTAATATGACCGTGCGGCATCTCGGGGCATACATTGAAGTATGGCTTCGACTTTGACCGCAAATGATTCCTCTGTCTCGCTTAAACCGCTGGTGGAGCCCGCCGGTGAACTGACGCCGGCCGAGGTGGAACGCTACTCGCGGCACCTCATCATTCCCGAAATCGGAGCGGTGGGGCAGCGGCGGCTGAAGAACGCCAAGGTTCTGGTCATCGGTGCCGGGGGACTGGGTTCGCCTGCGCTGCTCTACCTGGCGGCAGCGGGTGTGGGCACCCTGGGAATCATCGACGACGACGACGTTGACCTCAGCAACCTGCAGCGCCAGGTGATCCACGGCGTCGCCGATGTAGGACGGCCCAAGATCGAGTCCGCGCGGGATGCCATCGCCGCACTGAACCCGCTGGTGGAGGTCCGGCTGCACAACATCAGGCTGGATGCCTCCAACGCACTGGAGCTGTTTGCGGACTACGACCTGATCCTGGACGGGGCGGACAACTTCGCCACCCGCTACCTGGTCAACGATGCCGCGGCCATCCTCGGCAAGCCGTATGTGTGGGGATCGATCTTCCGCTTCGACGGCCAAGTCAGTGTGTTCTGGGAAAAGCACGGACCCACCTACCGGGACCTTTACCCCGAGGCCCCGCCGGCCGGATCCGTGCCCTCCTGCGGCGAGGGTGGCGTCTTCGGCATGCTCTGCGCTGCTGTGGGATCACTCATGGTGACCGAGGCAGTCAAGCTGATCACCGGCGTCGGGCGTTCACTCCTGGGCCGGGTGGCCCTGTTTGATGCGCTGGGCGGCAGCTGGCGCGAGATCCGCGTGTCCAAGGACCCGGCGGCGGAACCCATTACGGAACTGACGGACTACGAAGCTTTCTGCGGCATCACACCTGCCGTCTCCGCAGACAACGAGCACACCGTGACGGCAACCCAGCTGGCCACCATGCTCGCGTCCCGGAAGGCAGGCCTGAAGGACTTCGAATTGGTGGACGTCAGGGAAACCGGCGAACACGACATCGTGAGCATCGACGGCTCGGTGCTGATCCCGCAGGGCAGGATCCTCGCGGGGGAGGCCTGGGCGGAACTCCCGCAGGACAAGGACATTGTGTTCCACTGCAAGGCCGGTACTCGGTCAGCCAACGTGCTGGAGGCTGCGCGGATGGCCGGCTACCAGCGGGTCAGCCACCTCGACGGCGGAATCCTGGCCTGGGTGCGCGACGTGGAGCCGCAGAAGCCGGTCTACTGACGGGTTGCCCATCAACGACGCTCTCTCACTTTTCGCCCCTAATTCAACGACGCTCTCTCACTCTCTTGAAAGAAGTGAGAGAGCGTCGTGAAGAAACCTGCAAGAAGTGAGAGAGCGTCGCTGGGGGAGTCAGGCGGTTTCGAGGCCCCGGTGGTCCACGGGGCAGTCCGCCTGCGTTGCTGTGGCCGGTTGCTCCACGGTAATGCCGTAGAGGGTTTCGAGCGCCGATACGTAGTCGTCCTGCTGGCCGTTGGCGGCGAGCTCACGGGCGCGGACAGTGGGCACGTGCAGCAGCTGCTTGACCATCCGGCGGAGGGCGAACTCCACTTCCTCGGCGGCGGCCGTGCAGCCGTGGCGGGCACGGACGCGCTCCATCTCCGCGTCCAGCACGTTCATGGTGTGCCGGCGGAGCGCCACGATGGCGGAATCCACCGATCGGGCTTCCCGTTCCTGTTCGAAGGCCTGGGCCGCGCCGGACACAATGCCGCTGGCCTGGGTGAGGGATTCGGCCTGTTCCTGGGGTGCCGCCAAACGCACGGATTCCAGCGTGAGCAGCTCAACGCCGTCGAGCTGGCCGACTTCCGGGTCAAAATCATGGGTGAGGGCGAGGTCAATCGCGATCAGCGGCTGGGGAGAGTCCGCACGGATCTCGGCAAGTTCGCCGGCCTCGACCCGGGTGTCAGAGCCGCTGCAGCCGATCATAACGTCGGCCGCCGCCACGGCTACTGGCAGGGAATCGCTGTCCAGCGCTATTCCGCCGCGCGTGGCGACGAACGCTTCGGCGCGTCCCGAAGAGGAGAACACGGAGATGTCGGTGCAGCCCCTTTCGCGGAGCAGCGCCATGGTGGCGCCGGCGTAGGCGCCAGTGCCGAACACCACGACCTTCTTCGCTGACCAGTCGGGGCTCTCGGAAAGATCGGTGGCAAGATCCAGTGCCACTGAAACGATGGACAGGCCCCGGGAACCGAGGGCGGTCTGCGCGCCAACATCTTTGGCCGTCTTGGAGGCGGCCTGGAAGAGGCGGACCAGGCCGGAGCTGGCAGTGCCCTCGTGCTGGGCAGTGATGAGTGCGCGGCGGACCTGGCCGGCGATTTCACGTTCACCCACGACGGCGGAGTCCAGCCCGGCGCTGACGGCGAAAAGGTGCTGGCTGACTTCGGGGCCGGTGCGTGTGCTGAAGGAGCGGGACACGAGCTGTTCGTTGAGTCCGCTGAGTCCGCTGATCTCGGACACGAGAGCCGCACGGGCAGCCTCAACATCGTCAGCGTGGGGCGCTTCGCCGTAAATTTCGTACCGGTTGCAGGTGGCAAGCACCACCGCACCCGTCACTGCCGGCGATCCGGAGAGTGCGGATGTTGCGATACCGGAAGCACCGTTGCTCAGTTGAGCAACGGTCTCAAGGTCGATGTCGGCGTGTGTAGCCACCAATGAAAAAAGAACCACAGCAGATCAATCATAGCTTTTTCGTTGCCCGGTAGAACAACCCGCCGATGGGCCACGGGCGGTAGAGGGCTGTGATTCCTGCCACGGTACGTCCGGGGCGCCTGCAGGTGACAGGTTGTCGTTATCTTTTAGGGCCGATTTTGGGCACAATCAAAGGCATGACTTCCAGCTCCGCCGTATCCAATGCCGTGTCTGCTGCCGGTGCCCTTGCTGCCGGCCATCCGCTGATGGACGGCCGCACCGCAGATTCGCCGCTCATCACCGCTTACCGCGGCGGCAAGCCGTCGCGGCGGCCGGTGTGGTTCATGCGGCAGGCCGGACGCTCCCTGCCGGAATACCTGAAGGTGCGCGAAGGCGTGGCCATGCTGGATTCCTGCCTGCGGCCGGAGTTGGCGGCCGAGATTACCCTGCAGCCCGTCCGGCGCCATGACGTGGACGCTGCCATTTTCTTCTCGGACATCGTCATTCCCCTGAAGCTCGCCGGCGTTGGCGTGGACATTGTGCCCGGCGTGGGCCCCGTGCTGGACAAGCCCGTGCGCACGGCTGAAGACGTTGCCGCCCTGCCGCAGCTGACCTGGGAAGCGCTGGAGCCGATCCGCGAAGCCGTGCGGCTGACCGTCGCCGAGCTGGGCAAAACTCCGCTGATCGGCTTTGCCGGTGCCCCATTTACCCTTGCCGCGTACATGGTGGAGGGCAAACCCTCCCGTGACCACCTGGGCCCGCGCACCATGATGCACGCGGACCCGGAAACGTGGACGGCGCTGGCCAACTGGGCCGCCGACGCCTCGGGGATGTTCCTCCGCGCCCAGCTGGAAGCCGGCGCCTCCGCCGGACAGCTGTTTGACTCCTGGGCAGGATCGCTGGGCCTGGCCGATTACACCAAGTTCGTGGCACCGGCCTCGGCCCGCGCGCTGGACCACGTCCGCCACCTCGGCGCACCGCTGATCCATTTCGGTACCGGAACCTCCGAGCTGCTCGTTGCGATGCGCGACGTCGGCGTGGACGTAGTGGGCGTGGACTACCGCCTTCCGCTGGATGAGGCCAACCGGCGCCTGGGCGGAACGGTGCCGCTGCAGGGCAACATCGACCCCGCGCTGCTGTCCGCGCCGTGGGAAGTGCTGGAAGCCCATGTGCGTGCGGTCATTGCGGCCGGCGCCTCTGCTCCCGGCCATGTGCTCAACCTTGGCCACGGGGTACCGCCGGAAACCGACCCCACCGTCCTGACCCGGGTTGTAGAACTCATCCACTCCATTTCCCCGGAGTAGGACCGTGGACAGTTCGTCGCAGCCGGCCCAGGCCGCCCTCGTTCTCGGCGGCGGCATCTCCGGCCTGCTGGCCGCACGGGAGCTGTCGGCTGTCGGACGCACCGTGACCGTCCTGGAGGCCACAGCTTCCTGGGGCGGCTGCGTGGGCAGCCACGTGGTGGCCGGCCTCACCCTGGACAGCGGAGCAGAGTCCTTCGCCACACGCTCCTCAGCCGTGGCTGAGCTTGCTGATGAACTTGGACTCGGTAGCCACATTGTGGCGCCCCGCCCGGGCGGGGCCTGGGTGCAGCTTCCGGACGGCCCGCGCGAACTGCCCAAGACCGGAGTCCTGGGCATTCCCGCCAACCCCTGGGACACGGAGGTTAGGCGGTCGTTGGGATTTGTGGGCTCGCTGCGGGCGTCCCTGGATAAGTATCTGCCAGCTTCGTTCGGCGCGTCGGCGGACGTCACCAGCGTCGCGTCACTGGTGCGTGCCCGCATGGGCCGCCGCGTGTTGGAGCGCCTCGTGGCCCCGGTGGTGGGCGGCGTGCACTCCGCGGACCCCGGTCTCCTGGACGTGGATATGGTGGCCCCCGGCCTCCGAGCCGGAATCCGTCAGCACGGTTCCCTCGCAGCCGCGGTGGCCGCCCAGCGGCGCGGTTCCACCCAGCCGTCCGTCGCGAAGGCGGGTTCCGCCGTCGCCGGTCTGGAAGGCGGGATGCACACCCTGGTGGCGGCCCTGCTCAGCGATCTCCGAAGCCGCGGGGTCACGCTGATGAGTGGAACAGCCGCGGCCGCCGTCGAACCGACGGCGGAAGGGTGGCGGGTCACCGCCGGTGACGCAACGTACGACGGCGGCCTGCTGGTGGTGGCGCTGCCCGGCCCGGCAGCCGTGGGGCTGCTTCGGACGTCCGTGCCCGCACTCGCCGGCAGGAGTCCGGAAAACGGGCCCGACGTCCGGCTCGTCACCCTGGTGGTGGACCTGCCCGAACTGGACCGCAGGCCGCGGGGCACCGGGATCCTGGTAGCCCCCCAGACGCCCGGTATCCAGGCAAAAGCCCTCACGCACGCCACAGCGAAGTGGGATTGGCTTGCCGCTGCGGCAGGTCCCGGGACACACGTGCTGCGGCTCTCCTACGGCCGCCTGGAAGCCTCGGAACCCGCGACCGCGGAACCTGGCAGCCCGGCAACCGTCGCCTCGGAACCCGGCGGCTCCGCCCCCGCCCTCGACGCAGAACTTCTGGCTGCTGCCCTGCATGACGCGTCGGCCCTGCTGGACGTCCCGGTGCAGGGGACCGACATCGTCGGCTGGGATGTTGTCAGGTGGCAAGGGGCCTTGCCGTTCGCGGCCGTGGGACACAAAGCCCGGGTGGCCGAGGTCAGGAAGCTCTGCGCGGCAGAGGCCGGCCTCGGCATTGTGGGCGGATGGGTTGCCGGCAACGGACTCGCCGCCGTGGTGGCCGATACGCGAAAAGAAATTCGCAGCCTGCTCAGCTGACCATCGCCCCTGTTCAGTGGAATATGGGCCTTGAACGGACCACTCCGAGGCACGGTTTCCGGTTTTCAATCCACCCCCTGATGTGGCTAGGGTCGATAACTATGGTTATTTACAGGTCCGAATTTTCCCGTTCCCGGACCAGTATCCATGGGGGACTCCGGCGTGGCGCTGCAGCGGCTGCCGTCGGAGCGGTACTGGTCCTGTCCGCCGGCGTCCCGGCATCCCAGGCGGCTGATGGCAGCACTGATCCCACCGCGTCGGCCGAGGTTGCAGCCGACGGAGGCGTCGACGGGGTCAACGGCCTGCTGAATGGCCTCCAGGGCGGTTCCGGCGGACGTTCCACAGCCTCACCCGAACCGGCTCCCGCACCGTCAGGCTCTTCCACCCCGACGGCCACGGCTACACCGTCGCCCGCAGCTACGTCCACGGCGCCGACGTCGTCCGCTGCGACGACATCCGCCAGCCCGGCGCCGCAGGGCACAACTCCGCAGGGTACGGCGCCCCAGAGCCCCAGGTCGCCGTCGAGCGCTCCGGCGCCGCTGAGCACGTCCCCTGATGCCGGTTCACCGGCAGGCACGCAGCCGAACGGCCAGCCCGGTGCGCCTGCCGCCGGGACGCAGGAGGACGGCCAGGAGGACGGCCAGGAGGACGGCCAGGATGCCGATCCTGCTGCGGGCCAGCCCACGCAGGATGCCCACAGCGCCAACGCCACCCCTGTCTCCAACCCAAAGCGCCCCGGAAACGCTCCCGCCAGCCGGGACAACATGGCTTCGGCTACGGAAGCTGAAGCCGCGGCCGAACCCGCCAAGGTCTGGCTTGGGGTGGGACTTGTGGGGTCCGCCGGAGCTGCAGGACTCCTCTTTGCCCGGATCCGCCGGATCTGACGTCGGTGCCGAATCGGCTCAAGACCCACACTTCGCCGAACCTGTGACATTAAGCACTTCTACGTCTTGTAGAAGTCCCTGGTTTCGACTTGGCGGTATGGAAGGGGCAAACTGGTAACCATGAGCCACACTTCTGCCGAATCTGTCACTAAAACCGAAGAATCAGCCGAGCAGTTCTTCACTCTCTGGACTGTTTTCAAGCGGTCTGAGGAGCTGGTGCGCAGCGCTGACGCTGCCGCCGATTTCGATGCCCTCCTGGTCCGCCTGGCCGAGGCCGGCGTAACCCACCGCGGCAGCTACGACGTCTCCGCCATGCGCGCCGACGCCGACGTGATGGTGTGGCTCCACGGCCCGAAGCCGGAAGCGCTGCAGCAGGCCATCCGCGACATCCGCCGCAGCACGCTTTTCGCCGGAACCGAGATTGTCTGGTCCGCCATGGGCGTTCACCGCGAAGCCGAGTTCGCCAAGAACCACACCCCCGCCTACTCGCGTGGTGTCGCGCCGGCCGAGTGGCTCTGCGTCTACCCGTTCGTGCGCTCCTACGAGTGGTACCTCCTGCCCGACGCCGAACGCGGCAAGATGCTGCGCGACCACGGCATGCTGGGCCGTGAGTTCCCGCAGGTCATCTCCAACACCGTGTCCTCCTTCGCCCTGGGCGATTGGGAATGGATCCTGGGACTGGAGGCTCCCGAACTGGTGGACCTCGTGGACCTGATGCGCCACCTGCGTTCCACCGAGGCCCGCAACCACGTACGGGAGGAAATCCCGTTCTACACCGGCCGCCGCATCACCGCAGCCGAGGTCGCAGAGGTCCTCTCATGACCCAGCCCGATACTTCAGCGGGCGCCGCGGTCACCGGAATCAACCAGATCACCGACGCTGGCCGGATGGCGCCCAAAAACTATGACGGGGTCCTGCTCGCCTCCTTTGGCGGACCCGAGGGGCAGGACGACGTCATCCCGTTCCTGCGCAATGTCACCCGCGGCCGCGGCATCCCGGACGAGCGGCTCGAAGAGGTTTCGCACCACTACCGGGCCAACGGCGGCATCAGCCCCATCAACCAGCAAAACCGCCAGCTCAAGGCTGCCCTCGAAGCGGAGCTCGCTGCCCGCGGCATTCAGCTTCCCGTGCTGTGGGGCAACCGCAACTGGGACCCCTACATTCCGCAGACCCTGCAGGACGCGTACGACGCCGGCCACCGCAAACTGCTGATGGTCACCACGAGTGCCTACTCGTGTTACTCCAGCTGCCGCCAGTACCGCGAGGACATCGGCATCGCCCTGACGGAGACGGGGCTGGACGGCCGGCTCGAGGTGGATAAGGTCCGTCAGTACTTCGACCACCCCGGTTTTGTGGAGCCCTTCATTGAAGGCACGGCAGCCGGGATAGCGGACGTGCGGGCGCAGCTCGCGGCCGCCGGTACGCCAGACGCCGCCGTGCACATCCTATTTGCCACCCACTCCATCCCCACCCGGGATGCCGAGGCCGCCGGACGGTCCGAAGACGATCCGCGCGAGTTCGAGGAAGGTTCCGCGTACGTGGCCCAGCACCTGGCCACCGGCGCAGCTGTCATCAGCCGTGTGGAGGCCGAATCAGGCCTGACCGCACCCTGGTCCCTCGTCTATCAGTCGCGCTCGGGCGCGCCCCACGTCCCGTGGCTGGAACCGGACATCAATGACGCCATCGCGGACCTGGCGGGCCAGGGCATCAAAGGCATCGTCATCGTCCCGCTGGGCTTCGTCACCGACCACATGGAAGTGGTCTGGGACCTGGACACCGAAGCCCTGGAAACCTGCCGCAATCTTGGGCTTGCCGCCATGCGTGTACCCACGCCCGGCACGCACCGGAAGTTTGTGAACGGCCTGGTGGACCTCATCTCGGAGCGGACGCTCGCCAACAACATCAGTGGCCGGCCGGCCTTGACCGGCCTGGGCCCCTGGTACGACGTCTGCCGGCCGGGCTGCTGCGCGAATTTCCGCGGCGAAAAGCCCACCATCGCCGGAGCCGACACCACCGTCGGCACCGGACATGACGCATATCCGGCCCCATCCGCGGGCGCTGCCGGGGGAGTAGGAACGCAGTGACGGTACGGATCGGAACCAGGGCCAGCAAGCTCGCCCTGACCCAGACCCAGCAGACGGCCGACCAGCTGGCCGCCGTCGGAGGCTTCCCCGTGGAGCTGGTGCACATCACCACCGAGGGCGACGTCAAGACAGGATCGCTGTCCCAGATGGGCGGCACCGGGGTGTTTGTCGCCGCCCTGCGCGATGCCCTGCTGCAGGACACCTGCGATGTCGCTGTGCACTCGCTCAAGGACCTCCCCACGGGCGCTGCGGTTGGCCTCACCATCGCGGCGACGCCCAAGCGTGTCGATGTGCGGGATGTGCTGTGCGCACGCGACGGCCTCAAACTGGCGGATCTGCCGCAGGGTGCCAAGGTGGGCACCGGCTCTCCGCGCCGCGCCGCCCAGCTGCGTGCCGCCCGCCCTGATCTGGACGTGCAGGACATCCGCGGCAACGTGGATACCCGCCTGGGCCGCGTGCCCGGCCTGCCCGGCAACGCGGCAGGTGCACCGGGCGACCTCGACGCCGTCGTACTGGCCGCCGCCGGCCTGGAACGCATCGGCCGTCTGGACGCCGTCAGCGAGTTCTTCGAGATGGACGTGATGCTGCCAGCGCCGGGACAGGGTGCACTGGCCATTGAATGCCGGACGGCTGACGCCCCGCGCAAGGCAGGTTCCACCGAAGGTTCGCATGGTGTTTTGGCGCAGGCCCTGGCCGCGCTCAACGATGAGGACACCCGCCTCGCCGTGACCGCCGAGCGGGCCGTGCTGGCACGCCTCGAGGCCGGCTGCGCCGCCCCGGTGGGTGCCTTCGCCTACCGCAAGGGCAGCATGCTGTACCTCGAGGCAGCCGTATGCGCCGTGGACGGCAGCAGGACGGTGCGCGAAAAGAAGGCAACGGACGGACTCACTGAAGTCGGTGCCACGCTGCTCGGCATCGAGGTGGCTGAGCTCCTGCTGGCTGCCGGCGCCGCGGAGATCGCGGACCTTGCCGCATCCTGATGCACCGGTAGGCACTCTCGGCGGTCGGCGCGTCCTGATCACCCGGAGCGCCGACCGTGCCGGGCCGCTGGCCGCGCTGCTCGGCAGCCTGGGGGCCGAACCGCTGGTCCTGCCGCTCATCGATTTTGAACGGGCCGCGGACCAGCCTGCCCTGGATGCCGCCCTGGATGCCCTGGCCGCCGGTGGCTTCGACTGGCTTGTGGTCAGCAGCATCACCACGGTGCGTATGCTCGTGGAAAAGGCGGCCGCACGCGGGACCACGCCGGCCTCTCTGGTGCCGGCTGGAACGCGGGTGGCCACGATCGGACCGTCCTCACAGCGGATACTGGAGGCCGCGGGTATCGCCGTGGCATTGGCCCCGGTGGACATCCAGTCCGCCGAAGGGCTCGTGGACCTCTGGACCGCCGCCCCGGCGCGCGTGCTGTTGCCACAGGCAGACATCGCTTCGGCTTTACTGCGCGATGGCCTGGCAACCAAGGGTGCCGACGTTACCGCTGTTGTGGCCTACCACACCGTGGATTACCCGGCCCGGCCGGAACTCCGCCTGCAAGCGGAACTGCCGTCCGCCGTCGGTGTTTCCCACCCTGGCGCTCCCCGTGAGCTCAGTCAGTCGCAGACCCGCAGGGAGCTCGACGCCGGAACGCTCGACGCCGTCGTGGCAGCCTCGCCGAGCGCTGCCCGCCGCATCGCCGCGACCCTCCTGCCGCTGGGCCGCTGCCGTTTCATTGCCATCGGGCGCCCGACGGCGGCAGAAGCTGCCGCCCTCGGCATCCCGGTGGCCGCCACCGCCAAAGTACCCACCCCGGACGGCATAGTGGCCGCGCTGGGCACCGTATTCGCCAACGAAGGGAACACCCGATGAGCTTTCCGAACCACCGCCCGCGCCGCCTCCGCACCACGCCCGCCATGCGCCGGCTCACCGCCGAATACCGCCTGGCTCCGGCGGACCTGATCCTGCCCGCGTTCATCCGCGAAGGCCTCGGCGAACCGTCGCCCATCACCTCCATGCCCGGCGTTGTGCAGCACACCACCGAGTCCCTCAAGCGTGCCGCCGCGGAAGCCGTCGAACTGGGCGTCGGCGGCATCATGCTGTTCGGCGTTCCCGCCGTGCGCGATGCCCGCGGCACCGCGTCCCTGGACCCGGACGGGGTCCTCAACAAGGCCATCCGCGATGTCCGCGCCGAGGTGGGCGATGACCTGGTCATCATGGGCGACGTCTGCCTGGACGAATTCACCGACCACGGCCATTGCGGTGTCCTGGATGCCGACGGCTACGTGGACAACGACGCCACCCTGGAAATCTACGGCCAGATGGCCGTGGCCCAGGCCGATGCCGGGGCCCACGTGCTGGGGCCCTCCGGCATGATGGATGGCCAGATCGCCGTTATCCGCCAGGCCCTTGAGGAATCCGGCCACAAGAACACCGTCATCCTGGCCTACGCGGCCAAGTACGCCTCCGCCTTCTACGGTCCCTTCCGGGAAGCCGTGGATTCGCAGCTCAAGGGCGACCGCCGTACCTACCAGATGGACGCCGCCAACCGCCGCGAAGCCGTTCTCGAGGTGGAACTGGACCTTGAGGAAGGCGCCGACATGGTCATGGTGAAGCCGGCCATGAGCTACCTGGATATCCTGGCCGACATCGCCGCCATGAGCCCCGTGCCTGTCTCGGCCTACCAGATCTCGGGTGAATACGCGATGATCGAGGCCGCCGCCGCCAACGGCTGGATCGACCGGCGGGGCGCCATCACCGAATCCATCCTCGGCATCAAGCGGGCGGGCGCAGATACGGTGCTGACCTACTGGGCGTCCGAAGTTGCAGGCTGGCTTAAGGAATCCTGACACGGCAGGGAATGTTTCCGGACGCTCCGTGGTTTGTATGCGTATGCATGAAAATACCGAGCCTTCCGTAACCACTCCGTCAACCTCGGGCAACCCCACCGCCCCCGTCCCTGCGGACACCATCCTGCTTGGCGTCAGTACCTTCGGCGACGTCGACCTGGCTGCCGACGGCGCACCCAAGCACCACGCCGAGGTGCTGCGCCAGGTGGTGGAACAGGCCAAGGTGGCAGACGCCGTCGGACTCCACTCCTTCGGTGTGGGGGAGCACCACCGCAGGGACTTCGCCGTCAGCGCGCCGGAGGTGGTGCTGGCAGCCATCGCCACGGCCACTGAAAACATCCGGCTCGGCAGTGCGGTCACGGTCCTGAGCTCGGACGATCCCATCCGCGTCTTCCAGCGCTTCGCCACCCTCGACGCCGTCTCCAAGGGCCGCGCCGAAGTCATCCTTGGCAGGGGTTCGTTCACCGAGTCTTTCCCGCTTTTTGGCTACGACCTCAGCGACTACGACGCACTGTTCGAGGAGAAGCTGGACATCTATGACCGCGTACGGTCCCAGAACCCGGTGAACTGGGACGGCCGCACCCGGGCCAGCCTCCGCGGCCAGATGGTCTACCCGCACGTGGAAGGCCGCCTGCTTCCCACCTGGATCGGCGTAGGCGGATCACCCCAGTCCGTGGTCCGCACCGCTTCCTACGGTTACCCCATGGTTCTGGCCATCATCGGCGGCGAGCCCGAGCGCTTCCGTCCCTACGCCGACCTCTACCGGCGCACCCTGGCCGAGAAGGGCCACGATCCGCAGGCTCTGTCCGTGCACTCTCCCGGCTATGTGGCCGAGACCGATGAGCAGGCCCTCGAGGAGTACTACCCGCATTGGCTCGCCACCAGGAACAAGATCGGGGCGGAGCGCGGCTGGGGACCGGCCGGGCGCGGCGAGTTCGAAGCCGCGGCCGACGAGGACGGTGCCCTGTTTATTGGTTCGCCGGAAACGGTGGCGGCGAAGGTCGCCAGGCTCAAGGGCACCCTCGGGGCGGACCGCTTCGAGATGAAGTACAGCAGCGGCACGCTGCCCCACGAGCAGATGATGCGCTCCATCGAACTGTTCGGTTCCAAGGTGGCACCCCGCGTTGCGGACATGCTCGCGGATCGCTGAGGCAGGCGGCCACTGTATCCGGCGCCCGCCTCTGGCGTGGCGCCGGATACCACCGCACGGGATGGAAGAATAGGGGCATGACTCGTTCCGAAGCCCTCTTCGCCCGTGCCCAGACCCTGATGCCCGGCGGCGTCAACTCACCCGTCCGTGCCTTCGGCTCGGTGGGTGGAACCCCGCGGTTTATGGTGTCGGCCAAGGGCCCCTACCTGACCGATGCCGACGGCAAGGAATACGTCGACCTGGTCTGCTCCTGGGGCCCGGCCCTCCTGGGGCACGCCCACCCGGCCGTCCTTGAGGCAGTCCACGCGGCGGTTGACCGCGGCCTCTCCTTCGGCGCGTCCACCCCGGACGAGGCCAACCTGGCAGCCATCGTCCACGAGCGCGTGCCGGCCGCCGAACGCGTCCGTATGGTCTCCACCGGCACCGAGGCCACCATGACGGCAGTCCGGCTGGCCCGAGGCTTCACCGGCCGGAACCTCATCATCAAGTTCGCCGGCTGCTACCACGGCCACCTGGACGGACTGCTGGCTGCTGCGGGATCGGGTGTTGCCACCCTGGCCCTGCCGGGCTCGGCAGGAGTCACCGCAGCCACTGCCGCCGAAACGCTGGTCCTGCCCTACAACGACCTCGCCGCCGTCGAAGCCGCGTTTGCTGCGCACGGGCCGAACATCGCGGCCGTCATCACTGAAGCCGCCCCCGCCAACATGGGCGTGGTAACACCGGGGGAGGGCTTCAACCTGGGGCTGTCCCGCATCACCCGCGAGCACGGCGCCCTGCTGATCCTGGACGAAGTGCTCACCGGCTTCCGCACCGGTTACTCCGGCTACTGGGGGCTCACCGGCGGCGCTGCTGACGCCGCGGACCCGTGGACCCCTGACCTGCTCACCTTCGGAAAGGTCATCGGCGGCGGAATGCCGACGGCGGCCCTCGGCGGCCGTGCCGACGTTATGGACTACCTGGCGCCCCTCGGCCCGGTGTACCAGGCTGGGACACTCTCCGGGAACCCCGTGGCCATGGCAGCCGGTGTAGCCACCCTGACGCACGCCACGCGCGATGTCTACTCGTTTGTGGACGCCCGCTCGCTGGAGCTTTCCTCTGCGTTGTCCGCGGCCCTGGACAGCGCCGGTGTGGACCACTCCGTCCAGTTCGCCGGAAACCTCTTCTCCGTCGCGTTCGGCACGTCCGCCAACGGCGTCCACAACTATGCCGACGCCCAGGCCCAGGAAACCTTCCGGTACGCGCCGTTTTTCCACTCCATGCTGGAGTCCGGCGTTTACCTGCCGCCGTCGGTCTTTGAGGCCTGGTTCCTCTCGGCCGCCCACGACGACGCCGCGATGAACCGGATCTTTGACGCTCTCCCGGCCGCCGCCCAGGCCGCCGCTGCCGCCGAAGGCTAGCCCCGGCGTCGGGAGCCCTCCCTCGCCGTCAACGGCTTAAGCAAGAAAATCCCCGTCTCCCGGACGAATCCCCGCACCATGCGTGGGGGAAAGTCCGGGAGACGGGGATTTTCTGTTGGTGCGTCTACAGCACGTCCGAAAGGAAGCCCTTCAGGCGGTCCGTTGCGGGCGCCGTGAAGATCTGCTCGGGCGGACCCGATTCGACCACCACACCGGCGTCCATGAACGTGACAGAGTCTGAGACGTTGCGGGAGAAGCCCATCTCGTGAGTCACCACCACCATGGTCATGCCGCCCTTGGCGAGGTCGGCCATCAGCGCCAGGACGCCCTTCACGAGCTCGGGGTCCAGTGCGGAGGTGGCCTCGTCAAAGAACATCACCTCAGGCTTCATGGCCAGCGCGCGGGCGATCGCAACGCGCTGCTGCTGGCCGCCGGAGAGGTTGGCCGGACGGGCGTCAGCTTTGTGCCTGAGGCCCACCAGGTCCAGCTGCTCAAGGGCTTCGGCACGCGCCTGGTCCTTGGAGAGCTTCCGGAGCTTGCGCAGCGCGAGCGAGACGTTGTCCAGGACTGTCTTGTGCGGGAACAGGTTGAACTGCTGGAACACCATGCCGATCCGCTGTCGCAGCTCGTCCGGGTTGTCCTTCAGGACCGACCGGCCATCCAGCAGGATGTCGCCCTGGTCCGGTTCGATCAGCCGGTTCATGACGCGCAGGAGCGTCGACTTTCCGGAGCCGGACGGACCGATGACCGAAGCCGTGGTGCCTTTCTCCACGTGGAGGTCGATGCCGCGGAGCACATGGTTATGCCCGAACGAAAGGTGCAGGTTCTTGCCGGTCAGGGTGCCGGAAGTAAATTCGGTCATGCCTGTGCCCCCTTGCCAATAGGTGCCGCCAGCTCGTCCGGTTCCTTCTTCTCCGGCCGGCCGGTACGGAGCCGGTTGTCGATGTAGTTAACCAGGTGCGTCAGCGGCACGGTCAGGATGAGGTACACGAATCCTGCGGCCACCAGCGGCGAAAGGTTCCCCGTGTTGGCCATGGCGTCATTTCCGATCCGGAAGATCTCGCGGTCTGAGGCAGCCAGGCCCAGCACGAACACCAGGGAGGAATCCTTCAGCAACGAGATGAACTGGTTCACCAGGGCAGGCAGCACGCGGCGGATGCCCTGCGGCACCACCACCAGGCGCATTGACTTGCCGTAGCTGAACCCCAAAGCACGGGAAGCCTCCAGCTGGCCTTTCTCCACGCTCTGGATACCGGAGCGGAAGATCTCACCTATGTAGGCGCCGGCGATCAGGGTCAGAGCCAGGATCCCGAGCGGATATGGGTTCCGGTTACCGGTGAGTTCCCGGGCAATGGGGCTGAGCCCAATGCCTATCACCAGAATCACCAGAATGGCGGGCAGCCCCCGGAACAGGTCGGTGTAGATCCTCGCTGCCCAGCGGGCCACCGGATTCCGGGAAATACCCATCAGTGCGAGCAGCAACCCCAGCAAGGAGCCGAGGATCCCCGAGGCCAAGGCCAGGATCAGGGTGTTGGGCAAGCCCACCGTGAGAAGAGAGGGAACGACTTTCGCCATTTCCTCCCAGTTGAGGAACGTTTCACCCAGCTGGTCCAGGAGATCCATAAGCGGTTAGGCCCAGATCAGCTCTGGGGAGCCGGAGCAGCTTTGCTTCCCGGCTTCCAGTCGGCGGGGGTCTCGCGGTCCGGGTACCATTCCTTGGTCAGCTTGGACCAGGTACCGTCAGCAATCACAGCGTCCAGCCCGGAGTTCAAAGCGTCGATCAGGGCCTTGTTGTCCTTGTTCACTGCGTAGGCGGTGAAGTTCTGCGTGTTCACCACGGACTCGGCGATGACAGTTCCGTCGCCTTCCTTCACCTGGCCGGTTGCCTGCTGCGAGGGTGCAACCCAGGCATCGATCTGGCCGTTGCGCACATTGGCGTACACGGTGGCGTAGTCCTTGAAGCGGACCGGCTCAAGCTTCAGGGTGTTCGTGACGTAATCGTCCTGAACCGTGCCCTGGACGACGCCGATACGGACATTGGCATCCAGGTCTGCGAAACCCTTGACGTCGCTGTCGGTCTTGGCAACGACAGCCATAAAGCCGAAGTCGTAGCCGTTCGTGAAGCCCACGTTGGCGCGACGGGCGTCAGTGGTGGAAATCGAAGACGATCCCACATCGAACTGCTTGGTCTGAACCTGGGAGAGCAGCGCCGAGAAATCGGTGGCCACGAATTCAACTTCGAGGCCAAGCTTGCCGGCAACGGCGCGCAGCACCTCGTTGTCGTAGCCGGTGAACTTGCCGGCGGGGTCGATGAAGATGTTCGGCGGCGCGTCGGAAAGCGTGCCAACCTCCAGCTTGCCTTCGGTGTTGAGGCCCAGCTTGGTCTTGTCGATCTGGTCCAAGGGCGTGACATCGGCGGTGGTGTACTTATCCAGCGTCTGCTGGTCGCTGCCGGCAAGGGCATCGGTGGGCGTGCCGCTCGGCTGAGCAGTCCCCGTGCCGCAGGCGGCCAGCGAGACAGCAAGGGCAACCGCGACAGGAACGCTGGTCAGCCACTTCATGGCTTTGGTCTTCATGAGAAAGTCACTTTCATCAGAGTCATAAGATCAACCGGGCCGAAGGCTGCGCGTGTGGCGCCTGGCGCCTTGCTCCCCAATGCCGGCCGGCCGGGGCGGGATTACCGCTGAACTTAATCATCTCATTTCCGGCTTTCAGCGCTTTCGGACGAATAAAGACTTGCCCAAAGGCGCTTTTGACCGAATTAATGGATGAAGGAAACTCTTCCCGAACATCTGATGAATGAATACTGCCTTTGCGGCCGAATCTGAGGGTTCCGGCGATGGCGGTCCGCGGTTCCGGCCTAATTGTGAGTTAGCTCTCAGCTAGAATTCACTGCTGGCGTCTTCGGGTGGAAGGACGGGCCATTCCCCTTCGATCACGGCGGCGGGCTTGGTCTTGCGCAGGTAGTTCTGGAAGTCCGCTGCTTGGCTGACCGCCCAGTCCTTTTGCAGTTCGTGAAGCTGGCTGGCCGGCATCTTGAGCTTCGGGAACTTGATGGCCATGGCATCCAGCATCCGGAGGGTGGCCAAAGCATCCGCGGCCGACGTATGGGCGTTGTCCAGCGTGATGCCGTATTCCTCACACAAGGCCGTCAATGTGCGCTTACCCTTGCGGTATCGGTCCACCTGCTTGTTCATGATGAACGGGTCCAGGACGGGGAACCGGCTCAACTGCCGGACGCCGTAGCGGGCGGACTCAGCGGCCAGGACGGTGAAGTCGTAGCTGGCGTTGAAGGCGATAACCGGAATGCCGGCGTCGAACAGGTCCTGCAGAACAGTTGCGAGCTCCCCAGTGACTTCATGGGCCGGCCGTCCCTCACTCTGGGCCTGCTCCGTGGTGACGCCGTGGATATCGCTGGCCTCGGTAGGGATTTCGACGCCGGGATCGGCCAGCCATTCGTGTTCGGTGATCACGTCCCCCTTATGGTCCACCACAGTGACCGACGCCGTGACGATGCGCGCGGCACGCGAATTCCGTCCGGTGGTTTCGAGGTCGAAGGCTGCGCGGGGAAGGTTGTTCCAGGTGGTCATGCTTCAACGCTACCGGCCAGCACCGACAGGATCCGCCAACGCCACTGCCGGTAATCTTGATGCATGCGGACTGAGTACATTGAAGCGGTGCTCGCGCTGGTCGAGCTGGTTCCACCCGGCACCGCACTGGCCTACGGCGATGTGGCCGAGCTGCTGGGGTCCGGCGGTCCCCGGCAGGTGGGCCACGCCATGAGCCACTACGGCGGACAGGTCGCGTGGTGGCGCATCCTGAAGGCAAGCGGCCAAGGTCCGGAAGGCCACGAGGCCGAAGCCCTCCGCCTCTACCTGCAGGAGGGGACGCCGCTGCTCGGCAACCACGATGCATTCCTGCGCACCGGCGAGGGTAAATGGCGGGTGGACCTGATGGCAGCACGCTGGGCACCCGGCGAGGATGACTTCGACCGGATCGACGCCATTGCGGAGCAGCTGGAGCGGCGGCTGCATAGATTGTCGGTGGCTGATGATGAAATGTCTGTGTGACCGTAACAATCCCTGATGTTGATCCCGCCGAGTCCACACGCACGTCAGCCAGGCCCGCGTCCGCGGCCGGACGTTCCGGCGGAACGGGCCTGCGCCTTCTTCCGCCGCGGCAGCTGCACGCCGACGTTCCGGCGTTGTCTGCAGACCAGCGGGACGCCGTCGACGTTCCCCACGGCTCCGGGCCGGTCCTGGTTCCCGGCGCACCGGGAACCGGAAAATCAACAGTCCTGATCGAATCCGCCGTCCGACGGGCACTGCAGGACGGCGTGGACCCGGAGCGGATCCTCATCCTGGCACCCGGACGCCTCGCCGCCGACTCACTCCGCGACCGGTTCACCGCACGGCTGGACCGGAGCCTGAGCACCACGCCGGCCCGGACTTGGGCAGCCTATGCGTTTGACCTGATCCGCCGGGCAAAGGCAGAAGGAATCCTTCCGCTTCCGCGCGCACCGCGGCTCCTGTCCGGCCCGGAACAGGACCTCATCATCCGCGAACTCCTGGAGGGTCACCGGATGCCCGGGCTGGAACTTCCGTGGCCTGCGGACCTGGAAGCGGCACTGGAAACGCGGGGCTTCCGCCACGAGGTACGCCAACTCTTCGACCGGATCATCGAATCCGGCCGGACCGCCGGTGACCTTGAGGAGCTCGGCCGCCAGTGCGGCCGGCCGGACTGGATCGCCGCGGCGGCACTGTACGCAGAGTACCGGGACGTCCTGGACCTGCGCATGCCGGAGGCCTTCGATCCTGCCGGCATCATCACCACTGCACGGCAGATCTTCCAGGACGCCCCTGACTTCCTGGCCGCGGAACGGGATCGTCTCCAGCTGGTGCTCGTGGACGATGTGCAGGAGGCAAACCCTGCCGTTTTCGAACTGCTCGCAGATATCGCCGCCGGCAAGGACTGCTATGTCGCCTTCTCCCCGGATACCGTGGTGCAGGGATTCCGCGGTGCCAGGCCCGACCTGGTCGCGGAACTGCCGCGCCTGCTTTCTGGGGAAGCCGGCGTCATCGAGCGGCCGCTCTGGCACACCCATCGGCACGCCCCCGCCATCGCCGAGGCCTGGCTCGGCGTCGCGGGCCGGATCTCGCAGCGTGCGGGCGGCCAGCTGGCCAGGCGCCTCGAGCAGCCCGAACCCCTGGCCGGAACCGCGCACGGCCCCGCCGCCGTCGTCGAACTCCAACCGCAGTCCGCCGGCAAGGTGGAGGCGCACCTGGTTCCGTCGCCGGTCCACGAGCTGCGGTACGTTGCCCAGCGCATCCTGGACCAGCACGTAAACTGTGGCCGCAACCTGGCCGAGATCGCCGTGATTGTGCGTAACGGCGGACAGCTCAGTGAGCTTCAGCGCTACCTCACGGGCCAGGGGATCCCGGTACGCGTTCCGGTGGCCGAATCCGCGGTCCGCGATGAAGTGGCCGTGCGCCCGCTGTTGGACGCCTACGCCATAGCGCTGGATCCCGAACTGCTGACCCCCGAGGCCGCCGTCGCGCTGTTGACGTCGCGCATCGGGGGCGCCACGTCCATTGAACTGCGTCGGCTCCGCCAGTCGCTGAGGCGGGAGGAGCTGCTGGGCGGTGGCGGACGGACCAGTGACGCCCTGCTGGTTGAAGCACTATTGGAACCAGGAGCCCTGGGGACGCTGGGCCTGGAAGGCCGTTCCGCGCGCCGGACCGCGCGTATGATCCAGGCCGGGCGGAGCGCCGCCGCCGAGCCCGGAGCCAACGCCGAGACCGTGCTCTGGGCCCTGTGGCACTCCACCGGGCTGTCCAACGCGTGGACCGAATCCGCCCTCACCGGCGGTTCCCATGGAGCCCGCGCCGACCGGGACCTGGATGCCATGATGGCGCTATTCCACACCGCCGAGCGCTACGTGGACCAGATGCCGGGCGCCGGGCCGGAGCAGTTCCTGGAGTACCTCCTGAACCAGGAGCTGCCCATGGATACCCTGGCCGCGCGGGCCCAGGTGGACGACGCCGTCGAGCTGATGACCCCGGCCAGTGCTGCCGGTCGGCAGTGGCCCGTGGTCATTGTGGCGGGGCTGCAGGAAGGCGTCTGGCCCAATACCCGGCTCCGCGGTGAGCTTCTGGGCAGCAGCCTGTACGCTGACGCCGTCGAACATGGTGTCAGCTATGCATTG
This sequence comes from Pseudarthrobacter sp. RHLT3-21, assembly GCF_059383495.1. Classification (NCBI taxonomy): domain Bacteria; kingdom Bacillati; phylum Actinomycetota; class Actinomycetes; order Micrococcales; family Micrococcaceae; genus Pseudarthrobacter; species Pseudarthrobacter sp. RHLT3-21. The sequence continues at coordinate 101,035 of NZ_JBWZCI010000001.1, forward strand.
CAGCTGGACCCGCTGAGCCGGCTGCGCGAAATCCGCTACGACGAACTCCGAAGCTTCTCCACAGCCGTTTCCCGGGCCTGCACGATCCTGATCTGCACCGCTGTTTCGTCCGAGGACGACCAGCCGTCGTCCTTCCTCGATTATGTGGCGCCGCTTGAGCCGGGCGCCGAGGGCAGGGTGTTCACGCCGGTGGAACGGCCCATGACCCTTCGTGCCCTGGTGGCAGAACTGCGCCAATACGCGCAGCTGGATGGAAAGTATGAGCACGAAGCCGCCGAGGCCGCCAGGGTCCTGGCCGGCCTTGCCGCAGTGGAACCGGCTGTCCCGGGAGCGCATCCGGACAGCTGGTGGGGCCTGCCTTCCTTGACGACGTCGGAGCCGGTTGTCCCGCCCGGAGGGACCGTTTACGTCTCGCCGTCGAAGGTCGAATCCGTGCAGAAATCACCGCTCGACTGGTTTGTACAAGCCGCCGGGGGAGAAGCCGCCACCGATTTCGCCCGGAGCCTGGGCACCCTGGTCCACGCCATCGCGCAGGACCTGCCGGAGGCCTCCGGGGGCGAGTACGTCGCCGAACTCATCCGCCGGTGGCCAACCCTGGGGATGAAGGACAACTGGGAAGGCAAACTCGACTTCCAGCGTGCCGAAACAATGGTGCGCAAGCTCGCCCAGTACCTCCTGGTGATGCGGACCGAGGGCCGGAGCCTGCTGGGCGTCGAGCAGGACTTTGAGGTCCGGCTGCCCGACGTTCCGCCGGCGTTGGGGTCGACGCCGGCGCCATCGGTCCCGGGCGATGGCCAGGGCGGCGATGCCCGCGCCGCCGTGCTCCGCGGTCAGGTTGACCGGCTGGAGATCGACGCCGAAGGAAGGCTGGTTGTTGTGGACCTCAAGACGGGAAAGCGGCAGCCCGGCAAGACAGAGTTGAACCGCCATCCCCAGCTGGGGGCCTACCAGGCAGCGGTCCTGGCCGGCGGTTTCGCGGACGTATCGGGTGGCACGGCCGGACCGGGCGGGACGGTGCCGGGCGGCGCCGTGCTGGCGCAGCTCGGAACCACCACCAAGAGCCCCGGCGTCCAGCAACAGGAACCCCTTGAGGCCCAGGAGAACTGGGCGCTGGACATGGTCACCGATGCCGCCGCAATAATGTCCGGCAACAGCTTCGAAGCCAGGCATGACCCCGCAAAAAGCAGCCATGGGGGCCACGGCTGCAGGCTCCCTGAGGTCTGTCCGCTCTGTGTCCGCGGAAAGCAGGTCACCGAATGAGCCAACCCCAGGTTCCAGAGCCCCTGTTCAGCCCCGAGCAGCTGTCCAGGTTGCTGGGCGAAAAGAACACCCCTACCCCGGAACAGTCCGCCATCATTTCCTCACCCCTGGCTCCCCGGCTGGTGATCGCGGGAGCGGGCTCCGGCAAGACCGCCACCATGGCCGACCGCGTCGTCTGGCTGGTTGCCAACGGCTGGGTCAGGCCTGAGGAGGTCCTGGGCGTAACCTTCACCAGGAAGGCGGCCGGCGAGCTGGCCACCCGGATCCGGGCCAAGCTGACCGCACTGCAACGGGTCGCTGCCCAGGACACGCGGCATGACGTGTTCCCCGCGGGGCTGCTCAGCAGCGACGCCCTTGAGCCCAAAGTTTCCACCTATCACTCATTCGCCAGCGGGATCGTTTCTGACTACGGGCTGCGGCTTGGCGTGGAACGCGACGTTGTGCTGCTGGGCGGGGCCCAGGCCTGGCAGCTCGCCAGCGAAGTGGTGGAAGCGTTCGACGGCGACTACAGCCACTTCAAGGCAGCCAAGTCCACGCTGGTCAAGGCAGTCATCCAGCTCGCGGGGGAGTGCGCAGAGCACCTGCAGGAACCGGCCGACGTCGAGGCCTGGCTTCTGGCACGCCTTGCCGAGTTCGAAGAACGTCCCTACCTGGCCGGAGCGAAGAAGAACGCCCCCCAGGCAGCCGGTGAACTGGCTGCGATGCTGCGAACCAGGGCCAGCGTGGCTGACATGGTGGGCCGCTACGCCACCGCCAAGAAGTCACGGGGGGCATTGGATTTCGGCGACCTGGTGGCACTTGCGGCCCGTGTCTCCCGCGAGATCCCGCTTGCTGCGGACATGGAACGCCAGCGCTACAAAGTGGTGCTCCTCGACGAGTTCCAGGACACGTCGTATGCCCAGCTGGTCCTGTTTTCGCGGCTTTTCGGCGAGGGCCACGCGGTCATCGCCGTGGGCGACCCCAACCAGTCGATTTACGGCTTCCGGGGTGCTTCGGCAGGTCAGCTCTTCCACTTTGTCCGTGAATTCCCGGTCCGCGTGGACGGGGACGACGGGCCGGGACGCTTTGTACCGGCCCCTACGTCGTACCTCACAACGGCGTGGCGCAACGGCCGGGCCATCCTGTCCGCCGCCAACATCATGTCAGAGGCACTAGGGCGCGCCGAGGCCCAGAAGGCCCCTGCCGGCGGCGCCCCTGCGGTCACCGCTGCGGCAGGCGCCACCCCAGCGGGCACCATGCCGGCGGGCACGGCTACCGCGGCCGCGAATGTGCCGCCCCTGCAGCCCAGCCCCTTCGCCGTGGACGGACGGGTGGTTCTGGGCCGCTTCGGCACAGACCTTGACGAAGCCGCCGCCCTTGCGGAGGACGTCATGAAGTACCGGGTCACGGACTTCGAACGGGAGGCCGACGGCACCCCGGTACCGCCGGCACTGGCCGTCCTGTGCCGGCGCCGCGCCCAGATGGAAACCATCCGGCGGGAGTTCGAGGCGCGGGGGATCGCGTACGAAATCGTGGGGCTCGGCGGGCTGCTCGACACCCCCGAAATCGTTGACCTGGTGGCCACGCTCCGGGTACTTGCTGATCCCGGACGCTCGGACTCCCTGATGCGCCTCCTGGCCGGCGCACGCTGGCGCATCGGGCCCGCTGACCTGATGGCCTTCCGCGACTGGTCCAGCCAGCTCGCACGCCGCCGCGGCCGCCCGGCCAACGCTGCCACGCCGGAAGACGGGCCCGCAGACGCGTCCGACGAGGCCGTCATCGAAAGCGACCTGACTGACGGTGCCAGCCTGGTTGAAGCGCTGGACTGGCTGCCACGCGAAGACTGGACCTCTTCCCACGGCCGATCATTGACCGAGGCGGCCCGCGACCGCCTCGGCAGACTCTCGACGGAACTCAGGCAGCTGCGGGGCTACCTCGGGGACGACCTCACCAACCTGCTCGGCGAAGTGGAACGCGCCATGTTGCTCGACATAGAAGTGGCAGCGCGCCCGGGAACCAGCATCCACCAGGCCCGCCGAAACCTGGATGCCTTCCAGGACGCGGCGGCCGGCTTCCTGCGGACCTCGCACCGGGTGGACATCCTCGCGTTCCTTGCCTGGCTTGAAGCTGCCGCGGCCGAAGAAAACGGCCTCGAAGCTCCGCCGTCGGATATCAACCGCGAGGCTGTGCAGCTGCTGACCGTCCATGCGTCCAAGGGCCTGGAATGGGACGTCGTTTTTGTTCCGGGTCTTAACGCCGGTGCCTTCCCCAGCAGCAAGGACTCCCGCTGGAGCAGCGGCGCGGCGGCCCTGCCATGGCCTCTCCGGGGGGACCGGTCGGATCTTCCCCAATGGGATACCGACCAGCCGGACCAGAAGGGCTGGCTCGACGCAGAGAAGGACTTCAAATCAGCCGTCCAGGTACATGGTGAGGGCGAGGAACGCCGCCTGGCATACGTGGCCTACACCAGGGCAAAGCATGTCCTCTGGGTCTCCAGCGCAGCATGGGTGGGCTCCAGGGCAGGCCGTGCCGAGATGTCCCCGTTCCTCGCTGAACTGGAACAGCTTGCCGGCCCCAGCTCCGCCCCGGCGGAGGGCATGGGAACGTGTGCCATGGTGCACCCGGCGTCAGTGGACGAAGCCTCTTTGCCTGAAAAGAGCCCGTTGACTACCGAAACCGAGGTGGCCGGATGGCCCTATGACCCCCTCGAAGGCCCGGTGGACGCGCGGACCGGAGAGCGCCTGCGGGTTGTTCCCGGCAGGCGGCTGGCCATGGAAAGCGCCGCGGCACGCGTCCGGGCAGCCTTGGAGCCCTTGGTTCCTGAGGACCCGGTGCCCGTCCTTGAGCCTGCATCCGACAATGAGTCCGGGCCAAGGCTCCGGGGCTATGCGGCGGGCTGGGCCAGGGAAGCTGCCTTGCTGCTGGAACGGAGGTCCAGGCGCGCCTCCGGCCAGGACGTTCACCTGCCCGGCCACATCTCTGCGTCCACGCTGGTGGATCTTGGCGAGGACCCGGCAGGGGTAGTGGGCCGGCTGCGAAGGCCTGTTCCGCGTGAGCCCGGCATGTCGGCGCGGAAGGGGACGGCATTCCACGCCTGGGTTGAAGAGTACTTCGGCGCGGCCGGCATGCTGGATCTCGGCGAGGCCCCCGGCTCCGACGATCATATTGACGCCGCCTATGACCTCGACACCATGGTGGCCACCTTCAAAGCCTCGGAGTGGGCCGACAGGTCACCGGCATTTGTCGAGGTCCCGGTGGAAACCCGGGTGGGCGATGTTGTGGTCCGCGGACGCATGGACGCTGTCTTCCAGGACGCGGACGGCCGGTGGGACCTGGTGGACTGGAAAACCGGCCGCAGGCCCTCTGCCGCGCAGCTGCGGGCTAAATCGGTGCAGCTCGCCGCGTACCGGCTGGCGTGGGCCCGGCTCAAGGGCGTGGCAGTCGAGGACGTCAGGGCCGCCTTCTTCTACGTTGCCGACAACCAAGTGGTGCGGCCGCACGATCTGGGCTCTGCTGAGGAACTCGAACAGATCGTGGCCGCGGCCCTCGACGTCAGTGCTTCCTGACTTCGACGATGCTGATGGCCGCGGTGGATGTGTCCTCGGCGGACGGGCGCACGGACGGCTTGTCGGCCGACTCGTCCTCTGCCGAGTCTTCATCCACTGGTGCTTCGTCTGACGGGATGGGCTCCGCCGGGATAGGGCTGATTTCCACTGCGGGCACGACGGGAACCGGCTCCACCGCAGGGACTGGCACGGGGACAATGGTCACCGCCGGAGCAGGGGCCACAGTCACAGCAGGGGATTGGCCCGCAGAGGACTGGGCGGCGTCGTCGGCCAGGGCGGCCGGGGCCGGCAGCGGCTCGACACTGATGGCCTGTCCGCCGTGCTCTTCGACGTCGGCCGCGAGAGTTTCCAGCATGCCTTCGGCTTCGGCAACCATCGCGGCATCGCCGGCAGCAATGCCCTTGACCAGGTATTGCGCCAACGCGAACTCGGCAGACAGGGCAGCCCGCCGGAGCAGGTGCTGGTCCGGGGAGTCGCGGCGGCTGCCCGTGTAACTTGCAAGAACGGCGTCCACGAAGTCCTGTTCGTTCGAGGCAACCAGCCAGGCGAAGTCGTCGGCGGGATCCCCGATCCGCAGGTCCGTCCAGCCCGTAACCGCCGTGACGCGGCCGCTTTCCACAAGAAGGTTGTCCTCATGGAGGTCCCCGTGGACAACGCACGGGTTGAACCGCCACAGCGAAACGTCTTCAAGGGCATGCTCCCAGCGGAGCAGCAGCGACGCCGGGATTTTTCCGGTGGTGGCCGCCTGGTCGAGTTCGTTCAGCCGTCGCTGGCGGAATTCGTTGGGCGTATAGCTGGGCAGGTCCGCGTTGCTGACCAGGGAGTGCGGAAGATCATGGATGGCCGCCAGTGCTGTCCCGATTTCCCGGGCGAGCGCGGCAGGACCTGCGGTGAGTTCCTCCACATTTTGCGTACTCCCGGCCAGATGTGAGTAGACAAAGGTACTGAGGCTGCCCAGCCGGACGCTGCCGGCCACGGTAGGCATCAGGAAGGGCAGCTCGGCCCGGATGGCCGGTACGAATGCGCGGAGGACAAGGAACTCCGTCTCGAGCCTGGCGCTTGCTTCCGCATGCCGCGGGGACCTGACCCGCCACTGTTTGCCTTCGGAGTCCAGCAGCAGCGCGGAGTCGAAATCCGCGGGATCGTCCGCAGCCGAGCTAACGGCGGTTGGGGTCAGCCCGGGGACTGCCGCGGTTGCCACGGCTGCCAGTTCGATCGGTTTTCTTCTCACCGTTCCACGGTAGATTGAGTGGCGTCCAAGACAACGATGTGCGGCGGCGAGTCTCCAGATATGCTGCAAAAGTCGGCTCCCGCACCCCGTCCGGACGTCCACGCCACATGTCCCTGCCGAATGTAAATTGTCAGTCCGAGTCAGTACGGTGGACACATGAGTCATGCGGAGTCCGTTACACCGGCCTACCAGCCGCAGGCAGTCCAGCTGCCAGCCAACCACCTGTTCGATACCGTGCTGCCGGTTCTCCCGGCTGCCGTGGACCGCGGCTCAGTTGACCGTGTCCGGCCCGGCATGGTTGAGGAATTGCTGGACAGCGAGCACACGCGGGCAGTGGTCCTTGCCGGGCGGCAGGCCCTGGTGCAGGGTAACCAGCTTCTGCTACCCGCAGCCGCCCAGTTGCTGGCTGACCTGCGGGACCGTGGCTTTGCCCCAGAGCAGGTCATCTATCTTGGCGCCGCGCTGGACGGCTCGGATCTTGCCGCCGGCACCGAAGTGGTCCTTGTTGTCCTTCCTGCCGAGCCCGGCACTGCCGGAATCCCGGCCAGTGCGCAGTGGGCCGGCTTCCGCGACATCGCTGCCGTCCTGAACCCCACCGATACGGCGCTGTTCGTCGAGGCCAGCGCCATCGCCAACTGGCACGCCGGCCATACGCACTGCCCCCGCTGCGGAGCCCACACTGTCGTGGAAGCCGGCGGCTGGGTCCGACGCTGCCCCCAGGACGGCTCGGAACACTACCCCCGGACGGATCCAGCCATCATCGTCACGGTGGTAGGGCCGGACGGACGGCTGCTGCTCGGCGGCGGCGGGCCCGTTGACGCGAAGAATTACTCCACTCTGGCCGGATTCGTAGAACCAGGCGAATCCCTTGAACAGGCAGTCGTGCGTGAAATCCACGAAGAAGTGGGCGTCAGGGTCACCGGCTGCCAGTACCTGGGCTCGCAGTCGTGGCCGTTCCCGGCCTCCCTTATGCTTGGATTTACCGCCATCACCGCAGACGCCGTGGCAAAGCCCGACGGCGGGGAGGTGACCCGTGCGCGCTGGTTCAGCCGGGAGGAACTCCAGGACGCCGTGCTCACCGGTGAAATCACCATCTCCAGCCGACTGTCCATTGCACGCTCGCTGATTGAGCACTGGTATGGCGGCCGGATCAAGGACCGCACAGATACCTGATACCCGGAACAGGCATCACCATTGGCCAGACGCCAGCATGTGGCAGTCGCGACAACAGAGCAGCAGAAGTGACCACAGAGAATTTTGACAGTACAGAGTCCCTTGAGGAACGAATCCTCGGGGGACTCGACGCCGAACAGCGCGAGGTCGCCAGCACGCTCAACGGCCCGCTGTGCGTCCTTGCCGGTGCCGGCACCGGCAAGACCCGGGCCATTACGCACCGGATTGCCTACGGCGTGCACTCGGGCGTATACAGTCCCCAGCGGCTCCTCGCTGTGACGTTCACGGCCCGGGCCGCAGCGGAAATGCGCAGCAGGCTGCGGGACCTCGGCGTGGGCAACGTGCAGGCGCGCACCTTCCACGCCGCCGCCCTTCGGCAGCTGCAGTTTTTCTGGCCGCAGGCGGTAGGCGGCACCCTGCCCAACCTGCTGGACCACAAGGCCCAGATGATCGCCGAAGCGTCCCGCCGCCTGCGGCTCAGCACTGACCGCGCGTCCATCAGGGACCTCGCCTCCGAAATCGAGTGGGCCAAAGTTTCCATGCTCACCCCGGCGAACTACCTGGAGAACGCGCAGGACAGGGGGACCCCCGGCGGGTTCGATCTCACCGCCGTCGCCCGGGTCTTCCAGTCCTACGAGGACGTCAAGACCGACCGCAACGTCATTGATTTTGAGGACGTCCTCCTGATCACGGTCGGGATCCTACAGGAGGACCAGAAAGTCGCGGCCACAGTCCGCGAGCAGTACCGGCATTTTGTGGTGGATGAGTACCAGGACGTTTCTCCGCTGCAGCAGCGGCTCCTGGAACTGTGGCTGGGCGGGCGGGACGAGCTGTGCGTAGTGGGTGATGCGAGCCAGACGATCTACTCGTTTACCGGCGCTTCACCCAAACACCTCCTGGGATTCAAGGCACAGTACCCCGAGGCCAATGTGGTGAAACTGATCCGGGATTACCGTTCCACGCCCCAGGTGGTCAAGCTGGCCAACGATCTCCTTGCCGCCCGGCGCGGCGGCGGACCGGTGGCCGACGCTGCCTGGGCGGCTCCGCTGCAGCTGGTGGCCCAGCGGCCGGCGGGTCCCGTCCCACAGTTCACCGAATGCACCGACGATGAAGCCGAAGCCGCCACCGTGGCCATCAAGGTCCAGGAACTGCTCGACGCCGGCACTCCGGCGAGCCAGGTCGCTGTCCTTTTCCGCACAAACGGTCAGTCCCAGGCTTACGAGCAGGCGCTCGCGGCTGCCGGGATCAGCTACCAGCTTCGCGGCGGTGAGCGGTTCTTCGCGCGCAAGGAAGTGCGCGATGCCATCCTTCAGCTGCGCGCGGCAACCAGGGCCGTCGCTGAAACGGCGACGCCGGAACCGCTCGGCCAGCTGGTCCGCGATATCGTGGCCTCGCTCGGCTACACGGACGCCCCGCCCCATAACGGCGGCGCGTTGCGCGAACGCTGGGAGTCCCTGGCAGCGCTGGTGGCGCTCGCGGACGAGCTGGTCTACGTCCGCGGTGAGCAGTTCAGTCTCGGTGACTTTGTTAATGAACTCCAGGAACGGTCGCTGGCGCAGCATGCGCCGACTGTCCAGGGCGTGACGCTTGCATCGCTGCACGCCGCGAAGGGCCTCGAATGGGACGCCGTGTTCCTGGTGGGCCTCTGCGAAGGCCTGATGCCCATATCCTTCGCGGACACACCGGAAGCCGTGGATGAGGAGCGCCGCCTGCTTTACGTGGGCATCACGCGTGCACGCGAGCACCTGGCGCTTTCCTGGTCCACGGCGCGGACACCGGGCGGCCGGGCCAACCGCAAACCCTCACGCTTCCTCGACGGACTCAGGCCCAACTCGGTGGCCAGTTCCAGTGCCCGCGGAAAAGGGCCGGCGCCGCGCCGGAAATCGGCTGCCCCCGCCACCTGCAGGGTCTGCGGGAGCATGCTGTCCAGCGGTGCCGAACGCAAGGTGGGCCGCTGCAACGACTGTCCTCCCAGTTACGAAGAACAGACGTTCGATGCCCTTCGGCAATGGCGGAAGGAAATCGCATTGGCTGCCGAGGTGCCGGCGTTTGTGGTCTTCACGGATGCCACGCTGACGGCCATCGCTGAGGCCAAACCGTCCACGCTGGAGGAGCTTGCGGCACTGGCAGGCGTGGGTCCGTCCAAACTGGAAAAATACGGCGAAGACGTTCTGCGGGTGCTCGTCGAAAGCACCACCCTGTGACCCGCCAGCCGGCAGGACAAGACACCCTCCCCCTCACCACGGCGGACGGAGCACCGGTTGAGGTGCGGCGGTCGGCCCGCCGGACCAGGACCGTGGCTGCCTTCTGGGAGAACGGGACGGCAGTGGTGGCCATTCCGGCCCGGTTCACCGCCGCGCAGGAGTCTGAATGGGTGCACCGCATGCTGGCGAAGCTGCACCGCCAGGGGGAGCGGCGCGCCCGCAAAGGAAGTAAACAGCCGGCCACGGATACGGCACTGGCCGCCCACGCCGCAGACCTTTCGGCCCGATACTTCGGCGGACGCGCAGTCCCGACGTCCGTCCGCTGGGTCAGCAACCAGAACTCGCGCTGGGGCTCCGCAACGCCGTCGGAAGGATCCATCCGGCTCTCCGACAAGCTCCGGCCCATGCCGCAGTGGGTCATCGACTATGTCCTCCTGCATGAGCTCGCCCACCTGCTGGTGGCCGGGCACAACGCCGCCTTCTGGAAGCTGTTGGAGTCCTACCCCGACACGATGCGGGCCAAGGCCTTCCTGGAAGGCGTCTCGTTCGCCACCTCCCGGGGCCTGACCGCGGGCAGTGATGATTCAGAGCCAGGCGACGCCGGCCAGGGGGTCGTCTAACCTTTGCCACCGCGCGAGTAGTGGAGCAGAACCACGCCGTTGCCGAACGTCCGCGTCTCCTCGAGCCTGAGGTCCATCCGGACATCAGGAGCCTCGAACAGCGGCCGGCCCCGCCCCAGAACCACGGGATGGACGAGAATTCGGAATTCGTCGACCAGGCCGTGCCGCATGAAAGTGGAGGCCAAATCGGCGCCGCTCAGGGCGATGTCGCCCCCGGGCTGCGCCTTCAGTTCCGCGATTTGTTCAGGCACGACGTCGTGAATCACCGTGGTGTTCCAGCCTGCCTGGGTGAGGGTCCGCGAAAAGACGAACTTGGGCATCTCGCGCCAGATCCCGGCGAACTCGACCATGGGCGCCGAGATGTCCGGATCCTTGTCGGCAGTTGGCCAATAGCTGGCCATCAGCTCATGGGTGATGCGCCCGGACATAAAGGCCCCCATCGTCCGGAACTGCTCGTTCAAGTGGCGAAGGAGTTCGTCATCCACCAGGTGCCAGCTGATGTCCCGGTCGGCCTTCTCGAAGAATCCGTCCAAAGACACCGACATCATCAGGATGATCTTGCGCATCCGAACACCTCCAGCGGCGGTGGAAAGGCGGCGTGGCCGCCGTCGTACCTTCCAGTGAAGCACTACGGGAGCCGGCCGGACCGGACATGATCCGGCCGGCCAGCTAACCTGCGGTCTGGCTAACCCTTGGGCTGCTCACCATCGGCTGCGGGCTGGTCCCCGTCGTCGCCGGCGTCGGAATCATCCTGCGGCGCGTCGTCGAAGCCGCCGCTCAGCAGCTTCTGCAGGGCATCGTCCACTTCGCTGTCGCTGGCCTCGGCCAGCTTGCGGCGGCCGCTGAAGCCCTGCGGGTCATCGAGGTCCTCGGCGGTGGGGAGGAGGTCCGGATGCTGCCAGATGGCATCGCGTCCGGCAATGCCCCGTTCGTCCTTAAGCGCGGCCCACAGCGTGGCAGCCTCACGCAGGCGGCGGGGACGCAGTTCCAGTCCCACCAGGGACGAGAAAGCGTGCTCCGCCGGACCGCCGGTGGCACGGCGCCGCCGGACTGTTTCCCGGAGCGCGCCGGCGGAGGGCAGCAGCTTCTCCGTGGCCGAAGCGGTGAGCTCGTCCACCCAGCCTTCAACGAGGGCCAGGGCGGTCTCCAGTTTTTCAAGCGCCTGCTCCTGTGCAGGGGTCCGCTGCGGCATAAAGACACCCTGGGACAGCGCTTCCTGGATGCCTTCAGGGTTGCTGGGGTCCAGGTCGCGGGCCAGCTCTTCAATCCTGGACGTGTCGATGTGGATGCCGCGGGCGTAGGCCTCGATGGCACCGAGCAAGTGGCCACGCAGCCAGGGCACCTGGACAAACAGCCGCGCGTGGGCTGCCTCGCGGACGGCCAGGAACAGCCGGATGTCGTTCTCCGGCAGGCTCAGGCCCTCGCCGAACTTCGACACATTGGCCGGCAGCAGCGCCATTTCCAGGTCGGCCAGGGGAACGCCGATGTCGGTGGAGCTGACAACCTCTGCGGACAGTGCGCCGATGGCCTGCCCAAGCTGCATCCCGAAGATCGCACCGCCCATGTTCTGCAGCATGGACGAGGCCCCGCCCATCATGGACTTCATCTCTTCGGGCATCTGTTCGGTCATGGCGCTGGAGAGCGCGTTGGCGATGCTGTTGGCGACGGGCTCGGTCAAACGTTTCCACGTTCCGAGGGTGGCTTCCACCCACTCAGCGCGGGACCACGCACGGCCGATCAGGCCGGTGGCAGAAAGGTCGGTCACGGGATCGAGCCACAGTTCGGCCAGCCGCAGGGCCTCGTCGACTTCGCGGGTCTGCAGGGACGTGACGGAGGGGTCGGCGCTGCTGGCGGCAACCCGGCGGGCGTTCTCGTGCGCGAGCTGCCAGTTGACGGGCCCTTCGGACGGGGCGCTCATCATGGCCTGGACCTGGGAGAACATCTGGGCCAGGAGATTGGGGTCGTTCGGCAGGCCTGCTGCCTTTGCGAGTTCGGCAGGATCAAAGTTTTCCATGCCCTTGCCGCCCATCAGGTTCTGCAGCATCTCTGTCAACGGATCCTTCGGCGTATCGTCGCCGTTGGACGGATTGAGTGGGTTGGAGGTCATGATCCCGCCGATCGTCGGTGTGACTGTTCAACTTCACGGTACCCCGGGCCGGGCCGGCTGTCTGCCGGACAGGCGCCACGTTCGCTGTAGGCAAAGAGCTGGCCGGGGGCGGCACCGCGTAGTGTTGATTCAGTGACTACAACCCGCGGCGATCATCCGCATGAGGACCACGCTCCAGAGTTCGACGCCGGCGCCACCGCGGGTGCCGCAACACCCGAATCGGGTATGGCCGGCATCCCGCCGACCGGGCAGTATGCCCCCCGCAGCTCCCCGCCGGGGGACCGGCGGGTGTCCGTGATGATGCTTTCCGGCGTCCTGGCGCTGGGTCTGGGGATCGCGGCCGTCACTGTTCCGGTGCCATATGTTGTGGAATCACCGGGACCCACCTTCAACACCCTCGGCCAGAGCCAGGGCAGCGCTGTCATCAGCGTCACGGGCCACGAGACCTATCCCGCCAAAGGAAACCTGGACCTGACCACCGTTTATGTGGACGGCGGCCCAAACGGCCCCGTGAGCATCCTGGGCGCCTTCACCGCATGGCTTGGCGGTTCCAAGTCCGTTCACCCGGTGGAACTGCTGTACCCCACCGGCACCACGAAGGAGCAGGCCGACGAACAGAGCTCCGTGGCCATGACCTCGTCTCAGGAGAACGCTGTGGCCTCGGCGCTCAAGGAGCTTGGCATTCCCTTCGGCCAGCAACTCCAGGCCGCGGGACTCCCCGACGGTTCGCCGTCGGCCGGCAAGGTTGAAAACGGCGACATCTTCGAATCGATCAACGGCAGGCCCATCACCTCGCTCGCCGTCGTGCAGGAAGAACTTGCCGCCGGCCAGGGAGCGCCGGCAAGCCTGGTGGTGCAGCGCGCAGGGGAATCCGTCACGCAGACCATCACGCCCATTGACAACGGCGCGGGCCGCTACATTCTCGGAGTCATGCTCAAGTACCTGTTCACGTTTCCTTTTGAAGTGAAGATTTCCCTGGACAAGGTTGGCGGACCGAGCGCCGGGCTGATGTTTTCCCTGGGCATCATCGACACGGTCACGCCGGGGGACCTGACCGGCGGCAAACATGTCGCCGGAACGGGGACCATCACCCCCGACGGCGCCGTTGGCCCCATCGGGGGCATCCGCCAGAAGATGCTGGGCGCACGGGCCGGGGGAGCCACTGTATTCCTCGCACCGGCAGAAAACTGCGACGAGGTTGTCGGCCATATTCCGGTCGGACTGCAGGTGCTCAAAGTGGAGAACATCACAGAGGCGCGCCACGCCGTCGAAGTCGCCGGATCCGGGCAGGACATGGGCGCTTTGCCGGTCTGCACCAGCAACTAGACTGAGGCAGGAACTAAGCTTTACCGCCACTCGTGGCAGATATGACGGACGTTGCCACACGCTTGACCGGTGCCGGACGTCAACCGCACGCACGCTTCTCATGTAAACCTGACGACCAGCTATGAGGTACCGAGTTTGTCCCGTCCTACCAGCCCCATCCCGCCCGGAAGACCCCCCTCGCGACGCGGGGCCCTAACGCCCACGCTGATCGTTGTTGCCATCGCAGTGGTGGGCTTCATCTTCTTCGCCAACGTGTGGACTGACGTCCTCTGGTACCGGCAGCTCGGCTACTTCGAAGTGTTTGTCACGGAAAACCTCGCCCGGATCGGGATCTTCCTCGCCGGCTTCGCGCTTATGTTCGTGGCCGTCTTTTTTGCCATCCGGGTTGCCTACCATGCACGTCCCGTGTACGCGCCGGACTCCGAGATGCGCGACAACCTGAACCGCTACCAGGCCCAGCTTGAGCCGGTCCGCCGCGTCGTTATGGTGGGCCTGCCCATCCTGTTCGGACTCTTCGCCGGCAGCGCTGCGGCCAGCCAATGGCAGAAAGTGCTGCTGTTCTTCAACCAGGAACCGTTCGGCCAGAGCGATCCTGAGTTCGGCCTGGACATCAGCTTCTACCTCATGACTCTTCCGTTCCTGGGATTCGTCACAGGGTTCCTCATCAGCGTGGTTGTGGTGGCCGGCATCGCCGGAATCCTCACCCACTACCTCTACGGCAGTATCCGGCTGATGGAACGCGGCGTGTTCACCAGCCGCGCCGCACAGATCCACCTCGCCGTGACCGGCGCAGCCTTCCTGATCCTGCTCGGCGCAAACTTCTGGCTGGACCGCTACGCTGCCCTTCAGGGCAACGGCGGGCGCTGGGCCGGCGCGCTGTACACGGACGTAAACGCCGTGATCCCCACCAAGGCGATCCTCGCCGTGGCGGCAGGCCTGGTGGCCATCCTCTTCATCGTTGCGGCGGTCATCGGCCGCTGGCGGCTGCCGGTCATCGGCACGGCAATGCTGATCATTACCTCGATCCTCGCCGGCGGCGTATACCCGTGGGTCATCCAGCAGTTCCAGGTCCGTCCTTCCGAGCAGACGTATGAGAAGGACTTCATCGGCCGCAACATCGAAATGACCCGGGCCGCCTATGGCCTGGACAAGATTCAGGTGAACCGGTACGACGCCACCAATACCGCCACCACCGGTGCCCTGGCCCCGGACGCCCAGACCACAGCCAACATCCGGCTCCTGGACCCCAACCTGATCTCCGACGCGTTTTCCCAGCTGGAGCAGTACCGCCCGTACTACCAATTCCCGGACGCATTGAATGTCGACCGCTACGAGGTGGACGGCAAGATCCAGGACACCGTCATCGCCGTGCGCGAGCTGAACCCGGCGAACATCGCCACAAACCAGCAGGGTTGGCTCAACCAGCACGTCGTCTACACGCACGGCTACGGCGTGGTGGCGGCCAAGGGAAACAAGTTCACCGTTGACGGCAAGCCGGAGTTCCTGCAGTCGGGAATTCCATCAACCGGAGTCCTTGGCAATGACTCCACCTACGAGCCACGGATCTACTTCGGCGAAAATTCCCCAGAGTACTCCATTGTCGGCGCGCCGGCGGGCGCACCACAGCGCGAACAGGACAGGCCCTCCGGCAAGGAAGGGGACGCGGAAACCCAGTACACCTTCACCGGCAACGGCGGTCCCAATGTGGGCAGCTTCTTCAACAAGGTCCTGTACTCGATCAAGTTCCAGTCCTCGGATCTCCTACTCTCCGACGGGGTCAACGCTGAATCCCAGATCCTGTACGACCGCAGCCCGCGTGACCGGGTCGAGAAAGTCGCGCCGTACCTGACGGTGGACGGCAACGCCTACCCGGCCGTTGTTGACGGCCGCGTCAAGTGGATCGTGGACGGCTACACCACCAGCCAGTACTACCCGTACTCACAGCAGGAGCAGCTCTCCGCTGCCACCACGGACTCCCAAACCACCTCAGGCCGGACCGTTGCTCTTCCCAACAGTTCGGTGAACTACATCAGGAACTCAGTGAAAGCCACGGTTGATGCCTACGATGGCTCGGTCACCCTCTATGCGTGGGACGACCAGGACCCGGTACTGAAGGCGTGGCAGAAAGTCTTCCCCACATCGCTTAAGCCGTACTCAGAGATGTCCGGGGATGTGATGAGCCATGTCCGCTACCCGGAGGACCTGTTCAAGGTGCAGCGCGAGCTCCTGGGCCGGTATCACGTCACCGATTCCGTGAGCTTCTACAAGAGCGACGAAGTGTGGAGCGTGCCGAACGACCCCACCGTATCCACAGATGTAAAGCAGCCTCCGTTCTACATGTCACTGCAGATGCCGGACCAGAAACAACCGGCGTTCCAGCTCACGTCCTCCTTCATTCCGCAGATCGTGAACAACACTGCCCGGAACGTCCTTTACGGCTTCCTGGCGGCGGACTCTGACGCGGGCAACCAGAAGGGCGTCAAAGCTGACAGCTATGGCCAGTTGCGCCTCCTTCAGATTCCACCCGCAACACAGGTCCCGGGGCCTGGGCAGGCGCAAAACAAGTTCAACTCCGACCCCACCGTGTCCCAGGCCCTGAACCTGTTGAGGCAGGGCGCTTCCGAGGTGCTCAACGGCAACCTGCTGACATTACCTGTGGGCGGCGGCATCCTGTATGTCCAACCGGTTTACCTCAAGTCGACCGGCGAGACGTCCTACCCCACCCTGCAGCGAGTGCTGGTGGCCTTCGGTGACAAGGTCGGCTTTGCGCCGACCCTCGACGGGGCGCTGAAGCAACTCTTCGGCGGTGACTCCGGAGCCGCCGCGGGCGACTCCGACAACACCGGCCAGACCCCGCCCCCTACGGGAACTACGCCGCCGGTGAGCGCAGGTGCCCAGGCTGACCTGAAGGCCGCGCTGGATGAGGCGAACGCGGCCATCAAGGCCGGCCAGGCAGCCCTGGCGGCCGGCGACTTTGCAGCCTATGGAGAAGCGCAGAAGAAACTGGCTGCGGCCCTGCAGAAGGCAATTGACTCCGAGGGCAAGATTCCGGCGCCGGCCCCTGAAGCCACGCCGTCGCCCGAGGCTACGCCGTCGCCGGCAGCTACGCCGACGGTGACGCCCTCGCCTGCGGCCAGCAACTAAGGGGTTTGACCCAGCGAGACGCACATCACGCCACCAGGATTTGGCCTCCCGTTCACCGGACGGTAGAGTTGATCTTGCGACGCGGGGTGGAGCAGTTCGGTAGCTCGCTGGGCTCATAACCCAGAGGTCACAGGTTCAAATCCTGTCCCCGCAACTGGCGAAAAGTCCGGATTCTGGAAACAGAATCCGGACTTTTTGGTTTAAGCGGACCCCACCCAAGCAGGCAACCCGGGGGTCGTGGCCACCGCAAATCCCGACTGGTAATTGTCTACTCAAAAGTACGGTAATGTTGATTTAGCGACGCGGGGTGGAGCAGTTCGGTAGCTCGCTGGGCTCATAACCCAGAGGTCACAGGTTCAAATCCTGTCCCCGCAACCATGTAGAAGACCCCGACCGGCATTACGCCGGCCGGGGTCTTCTTTTGCCTCATTACACCTGCTTCCTAGTATTCTCGATCGCAAAGCCCTTTGGGCACCTGGTCAGTCATTCTCGAGAGGAATGTTGTTCGATGTCCACACCCACGAAGAAGCCCGGCTCCTCGACAGGCAAGCGGTCCAGGCTCTACTGGGGTGTTCCTGCCGCTCTCGTCGTGCTGGTGCTCGTGGTGCTGCTGGCCAAGTGGATGACCGGCCTTCCTGCGGTGGCCTCGTTCCTGGCTGACTATCCGGGACATTCGGAACTGCCTGACGGCACACCTGTGGGATTCCCGGCGTGGCTGGCCTGGCAGCACTTCCTGAACGGCTTCTTCCTGCTGCTCATCATCAGGACCGGCTGGCAGGTGCGGACCACCACGCGGCCCAGCGGCCACTGGACCCGCAACAACAAAAGTCTGATCAAAACCAAGAACGCGCCCACCAAGATCACGTTGGAGCTTTGGCTGCACCTGACGCTGGACGCGCTCTGGGTCCTCAACGGCCTGGTGTTCGCCATCCTTCTGTTCGCCACCGGCCAATGGATGCGGATCGTGCCCACCAGCTGGGACGTTATCCCCAATGCTCTCTCCGCAGCGCTTCAGTATGCTTCGTTGAACTGGCCCACCGACAACGGCTGGGTCAACTACAACGCCCTTCAGCTGCTGACGTATTTCGCCACTGTCTTCATTGCCGCACCGCTTGCTTTCATCTCCGGCATCCGGACGTCCTCCGCGTGGCCCAAGAAGGCCACCGCCCTCAACAGGGCGTACCCCATTGAGCTCGCGCGGGCCATCCACTTCCCGGTCATGATCTACTTCGTGGCGTTCATCGTGGTGCATGTTTTCCTGGTACTCGCCACCGGTGCGCTGCGGAACCTGAACCACATGTACGGCGGCAGCGACGACGCCGGCTGGTTCGGATTCTGGGTCTTCGTGGCCTCGGTTGCCGTTATGGTGGCAGCCTGGTTCCTGGCCCGTCCCCTCTTCCTTCGCCCTATCGCTTCCCTGATGGGCAAAGTCAGCCGCTGACTTCCGGGCCAGTGGGCGTGTCCCGGCCTGGCTGGTCCTCCCGAAGCTTCTGGTAGGTGGCCAGCGCACGCTCCCTGGACTCGGGGAGTCCCACCACCGGCGCGGGGTAGCCCTGGACATTGGGCTGCTTCCACGGCTCATGGATGGCTTTGCGGTCCATCCGGGCGAGTTCCGGAATGAACTCGCGAAGGTACCGGCCGTCGGCGTCGAACTTTTTGCTCTGCGTCACCGGATTGAAGATACGGAAGTACGGGGACGCGTCGGCGCCTGAGCCTGCCACCCACTGCCAGTTGGCGGGGTTGCTGGCAGCATCTGCATCCACCAGGGTGTCCCAGAACCAGGCCTCGCCGATACGCCAGTCGGCCAGGAGGTTCTTGACGAGGAACGACGCCGCGGCCATCCGGACCCGGTTATGCATCCAGCCCGTCTGCCACAGCTGCCGCATCCCCGCGTCCACCAGCGGATAGCCGGTCCGGCCCCGCTGCCATGCTTCCAGTTCCGCCGCGGTGGGTTGCTGCCATTCGAAGCGGTCGAAGTCCGGCCGATAGTTTCGCGTAGCCAGCTGGGGATTGGCATACAGCAGCTGCCAGCAGAACTCCCGCCAGCCCAGCTCCGACCGGAAGATCCCGACGTCGGGCGTCAACTCGCGCGGGAAGTGGCGGCGGAGCTCATGCCAGACCCGGAACGGGCTGATCTCACCGAAACGAAGATGCGGGGACAGCCTGGAAGTGCCTTCCACCCCGGGAATGTCCCGCCCCGTACCGTAGTCCTGTGCGGGCCCGTCCAGGAAGTCCTCAAGCCTGCTGTGTGCTCCGGCCTCCCCGGGTTCCCAGGTCGCAGCCAGTCCTCCGCTCCAGTCCGGAGTCACGGGCAGCAGTGACCAATCTGCCAGCGTGTCGCTGCCGGCCTGCTTCATCGAACCGGCGACGGCGGGGAAGGGCAGGCGGGCCGGCGCATCCAGTGGCTCACGGGGCTCGCCAGACGATGTGCAGGCCCGCCAGTAGGGCGTGAACACCTTGTAGGGGCCGCCGCTGCCGGTGGTGATGGTCCACGGCTCGAAGAGCAGGTTGGCCTGGAAGCTGGCGGCTTCGATGCCGTTCTCTGCCGCCCAGGCCTTGATGTCCGCGTCCAGGGACCGCTCGGGACCGCCGTAGCGCCGGTTCCACAGCACGTGTTGCGCGCCGGTTTCGGCAACGAGGTCCCGGATCACGCGGCTGGCAGGTCCACGCCGGAGGGTGAGTATGGAACTCGCCTCAGCAAGCGCCGCCGCCAGGGACGTCAGTGAGTGGTGCAGCCACCATCGGGCCGCGCCTCCCAGGGGACGGATTCCGGGGGATTCCTCGTCGAGGATGTAGACCACCGTGAGTGGCAGGCCGAGTTCGACGGCGTGGGACAGGGCGGGGTTATCGTCCAGTCGAAGGTCGTCACGGAGCCAGACGATGGAGGATGCGACGGGGGAGGCCATGGCCTCCACGCTACACATCCGCGACACCAGCCGCACGGGCGGTTGGAGGATCCGTCCGGGCATGGCAAGGGCCGGGGTTCGTGATGAACCCCGGCCCCGGCTGGCCCGCTCAGCGGCGGACGCGGCTGGCTACAGCTTGTCGAAGTCGGCTTCGTCGACCGTGGACTCAGACCGGGCGCCGGAAGCGCCGATGGCCGGCTTGGCGCCACCGGACTTCAGGGCTGCCAGGCGTGCTTCGATTTCCACCTGCTCGCCGAGGTCCTCAAGCTGGTTGAACTGGGCGTCCAGGCTCGATGCGGAAAGCTCCTGCTGGCCGCGGACCTTTGCCTCTTCGCGGCGGATTTTCTCTTCGAAGCGGCCAACTTCGCTGGTGGGATCCAAGAAGTCGATGCTCTTGATGGCATCGTGCACCTGGGACTGTGCCGCGGCCGTCTTGGAGCGCGCCACCAGCTCGTTGCGTTTGCTGGTCAGCTCGTTGAGCTTGCCCTTCATCTGGTCCAGGCCTGACTTGAGCTTGTCCACTACCTCGGTCTGCGAGGCGATGCTCGGCTCAGCACCCTTGGCTTCGCTTTCCGCGGACATCTGGCGCTGCAGGGCTACCTTCGCGAGGTTGTCGAACTTCTCGGCGTCTACGCTATCGCCGGCGCTGCGGTATTCGTCAGCCTTGCGTGACGCGGCGAGGGCCTTGTTGCCCCAGTCCTGGGCATTCTTGATGTCCTCGCGGTAGTCATCCTGAAGCATACGCAGGTTGCCGATGGTCTGGGCGACTGCGGATTCAGCCTCCGCAATATTGTTTGTGTAGTCCCGGACCATCTGGTCCAGCATCTTCTGCGGATCCTCAGCGTTGTCCAGCAAAGTGTTGATGTTTGCCTTTGCCAGCTGTGCGATCCGGCCGAAAATGGACTGCTTAACCATGGTGTTACCTTTCGTCCTGCTCAATGGTGGCCACTGAGATCAGTGAACAGTTGTTGTACCGCTTGTTTCGCCGGCAGGGTGATCCCGTCCGGCGCCTAGCCTTTGTCGGATCAGAAACTTCCCGAGTCTCCGCCGCCGAAATCTCCTCCGCCGAAGTCCCCGCCGCCGGAGTCACCGCCCCAACCGCCGCCGTCACTGTGGCCTCCACCCCAGCCTCCGCCGCTGCCGCCGTTGAGGATGGAGTTGATGAGGATACCGCCAAGGATGGCGCCCCCGAGGCCGCCGCCGCCTCCGCCGCGCCCGCCGAACATGCCCCCGCCGCCGAAGCCCTGGTTGGCGTAGCCACCAAAGTTATCGACATCAGCCTGGGCCAGCTGCGCTGCCTGGGCCGCGAGGGCGTGGGCCTGTTGGGCGTAAGTCAACGCGGTAACGGGATCGTTACGCGAGATGGACAGCGCGTAGTCGAGGTTGCGCTGGGACTCTGCAAGCCGCGTGCGGGCCTCGGTGCCCACGCCGCCACGACGGGCGGTGATGTAATCCGATGTGGCGCTGATCTGCGCCTGCGCCGCCATGATGGTCTGCTGCAGCGACGCCTGCGCGCGGCGGGCCTGGTCCTGCTGGTTCCGGATGCCGGTGAGGGACTGGTCCAGGGCCTGGTGCGCTGTTTCAACGCGCTGCAGGGTGGCGATGGGATCGATTTTCCCGCCCTGGATTTCGGCCTTGACCTGGCCCAGAGCGGCCTCAACGCCGGCGACCGGGCCGGCCAGTTCGGGGTGTTCGCCCGACTGGATCATGGCCTTCGCCTGTGCGAGGTCCTGGGTAGTTTCGACGACGGCCGCATCCAGGCCGTTGCGGGCCCCGTCCAGGCTGGCGGACACCTTGGCGATGGCGTCCAGCAGAACGTTGGTCTGGTGCAGGCTCTCTTCAGATGCCCGCACGGCGACCGCGGCGAGGCTGCCCTCGCCTGCGGTGAGCTTCTCCTGGGCGGTGGCCGTGGCATTCTGCACAAAGTCCAGGCGTTCCTTGGCCTGGGTGATGTTGTCAGCGACTTGCACCAGCGCGCTGTCCGCGTACTTGGCGCGCAAAGCCGTCAGTGACTGTTCGGCACTGGCGATCTTGGCTTCGGCTTCCTGCGCTCCGGCGCTGATGGCTGCCAGTGCCTGCGGGGCGTTCTTCTCGAGCTCGCGGAGCGAGTCGAAGTCGGCCTTCTGTTCCTGGAGAGAGCCGAGCGCTGCCTCTGAACGGCGGATGATTTCGCCGAGCCAGCTGCGCTGCTGTTCTTCCGTGTCCGGGATGTGGTCGTCAAGCTGCTGCTGGAGCTTGAAGGATTCGGACATGTGGGCTTTGGCCTCGGCCAGGGCCTCGGTGAAGTTCCCCACCGCGGCATCGCCGTACTGGGCCTCGGCGAAGCCGAGTTCCTGCTCGCTGGACTTGATGGCGTCGTCGGCCTCGATGATCAGCGAGCCGCTCTTGCGGCGGAGTTCCTCGACGCTGAGCGAAGCCAGCGGATCGAGCTCGACGCCCTGGGGGCCGTAGCTGGCGCTGGATGCCAAGGCCGCCTTCTTCCGCTTGTTGCGGAAGTAAAGGTAGGCGCCGGCTCCACCAGCCGCAACTACTCCCGTGCCAACAAGGACAGCTGCGCCGGCGCCGCCACCCGAGGGGACGTTGCCGCTGCCGCCGCCCGCTGCGTCGCCAATGGCCGCCGCGGTGTCAATCGCTGCTTGGGCGTAATCCTTTTTACCGCCTGCAAGATTGGCCGTGACGGCGTTTTGACTGATGTTGGCTTGTTTGGACCTGATGGTGCTCGCAGCGTCCGTCGCAAAGTAGAACTGGCCTGCTGTTGAGATGGCCAGCAGGACATCGGCCTTGCCCATGGACTTTTGCGTCGCAACGGCCTTGCCCCAGTCCTCCGGCTTCGTGGGGTTCTCGAAGGAGTCCACCGTGACCACATAGAGGTTGTACTTGTGGTCCTTCAGGAGCTTCTGGATGGCTTCCTGGACCTCGCCACTGCGTCCGCCGAGAACCTTGGCGTTATCGACAATGTTCGTTCCGGATGGGATGGTCACCGGGTCTTCAGCCCAGGCCGCGCCGGCAGGAACCGCGAGCAGCCCGGTCAGGCCGATCACGGCGAGGATACGTTTGAACTTTGACCGCATGTGCAACCCTTCAGCACGCCTGACACCGATTCGGGACGAATGAGCGTCTCAGAATGCAGCAGCGCCCCCACGCGTGGTGTAAAGCCGCAGGTCGCTGTGGCATTTCCTTTTGATTCTATGGTGCACCTCTTGGTGCGTCCACAGCGGCGAATATGCCACCAGCGAAACCCTTGGAAGTGCCTGTTAGCAGCGAAATTCGGTCTCACAGCAACCTCCCAGCCAACGTTCGCCCCAGTTCCAGCCAGACGGTACATAGTTAATGCAGACGAGCATGAAAGGAAGTCCAATGACTGAGAACCCAACCCAGGGTGCAGCGCCGGAGAACCGCAATCCGGATGAGAACCGGAACGCGGACCAGAACCCTGCGGAGGCCCGCAGTGACGCTGTCGGTCACAACAATCCGACGGAGCAGCTGGACCGCTCCGGGGCACCCGAGAACCCCACCCAGCCGCTGCCGGGTGCGCCCCGTCCGGGTTATCCTCCCCGCGATCCCTTCTACGGCCAGCAGACACCGGGCCAGCACTCACCGAGCCAGCAGGCTCCCGGCCACCAGTACGCCCAGCACGGAGCGCATTCGGCCGCGCCCGGCGGCTCTGCGGGCCAGAACAGCCCGGGCCAGTACAGCCCGGGCCAGTACGCTTCGGGCCAGTACAACGCTGCCCCGAACCCGGCTGACGCACCGCGCCGCAAAGCGTCCTTCGGCGTTGGGACCCTCGTGGCGAGCATCCTCGCCGCCGGCCTGGTGGGCGGCGGCGTGGCCACGGTCGGTTCGGGCAACCTCTTCAACAATGGCTCGCCGTCGGCCGCGAGCAGCAGCAGCCAGCCTGAGACCGTGATTGTTAACAACAAGGACGATGTCAACGCCATCACGGCGGCCGCACTGAAGGCTTCCCCCAGCGTCGTGACCATCAGCGCTTCCAGCGGCAGCTCCGGCGGGACCGGCTCGGGCATCGTCCTGGACGACCAGGGCCACATCCTGACCAACACCCACGTGGTGACCCTGGATGGCCAGAGCGCCAACGCAGCCCTGGAGGTCCGCACCAGTGCGGGCAAGGTCCTCAAGGCCACACTGGTGGGCACTGACCCCCTTTCTGACCTTGCGGTCATCAAGGTGGACGACGCATCCGGGCTCACCCCTGCCACCCTCGGAGACTCCGGCAAGCTCAACGTCGGCGACACGGCCATCGCCATCGGCTCCCCGCTGGGCCTCACGGGCACCGTCACGGACGGCATCGTGTCAACCCTCAACCGGACCATCAGTGTTGCTTCGTCGGCGGCACCCAAAGAAGGTGACAAGACCGAAAGCGGCGACGGCGGCTTCCAGTTCGCCCCGCCAAACGGTGGCCAGGGCCAAAGCACCGCGAACCAGGGTTCCATCTCCATCAACGTGATCCAGACGGATGCGGCCATCAACCCCGGCAACTCCGGCGGCGCACTGGTCAACACCAAGGGCGAAATCATCGGCGTCAATGTGGCCATCGCGTCCGCCGGCTCCGATTCCGCGTCGAGCGGCAACATCGGTGTGGGCTTCAGCATCCCCATCAACAACGCCAAGCGGGTGGCGCAGGAGATCATCAACACGGGCAAGGCCTCCCACGGCCAGCTGGGTGTGAGCGTCAAGGACAAGTCCTCCAGTGGAACGGCGTCAGGATTCTCCGTCGGCGCTGACGTGGCCACGGTAGAGGCAAACTCACCGGCAGCCAAGGCCGGCATCAAGGTGGGCGATGTGGTGACCAAGTTCAATGACCTGGTCATCAGCGAGCCCAACCAGCTGACCGCGGCCGTCCGCGAGCAGCCCGGCGGCTCCAAGGTCAAGCTCACGGTCCTGCGTAACGGCCAGGAACAGACGTTCGACGTCACGCTTGGAACCGCAGCTGACCAGTAAAGCCTGAGCAGCAGAACACACGGCAAACCATAAACACGGACGACGGCGGGGCTCACCCAAGGTGATCGCCGCCGTCGTCTTTTGTTGCCACCGTCCTGCGCCGCCGCCGTCGTACGTGTTCCCCGTGCGCGCCCGGCAGGGCCGTGACACAGGCGTTAACGGGACGGCAACGGGGGACGGCTATATGGTTAGCTAGGATCTACCCGTACCCCGGGCGTTCCGAGGCCATGACCCCATCCGGCTGGCTGTCCACAAGCATGGAAGGCTGCTGTAAATACAGTGGAAGAGACATTGAAGATCATCGTCCTGGTCAAGCATGTACCGGACGCACAGTTTGACCGTCACCTCACCGGCGAGGGCTACACGACGGACCGTGACGAAAGCATCCTTTCGGAGCTGGACGAATACGCGCTGGAGGCCGCTTTGCAGCTGGCGGAGGCCCGCGGTGGCGCCAAAGCCGGTAACCAGGTCATTGCGCTGAGCATGGGCGCGTCCGGTGCGGTGAACGCGGTGAAGAAGTCACTCCAGATGGGCGCCACCGAAGGAGTGCACCTCACGGACAGTGCGCTGGCCGGCTCAGACGCCGCCGCCACTTCGCTTGCGCTCGCGGCCGCCATCCGCCACCTCGGCACCGGCGCCCCGGTGGACCTTGTCCTCACCGGAATGGCATCCACCGACGGCGAAACGTCACTGGTCCCGGCCCAGCTCGCCGAGCGCCTCGGCCTGCCGCAGGTCACCTTTGCGTCCTCGCTGACGGTCGACGGCGGCCGCCTCACCGCGCGCCGCGACGCCGACACCTACTCGGAGACCGTCGAAGCATCCCTGCCGGCCGTGGTGTCGGTGACGGACCAGATCAACGAGCCGCGCTACCCCAACTTCAAGGGCATCATCGCGGCCAAGCGCAAGAGCATCATCACCCTGTCGCTGGCTGACATCGGAGTTGATCCCGCGCACGTGGGCCACGCCGGATCCTGGACCATAGTGACCGCTGCCGAGGAACGCCCGCCGCGCACCGCCGGAACCATCATCACTGACGAAGGCGACGCCGGCATCAAGCTCGTCGACTTCCTGGCCGCCCAGAAGCTGCTCTAAGAGGGATCACAGACATGGCAAACGTACTCGTATTCATTGACAACCCCGGCGATTCCCTGAAGAAGAGCACCCTCGAACTGCTCACCCTGGGACGTTCCCTCGGAGAGACCGCTGTCGCCCTGAACGGCGATCTGCATCAGGATGTTTCGGCCACGCTCGCCGGATACGGCGTCAGCGCCGTTTTCCGGCCCTCCGCCCAGGACCTGGATGACTACCTCGTCTCGGCTAAGGCAGCTTTTGTCGCGGCCGCCGCCGGTGCCGCCGGCGCAGGCACCGTTCTCCTGGACAACTCGCCCGAGGGCAAAGAGATCGCGGCGCGGCTCGGCATCCGGATCAACGCCGGCGTCATCACCGACGTTGTGGCGGTCGACGCCGACGGTACAGCGCACAAGTCGGTCCTCGCGGGTTCCTACACCACCGCTGCCAGGACCACCACGGCGGTTTCCGTGCTGACGGTGAAGGCCAACAACGTCACGCCGGAGCCGGCATCCGTGGCGTCCGCCCCGGAGAGTTCCACCGTCGAAGTACCGGCGGACGGCACGGCCACGGCGGCCCGCATCACTGCCCGCCAGCAGAAGGTGGCCAGCGGCCGCCCTGATCTGTCGGACGCCCGCATCGTGGTGGCCGGCGGACGCGGAGTGGACGGCGACTTCGGCCCCGTGGAGCAGCTTGCGGACGCCCTCGGTGCTGCCGTCGGTGCTTCCCGTGCAGCCACGGACGCCGGCTGGATCAGCCACGACGCCCAGGTGGGCCAGACCGGCAAGACCGTGTCGCCCCAGCTGTACATCTCCGCCGGTATCTCCGGTGCAATCCAGCAGAAAGCCGGGATGCAGACCGCCAAGGTCATCGTGGCCGTGAACAAAGACGCCGAGTCGCCGATCTTCGAAATCGCCGATTTTGGCATCATCGGGGATCTCTTCGACGTCCTTCCGCAGGCCACCGAAGAAATCAAGAAGCGAAAAGGCTGACCTTGGCCCACACCGCTGCCTCAGCACAGAGCCCGTTCAACCCGGACATCCACCGGATTGGGCGGGTGCTCTGTTTCGCCGCCCACCCGGACGACATCGACTTCGGTGCGGCCGGCACCATCGCCGCCTGGACGGCCGCGGGAATCCAAGTCAGCTACTGCATCATGACCGACGGCGACGCGGGCGGCTTCGACCCGGTGCACCGGGCGGAGATTATCGCCCTCAGGGCGGCCGAGCAGCGCCGGGCCGCCGAACTCGTGGGTGTGACCGACATCCACTACCTCCATGAGCGCGACGGCTACCTGGAACCGACGCACGAGGTGATGAAAGGTGTGGTGAAGCTGATCCGGGAAATCCGTCCCGACGTTGTGCTTGCCATGCATCCGGAACGGAACTGGAACCGCCTCCAGAAAAGCCACCCGGACCACCTTGCCGTGGGGGAGTCCGTGACCCGGGCCGTCTATCCCGCGGTGGAAAACCCGTTCGCCTATCCGGAGCTGGCTGAGGCAGGCCTTGCGGCGTTCAAGCTGCCGTGGCTGTGGCTCTATGCCGGGCCGGAGGAGCGCGAGAACCACTTTGTGGATGTCACCGACCACGTGGACGCCAAGCTCAAGGCACTCCACGTGCACGTGAGCCAGCATCCCGACGTCGGCGCCATGGAAGCAGCGGTGCGGAACGGCATGCACGTGAACGGACGCCGTGCGGGCTTTGCCGAGGGCCGCAGCGCCGAAGCCTTCCACGTGGTCGCCGTCAACGGCCCGGGGACCGTCGCCGGCTTCTAGGAAGTCACGCCTCGCTGAGCCTGCCCCCGTGAGTTTTTGTCCAGATAACGTGCCCTAAACGCCGTTTGAAGCACATTATCTGGACAAAAACTCGGGGGTACGGGACAAAACGGGGCTGTCAGGCTCCGAGAGGTGCGGCAGCCACGGTGGGGAACGTCGGCGTGGCCGAACCGCCCACGGGCTCCACGGTGATGCCGAGCGCTGCAGCGGACGCAATACCCTTCACCACGGCAGGCTTCGACAGGGCAGCTTCGTCCATCAGGCCCTGGGAAACCGGTGCCGAGCCGTCCTTCGGGATCAGCCACATCTGGTAGACCTTGCCGGCCGGCGGCGCGGGTACACCGTTCATTTTGACCACCACGGCATCCTTCGACGACGAAATCAGCACGGTGGCGGTGCCGCCGGCGGAGACGGGTACGGATGCTTCGCGGACGTCGCCGGCCCGGACCACCTGGTTCAGGGGATCGTTCTGGTCCGTGATGTAGGCACCCACGCCCACGCCACCGAGGGCGATCACGGCGGCGGCTGCCACTGCGGTGAGCCAGCGGCGGGCGCCGGCAGGCCGGCGTCGTTCTTCCCTGCGGACCCTGGCCGCCGCGAGCTCATCCAGGGCTTCTGCCGGCGGCTGTGCGGCCGGCGTGGCGGTGGCGGCAGGCGCAACGACTGCGATAGGCCCATCGGCGGGCAGCTGCGCGAGGGACGGCAACTGCGAAACGATCCGTGCGAAAAGATCCGCGGGAGGCTCGGCCTCAGCCGTAAAGGACGTCGCGAGGGTCTCCCTGGCCTGGCGGACACGCTCAAAGAAGGCGCTGCGCTCGGCATCGGGTGCAGCGGAGATGTACAGGTCAATGGCGGTGCGTTCGGCATCGCTGATGGCGTCCAGGGCATAGAGCTCGGCGAGGTCCACGGCCCGCCCGGATTCCAGGTCGGCGGCGATCTCAGTTCCGAACGAGCCGGGACGGCGGGTGCCTCCCTGACTATTCATTTCTGTCATCTCAACTCACCCCCAGACAGGTCTTCAAGCGGATCAGTCCGTCGCGGATGCGGGACTTGATGGTGGGTACTGCCGCGTTTAGCTTTTCGGCGACTTCGCGGTAAGTGAGGCCGCCGTAGTAGGCCAGCCGCACGGATTCCTGTTGCGTATCGGTCAGCGTTTCCAGGCACCGGACCACCGCCTCGGCCTCGAGCTTGCTGTCTACCTCGGCGGAGACGGAGTCGTGGTCCACGTCCTGGCTGCTGGCGCCGTACTTGGCCTCACGGTCGGTGGCTGACTGCGAGGAACGGACCTTGTCCACGGCCCGGCGGTGCGAAATGGTCATCAGCCATGAGAGCGGACTGCCCGCTTCCGGGTTGAACTTCGCGGCGTTCTGCCAGACCTGGAGGAAAACCTCCTGCGTGGTGTCTTCGCTGAGTTCGGGATCGATGAGGACTCGCCGCGCCATGCCGAACACCCTGCGCGATGTCAATTGGTAGAACTCGGCAAACGCGGCCTGGTCGCCGCCTGCTATGCGGGCGAGCAGCCCGGCCAAGCGCTTGCTGAGATCCGCCGGTGAGTCAGTGACTGCGGCCGGGGTGTTTGGCGCGTTGGGAGTTTCCATCACTACCCAGCATAGGTCGCCCGGCGGTGAAACCTGAGCATCGCGGGCGGTGCTGCCCCTGGTAAAGGGGAAAGCCGGCGGCGCCGCCCGCTTCGTTTCTAGCAGTGTCACCCGCCGCTCCTTCCTCGCCCCGGAATTGCTGTCAGGAGTGATTCGGTGCGGGCAGCCCCGCGGATGGGCCGCAAGCGCTCAAATCTGGGCGCCGGAAAATCCTTGCTGGCGCCAGGCCTCGTAGACAGCAATGGACGCCGCATTGGCCAGGTTCAGCGAACGCAGGGACGGCAGCATGGGGAGCCGCACGGTGGCCGTGACATGCGGATCGCTCTTGAGGTGTTCAGGCAGGCCCACTGATTCCTGGCCGAACATCAGGACATCGCCGGGGCGGTAGGCGATGTCCGCGTAGCTGGCGGTGCCGTCCGAGGTGAAGGCGTACACACGCTCCGGCTGCAGTTTGCGCCAGGCATCCTCGATGCTTTTGTGAACGGTGACGACGGCGAGGTCGTGGTAGTCCAGGCCGGCGCGCCGGAGCTTGGCATCGGAGAAATCAAAGCCGAGGGGTTCCACCAGGTGCAGTTCGGCGCCGGTAATGGCGGCCAGCCTGATCGCGTTGCCGGTGTTGCCGGGGATTTCGGGGGCGTGGAAGAGGATTCGGAACACCGTCCAATCCTAGTCAACCAATCCCGGTCAACGGTTCAGTGCATGCAGCCGGGTAAACGCAACCCAACGCCGGCAGCAGCTCAGTGCATGCCGCGCAGCAGCCTGGCCAGGACGGATACATTGACGGTGTTGGGTGTAGGACCGGAGGAGAGGAAGTGCTTGAGGCCGCGGACCAGGCCTGCCGCGTTCACCACCTGGATGGTTTCGGAGGGGCCGGCTGTTCGCCGGTGGCGGTCGATGACGGGTTCGTGGAGGTTGCCGTCGGCGCTGTGGATGACTGTCCAGCCGGTGACGTTCAGTTCCGGGAAGATGTCCTGCATGGCCCGGACAACGTGGGCCAGTTGCGGCGGCGCGATGGAACGTCCACCGTGGTTCAGCGTCTGTCCGTCCCAGGCATAGGCACCCTTGGGCAGGAGCATGGACCCGATGAGCGCCAGCCGGTAGCCCGACAGGAGCGCATGGTCGATATGGGTGTTGTCGGCGGGGGACTGCATGCCATTTACGAGCCGGGCTGCAGGAATCGCGGGCAGGACCTGGCGGGTGATGAGCTGCACGGTGCGCAGTTCGCGCTGGATCCGGGCCTCGGCACCAAAGATGCCGCGTTTGCGCGGCATCCCGTGTACCTGCTGGCTGGCCTGGGCGAACGGGATGAGCGGCACCGTGCCGGACGCCTCGAAGGCCGCCGCGTCGTAGGGCGGGACGTAGAGGGGCGGGTCTCCCGCGGTATTCCGGGGCGTGGTGGGCCTGTGCACCGTGGCCGAGGCGTGGCTGCCCGCCGCCGGCGCATCAAAGTGCGCTTCCGCGGCGCCCGCGCCGGCAGAATTGCCGGCCGTGCCTGCGGCATACGAGCGGTCGTAGGCCTTCCGGCGCGTGGGGTCTATCAGGGTTTCGTAGGCTGCCGTCACCTGCCGGAAGGCAGCGGCGTCCCCGCCGTGGTCAGGATGGGCCTTTCGCGCGGCCCGGCGGTAGGCCACCTTGATCTCCTTGTCGGTGGCTGCCACGGCGACACGGAGCACCTCGTAGTGGGAGCTGCTGCTCTGGGTCAAGCACTCATCCTTTTTTGTCGTCTGGCCAGTCCACGGCAGGCAGCCCGGTGGGCCCCAGTTTACGGCCTGCCCACACAACGTCTGCGCAGGCCTCAGTGGTTCCCGTGGCCGGCGTCTAGACTCTTTGAGGATGACGGCAGGCTGGCCGTCCGGGCGAACATATTGGGGTGGGCGTGAAGGCACAGGCGGCGGCTGTACTCGTGGCGGGGGCGCTGCTTGGCGTGACAGGACTGGGAGGCTGCAGTGTTGGCGTGCCCGATCCGGCCGCCCCGAAAGTGGAGGCAACCGTCACCGCCCTGGCCACCCCCACCATTACTCCTGGCCATGACGCAGAAGCGGTGGCGGCCAAGGACATGCCGTTCTCCGCTGGCGGTTCACTGGCCGCAGGGGTCCCCGTGGGCATCTCCGACGGCCTCAAGGAGGCACCCGGCTGGCAGCAGGTTAAGGAGAACGTGGCCGGCGAGAGTCAATTCCTGAAGGCCGATGGCTGCCTGGTTGCGGCCAAGGTCCGCACCAATCAGGTCCCGCTGGCGCTCCAGGACGACAAGGAGTCAACTGTTGGCCTCTTCACGTACCTGGATCCAAGCATCCTGCCCGGATATCTGAAGGCCGCGACGATGCGCTGGGGCGGTGAGCCTGGCAAGCCGGGGCCGTCGGCCGAAGTGCTGGTGTTGGAGAAACCCGGCCAACCGGGCGTCAGGTCCACGGCCGTTATGGCCCGGGTGTTCGGTGCCGCCGCATCATCGGTCTACATTTCCGTGGCCTGCCCGGACGACGCCACACTGGCAGCCGCCCGGGCCGACGTCGCAGAACGCCTCCTGGTGGTCCCGCCGTCGAACTAGCCGTGCCGGTTACCTAACGTGCCTGCGCCAGGACCCGGCGGGGGAAAGGCGGTTCAGGGCAAGCGCGCCCACGAGCAGGCCGAAGTCCCGCAGGGCCACGTCGTAGAAGCTGCCCAGGACCAGCAGGTTGATGATGATTCCCAACAGCCAGACGGCAACGAGCAGGGAACCGAACCGGGGACGGGCCGCCACCGCTATACCGGCGATGATCTCCACGACGCCGACGATGTACATAAACGTCTGCGCCGACACCGGCACCACGGACGTGGCAACCGGCGCGAGGTAGATGGTCCAGTCGGTCAGGATGTTGCTGAACTTGTCCAGACCGAAGAGAATCGGTGCGACGGTGAAGACGGTGCGCAGCAGGAAGAACGCCTGCCTGTCCGGTGCCATCGCCTGAAGCCGACCGCCTGCGTTGATTTTCGCGTTGGTTGTCATGGTGGACTCCTTCTAAAAGTAGGTATCATTATTTTAGAAAGATCGGCACCATTAAGCAATGGATGTTGTTTTTAGAGTGAGGGGCACAGGGTGCGCAGACTTCCGTGGGGCCGCCGCATGGCGGCCGTCGCGTCATTGGGCGACGAGAAGCGCCGGCAGCTATTTGAGCTGATTGCCGCCTCGGATACCGCAGTCGGGCGCGATGATGCCGCGCTGGCCCTGGGGCTGCCAAGGAGCACGGCATCCTTCCACCTCGACAGGCTCGTCCGGGACGGACTCCTTGCGGTGGAATTCCACAAGGCTGCCGGGAAGTCGGGTCCGGGCTCCGGGCGGCCAGCGAAAATGTACCGGCAGGCAGCAAGCGAGGTCGGCGCCTCCGTGCCTGACCGCAACTATGATCTCGCCGCTGAGCTGTTGGTCGCAGCGATCGAGCATTCCACAGCGACCGGCGGCGCGGTGGGCGGTTCCCTGCTGGCCACGTCGTACGGCAAGGGCCAGGCGCTGGCCTCCGGCGCCGCAAGCCTGGCGGACTTCCTTGCAGGAGAAGGCTACGAGCCCCGGCCTGACGGCTCGGGCGGCTATGTGCTGGTGAACTGCCCGTTCCATCGGCTCTCGGAAGCGC
Organism: Pseudarthrobacter sp. RHLT3-21; assembly: GCF_059383495.1. Lineage (NCBI taxonomy): Bacteria > Bacillati > Actinomycetota > Actinomycetes > Micrococcales > Micrococcaceae > Pseudarthrobacter > Pseudarthrobacter sp. RHLT3-21. The sequence continues at coordinate 133,552 of NZ_JBWZCI010000001.1, forward strand.
ACCCGGACGTTGTCTGCGCCATGAACGGGTCATTTCTGCAAGGCGCGGCGGCGGCGTGCGGGGAGTCGGAGGAGCGGGTGGCGCCGAACAGTGAGCCGGGCCAGTGCTGTGCCAGGATCACCCCGCCCTGACGCCTGATCAGCCAGGGCCGCGGATGCGCGCCCCTGGGCGCCGCTAGAATTGACGTGTGCCCGTCTACCTCGATCATGCAGCCACCACGCCACTTTCTGCCGAGGCGCTGGCAGTCCTGACCCGGGAGCTTTCCCGCACCGGCAATCCTTCGTCCCTGCACGGCTCGGGCCGCCGTGCCCGGCGCTCCGTGGAGGACGCCAGGGAAGCCATCGCGACGGCGGCCGGCGCCCATCCCTCAGAGGTCATCTTTACGTCCGGGGGCACTGAGTCGGACAACCTTGCCGTCAAGGGCCTGTACTGGGCCCGTTCCGGCGAGGACCCGGCACGGCGACGCATCCTCTGCTCCGCCGTCGAGCATCATGCCGTGCAGGACACCGTGGAATGGCTGGAGCGGCACGAGGGCGCCGCTGTCACGTGGCTTCCCGTGGACAGCGAAGGCGTGGTGGACCTGGACGTCCTCGCCGCCGAGCTGGCCCGGGACCCCGGGACCATTGCGCTCGTGACGGTCATGTGGGCCAACAACGAGGTGGGCACCATCCAGCCGGTGCACAGGATTGTGGAGCTGGCGCATGCCGCCGGCGTGCCGGTTCATTCGGACGCAGTGCAGGCGTTCGGCTCGGTGCCGGTGGATTTCAAGGCCTCCGGACTGGACGCCATGTCCGTTTCCGGGCACAAGATCGGCGGACCGGTGGGCGTTGGTGCCCTCCTGTTGGGGCGGGCTGTCAAGCTGACACCGGTGCAGCACGGCGGCGGCCAGGAACGCGACGTGCGCTCCGGGACGCTGGACACGGCGTCCATCGCCGCCTTCGCTGCGGCCGCCGCAGCTGCCACCGCACACTTCGCCGTGGAGTCCGAGAGGATCGCGGCACTGCGGGACAGGCTAATCGACGGCGTCCTCGCGCAGGTGCCCGAAGCTGTGCTCCGTGGCGCGCCGGGGGAGGGGCGGCTGCCCGGCAATGCGCATTTCACCTTCCCTGGCTGCGAGGGTGATTCCCTGCTGTTCCTGTTGGATCTGGCGGGGGTGGAATCCTCTACGGGATCGGCCTGCACAGCCGGTGTCCCGCGCCCGTCCCACGTGCTGCTGGCCATGGGGCTGGACGAGGCGACAGCCCGCGGTGCGCAGCGCTTCACCCTGGGGCATGCCTCAACCGACGGGGACGTGGATGCTTTGCTGAAAGCCCTCCCCGGCGCGTACCAGCGCGCCCGCCAGGCAGGGATGGCCGGGCATGAATCCTCGATCCAGACTGCGGGAACGGTAGCGCGTCAGGCGTCCTCCGGCAGGAGCTGATCGAGTCCAGCGGAGCTGTCGGCCAGCCGCTCTGCTGTGACTGGCGTCCTGGCCGAGATGAGGGCCTTGATGGTCTTCTGCGCGCCGGGCTGTGGCTTTCGCGGCCAGTTGACGCTCATGCCGGCCACCACCCTGGAATCCTGCTGCCAGAACGCGATGAACGCCTTGTCCTCCAGCGATCCCCGGATCACCGGCTCAGCGCCGGCAGCCAGGGCCGGGAAGCCGGAGTACTCCATGCTGACGTCGTACTGGTCGGTGTAGAAGTAGGGGATGGTGCTCAGGACGGCGTCCTGGCCGAGCATGGCCCTGGCGGCCACCTTTCCGCCGTTCAGGGCGTTGGACCAGTGCTCGCTGCGGTGGTGCTTACCGGTGAAGGGGTGCAGGGCGTTGGCGGTGTCGCCGGCGGCAAAAATGCCGGGCGCGCTGGTCCGCAGGGAGGCGTCCGTGAGGATCCCGTTGTCCAGGGCGAGGCCGGCCGCCTGCGCGAGTCCAGTCTCGGGAACCACGCCGACGGCGATGACCACGATGTCCGCCGGGAGCACCTCTCCGGTATCAGTGACCACTCCGGCGACAGCCCCGCCGTCGCCGGTGATTTCCCGCGCTGAGGCAGGAAGCCGGAAGCTCACTCCGTTGGCTTCGTGGAGACTGCGGAAGAACCTTCCGAGGTCAGGTCCGATAGCCCCGGCCAAGGGGATCTCTTCCAGTCCGAGGAGGGTGACGTTGTTGCCGTACGTGGCGGCGGCCGCAGCAAGTTCCATGCCAATCCAGCCGGAGCCGATCAGCACCACGTTCAGGCCTCCCGCCGCGAGGCCGGTGCGCAGCCGCCGGCTGTCATCCAGCGTGCGGAAGGTGGTTACGCCGGCAAGGTCGCTGCCGGGCAGGCGCAGGGTGCGGGGCGTCGCCCCGGTGGCGAGCAGCAGGGAGCCGTATGCCAGCGTGCTGCCGTCGTCCAGGTCCAGCGTCCTGGCGTCCGGCCGGATGCCCGTGACGCGGACACCCAGGCGGAGGCCGACGTCGTTCTCCGCGTACCAGCCTGGCGGCACCACCGGGACGGCGTCCTCGGCGGCCTTGCCCAGCAGATACTCCTTGGACAAGGGCGGGCGCAGGTAGGGATGATGGCGCTCTGCGCCGATGATAGTCACCGGGCCGGCGAACCCTTCTGCCCGCAGGGTCTTGGCAGCGGTGGCCCCGGCCAGTCCGCCGCCGGCAATCACGATGTCCTCCGAGGTAGCAATGTCCTCAGCCATGTCCGCCCGATTCCCGCTGATGCGTGCTCGAAGTCTAAAACTGTTAATTCTGACTTTAGAAGTGAAGGCCGGCGGGGTCAAGGGTCTTTCGGGGAGGATTCGGCGTGGCGATAGAATGGTGCGGCAGGCATTGTGCTATTCCTGCGGCGGCCGGTTGAACGGCAGCCGCCCTCTGCCCGCATCCCCCGAACCCTAAAGAAAGCCAGCATGCGAGTTCTAGCAGCCATGAGCGGTGGAGTCGACTCCGCCGTTGCCGCAGCACGTGCCGTTGAAGCCGGGCACGACGTCGTAGGCGTTCACCTTGCGCTGTCCAGGATGCCCGGCACCCTGCGGACGGGCAGCCGCGGCTGCTGCACCATCGAGGACTCGCGAGATGCCTGGCGGGCTTGCGATGTGCTGGGTATTCCGTATTACGTCTGGGATTTCTCGGAGCGGTTCAAGGAAGACGTGGTCCAGGACTTCATTGATGAGTATGCGGCCGGGCGAACCCCCAACCCCTGCATGCGCTGCAATGAGCGGATCAAATTTGCTGCCCTGCTGGAGAAGGCCATCGCCCTGGGCTTTGACGCCGTCTGCACCGGGCATTACGCCAAGGTCATCAAGGACGCCGACGGCAACCCCGAGCTTCACCGGGCCGCGGACTGGGCCAAGGATCAGAGTTATGTCCTGGGTGTCCTGACCCACGAGCAGCTCAAGCACTCCATGTTCCCGCTGGCGGATACGCCCTCCAAGGCTGAGGTGCGGGCAGAAGCCGAGCGCCGCGGACTGTCGGTGGCCAACAAGCCCGACAGCCACGATATCTGCTTCATTCCCGACGGCGACACCGCGGGCTGGCTCGCCGAGAAGATCGACATGAGCACCGGTGACATCGTGGACGAGACGGGCTCGAAGGTGGGGGAGCACCCGGGAGCCAACGCGTTTACGGTGGGCCAGCGCCGCGGCCTGAAGCTCGGCACACCTGCAGCGGACGGCAAGCCCAGGTTCGTCCTGGAGATCCGGCCCAAGGAAAACAAGGTGGTGGTGGGGCCGCAGGCGCTGCTGGCCATTGACGAGATCCGCGGCATCAAGGTGTCGTGGGCCGGCCTGCCCATCGCGGAAATCGAAACGGGCGCCGAGTTTGACTGCTATGCCCAGGTCCGCGCCCACGGGGACCCCGTGCCGGCAACCGCGCGTATGCTGCCCGGCGAGGATGCACCCCAGCTGCTGGTCACCCTGACGGATCCGTTGCGCGGTGTGGCGCCCGGCCAGACGGTGGTCCTGTACCAGGGCAGCCGCGTCCTGGGCCAGGCCACCATCGACGCTGCCCGGTCTTTGCAGCGCGCGGAGCTCTGAGGCGGAGCAAATTTACCCTGGTCAGGTAAATTTTGTGTCTCAACTCACAAAAAAGCCGGTTGATGAGTCCGGCGTCTGGTTGAATCTAGGCATCAGGACAGCGCGCTGCCCGCTTTAGCCAAGACACCCATTAGCGGGCGGCAAGCGCGTACTCATCGAACAGAAAGTTCACAGATGACCAAGAGCACCAAAGCCTTGCGGAGCGTTATCGCGCTCGCAGGCGTTTCCGCCTTCGCATTGACGGCCTGCACCGGCCCAACCGGCGGCGGCGGTGGCAGCACAGCATCGGAGAATGTAAGCAGCGTCATTGCGTACGGAACCACAGACAAAGTCACCTCACTGGACCCGGCGGGCTCGTACGACAACGGTTCGTTTATGGTGATGAACCAAGTTTACTCGTTCTTGTTGAACTCCAAACCTGGTGGCGCCGATCCAGTGCCGGACCTGGCCGAATCGTCCTCGTTCACCAAGCCCACCGAATTCACGGTCAAGCTTAAGAGCGACCTCAGATGGGCCAACGGACATGTGCTTGATTCCAAAGACGTCAAGTTCTCCTTTGATCGCCAGCTTAAGATCAACGATCCCAATGGCCCGGCATCACTGCTGACCAACATCGAGTCCATTGCTACCCCTGATGCCAGCACTGTGGTTTTCACACTGAAGAAGGCGAACGACCAAACGTTCCCGCAGATTCTGACCAGCCCGGCCGGTCCGATCGTTGACGATGAAGTCTTCCCGGCAGACAAGCTCCTCAGCGACGAGGAAATTGTCAAGGCCAACGCCTTCTACGGCCAGTACGTCATCGACTCCTTCAACAAGAACACGCTGGTCAGCCTGAAGGCATGGCCGGACTACAAGGGCGTGCTTGGCAAGCCGGCCAACGCAGGGGCCACCATCAAGTACTACACCGATCAGACCAACATGAAGTTGGAGGTCAAGGGCGGCCAGATCGATGTTGCCAACCGCAGCCTGAGCGCCACGGACATCGACGACCTTAAAAAGGACTCCAAAGTCAAGGTCCATGTCGGTCCCGGCGGCGAGATGCGGTACATCGTCTTCAACTTCGACACCATGCCGTACGGCGCCAAGGCTCCGGACGCTGACCCGAAGAAGGCGCTTGCCGTCCGGCAGGCCGCTGCGGACCTCATCGACCGCCAGGCCATTTCGGAGCAGGTCTACAAGGGTACCTACCTGCCGATGTGGTCCAACGTCCCCTCCGGTTTCGTAGGCGCCAACGAATCCTTCAAGCAGGCGTACGGGGATGGCTCCGGCAAACCCAGCCTGGACAAGGCCAAGAAGGTCATGGCCGACGCCGGTATCACAGGCCCCGTGACCATCAAGCTGCAGTACAACCCCGACCACTACGGCAAGTCTTCCGGTGACGAATACGCCATGGTCAAGGACCAGTTGGAGAAGAGCGGACTGTTCACGGTGGATCTGCAGTCCACCGAGTGGGTCACGTATAACTCGGCGTCCAAGAAGGACAGCTACCCCGTCTTCCAGCTTGGCTGGTTCCCGGACTTCAGCGACGCGGACAACTACCTGACACCCTTCTTTGTGGGCGGTGGCTTCATGAACAACCACTACTCAAACGCTGAGGTCGAAACGCTGGTCGCCAAGCAGCTGGTCACTGCGGACAAGGCTGAACGTGAGAGGGCCATCCAGGAGGTCCAGAACCTGCTTGCCAAGGACATCTCCACCCTGCCGTTGCTGCAGGGTGCCCAGGTAGCCGTTTCAGGGACCGATGTGAAGGGCGTGGAATCCACCCTGGATGCGTCGTTCAAGTTCCGGCTCGGCACCGTTTCCAAGTAGCGACCTGGATTCCCAGTAACACCGAACAAACCCGCGTGAGGAGGTAGGGCCGGACGGTCCTGCCTCCTACGTGTTGGCTCCACAATTTCTAGATCAAACCAAGCAGGGACAGCATGGCCACATTGATTGATGCGCCGCCGCCAACGGTTGCGGCCCCCACATCCAAGTCCGCGGGAGGTGGCCTCGGGAAGTACATCCTGGTTCGCTTCCTGCTCATTTTCCCGACGATCTTCATCCTCGTCACTCTCGTTTTCTTTCTGATGCGGATCACCGGCGATCCCATCACCGCAGCCCAAGGCGGACGCCTCCCGCAGGAACAAATTGACGCCTTGGTTCACCAGGCCGGGTACGACCGGAGCCTGCTCATCCAATACATCGAGTACCTTGGCAATATCGCCACCGGAAACTTCGGCCGGACTATTTCAGATGGCCGGCCCGTCATTGAGATGCTCGCCAGATTTGGTGCCGCCACCCTGGAACTGAGCATCAACGCCGTGGTTGTGGCGTTGCTCGTGGGGATACCGCTGGGAATGTTCGCCGCCCACAAACGCGACAAGGTTCCGGACGCTTTCCTGCGCATGTTCGCAATCCTTTGCTATGCCACCCCTGTCTTCTTTGCCGGCTTGCTGCTGAAGCTGACCTTTTCGGTAGGCCTGGGCTGGTTCCCGGTAGCCGGCCGTGCGTCCACTACAACGGAATTGGCGATGGGCAGGCTGGCAGCACCCACTGGTGTCTACTGGCTGGACGCCATTCGCAGCGGCAACCTGACAGCCTTAGGCGACATTGTCCACCACGCGGTCCTTCCGGCCGTGGCGCTGGGACTCCTGACCGCCGGCGTCTTCCTCCGTCTCGTCCGCACCAACGTAATCGGCACGCTGGGCAAGGACTATGTTGAGGCAGGCCGGTCCCGCGGTGTCAGTGAATACCGCCTGGTGACAAAGCATGCCTACAAGCCGGCACTGATTCCCATCATCACGGTGATGGGTTTGCAGATTGCACTGCTACTCGGCGGTGCGGTGCTGACCGAAACCACCTTCGAGTGGAAAGGCCTCGGATATCAACTGGCGCAGTACCTCACTGCACGTGACTTTGTTGCCGTCCAGGGCATCGTTATGCTGCTGGCCGTCATTGTGGCGATCACCAATTTCGTGGTGGATATTGCCGCTGCCCTGATTGATCCGCGAGTGAGGTACTGATGGGCACCACATCAATGGAACCAACTAAGAAGTCCTTGCTGGACCGGCTTCCGGTCTCGTCCCACATCCGCCAGAGCGTCGGCCTGCAACGCACCATGCTGCTCATCGGCGTCGTTCTTTGCACTGTATTTGTGGTGGCTGCGATCCTTGCGCCGCTGTTGGCGCCGTACGGGTATTCCCAGATTTCCGATGACGCCGGTTCGTTCCCGGCGCAGGCCGAACCCGGTGGCAAACATCTGTTGGGAACAACAGTGGGTGGCTACGATGTTCTGTCCCGGGTGATCTGGGGATCGCAGACAGCCTTTGCGGTGATTGTTGCTGCCGTGCTGATGTCCATCTTCCTGGGGGTGTTCCTCGGACTGGTGAGCGGCTACTTCGGCGGCTGGTTGGACCGCGTGCTGGTGGTGATCGCTGACGCAATCTACGCCTTCCCGACACTCCTCGTGGCTATCGTGATGTCGATTGCCATCAACAAGGGGCAGTCTGGCTTCTGGGGTGGAATCCTCGCCTGCGGCTTCGCCATCACGGCAGTGTTTGTCCCGCAGTACTTCCGGGTGATCCGTGCTGAAACCATCCGGCTAAAGGCTGAACCGTTTGTGGAATCAGCCCAGGTTGTTGGCGCCTCAAGCGCCAGGATTATCAGCCGGCACATCTTATCCAACGCAACCCGGACCCTGCCGCTGATTTTCACGCTCAACGCCTCCGAAGCCATCCTCACGCTGGCAGGCCTGGGCTTCCTTGGCTTCGGTATCGAGCCAAGTTCCGCCGCTGAATGGGGCTTTGACCTGAACAAGGCGATGGCCGATGCCTCTTCCGGCATCTGGTGGACCGGCGTGTTCCCCGGCATCGCCATCGTCCTGACTGTGGTTGGCCTCACCCTCGTGGGCGAAAGCATCAATGACCTGAACGATCCGCGGCTGCGCGGGCGCAAGGCGGCCAGCGGCAAGGGCAAGCCGGACTCGCCGGCCGCCGCGCAGGCTGCCATCGCAGCGGATGTGAGAGGACTGTGACCATCAATATTGATTCGGTATCTGACCAGTCCAGGCCGGCAGACCAGCCCGTTCTGGAGATCGACCACCTCAAAGTCACCTTCGCCACGGACGGGGGAGACGTCTACGCCGTGAAGGATGTGAGCCTCGACGTCCGCTCCGGCGAAGTCCTGGCCATCGTGGGCGAATCCGGCTCCGGGAAGACCGTGACCGCGAAAACCATCCTCGGGCTGCTGCCGGAGACCGCCACCAGCGGGGGCGCCGTCCTGATTAACGGGAACAACGTGATCAGCGTCAGCGCCGCGAAGCTGAGGCAGATCCGCGGCCGCGATGTCGCCATGGTGTTCCAGGAGCCCTCCACGGCCCTGAACCCGGTGTTCACCGTGGGCTGGCAGATAGCCGAGGGCATCCGTGCCCACGCCGGCGGTGCCGGCGGGAAGCGGGTTTCGGCCAGGGATGCCAAGGTCCGTGCCATTGAAGCGCTGCGCAAGGTAGGGATCCCGGATCCGGAACATCGGGTCAACTACTATCCGCACCAGTTCTCCGGTGGCCAGAAGCAGCGCGTGGTGATCGCGGCCGCTCTTGCCCTGAACCCGGGACTGATTGTGGCCGATGAACCCACCACCGCCCTGGATGTCACCGTCCAGGCCGAAATCCTGGAGCTGCTCAGGGACCTTCGGGACAAGTACGGCACCTCGATCGTGCTGATCACCCACAACATGGGCGTGGTGGCCGATCTCGCGGATCGGGTGGTGGTGATGTACCAGGGCGATGTGGTGGAGGAAGCGCCGGTGCGTGTGCTGTTTGCCGAACCCAAACAGGACTACACCAAGAAGCTGCTGGCCGCCGTGCCCCACCTGGGCCGGAACTCGGCGTCGGAGGGTCTCCTGGAACGCGCCCACCAGGGTTCGCCGGTGCTCGTGGAGGCAACCAACCTGACCATCGAGTACCCCGGCAGGCTGGGAACTCCGGCCTTCAAGGCCGTGGACGGGGTCAGCTTCACCTTGTCCCAGGGCGAAGTCTTTGGACTGGTGGGCGAATCCGGCTCGGGGAAAACCACCATCGGCCGGGCCATCGCGGGCCTGAACCGGACCACGGGCGGCAGCCTGAAGGTACTCGGCTACGAGATGCTGAACCTCAAGGAGCGGACGTTCAAACCCCTCCGGAAGGATATTGGCTTTGTGTTCCAGGATCCCGCCGCGTCCTTCAACCCCCAGCTGACCATCGGCGACTGCGTAGCGGAACCCATGATCATCCACACCAACCCGAGCCCGGCGCAGGCGCGCAAACGCGTAGCCGAACTGCTCGAATCGGTGCAGCTGCCGGCGTCGTACGCGCAACGGTACCCGCACGAGCTGTCCGGAGGGCAGCGCCAGCGGGCGTCGCTGGCGCGGGCACTGATCCTGAACCCGCGGCTCCTCATCGCTGACGAGCCGACGTCGGCCCTGGACGTTTCCGTGCAGGCAAAGGTCTTGGAACTGTTCAAGGAAATCCAGGCCGAGTTCGGGTTTGCGGCGCTGTTCATCAGCCACGACCTCGCGGTGGTGGACATCCTGTCGCAGTGGGTGGGCGTCCTGTACAAGGGCAAGCTGGTCGAGCAGGGCATCGGCAGCCAGGTGATGGGCGCACCGCAGCATGATTACACCAAACGGCTGATTGCCTCGCTGCCGGTTCCTGATCCGGACGAACAGGCCCGACGCCGGGAAGCGCACCGGGCGATGCTGGCCCAGTAGGCACCACCAGCGACCTAGCCGTCGCGGCTCCACCAGACGGACATCCCACCCAACCGGGCGGGGTGTCCGTCCGCCGCTTAACACCGGAAGGATTTCCGCGGCTGCCCATAGACTTGGACCATGACGCAGCAAAACCATGATGTTCCCGACACCGACACCTACGATGCCGCCGCGAGTTCGCTGGCAGGCCAGGTGGACAACTCGGTGATGGCGGAACTGCTGTCCATCCGCTCCAGCATCGACAACATCGATGCGACCCTGGTGTACCTCCTGGCCGAACGGTTCAAGGCCACCCAGAAAGTGGGTTTCCTCAAGGCCGCACACCGGCTGCCGGCGGGGGATCCCGGCCGCGAAACTGCCCAGATCGCGCGGCTCCGGCGGTTGGCAGAGGATGCACACCTCGATCCCGCGTTTGCTGAGAAGTTCCTGAATTTCATCATCGGCGAGGTCATCCGCCATCATGAAGCCATCGCCGAGGACCACCAGGCCGCTGCAGAGTGGAAGTAACCGCCACGGGGCTTGGGCCCTGGCCGGGGGAGGACCCCGTGGAGGCTGCCCGCATTATCCGCGGCGAGCTCGGCAGCCCGCACCTGCCGTTCCTGGCGGAACTTCCGGACCGCGGAGTCGGCTCCGACGCCTTGGGGCGGACGGCCGCACTCCTGGTTGAAATGGCCGTGGATGTCCAGCCGTACGGCTGGCGCATCGTGGACCGGCCCGGCAAAGATTTCCGCCGGGCCGCGTCGGCTCTGTCCACCGACATCAACGTCTTGGCAGACGTTGCGGGCGCCGAGGACACCGCCGCCCCCGAAATCAAGCTCCAGCTGGTTGGTCCGCTGAGCATTGCCGCCGGCCTGCACCTGCACAACGGCGAACGGGCACTGATCGATTACGGCGCACGCCGGGACATTGCCGACTCGCTGGCGGCAGGGGTTGGCGGCTACCTGTCCCGGATTTCCAGCGCGGTCCCGGGAGCGCAGCTGGTGGTCCAGGTCGACGAGCCTGATATCGCCGCCGTCCTCGCCGGCACTATTCCGACGTCGAGTGGTTACCGCACACTGCGGGCGGTGGGTGCCCAGGAGGTCACCGAGTCCTGGCAGGTGGTGATCGAGGCGCTGCGCGCCGCGGGTGCGGCTGAAATTGTTGTGTCCGTCCCGGAGATTGAGGCCCCGATCGACCGGATCATTGCCGCCGGCGCCGACGGCGTGGCCGTGCCGCTGAGGGCCCTGACCACACGGCAGTGGGAGCAGCTGGCCACAGCAGTGGAGGCAGGCAAGCGGATCTGGGCCGGCGCGCTGGACGCTAACCGCGGCACGCTGCCCAAGGCAGCCGACGTCGTTGAGTCCGTGTGGCGGCCGTGGCACCAGCTGGGCCTGCCGGCGTCGTCCCTGGGCAGCATCCGGGTCACCACCTCGGCGGGACTTGCCGGGCACACGCCGGCCACGGCCACAGCGGTGCTGGGCCGGCTCACCCAGGTGGCCGACGGCCTGAACCAGCGCGCGCACGGCTGAGCGGGCGCACGGCTACGTCCGGTTTTCCCAACGGTCCGGCTGGGCGTGGCGGGGCAGGAAACTCTGCGCCGAACTGCCGCCGATGTATGGGCGCAGGCGGTAGTCGAAGCTGCCCGCATAGACCAGGACCAGCCCGATCTGCGGCTGGATGACCTTGACCTGGATCCGGTGCTGCCCATGCTCGCCGGCGGCACCGTCCCACCACTGCTCGGCGTAGGCCTTGGCATCCACCGTGGCCGGCAGCGGCAGGCGGAGGGGGCCAAGGAACAGCCGGGACGCTTCGGAAACGCCGCGCAGCCTGCCCCCGTCCGTCACGCTGAGCTTGAGGTCGGTCACCATGCGCCGGAAACGGCCCAGGTAGTCCACCAGCCGCGGGCCGCCGTCGGAATCCACGAGGCTGGTGGTGTCCTGGAAGATCCGGAGGTGCCCGGGGAAGCGGATTTCCCGCCGGGCAGTGAGGCTGGGGCGGCCGAACGGATCCTGGTGCGCATGGTTTTCGATCCGGAAGGGGATGCCTTCGCCGTAATCCGGAAAGAACGCGTCCTCCCCGGAGGTGAGCTTGAGCAGCGGCCGCAGCCACGCCTGCCGGCAGCCTACAACGTCGAACACGCCCTCCCCGACGCCGTAGTGCCCCGAGCCGGGCGCCAGTGAGAAGTAGTCCTGCAGCTCAGGCTGCAGCCGCGCGAAGTCCTCGCCCAGGGCCCGCTGGTAAATAGGGACGTTCATTGTGACCTCCTGGCCGGTACCGTCAGCGGCGCTGCAGTGATTCACAATCTACCGGCCGCCTTGAGCCGGATGTACATGTCGGCAAGCTGCGGCGGCAGCTGGTGTGGCTCTGCATCCACCACTTCCACCCCGTGGTGCCGGAGCTCGGCGCTGACCGCTGCCCGTTCCAGGAGTACGCGTTCGGCCGCTGCCGCCCGGAATACACCGGCGGCGTTCTCACGCTCCCGCAGCATCTGCCCCAGCATGGGATCACGGACGGCTGCCACCACCACAACATGCTGCTGGGCGAGCTGCGCGGCCACGGGAATGAGCCCTTCCTCCGGCGCTCCGCCGTCCAACGCCGTCAGCAGCACCACCAGGGACCGGTGGGCGGAGACCGCCCGGATCTGGCCGGGGAGGCTGGACCAGTCAAGCTCGATCAGTTCGGCCTCGAGGGGCGCCATTGCCTGCACCAGCTGCCCCAGGAGGTTGCCGGTGGTGGCGGAGCCGGCCCTGGCGCGCGGACGGCGGTCGTAAGCCAGAAAGTCCACCCTGTCACCGCCACGCTCGGCCAGCACCGCCAGCAGGAGCGCCGCTTCGATACCGGTATCCAGCCGGGGTTCGTCCTCGATCCTCGCCGCCGAGGTACGGGACGTATCCAGCATGATCACCACGCGCCGGTCGCGTTCCGGACGCCAGGTGCGGACGACGACGGCGGACCGGCGGGCGGTTGCGCGCCAGTCGATGGACCGGACGTCGTCCCCGCGGACGTAGTCCCGCAACGAGTCGAATTCGGTGCCGGCACCACGGATCTGCACGGCGGCTTTGCCGTCGAGTTCGCGGAGTTTCCTGAGTTTCGACGGCAGGTGCCTGCGGGAATGGAACGGCGGCAGGACCCGCAGGAGGCCGGTGCAGTCAAACGTGCGCTGGCGTGCCGCAAGCCGGAGGGGTCCCTGGGAGCGGACAGTGACGTGCCGGGCGCCCATGTCGCCACGGCGGACCGGCTGTAACCGGACTGTCATCCGGCGGCTTTCCAAGGCGGGGATGTCCAGGTCCTGGACCGGATTCACGGCCCCGGCAGACGGCTGCCACGCGTCCCGGACGGTGGCGCGCAGGCGACGCCGGCCACCGTTGCGCAGTGTGAGGACCGAAGCGGCCGTGCCGTGCAGCGTCACGTTGCCGGGTTCGGCGCGTGTGACGTTGATGGCCCGCGCGGAAGCGGCCAGGACAAGGTCCAGGCCAAGGAGCGCGGCGAGTGCCACGACCACGCCCAGGACCGTTCCCCAGCCAGGGAACAGCAGCACCGGCACCAGGCCCAGCAGTGCCAGCAGGACAAACCGTCCGGAGAGTGCCATGTGCAACCGGATCAGCGGGGGACGGGGACGGACGCCAGGATGCTGCCCAGGACGTCGTCCACGCGGACCCCGTCCATCTGGGCATCAGGCTGCAGGGCCACCCGGTGGCGCAGGCACGGCAGCGCCAGTGCCTTGACGTCGTCGGGGGTGACGAAGCTGCGGCCGGACAGCCATGCCCAGGCGCGGGAGGTGTTAAGCAGGGCAGTTGCGCCGCGGGGCGAAACGCCCAGCTGGAACGACGGCGCCTGCCTGGTTGCACGCACCAGGTCCACGATGTAGCCAATAATTTCCGGTTCGACGGCAACGGTGGCCACAGCCTGCCGCGCCCGTTCGAGGTCCTCGGCGCCGGCCACCGCCCGGACACCGGCGGCGGCAAGGTCGCGCGGATTGAAGCCGGCCGCGTGCCGCCGGATCACTTCCACCTCGTCAGTCCGGCCGGGCAGCGGCATGGTGAGCTTGAGCAGGAACCGGTCCAGCTGGGCTTCTGGCAGGGGATAGGTGCCCTCGTACTCCACCGGGTTCTGGGTTGCCGCCACCAGGAAGTTCGCCGGCAGCGGCCGGGACATTCCGTCCACGGAGACCTGTCGCTCTTCCATGGCTTCCAACAGGGAGGCCTGCGTTTTCGGCGGCGTCCGGTTGATTTCATCGGCCAGCAGGATGTTGGTGAAAACCGGTCCCTCGCGGAAACTGAATTCCGAGGTGTGCGAGTCATAGACCAGGGAGCCGGTGATGTCGCCGGGCATCAGGTCAGGGGTGAACTGTACGCGTTTGGTGTCCAGGCTCAGCGCGGCGGACAGCGCCCGTACTAAGAGTGTTTTGGCCACCCCGGGCACGCCTTCGAGGAGCACGTGACCCTGGGAGAGCAGTGCGATCAGGAGTCCCGTGACGGTGGCATCCTGGCCCACCACAGCCTTGGCAACCTCGTGGCGGACGTCCAGGAGTGCCTGCCGGGCAGGATCCAGCGTCTGCGGGGAAGAATCCATGATCTGCGGGGCGCCGTACGGTTCGTTCATCGGGTCCTGACCTCGTTCTCTAGTTTGTCCAGTTCCTGTGACCAGTGCACCAGCCTGGAGGCGGTCCCGGGCTGTTCCTGGATCAGGCCGTTGATATCGGTGGCCGGCCGGCCCAGGTGCCGGGCCGCTGCCTGCACGACGTCGTCGGCAGTGGACTGGGATCCGAGTCGAAGAGCTTGCGCCAGACGAACCAGGGTGCCAGCCCGAAGGTTGTCCCGCGCCCGGTCCAGTGCGTGGGAATCCTGATAGAGGCGGGCACGGCCTTCGGCGGTCTCCACGGCCTTGACCACCACCGGGAGCGGTTCAAAGACGAGCGGGCCGAGGCGGCGCCCCCGCCACACGATGGCCAGCACGGCCACAAAGACCAGCCATGGCCCCAGGAAAGCCACCCAGTCAGGCGCGAGGTCATCCAGTGTCTGCGTTGACTCCGTGGCGGCCGCGTCGCCCAGCCCGGGCAGGTACCAGACAAGATCCTCTGAGCTGCCCAACGTCCGCAGGGCCAGCGCGGCATGGCCATGCTCGTCCAGCCCGCCGTTGTTGAGGAGCGCGGTGCTGCCCAGGACCGTCAGGCCGCCGTCGTCCGTGCCGGCAAGCAGCCCGGCGGCGCTTCCCGGCGGGCGGTAGCAAGCCGTGCCGCCGTCGTACAGGAAGCCGCCGGTTCCGGAGACAGCACCCGCAGCCGCGGGACCGCTGAGACCGCAGCCCGGTTCCAGGAGCGCCGTTGACTCCGGCACCACGCCCGCCTGGCTGATGCCGGTATCGAGGGCCGTCAGCGAGCCCAGCCGCGGCGTCACGAGCACCACCCGTCCCGCGCGCGCGGTCAGCTCTTCCAGCCGTGACCGGTCCAGGAAACCGCTCCGGTCGTACAGGAGGAGGGTCGCATCTGGCCGGTCCGAGAGTGCCGCCAGGGCGTCGTCGAAGGATTCAACATCGTTGACCGCGACGCCGTGGCGGGCAAGTATCTCGCTGACCGCCCTGGCGCCGTCCGGCCCGGCGTTGTGGACGGAGAGGGGTAGGACATCACCCTTTGGCGCGAGCTGGGTGGAAATGACCACCGCCAGTCCGACGGCGGCCGCCGCACCGATCGCTGCCCTGCCGCGGTGCCGCCGGAGCCAGGACCCGGCAGCGGCCCCGGCCCCGACGGCAACTGCGGAACCCGGCTGCGTCTCCGGTCCACCCGGCGTCAGCAGATTAGGCGTCAGACCATCCGGCGTCGTTGCCGTGTGCGTCACCGGGGAACCGCCGGTTCGTCATGTTCAGCGGGCAGGGCGGCGCTCGCCGGCGTGAGGGACTGCAGGGCAAAATCCAGCTCGCGCACTGCGGCATAGTTGTTCTGGCCGGCGGACTCATTTCCGTAGCGGATCCCGTCGAAAGTCCGCGCAGCTTCCGTCAGACGGCCGGCCTCGGACGGAAACGGTGTTGCCAGTTCGTGTGCCACCTCGTCGGCGGTCCGGCCCGGCCGCACGTCGAGCACAGCTCTGTCCTCGGCGGTGCGCACCAGCGCACGGAAACAGTCCACGACGGCGGCACTCCAGTTGCCGGCTGCGGCTGCGGCCGCCGCGCGCCCGCGGTAAGCCGCGGCGCTGACTGTTGCGTCGGCGTCGAACACGTCCCCGGCACGCTTGGCCTTCGCGTTGAGGCGCGGGCGGGCCAGGATGACCGCGGCGCCGATCAGCACGGCGATGGCCACACCGATCCACGGCGCCGCCACGGTGCTGTCCGGACCGGAGCCGCTGTCCAGGGACCGCAGCCAGTCCAGGATGTCCGCCCACACGCTGTCCAGCCAGCCGGGGGCCGCGTCACGGTATTCCGGCTTGGCAAGTTCTTCTTCGGCCCAGCGGCGGGCCTCATCGCGGCCGGGCAGGACCGGTGGTTCAGCGGCCATCGGGCCATGCCCCGCCGGGCGGCGTCCCGTTTGGCGGTGTCCCGTTTGGCGGCGTCCCGTTTGGCGGCGCCACGTAGGGCGGCCACGGATTTTGACCGGGTCCTGCCCTGTAGACCGGGACGCCGCGGCCCGGGACGCCGTCGGGATCTGCGCCCGATTCCAGCAGCCGGAGCAGGGCGATATCCAGGCCGTCCCGGCGCATCCTGAGATCAAGGTAGAGCAGCGCCATCACGGAGGTCTGGAAGGCGAACCCCACCGCTCCGACCACCGCACCGATAACGGCGGTGGCAACGCCCGCCACTACGGCGGCCGTGATCGCCTGCTCGGCACCGCCGTGCGGTGACACCACGCCGGTGTAAAAGCCGGAGAGCAGCGAGACCGGAATGGTGACGATCTGGGCGATCACCCCCACCATGATGCCTACCACCAGCGTGATGCCCAGGAGCCGCCACCAGCTGTTGCCCGTGAGTTCCCAGGAGCGGCGTATGCCGGCCAGCGCCCCGAGCTCCTCCACCACCACAGCGGCCGGCGCCACCATGAGCTTGATATAGATCCAGACGTACAGCACAAAGCACACCAGACCCAGCGGGATCAGGATCAGGGCGCCCACTCCACCTACGGTGCCGACCAGCAGTACTGCCAACGCCACAAACAGCAGCGCCACGAGGAGACCGGCGCCGACCAGCAGCGCCGCGAGGCGGATCAGCGCTCCCGCACGGGACCGCGCCAGCGACCACATCTGCCTGAACCCGGTAGGGCGGTTGAGGACGGATCTGGCTACCGGCACCACCATGGCGCCCTGAAGGACTGCCGACAGGAAAACGGTCAGTACCGAGACGAGCAGGACGCCGGACGCGAAGGTGAGCACCACCGGGACCAGATCCTGCTCTGTCAGGCCTTCCGCCCAGGTCTCCAGCGACGCCGCGGACGTGGCCGAGAATGCCGTGAGGACTGCCGTCAGCACTGCGGCGAGTGTCTGCGCCAGCAGCGCGGCGCCCAGCATGGCCTCGGCATTGCGCCGGATCGCCTGGAATGAACCGTCCAGGATCTCGCCGAACATCAGCGGGCGCAGGGGAATGATGCCGGGTTTGGGCGGGGCCACATAACGGGGCTGCTGGTAGGGCGGCGGAGCGCCGTAGGGGTTGTGCGGGGGAGTGCCCCAAGCCGGGGGGCCACCCTGAGGCGGCTGTGCCGGGCCGGGCTGTGGCCCCCACGGAGGCTGTTCCCTCGGAGCCTGACTCCACGGAGGCTGGCTCCCTGGAGACTGGCCCCTCCCGGCCTCGCCGGCAGGATGCGGCTGCTGCATGTTCGGATCCTGGTGTGGCACCGTGTTCCTTCCCCCGTGCGGGACTGTCCGCGTCGTGCCAGCCTATAGTTCCGGCGTCGAGCGTCATAGCGTTGCGCCATGCCGTAAGGCCGTTCAACAGGACAAACCCTGTTCAATAAGGGAATATATAACTATGAAGGCACGCATTCTGGTAGTTGACGATGACGAAGCGCTGGCCGAAATGATTGGGATTGTTCTGCGCAATGACGGCTTTGAGCCGGTCTTTTGCGCCGACGGCGGCCAGGCGCTGGATATTTTCCGTTCATCGAAGCCGGACCTCGTACTGCTTGACCTGATGCTTCCCGGCGTGGACGGCATCGAGGTCTGCCGGCAGATCCGCTCCGAATCGGACGTCCCCATCGTGATGCTCACCGCCAAGTCGGATACGTCCGACGTCGTCCGCGGCCTTGAGTCCGGCGCAGACGACTACGTACCCAAGCCCTTCAAGCCCGCCGAACTGGTGGCACGCGTGCGTGCCCGCCTGCGGCCCGGCGACCAGAAGGCGCCTGAAACGCTGCGGATCGCAGATATCACCATCGACGTCGCCGGCCACACCGTCAAGCGTGCCGATGAGCGGATTTCCCTGACGCCCCTGGAGTTTGACCTCCTCGTGGCCCTGGCACGGAAGCCATGGCAGGTGTTCACCCGCGAGCTGCTGCTGGAGCAGGTCTGGGGCTACCGCCACGCGGCGGACACCCGGCTGGTCAACGTCCATGTCCAGCGCCTCCGGTCAAAAATTGAACGGGATCCGGAAGCTCCCGAAGTTGTATTGACGGTTCGTGGTGTCGGCTACAAAGCAGGTTCCTGAGCCCTCAGGACCAGAAGCGCACCGCGCCCCGGACCCTGCTGCAGCCAAGGGCCCGGAGCATACTGATGCACTGCCCGCGGAGCTGGCGACGCTGCCGTTCCGGGCCCGGATCTGGCGGCGCCGTGGAGTAATCGTGGGGCTACGGGTGGGCCGTCTTGTCCAGATGGGCGTGACCCGGTTCATCCCTGCGGTCCGCTTTGCCGGGCGGTCCCTGCGGCGGCGCTGGCGCCGGTCCCTGCAGTTCCGGACCGTCCTCACCACCCTGCTGTTGGCCGTGACATCCTTTGGCGCCGTGGGCGCCTACCTGTCCAACCAGATCGCCAACAACCTGTTCCAGGAACGCCTTACGCAGGCCGAATCCGAAACCCGTTACTACGTCAAGCAGGTCCAGGAGACGTTCGACGGCGCCCAGGTCACCGACCAGTCCAGCGTCATCACCCTCGTCTACGACACCTTGAACGCGGTGGAGGGGCGCGGCTCCGTGATCCAGCGGCGGTACGTCTTTGAGGCCATGCCCGAACAGACCAAACCCCGGAACCGCTGGGTGGAGTCCCGGGCGTCCGACCAACTGACCGTCAGCGTCATCCCGCCTGGACTCCGCACGGCGGTCCAGGAAACGGGCAAGGACCAGTACTGGGCATCCACCATTATCCCGGTGGGAACCGAGGACAGGCCCGGCATCGCGGTAGGAAACAAGGTGACATTCAACGGCACAGTGTACGAGCTCTACCTGATTTATGACGTCAACACTGCCCAGCAGACGCTCGACGAAATCCAGGGCGTCCTCCTGGCCGGCGGTGCGGTGCTGGTGCTGATGATCGGGGCCATCGCCTGGTACGTCACCCGCAACGTGGTCAGCCCGGTCAGCCACGCTGCCCTGGTGTCGGAGAAGCTCGCGGCCGGCCAATTACAGGAGCGCATGGTGGTCAAAGGCGAAGACGAGGTGGCCCGCCTCGGGGCATCCTTCAACCACATGGCCGCCAGTCTCCAAGAGCAGATCACCAAGCTGGCCATGTTGTCCCAGATGCAGCAGCGGTTTGTCTCCGATGTCTCCCACGAGCTCCGCACGCCACTGACCACGGTGCGAATGGCCGCGGAAGTGTTGTACGACGCACGCCACGACTTCGACCCCATCAACAAGCGCTCCGCCGAACTCCTGTACAACCAGGTGGAGAGGTTCCAGTCGCTGCTGGCCGACCTGCTTGAGATCTCCCGTTTCGACGCCGGCGTGGCCATGCTCGATGCCGAGCCCGAGGACATCCTGCAGGTGATCGCCCACGTCATTGACGGAGCAGCGCCTGTCGCGGCCGAGTACGGCTCGGAGATCATTCTCCAGGCGCCAGCCGAGGGAATTGTCGCGGAAATGGACGCCAGGAGGATCGACAGGATCCTGCGGAACCTCATCCTGAATGCGGTGGAGCACGGCGAAGGCCGGCCGGTCACCGTGACTGTTGCGGCTAACCAGTCAGCGGTGGGCGTTGCTGTCCGGGACCACGGGATCGGCATGACTCCGGCCGAAGCCGCCCGGGTCTTTGACCGGTTCTGGCGTGCGGATCCGGCCCGGGCCCGCACCACAGGAGGCAGCGGCCTGGGCCTGTCCATCGCGATGGAGGACACCAAGCTCCACAACGGCTGGCTGCAGGCATGGGGAAACAAGGGCAGAGGGGCCAACTTCCGGCTGACCATTCCTTTACGCCAGGGCGAGGAGATCGACCGCTCACCCGTGCAGCTTGAGCCGGAGGACATCATCCTCCCAGACGTGCCACACGCGAAGAACGTCCTGGTCCTGGGGCCTGGCCCCACCGGGGCGTCTGGTTCCACCGCTGGCGGGCGTGGCCAGGGCACCGGACGCGCCCCGTCCGGGACCGCCGCGACACCGAAGGAGTCTTCATGATGGGACTAAGAATTCGGGCAATGCTGAAGCGGAGCGTTGTGCTGCTCGTCGTTGTCCTCCTGCTGGCCTCGTGCGCGCGGATTCCCACCGCCGGGCCGGTGGGGAAGAGCGCGGAAGGCAGCGCCGGAAACGTCAATGCGCCTGTGTTCCTCCCTGCCGCGCCCCAGCCCGGGGCTACTCCGGAAAACGTCATTGATTACTTCTACCGTGCCGGTACCGGATACGAGGGTGACTACGCGGTGGCCCGCGAATACCTGACGCAGGCAGCGTCAGTGTCCTGGAAACCCGACCAGCGCGCGCTGGTGTACCGCGAGGCGAAAGTGGTGGGCACCGGCGTCGACAACGTCTACAACTACCAGCTGGACGTTGCTTACAGCGTGGATGTTGACGGCATCGCCACCCAGATGCCCGAGGGCACCATAGAGAACATCCCGGCCACACTCACCCAGGTGGACGGCGAATGGCGGATCTCGGCCATCCCGGACGGAACAGCGATCCCGGAGGAAACCTTCAAGGTCATCTACGGCGCCTACCCCATCTACTTCTACGATCCCAGCTTCACTTATGCTGTGCCCGACGTCCGCTGGTTCATCAAGAACAAGACCGTCAAAGCCATGACCAGCGCCCTGCTTGCCGGCCCCGCGCCATACCTTCGGGGCGCTGTGGTGAGCGCCTTCCCGTCCGGTATCAAACTTGCCCGCGAATCGGTTCCGGTGGTGTCCGGAGCCGCGCAGGTGGACCTCACAGCCAAGGAACTCACAGAGGCGTCCACGGAGGACAGGCTCCGCATGCAGACACAGCTTGCCCTCACGTTCCGCAACCAGCCCGACGTCGTTAGTGTGGAACTGCACGCCAACCAGGACCTGGTCCGGGTCGAGGACAACGGCTCTGTGCTGCCCCCGGTACGGGACAAAAACGTGCCGGTCCGCGAGATCGCCGTCAGCGGCAATGAGCTGGTTCGCTACGAAAACAACAGGGTGTCCCCGCTGCCGGATATGCAGCCTGTTTCCTCCCTCGGGCCCCGCTACCCGGCGGAATCCCCGGTCTCCCAGACCGTGGCTTTCCTCAACGAAAGCCGGACGACGCTCTACAGCATGGTGCCGGGGCAGCCCGCTCGGGCGCTGACAACGCGCAGCACCATCACGCACCCTTCCTTCAGTCTTTATGACTGGGTGTGGGCCGCAGGGCCGGGAGCAACCGGCGGTACGGAAGTCGTGGCCTACCGGCCCATCGGTGTGGCCGAAGGTGCCGCTGTTCCCACCGTTACCCTCACGCCGTCCTGGCTGGCCGGAAAAACCGTCAAGGAGCTGAGGATTTCCCGTGAGGGTGTCCGGGCGCTGGTCATTACGGAACAGAACGGCAAGACGAAGGTGCAGATTGCCGGGATCATCCGGAACGCCGACGGGACTCCCCGGGAACTGACTGCCCCGATCACCCTGGTGGCTTCCGGCGAACCGGACCAGGGAGTCTGGGTGAACGACACAACAGTTGCCGTGATGAAAGCATCCGCAGGCTCGAACGTCGCGCCGGAGCTGCTGTCGCTCACGTCCGGACAGCCCCAGCAGCTGGCGCCGTGGCCCGGCCTGGTGTGGCTCAGCGCCGGCAACGGGCTGGAGGAAATCTACGGCCAGTCGGCCGAGGGCATCTTCCAGCGGCTGGGCAATGGCTGGTCGCCCCAGCTCAAGGGTCCCATCGACCCCTCATTCCCCGGTTAGTTCCTGAGGGGCGCTTCGCTCCGCTGTGGGGATGCAATTTTCATGTCAGGTGCTTTCCACATAGCGCGGCCTGGGGGTTCCGGGGCCGCGGCACGGAGGCCACCATGGGGTGTGACCGAAGTCCAGCCCGAATGTCCTCCTGCGCGCCACCCTCCCGCGCGCTCTCCTGTGCGCCGATCCGGTGGCCGTGCTGCGCGTGGCGCCGGGGGCAGCCCGGCTAGAAGTATGGCAGGCGTGGATCCGGACCTCCTGCCGCCTCCGCTGCAGTCCGCCAAGCATCGCGAAGGCCACCGCAGCCGGTGGCTGCGGGCCGCCGACCAGATGGGCGCCGCGGCCGCCGAGCTGCTGGCACTTGCCGTTCCCGTGGACTGCGTCTGCTGCGGTGCCGAGGACCTTGCCCTGTGCGTCGCGTGCGAACGCCAGATCCGCTGGCTGACCAGGCACCCGTTCCGGGCAGAGGAACAGGCGCCGGCCCTGATGAACGTCGACGGCGGTCTGATCCTTCCCGTGGTGGCGGCCGGGGTGTACCGCGAGGAGCTGGCGCAGGCCGTGCTTTCGTTCAAGAGACATGGCCAGCACCAGCTCACATCGGTCCTGGCGCGGGGACTGGGGCAGGGCATTGCCGCGGCCGTGGCCGGCGTCGACGGCGTCTGCCTGGTTCCGGTGCCCAGCAGTACGGCCGGCTACGTCAAGAGGGGGTTCAGTCCGGTCCACCTCCTGCTCGCAGCGTTGCGGCGGGGGAGCACCATTCCCGGAACACCGGTGGTTGACGTGATCCGGAAATCCCGGCGCCGCGCCGCACTGGAGCGGCTGCCTGGAGGCCAAAAGGGACTCGGCCGCGGTGCCCGGGCGAGCCGGGTCAGGGGGTCCATGAAGGTCCCGGGACGCCAGGGCGTGCGGGTGGCAGGACGCCGCTGCATCATTGTCGACGACGTCCTCACCACAGGGGCCACACTCGCGGAAGCAGCCCGCGCGCTCCACCTCAGCGGAGCCCTGGTGGTGGGGGCGGTGGTCCTCGCCGCGACACGCCCGCCCGATTCAGCTGGCGGCGAATCGCCCGGCCCGGGAGCTGGCGGAAAGCTCCCGTCTTAGAAAAAAATAAACCAAGAAAGGATGAATAACAGGTGGCTATGAACTAACGTCGGTTGTGGGTACCAAGAACAAGTTGTACCTTTCGATGGCGGCTCGGAAAGGGGCTCGACTGTCAAGCAGATCGGCCTTGCAATGTGCCGCCGTCGTGTCACCGAAGTCATTTGGAGGGCACCATGGAGTTTATGATCAGCGGACGAAATCTGACGGTCTCAGACCGCTTCCGCGAATACGCCGGTGAGAAGATCTCGAAGATCGAGTCACTTGGCGACAAGGTCCAACGGGTTGACGCGAAGGTTTCCAAGGAAACGAATGCACGCCAGACCGGCGACCAGCTCACCGTTGAAGTGACAGTCCTGGGCCGGGGACCCGTAATCCGTGCCGAAGCCAGCGCCGCAGACAAATTCGCTGCATTCGATCTCGCCTACACCAAGCTGCTTGAACGTCTTCGCCGCGCCAAGGACCGCAAGAAGGTCCACCACGGGCGCCACACCCCCAAGGCAGTACGTGAGGCCACCGCGGCACTGGAGCCCGCAAGTGCCAGTGAACCCCTTTACGTCGAGGCGAGCCATCGCAGCGAACCCCAGGCGCCGGCCGTTCAACGATCGCCCTATGAGGTCGAGAACGACATTCCGGCAGGGGACTCCCCGGTGCTGATCCGGCGCAAAGTCTTCCCTGCGGCCTCCCTCACCCTTGACGATGCTGTGGACAACATGGAGCTCGTGGGCCACGATTTCTACCTGTTTGTGGACAAAGCCACCAACACGCCCTCGGTGGTCTACCGGCGCCGTGGCTGGACATACGGCGTGATCACCCTGGACCACGAATGCGAACCGGGGGACACCGCCGTCGAAGAAAAAATCCTCGCCTACCGCTCCGATGATGAGGCTGCAAAAGTCTAGGGTGGTTTACGCCCCTCAATGAAAGGACTGATGTGCCAGCGACGCTGAGCCTTAACCAGGCCCGGCGGATCGCCCTGGCAGCTCAGGGACTCGACAAAGGACGGCCCGCCGGCCCCGTGACTTCACGGACGGTGGGCCGTACCTTTGCCCGGATCCAGCTTGTCCAGATCGATTCCGTCAACGTGTTGTCCCGCAGTCACTTTCTGCCCTTCTTCTCAAGGCTCGGCAACTACGACCGCACCATTCTTCAACGGATGGCCAACTCGCCTCCCAGACGAATGATGGAGTACTGGGCGCACGAGGCCAGCTTCATCCGGCCCGAGCACTTCCAGGACCTCCGCTTGTGGCAGAAACGCACGTGGGTGGGTGCGTCCGCCATGGACCCGGAACTGCGCGACGCGATGGCCGGAAAGATCCTCGGCGCCCTCGCCGCCGGACGGCCCATGACGGCGGTGGAACTGACGGCGAACATCGGGCACGTGGAGGACCGGCGTGACGACAACTGGGGATGGAACTGGAACGCCGTCAAACGCGTGCTTGAAGACCTGTTCGAGGCCGGCATCATCTCCGCGGCGTCCAGAACCGAACAATTCGAGCGAAAGTACACGCTGACAGCCAAGGTACTGCCGCGCCGGCTGGCCCGCGAAGCCACGCCGGATCCTGTTGAGGCCATGCACCGGCTCATCGATGCGGCCGCGCAAGCCCATGGCATCGGAACTGTGAAGTGTTTCGCGGATTACTTTCGCACGCCGGTCAAGGCGGCAGCCGCCTCGGTGGACCATCTGGTCAGCCTTGGGAGGCTGGAGCCGGTGGCTGTCGCTGGCTGGGATCGGAAGGTGTACCTCCATGCCGACGCCGCCAGGCCGCGGCGGGCAGCTGGGCGGGCCCTGCTCAGTCCCTTTGACTCCCTCGTCTTCGAGCGCCGCAGACTGGAGGAACTCTTCGGTTTCCACTACCGGATCGAGATTTACACGCCCGCGCACCTCCGGCGCTTCGGGTACTACGTCCTGCCCTTTCTCCTGGGCGACACCATCGTGGCGCGGGTGGACCTTAAAGCGGACCGTGCGGCAGGAAAACTGCTGGTCAGGTCCGCGTACGGCGAGCCGGGCGCACCGCCAGGGACCGCCGTCGAACTCGCAGCCGAGCTGGAGCTGATGGCCGAGTGGCTGGAGCTTGGGGACATCGTGGTCAGTCCGGCCGGGGACCTGGCTGAGTCCCTTACGGGCGCCCTGCATCACCGCACCGGCCCGCTCCGCTCTCAGGGAACACCGGCCACGTGGCCTGTGTCTCTCCCGTAGACTAAAAACGCCAGAATTCGGCAGCATAAGACTGGGAGTATCTTCACGTGGCATCACTTATCGAAAAACTTCTCCGCACGGGTGACAAAAAAACCCTGCGGCAACTGCGGAGCTATGCCGACTCCATCAATGCGCTCGAAGACTCGTTCAAGACCTTTACGGATGCTGAGCTCCGCGAGGAAACTGACCACCTCCGCGCCCGCCACCAGGACGGCGAGCAACTGGACGATCTCCTCCCGGAGGCGTTCGCCGCCGTGCGCGAGGCCTCGTCCCGCACCCTGGGTATGCGTCACTTTGACGTCCAGCTTATGGGTGGCGCCGCACTCCACCTGGGCAATATCGCCGAAATGAAGACCGGCGAAGGCAAGACTCTCGTGGCCACCGCGCCCGCCTACCTTAATGCCCTCACCGGCAATGGCGTCCACGTCATCACGGTGAACGACTACCTTGCCGAATACCAGTCAGACCTCATGGGCCGGGTCTACCGCTTCCTTGGCCTGACCAGCGGTTGTATCCTGTCCAACCAGGATCCCGCGGTGCGCCGGCAGCAGTACGCCGCGGACATCACGTACGGCACGAACAACGAATTCGGCTTTGACTACCTGCGCGACAACATGGCGTGGGACCAGTCAGAACTGGTCCAGCGCGGCCACAATTTCGCCATCGTTGATGAGGTCGACTCCATCCTCATCGACGAGGCCCGCACGCCGCTCATTATTTCCGGCCCCGCCCAGGGCGACACCAACCGGTGGTACAGCGAATTTGCCAAGGTAGTGCAGCGCCTGAAGGCCGGCGCGGACTACGAGGCGGACGAGAAGAAGCGCACCGTCGGTGTCCTCGAGAGCGGCATCGAAAAGGTGGAGGACTACCTGGGCATCCAGAACCTCTACGAATCCGCGAACACTCCGCTCATCGGGTTCCTGAACAACGCCATCAAAGCCAAGGAACTGTTCAAACGGGACAAGGACTACGTCATCCTCGACGGCGAAGTGCTGATCGTTGACGAACACACTGGGCGCATCCTGGCCGGGCGCCGCTACAACGAGGGTATGCACCAGGCCATCGAGGCCAAGGAAGCCGTGGAGATCAAGGCCGAAAACCAGACCCTGGCCACCGTGACGCTCCAGAACTACTTCCGCATGTACTCCAAGCTGGCAGGCATGACCGGCACCGCCGAGACTGAGGCCGCCGAGTTCATGGGCACGTACAAGCTCGGCGTGGTGGCCATCCCCACGAACCGGGACATGCAGCGTCTCGACCAGTCAGACCTGGTGTTCAAGAACGAAAAGGTGAAGTTCGAGGCCGTCGTGAAGGACATCGCCGAGCGTCACGAAGAGGGCCAACCGATCCTTGTGGGCACCACGAGTGTCGAAAAAAGCGAATACCTCTCCGGGCTGCTCGCCAAGGAGGGCATCAGGCACGAAGTCTTGAACGCCAAGAACCACGCCCGTGAAGCGGCCATCGTTGCGCAGGCCGGACGTAAGGGTGCTGTCACGGTGGCCACCAATATGGCAGGCCGAGGCACCGACATCATGCTGGGCGGCAACGCCGAATTCACCGCGGTGGCCGACCTGGCCAAGCGCGGGCTGGACCCGGAAGAGAATTCCGAAGAGTACGAGGCCGCCTGGCCGGCTGCCCTGGAGGCGGCCAAGCAGTCCGTGAAGGACGAACACGAGGAAGTGCTGAACCTCGGCGGGCTGTATGTCCTGGGAACTGAGCGGCACGAGTCCCGCCGCATCGACAACCAGCTCCGTGGCCGTTCCGGCCGCCAGGGCGACCCCGGCGAATCACGCTTCTACCTCTCCCTGACCGACGACCTGATGCGGCTCTTCAACTCCGGCGCGGCCGAACGGCTGATGAACAGCTCCGTCCCGGACGACGTGGCGTTGGAATCGAAACTGGTTTCCCGGGCCATCGCGTCGGCGCAGGGCCAGGTTGAAGGCCGCAATGCCGAGCAGCGCAAGAATGTTCTCAAGTACGACGACGTCCTCAACCGCCAGCGCGAAGCCATCTACGGTGACCGCCGCCGGATCCTGGAGGGCGACGACCTGCACGAGAAGGTCCAGTTCTTCGTGGAGGACACCATCACCGCCCTGATCGACTCCGCCACGGCCGAAGGCAATGGCGACGACTGGGACTACACGCAGCTGTGGACCAACCTCAAGACGCTCTACCCCGTCAGCGTCACAGCGGACGAGATCATCGAGGAAGCCGGTGGCAAGTCCAAGCTCACGGTTGAATTCCTCAAGGAAGAACTGCTCTCCGACGCCCGCGTGGTCTACCAGACCCGGGAAGAGACCATCGGTTCCGAAAGCATGCGCGAGCTGGAACGCCGCGTGGTGCTGTCGGTTATCGGACGTAAGTGGCAGGAACACCTCTACGAGATGGACTACCTGAAGGAAGGCATCGGCCTGCGCGCCATGGCACAGCGTGACCCGCTGGTGGAATACCAGCGCGAGGGCTTCACCATGTTCCAGAGCATGATGGAGGCCATCCGCGAGGAAAGCGTCGGTTTCCTGTTCAACCTTGAAGTTGAGGTGACTCCGGCCCAGGATGTGGTGGTTCCGGACGCAGCCGGTGGCCACACCGAACACGTTGAGCCGCAGATCCACGCGGCCGGCTTGGAAGCGCCGGAGAAGCCTGCCCAGCTGCAGTACACGGCTCCCGGTGAAGACGGCGCATCCGAGACCCGGCTGGAGGCCCGTTCCTCGTCCAAGTCCGGCAATCCGGCCAAGGCTGCAGCGCAGGACGCCACCAAGCGTCCGGCCAAGAAAAAACGCCGCTGATCCAGCCACGGTTTCCAGGAACAAACCTGTAGGCCTTAGCGGGACATACGAAGTGCCCGGAGCAATCTAGCTCCGGGCACTTCTTCGTCTGTGAACACTTCCTGCCAATTGTGGACAACCGGTCAGCCGACCATAAACTCGGTCACGCGCCAGACCTGCTTGCTGCGTTCAAGCCGGACCGCCACCGCCCGGGCGCGGACATCATCGACCACCACGGCGCTTGCCTCATAAATACCCGGGGCGACCTCGCAGGCGCGGACTGAGCGCACGATGGAGTTCCTGTGCAGCCGGGCCAGGTATGGCGAGGCAGACCGGGCCTGTTCGCGGCGGATCAGGGCCGAGCGGTGCTGCAGAACGGCGAGGCAGCGAGGATCCATGCGGCGGGCGAGCTGGTGGATCGGCCGGATGCCGGCGAGGACTTCCATGGCCGCCTGCACGGTACTGCGTGTGATCGCCAGGATTTCGGAGTTTTCGTCTGCTGCACGCAGCGGCGCGACCGGTGCGGTAGTGGTGCGCAGCGGAACCTGGCGGGCTGCTGCCGCGCGGCCCGGGTTGGCCGTGGCGGAGCGGATTGGCGTAACTGCGTACATGTGATTCCCCTTAGTCGTGAACTGATGAATATCGGAACGTCGGCTAGGCCGTGGAAGGTGCTTTCAAAATCTGCCCTGGCAGCAGGACGTGCGGGCTCTCGCCGATCTGGGATTTGTTGGCCTCGTACCAGCGAGGCCAGTGCAGGGCGACGTCCACATCCGAAGCCGCCGGGCCCAGGTGGCGGGATGCGATGTCCCATAGTGTGTCGCCTGCCAGCACCGTGACTTCACTCAACGCCGGCGGTGTGCCCTGTTCCGCACGGACAGGCTGGGCGGCCATTAGTCCGGGGTCCGGGACCGGCGGGCTGGGACGCCAGTCGGGCCGGACCGCAGCCGCAGGAGCCTGGGTGGCCTGTTCTCCTGTGTCCCCGGGAGCTGTGCCCTCCGGTTCCGGGATCTGCGGGTGGCCGCTTGTGGGATACCACTGGGCCCGGATGGCTGCGCTCTGGGCCGGTACGCCGTGGGCCGGTACGCCGTGGACCGGTACGTCCTGGACGGTCACTTCCTGCGTGGGTACCCAGGCGGGTCCGGCCGGGGGTACGGCCGCCTGAGCCAACGGTGCCGACAGCAGCTGCACCGACAGCGCGGCCACAGCGAGCCGGCGCATGAATGCCGGGCAGCACTTGCCTGCCCTGTTGGCGGCCTGCCGCTTGCCGCACCTGTCCAGGACGGCAGCCGTTGATGCCAATATCATCGAGAAGATCCACCACGCCACGATGGCCAGCCCTGCCGCAACAGCCACAGCACCAAGAAGGTCATCGACGTCCGGGCCTTGCCGGCGGGCTGTGGACAGTTGCCACCGATCCACCATGCCCCTGCCGGCAAGGCAGAGGAAGAATCCCAACAGGAGGATGGACGCCGCCATGACTGCGTCTGCGCGGAGCCCGCGTACTGTACCTGCCGTCATGGTGTTCCTATCTTATGTTTGATGCAGTTTGATGTAGTTTAATGTATCTAGAACCAGTTTGACGTAGCTATGTTGGGTTTGTCCAGAGACTGGAGTGAAGTTGTTGGCGAATTGACCGCGAATGAAACCGCACCTTACGCTTGGCCCCATGCGTTGGGATGCTCTGTTCAGTGATATGGAGGCACAGTTCGCCGAGGGCGAGCGGCTGGCCGTCGATGCCGAGATCTCTGAGCGGGCAAGAGCGGAAACAGCCTCCCTGGCCCTGGCTGACCGCCTACGGGGTTCCCTGAACAGCCACGTGGCCGTGCACCTGGCGTGTGGGCGCGTCTTCGAAGGAACCCTGAGCCATGCCGGCGCCGACGCCCTGGTCCTGAACGAGTTGCGTCACCAGGTCCTGATCCCGTATCGCGCGGTGGCGCGCTACGCGGGCCTGGGGCGGGTGTCCGTAGCCGAGACTTCGCAGGTGCGGCGCCGGATCGGATTGGCACATGCGCTTCGGGGCCTCGCGCGGGACCGGGCCGAACTTGCCGTTACTCTGCGCCACGTGCCGGAACGGGACGCCGGGCTGGCCGGAGTCATTGACAGGGTGGGCAGTGACTTTTTGGACCTGGCGCTGGTCAGTCCCGGGGAGTCCCGGCGGGCATCGCAGGTCAGGCAGGTTGCCACGATTCCCTTTGCGGCGCTGGGTGCCCTCCGGTCATGGAGTGTAGGGGAACTGTAGGTGGGCCAGAGTTTTTGTCCAGATAATCGAGATTACCGGCCCATTTGAGGCGATTATCTGGACAAAAACTCCGAGGACCCGGGTCCAGGCCGGTATCGGCGGCGGACGCCCGGGCCTGGATCAGCCCTGTTTGGCCTTGGCTTCCTGGATCATGCGGCTGGCCTCGGCGTAACGCTCTTCGATGTATTGCTCCAGCATCTTTTCCTCGACGCGCCACTGCCCGCGGCCACCCACCTGGATGGCTTTCAGCTCTCCGCTGCGGACCAGGGCGTAGGCAGCCGGCGAGTTGATCTGCAGCTGTTCAGCAACATCGGCGAGAGTGAGGAATCTGGGCATAGTTCCATTTTGCCATTGAAGGTGCCATCTAGTGCGGTTATCCACAGTTTGATGTTGTTTGGTCTTTTGACTTTTGTTCCGGGGCCCATGCCGCAACAATGAGGTGTCCGGGCGCAGCCAACCGTCTGGACCTTGAGCAAGGGGGAGAAGAGCATGAGCCACGATGCAGCTACTACAGGTGCCAGGCTGAAACCGCCGTCGTGGAAGGATCCCCGCCTGCTGGTTGGCGTACTGCTGGTCCTGGCATCGGTGGTGGGAGTGATCTCCCTGGTTGGCAGCGCTGATCAGACCACCGAGGTTTACGCCGCCCGGGACTCCATTGCAGTGGGTGAGAAGCTGACCGCGGACAATGTGGTCCGGGCCAAGGTCCGCCTGGGTGAGACCGAACAGCATTACGTCACCGTTGAAGCAGGGCTCCCGGACGGGCTGGTGGCGGTCCAAAGAATCGGCAAGAACCAGTTGGTGCCCAAGGAAAGTCTGGCCACTGTGGATGCGTTGGACCGCAAGCCCGTGGCCGTGACCATTGATGAAGCACTGTCGCCGCAGGCGGTGGCCGGGACCCGGGTGGATGTCTGGGTTGCCTTGCCGGATGCGCGCAACGGTTTCAGTGAGCCGAAGCTCCTGCTGCCCGGCGCGGAAATTGCACAGGTGACCTCTGGTTCCACGGCCTTGGGGTCCTCCCGCAACACGGTGCTGATGGTGCTGGTAGCCGACAGCCAGATGCCGGCTATTCTCGGCGCGCAGGCGAACCAGGCCAAGATTTCAGTGGTGTGGAACCCGGGCGGCGGGGCCCGATGAGCATCCCAGTTGTCACCGTGGGCCAGGCCCGCGAGGACGTGGTGGGCGGGTTGGAGCGGCTCCACGGTCCCGTCACGGTGGTCCGGCGCTGCGCCGAACTGACTGAACTGCTGGCCGCCTGCCAGAGCGGACTGGCGCGGGCGGCGGTTGTGGCCGATGGCTGCGAGGGCCTGACTGCTTCGCTCGTTGACCGGCTCGGCGCCGTGGGCGTGGCGATCATCGCCCTCACGGATGACGCCGACGAGGCCGCCAGACTGCGCGGGATCGGCGTGGCATCTGCGCTGACCGGAGTGGAGTCTGCCGCCCTTGCCGGCAGGATTGCCGAGGTGGTTGCCCAGCTGACCGGAACCGCCAAGGATACGACGTTCGGTAGCGGGTTGGGGGACACCAGTGCCGCTCTGCGCCAGCGTCCCGCCGACCAGGCGGATGTGCCGCCGGCCTCCGGGGCGGGCAAGATCATTGCCGTGTGGGGTCCCGCCGGTTCACCCGGCCGGACCTTCGTTGCAGCCAACATCGCGGGGGAGCTGGCTGCGGATGGGAAGTCCGTGCTCCTGATCGACGCCGACAGTTACGGGGCCAGCATCGCGGCAGTCCTGGGCCTGCTGGATGAATCTGCGGGGATCGCGCAGGCCTGCCGGCTTGCGGACCAGGGGCTGCTCGACGCCGATGCGTTGCTGAAGGTGGCCACGCCGGTCACCATCAAGCTTGGGACTTTCCGGGTACTTACCGGGATCACGCGGGCGGACAGGTGGACCGAATTGCGGGCAGCAGCACTGTCGCTGGTGCTGGAACGTGCGAAGGAGGTCGCCGACGTCGTGGTTGTGGACACCGGCTTCTGCCTGGAGGCGGACGAGGAACTCAGCTTCGACACGTTGGCTCCGCGCCGGAATGCCGCGACACTGCGGAGCCTGGAACTGGCGGACACCGTCTATGCCGTGGGGGCCGCCGATCCGGTGGGGGTTCCCCGGCTGGTCCGCGGCCTCGCGGAGCTCGAGATGGCAGTACCGCATGTGTCGCCTGTTGTGGTGATGAACAAGGTCCGGGCGGCGGCGGTGGGGAGATCCCCGGAACGCCAGCTGAAGGATGCGTGGGGGCGGTATGGCCCGTCGTCGCAGATCGCAGCCTTCCTGCCGGCGGACAGCCCCGCAACGGACGCGGCGCTGCTCGGCGGCTCGCTGCTGCTCGAAACGGCGCCGGATTCCAAGCTCAGGCACGCGATCGCCGAATTGGTTTGTGCACCTGTCCAGCGATCCTCCAGATCCTCTGTATTTTCTTCCACACCTGGGCTTCAGCGAAAGGGCTAGGCTCACCGTAGGAGCTGCAACGGTGCAGCATCAAACTTGTGATGGAGGCGTTTGTTGATGTCGTCTGGATCCAGCGTGGAGGATCAAGCCTTGGCTATTGGTGACCGGGAGGGATTCCTGGCGGATTATTACCAGCATCTTGCCGAAGAGGATGCACGGACTTATTCCCCGGAGGTGCAGGCCAGCCGGGCGGAAACCCACCGCGGTGTCGCCGCGAACCGGCAGCCGGGCCAGGCTCAGGTTTCCATCGTCAACGAGGAGGACAGCAGCGTCGTCTATGTCGTCACGGACGATATGCCTTTCCTTGTTGACTCGGTCAACGCCGAGCTTGTGCGCCAGAACGCCGCCATCGGACTTGTCCTTCATCCGCTGTTCGTGGTGACCCGGAACCGGGAAACGGGGCAGCTGGTTAAGGTTGATCGGGTCCCGTCCCACATCGGTCTCTCCAGCGGTGACACCGCGGCGATGCCCATGCTGTCGCACCTCATCGCGCAAGGCGAAAACGCCTCCCACATGGAGTCGTGGATCGCCGTGGAAATCAACCGCGTCTCCGACGAGGCAAAGGCGTCGTTGCTGGACGGGCTGGACCGCATTCTGGGAGACGTGCGCGCCGCCGTCGAAGACTGGCCCAAGATGCGAAACAAGGCCCAACAGATTGCCGCGAGCCTGGACCAGGTGTCCCACCCGGCCCAGATTGCCGAACTGCGGCAGGCGCAGGACCTTTTGCGCTGGCTCGACGACGGCAACTTCACTTTCCTCGGATACCGCGAGTACGACCTGGCCACCGTCGACGGTGAAGATGTGCTGGAGCTGCGTGAAGACAGCGGTCTCGGACTGCTCCGGGCGAAGCCGGGCGCTCCGCACATGCAGCACCTCACCGACGCCGGACGAAAAAAGGCGCGGGAAAAGAAGGCGCTGGTAATCACCAAGGCAAACTCACGGTCCACGGTCCACCGTCCCGCGTACCTTGACTACATCGGCGTGAAGAGTTTTGACGCCGCAGGCAACGTCAACGGCGAGCGCCGCTTCATCGGCCTGTTCGCGACCAGTGCCTACGCCGGATCCGTCCGGAACATCCCCATCGTGCGCGAAAAAGTGGACGCCGTGCTGGGCAATGCGGGCTTCCCGCCGGACTCACACTCCGGCAAGGACCTTTTGGGGATCCTGGAGACGTACCCCCGCGACGAGCTGTTCCAGATCGAGACCGAGGACCTGGCGGCCACCGCAACCGGCATCCAGAGATTGCAGGAGCGGCGGCGGACCCGTCTGTTCCTCCGGCCGGACATCTACGGCCGTTTTATGTCCGCGTTGGTCTACCTTCCGCGTGACCGGTACACCACCAATGTCCGGCTCCGCATCGAGGAGGAACTGCGGACCACGTTCCAGGCGGAGTCCATCGACTACGAGGCGCGGATGACCGAATCGGCCCTCGCCCGCCTGTTCTTCCGGATCCGCTTGCCCAAGGGCGCTGAGATCAGCCACGTCAACGCTGATGAGCTTGAAGCGCGGCTGGTCCGGGCGGCCCGTTCGTGGAGTGAGGGCATCACTGAAGTCCTGCGGGAACGCGGCGCTGATGAGCAGGCGAAGGAGCTCGCCGCGATCTGGTCGGAGGCTTTTCCCGCCGGATACCGCGTGGATTACGAGGTTGAGGACGCGCTGGAGGACATCGCCCGGTTCGAGAAATACGGGGCTGAAGCCGAGCGCACAGCCGCTGCCAGGCAGGAACGGCCGGGCGTCCACGTGTACTTGCCCAAGGGTGCCGGTGAAGTGCTGGAAGAGGACGCCCGCGTCAAGCTGTACATGCTGGAACCCAAGAGCCTGAGCCAGATCCTGCCGTTCTTCCACAATCTGGGACTCGAGGTGCTGGATGAGCGGCCTTTTGAGATCGAGACGGCTGACCAGCGGGACTTTTTCCTGTACGACCTGGGGCTGAAATACCCTGCCGGCATTGATCCGCTGGCCACCGGACAGCTGCTGGCCGACTCGTTCGGTGCCGCCGTATCCGGCGCCGTCGAGTCGGACAGTTTTGACCGGCTGGTGCTGCGTGAGGGGATGCAGTGGCGCCAGATCACCGTCCTGCGGGCCTACGCCCGGTACATGCGGCAGATGGGGAACACCAACTCGGTGGGCTTCATGGCGGACACGCTGCTCGCCAATCCCTATGTCACCAAGGCCCTGACGGCTCTTTTCGCGGCCCGGTTCGATCCCGCCCTGAGTGGGACCGAGCGCCTTGCGGCGCAGGAGAAAGTCCGCGGCGAGCTGTCAGCTGCCATTGAAGAGGTGGCAACGCTCGACGCCGACCGTGTGCTGCGGACCTTGGCGAACCTGATCGAGGCGACCCTCCGCACCAACTACTACCAGTACAAGACGCACCTGAGCTTCAAGCTCGATCCTGCCCGGATTGAGGGTCTGCCGTTCCCGCGGCCCATGTTCGAAATCTGGGTCTATTCCCCACGGGTCGAGGGCGTCCACCTCCGCTTCGGCAAGGTGGCCCGCGGCGGCTTGCGCTGGTCTGACCGGCGCGAGGATTTCCGGACGGAGATCCTTGGCCTGGTGAAGGCGCAGACCGTCAAAAACGCCGTCATCGTTCCCACCGGCGCCAAGGGCGGCTTCTTCGCCAAACGGCTGCCCGACCCCGCAGCGGACCGTGCGGCCTGGATGGCTGAGGGTGTTGAGAGCTACAAAACGTTCATCCGGGGTCTGTTGGACCTCACTGACAACCTTGTCGCGGGAGCTGAGGGCGAAACTGTAGTGCCGCCGTCGGACGTTGTAAGGCACGACGACGACGATTCCTACCTTGTGGTGGCGGCGGACAAGGGGACGGCCACGTTTTCGGACATCGCCAACGGGCTGGCGGCCGAATACGGGTTCTGGCTCGGTGACGCGTTCGCCTCCGGAGGGTCCGTGGGGTATGACCACAAGGCCATGGGAATCACGGCCCGTGGTGCCTGGGAGTCGGTCAAACGCCACTTCAGCGAGCTGGACGTGGACACCCAGACCCAGCCGTTCAGCGTGGTGGGCGTGGGGGACATGTCCGGCGACGTGTTCGGCAACGGCATGCTCCTGTCCCGGCACATCCGGCTGCTGGCAGCCTTCGACCACCGGCACATCTTCCTTGACCCCGCACCGGAAACGGAATCGTCGTTCGTGGAACGGCGGAGGCTGTTCGAACTGCCGCGGTCCTCGTGGGACGACTACGACAAATCCCTCATCAGCGAAGGCGGCGGCGTGTACGCCCGCCAGGCCAAGTCCATTCCGGTCTCGCCGCAGGTCCGGGCGGCCCTGGGCCTGCCCGAGGCGACCACAGAGCTGAGCCCGCCGGAGCTTCTCCGCGCCATTCTGCTCGCCCCCGCCGATCTTCTGTACAACGGCGGGATCGGAACCTACGTCAAGGCCAGCACCGAGTCCAACGCCTCCGTGGGTGACAAGGCCAACGACGCCATCCGCGTGGACGGCAAGGACCTGCGGGTCAAGGTGGTGGGCGAAGGCGGAAACCTGGGCATGACGCAGCGCGGCCGCATCGAAGCTGCCCTGCAGGGCGTCATCCTGAACACCGACGCGATCGACAACTCGGCCGGCGTCGACTGCTCCGACCATGAAGTGAACATCAAGATCTTTGTGGACCGGATGGTGGCTGCGGACAAACTGTCCCCGGAGGAACGGGCAGGCTTCCTCGCCTCCATGACGGACGAGGTGGGGCGGCTGGTCCTCGAGGACAACGTGGACCAGAACATTCTGCTCCTGAACGACCGGATGCGCGTGGCCGAGTGGAGCCCCAGCTATGAGCGCCTGATGGACTGGCTGGAAAAGTCGGCTGACCTGAAGCGTGAACTGGAAGCGCTGCCCAGCACTGAAACGCTGCGGGAGCGCCTCAGCCAGGGGCAGGGGCTGACGTCACCGGAGCTCTCGGTGCTGGCGGCTTACGCGAAGATCGAGCTGGCATCGGCGCTGCGTGACAGCGACCTCGCCGACGATCCCTGGTTCCGCGCGACGCTGCGTGCGTACTTCCCGCAGCAGCTGCGGGAACGGTTCGACGCCGAACTGGACACCCATCCACTACGGCGCGAGATCATTGCCACGGTGGTGGCCAACGACATGATCAACATGGGCGGCATCACGTTCGCCTTCCGCACCATGGAGGAAACCTCGGCCACGGAGGTGGCTGTGGCCAAGTCCTTCGTGGCGCTCCGCGAGATCTTCGACCTGAACACCATGGTGGGGGAGTTGAACAGCCTGCCGGCGTCGTTCCCCACCGAACACTGGAGCACCGTCCACCTGGACATCCGCCGCCTGCTGGACCGTGCTGTCCGGTGGCTGCTGGCCCAGGGCGGCACGTCCCGGCCCATCGCGGTGACCGTGGCCGAATTCAAGCCGCTCCTGGACCCGATGCGCGCGCGGCTGCTGGATTATCTCCGTGGAGATGACCGTGACCGCGTTGTCAGCTGGCTGGAGACCGCGCACGGGTGGGAACTTCCGGATGGGCTTGCCTTCCGTTGGGCGGAGCTCTTCGAGAGCTTTGCCCTGCTGGACATCGCCAAGATCGTGCATGCCCGTAAGGAACCGGTGGAGGAGATTGCGGCGGTTTACTACACCGTGTTCAACCGCTTCCACGCTGACTCGCTGCTGGAACGGATCAGCAGCCTGCCGCGCCAGGACAGGTGGCAGGCACTGGCCAGGGCCGCACTCCGGGATGACCTCTATTCCACCGTCTCGGACATGACGACGGCGGTACTCGAGTCAACAGCGTCCGGGGACTCTGCGGAGGACAGGCTGAAGGACTGGGAACGCCAGAATGCCGAGCAGCTGGGCAGGGCGAAGAGTATGTTTGACGAGGTCAACTCGCTCGAAGCCGACGATATGGCGTCACTGTCGGTAGCATTGAGGCTCTTGAGGTCAATCGTCCGACGCTAGGAATCCCGGCGTCGTAACTGGAGGTGCAGTGGCAATCTTTACGGACCCCATCAGGGAACACGCTGATTTCGGGCCGGGCGATGCCGAATGGCTGCACCTCCTGGTGGGCGACTGGCAGATGGTCGCTGACCTGGCGTTCGCTGACCTGGCGTTGTGGTTCCCGCACCCGGATCACGGCTATGTGGCGCTGGCGCACGTCAGGCCGTCGACCACGCACACCGTGTTCCACGGCGACTTTGTGGGCGAGCCCATCCGGCAGGACCTGCAGCCGCTGGTGGACAAGGCCTGGAGCAGCCGTGCCATCGAACGGTCCGGCGAGACCAACTGGAGCACGGACATGGCGTTGCGGGTGGAGGCTGTGCCGATGGTCCGCAACGGCCGGACCCTGGCCGTGGTGACCACTCACATGGACCTGTCCAGTTCCAGGATGCCGTCCCGTTTGGAGCTGACGTACCGGCAGTGCGCCTACGATCTCCTCCGGATGGGAACGCTGGGACTGTGGCCCGACTTTGCCTCGCCCACCGGTTCGCGCCGCGGCGCGCCTCGTGTGGGGGACGGTCTGATCAGGCTCGATGCCGAGGGCATTGTGCAGTACGCAAGCCCCAATGGGGTGTCGGCTTTCCGGCGGCTGGGCGACGGAGAGTCGCTGGAAGGCCGTTCCCTGGCCGAGGTGACCGCCGGGCTGCTGAAGGACCGGAGACTCGTGGACGAGACGCTGCCGCTGGTTGTGACGGGGCGGATGCCGTGGCGCAGTGAGATCGAATCCCGTGGTGTGAGCCTGTCACTGCGGGCCATCCCGCTGCGGGATGAACAGCAGCGCTTTGGTGCGCTGGTGCTGTGCCGGGACGTCTCGGAGCTGCGGCGCCGGGAGATGGAACTCGTCACCAAGGATGCAACGATCCG
Organism: Pseudarthrobacter sp. RHLT3-21; assembly: GCF_059383495.1. Taxonomy (NCBI): domain Bacteria; kingdom Bacillati; phylum Actinomycetota; class Actinomycetes; order Micrococcales; family Micrococcaceae; genus Pseudarthrobacter; species Pseudarthrobacter sp. RHLT3-21. The sequence goes on from NZ_JBWZCI010000001.1 coordinate 172,036, forward strand.
CGAGATCCACCACCGGGTGAAAAACAACCTGCAGACCGTTGCGGCCCTGCTGCGAATGCAGTCCCGCCGGATGGTCAGCGACGAGGCCAAGCAGGGCCTGGAGCAGGCGATGCGGCGCGTGGCCACCATCGCGCTGGTCCACGAGACGCTGTCACAGGGTTTGGCGCAGAGCGTTGACTTCGACGAGCTCATCGGCCGCCAGTTCAGGTTGTCCGCTGAGGTCGCGTCGCCCTCGCAACAGGTCAAGACCGAGAAGTCCGGACTCTTTGGGGAACTTCCCAGCGACTTCGCCACGCCGCTGGCACTGGTGATCAACGAGCTGGTGACCAACGCCGTCGAGCATGGCCTCGAAGGACGCACGGGCACCGTATGGCTCATCGCCGACCGTTCCGAAGAGGAAGACGGCGAGGAACTGCTGACCGTCACCATTGCCGACGACGGTGTGGGACTCCCGGATACGCCGCACGTCGAGGGACTCGGGCTGCAGATTGTCCGCACGCTGGTGACCAGTGAGTTGGGCGGCACTATCGCGTGGCATCCGCGCGACGGCGGCGGAACGGCTGTCCAGATCCGACTCAGCCTGGCCGCCAGGTAGCCGGGTGGCTAGCCGGTCACTTAACTGCCGGTGACATAACCGCCGATGGCCGCAACCCGGAAGGGTCGCGGCCATCGGCATGTGAGGCTGTTGGTGCTTTGGCCTTTTAGTAATTGGCCTGGTTAGTTGAGCCTAGGAGGCGCGGCGGGCGCGTGCGGCGCGGCGCTTAAGGGCGCGGCGTTCGTCTTCGCTCATGCCGCCCCAGACGCCGGCGTCCTGGCCGGACTCGAGAGCCCACTGGAGGCACGTGTCAACGACGGGGCAGCGGCGGCAAACGCTTTTGGCTTCCTCAATCTGGAGGAGGGCAGGCCCTGTGTTTCCTACGGGGAAAAACAGTTCCGGGTCCTTGTCGAGGCACGCCGCGCGGTTACGCCAATCCATGCTGATCAGTTGCTCCAATTCTGGGATAAGCCGTTTGTGAAATAATTCACTAGTAGCTACAAAGGAAAAGGGCCCTGAGGGGCCCCCTTGGTCATCTCAGTCAAGCCTGTCATGTTAACGCTGTGTAAACAAGGGGTAATAGAGCTTGAAATCCCCGGATAGCTGAGCGATACGTCACACGGGCATCGCCGGCCCCCACCACTTTCCGACTATCTCCGGTAGGGTGCCAGTGTGTCAAGACCCCCCATGAACCCTACTGATCCGTCGCCTTCCACGCGCCCGCGCGGCATTGTGGCGATAGCGCTCGTTGTTGCCGTCGAGGCCACCGCGCTGTTGATTGCCGCCGCCTGGTATGGCTACGAACTCCTGACCGGTGCGCCGGTCCTGTCTTTCTGGGGAGCCGTATTCACCCTTGGGCTGCTGCTCGCGTTCTCGGCCTGGCTCTATTCGGTGGGTCACTTCCTCTTCCGGGGGCGCCGGTGGACGCGGGCAGCGGCCTTGGTGGCCCAGTTGTTTGTCCTTACTATCGGCGTCCCCACCCTGACCGGTGGCGTTGTGTGGGCGGGGATTGCCATGCTGGTGCCGGCGCTTGCGGCCATAGTGCTCCTGTTCGACAAACGCGTCATCAGCTATGCGTCCCGGACAGGCGGGTTACCCCCGGCACTCTAGGTGTATTACCGACATCTAGGCTGCCACTCGTTCCAGCCACTGATCCGGCGGTACCCAGCCCAGTTGGACTGCCAGAGCGCGGCCGTTCTGGATAAGGACGCTCCGTCCGGGTGGAGGGTTGGGTTCCGCCTCGAAGCGGACACCTAAGAGGTCGCCATCCATGAAGGTCCGGGGCGCGATCAGGATGCCGCAGCCCAGGTTGCGCGCCTGGAGGGCCAGCGGAACACGCTGGGCGAGGATCGGGCTGTATCCGGCCGTCATCACCACTGTGACACCAAGCGTGTTGAGGTCGGCAAGGTCGTGGTTGACATCCTGCGGCAGCAGGTCCGCATCGTCAACCAATGCCACTGAGTTCCGTTCCAGGCCGCCGGCTGTCGCTTGGCGCAGAACCCCGGACCAGTAGGCCCCCGGCTCGGCGTCCTGCTCCGGCCGGAGCCACGGACCTGCTTCAGGGTTGAGTCGCGACAGGAGCCGGAGAAATGATGACTTTCCCGACGACGGCCCGCCCATTACGGCCAGCACTCCACCTGCTGGCACCCGGACGGCTGCCGGTTCAAGTTCGTCGCCGCCGACGCCGATGAGGAGGAGACGATGCCCGTGCGTGACCCTGGCTGTCCATCCATTCGGGATCTGAGCGGCCGCCTGGTCCCGGATCTTGGCCGCCGGCGCCACGGCCGGCAAAGGCTCAACGCGGAATGGCCGACTCCGCAGGGACAGCTCCTGCGCCTGGGTTGCCCCCGGATCTGCGTCCTGAGCGCCAGCGGCCGTGAAGAACTGGCAGACGGCAGTTCTTCCACCCGACAGCGCGCCCACAGCGACGCCCCTTCCAACCACGGGCGCTGTCGGAGGCAGTTTCGGCCAGGCAATCCGGCTGTCGTCGCTGGAGCCGGTAGGGAAGTACACGCGGCTGGGAACGGCTGCGAAGAACCTGGAAGTGACCAGTTCCCGCTGTCCGGAGATGATCACCGTAATTCCGGCCCGGCTTCCATCACGGACGAGGTCATGGAGAACGTCCTCGGCCCAGGCCAGCGGCCCGGCACGGAAAGCCGAGAGCCAGGATCCCCAGCCAGCGATCACCAGCACGAGCTGTATGTCTTCCTCAGTGGCGGGACGTCCGAGCCGGCGGGACTGCTCCCGTGCCAGACGCTCCAGGATGCGTACTGCACGGCGAAGCTCGTGCAGTCCTGCCCTGGCGCCCACCCGGCAGTGGGAAGCCAATCCCGCGAACGAACTGTCCGGGTCCAGCACATACAAGTGCGATTCCCGCGCGTGGGATGCCAAACGGAGGACTGCCAGTCGGATTGCTTCGGGTACTCCGGATTCCGGTCCGCCGACAAGCGCCAGGTGTCCGTGGCCGGCAGGTTCCCAGACTAAAGGTGCAGTTCGCTGTTCAGTGGGCAGATCCATCAGGCCGAGCCTCACCGACCAGCCGTCGCTACACTCCTCCGGTGATCCGGCAGGTTCGGGGAGGAGACAGGGGAGCGGCGCAGCAATCGGCTTCCGGATGGCCGGACGGTTCATGGCCTTCCACAACCCGGACATGGAAGCTATCAACGGGGCGGTTGCCTCAGCCGGAGTCGGATCACTGCCGTGAGATCCGGAACCCTCCGGTACGGCGGGGGCATCAATGAACTCGGAGGCCAACCATACGGAGACTCCCGCCGGTTCGGACCGGATGGCTCCGGCTGTCAGCGATCCGGCCTGGAACTCCAGAGGAGCCTCCGTTCCGCGGGCCAGATAAGCCCGGCCCGGCGTATCCACGCTGATTCCGGCCGCGGCTTTCGAATTGATGATGTCCACCGATTCCATGTCCGACTGGACGCGCAACGCGATGCTGGTGGTGACGTTGGCGCGAATGTCGGCTGTCAGAGCGCCCTGGGGCCGTTGCGTGGCCATGATCAGGTGGATCCCCAACGAACGGCCGATGGCGGCGATCCTCATGAGTTCCCGGAGCGATTCGGGTGCCACCTCCACCAGCATCCGGAATTCGTCGATGACAATCACGAGGTGGGGGAGCGGCGAGGCCCGGCCCGCCGATGTCGCCCGGAATGACGTCAGATCCGGCGCCTGAACTGCCGCGAGGGCCTCTTCGCGGAACCTGATCTCTGCACGGAGGGACTGCAGGGCGCGTTCGAGCTCGTGGCTGCTCAGGTCGGTGAGCATTCCGACACAGTGCGGGAGCCCGGTCAGGGGTCCGAGTCCGGAGCCGCCCTTGAAATCCACAAACAGGAAGTTGATGCGGTCCGGCGCATAGCTGAGGGCGAGGGCAACAGTCAGGCTGCGCAGGAGTTCGGATTTGCCTGATCCGGTGGTGCCGGCGACCAGCAGGTGCGGTCCGTCGTTTTGGAGATCGAGTGTCCGGACACCCTCAAGACCGCGCCCGATGGGAACGGCTAGCCCGGGCCGGCTGCTGTTTGCCGACCATCGCCTGGATGTGTCGGGCGTGGAGTGGGGGAGCAGCTCTGCGAGCCGGCAGACCGAGGGGATGGTCCGTCCTGAGCCGCCGGACCGGTTCTCATGCCGCGCCAAGCTGTGGCAAAACCTGTTGAAGACGTCAACGGGCGCCAGATCAGGGGCGAATCGGATGCTTTCGTCAGCAGCGTTGAACACGGACGAGCGTTCACCGAGTTCCACGTCGGCTGTCGCCAGCATGGTCCTGCCTTCCGGGACATGGATGACCTGCCACCCGTGTTCCAACGCCGTGGCAGTGATGCTGGCCGCGGACTCCGTGCCGTCCATAAGAAGGAGCAGTCCGTGTACATGAGCAGGTCCGAAGCCTTGTTGGAGCAGGGTCCCGATTGTGCTGGAGTTACTGGAAAGAGTGACGCTGTCCAGATATCGTGCGGCGAGGGGGAGCTGCTCAGCGCTGCCATGGATGACAACCCGGGAATTCCGGCCTAACGGATAACCGGCGAGCTGCATCAGGAGTGAGCGCACCAGCCCGTCGACGGCGGCGCGTGGCCCGCGGATGGTGGTGACGGGCCTGGCCGGACTGAGTGTGAGTGGCAGCATGCCGGCCGCAGGAATTGCGCGGCCCGGACCCGTGGGCTCGAACCGGATGTTGGCTGGCTGAATGGCCTGGCCCAACCGCAGCCAGATGCCCTCGTTGGTGACCGGGCCGGTCCTGTCCCTACCTGTTGTACCCCCGATGGTCAGGTCCGAGAGCGGCGGCGCGGCCCGCCGTCGTCGTTCCTGGTCCTGGGTTACAGCGGCTCTGACCGCGGCAGCGAGTTCGCGGCGTTGCCGGCGCCCGCCGATCACCGGCACCAGGATGGAGATTGCAGAGACGGCGGTGAAGGCCAGGAACATCCACATTCCGGTCATGACTGCAAGGCCCACGCCGATGACCACCGGCAGCACAGCCGTCAGGAGCAGGGCCGCGCGGTTCGTGGGATCGTCGCGGCGGCTGACAACCAACGGCTGGTGGACATCCGTCCCGGCGTCGGCCGGGCCGTCGCCGGTACGCTCGAGGAACACTAACGACATGGTGGAGTTGCCGCAACGAATGGTGGAGCCGGTCGAAATCACGGCATTCCTCACGCGCTCGCCTCCCACGTCTGTGCCGTTGGCACTGTCCAGGTCAACAATCGTGATGGCTGTCTCCGTGACCACCAGGCGTGCGTGGGCGCGCGAAAGCTCGGCGTCTGGGATGAGAATGTCGGCATTGCTGCGGCCGATTGTGTACGTGCCCCGCCGCAGCGGCACAACCGTCCCCGAGCCGGCACCGCTGTGGACTGCCAATGCCAGTGACGCCGGAGGCTCGGAGGTGCGCTGCCGGGACCTGCGCGCCGAGAGGTCCGCTCCATCGACGAGCGTGGCTCCGTTGACCAGCGGAGGCCGTCCGAGCGTGAGCTCACTGACGGCCTGGCTGTCGACCGACACCATCCCGGTCCCGAACTTTGCCGTCAGCGCGGCCTGCAGTTCCGCACCGGAAGCTCCGGGTGGACCCTCGATGGTCAGCTCCACGGGTGGCTCCTGGAACGCTGCGCCCGGGCTCCGAACGAGGGTGCAGTGCAGCGGCATGATGTGGAATTCCTAACGGTCAGCTTGTTTCCAACGTAGCCATCAGGCAGGAGGGTGTCGCGGATGAAGTGACGTATGTGGATAAGCACAGGTGCCTCCTCGGAGCCTGTCACAGCCGGCACGCCTCGGTTAGGATCAGTGGCACTACGCCGCACGCAATGTCCGAGCCCTCCACCAGAAGGAGCGATTCCCTTGAGTTCAGTGGAAGCAAGCGCCGACGTTTCAGCCAGCTCAGAGATAGGTAAGGGGTCCAAGGTCTGGCACCTAGCGCAGGTCCGCGAGGGGGCCAGGCTCGGGGAGAACTGCATCGTCGGCCGCGGCGCCTACATTGGTCCCGGCGTGCAGCTGGGCAACAACTGCAAGGTGCAGAACTACGCTTTGGTCTACGAGCCTGCCGTGCTGGGGGAGGGTGTCTTTATAGGTCCGGCGGTGGTGCTAACGAATGACGTATTTCCACGGGCCATCAACGCCGATGGGACCCTGAAGACCGAGGATGACTGGGACAAGGTGGGCGTCACCATCAAAGAAGGTGCCGCGATCGGGGCTCGTGCCGTATGCATTGCTCCGGTGACCATCGGTGCCTGGGCCACGGTAGCCGCCGGCGCAGTGGTGACACGCGATGTGCCCGACTTCGCCTTGGTAGCAGGTGTCCCTGCCAAACGCATTGGCTGGGTGGGTCAAGCGGGACTTCCGCTGCATCAGCACAACGGTTCGTGGGTGTGTCCGCGCACTGGCATCCGCTACGAGGAGCACGACGGCGGCCTGCGAGAGTTGCGGGATTAGCGGCCGTAATGTGCTCGGCAGCATGGTGGCGCCCGCCCCGGATTAGTAGGTCACGATGGGGTCTCGGGTAGGCTGGTTCAGCAGACAATGCGCAACATTGCGCTGCCCGCTTTCGAACCAGGAGATTTTGTGACCGCTGACCTCGTCATCGTAGGGTCTGGCTTTTTTGGCCTGACAATCGCAGAACAGGCCGCCACTGAGCTCGGCTTGAAGGTGGTCGTCCTCGACCGCCGCCACCACATCGGTGGGAACGCGTACAGCGAAAAGGAAGAGCAGACCGGGATCGAGGTGCACCGTTATGGTGCTCACCTGTTCCACACCTCGAACGAGCGCGTGTGGGAATACGTGAACCGGTTTACCAAATTCACGAACTACGTCCACAAGGTCTACGGCGTGCACAAAGGCGAGGTCTACTCGCTGCCAATCAACCTGGCCACGATCAACCAATTCTTCCGCGCCAACCTGACGCCGGCCCAGGCCCAGGCACTGATCCAGGAACAGGCTGGCGAGCTCGCCGGAACTGATCCGCAGAATCTGAACGACAAGGGCATCCAGCTCATCGGGCGGCCGCTCTACGAAGCGTTCATCAAGCACTACACCGGCAAGCAGTGGCAGACAGATCCCAAGGATCTCCCCGCCGGCATCATCTCCCGCCTCCCGGTGCGCTACAACTACGACAACCGGTACTTCAACGACAAATACGAGGGCCTGCCGACCAACGGGTACACGGCCTGGATCGAAAAAATGGCGGAACACCCGAACATTGAAGTACGACTGAACACGGACTTCTTCGACGAGTCGCACGAGTACAGCAAAGACAAGGTCGTCGGCAATATCCCCGTTATCTACACGGGTCCTGTCGACCGTTACTTTGACTTTGCCGAGGGTGACCTCTCCTGGCGCACGATCGACTTCGAAGAAGAAGTGCTCGACGTCGCCGACTTCCAAGGAACGTCGGTGGTTAACTACAACGACGCGGATGTGGAGTACACACGCATTATTGAGCCGCGGCATTTCCACCCCGAGCGCGACTACCAGACGGAAAAAACCGTCATTATGCGCGAATTCTCGCGAGCCGCGGAGAAGGGCGACGAGCCCTACTACCCAATCAACACGCCCACGGACAGGGAACGCCTGCTGAAATACCGCGACCTGGCTGCAGCCGAAACGGACGTCCTCTTCGGCGGGCGGCTCGGCACGTACAAGTACCTCGACATGCACATGGCCATCGGCTCGGCCCTGACCATGTTTGACAACCAGATTCGGCCGCATTTTGAGGCCGGAGCGAAGCTTGAAAGCGGAGGCGTAGACGCATGAGTGTCTCAACGGAAAGCACGAATGGCACAGAAATCCCCCTGGCTAACAAAGAACGCTGGGATACGCTGCAGCGGGTAATCCTACCCAGCTCCAGCCAGATGGATACAGTGCCTCTGTATATGGATATGGGTACTGCCACGGGAGTCCAGCTGCCCACTATGGGCGACCGCGACGACAAGGCGAGCAAGCCGCGGACCGTTAGCAGCCCGACGAAAGAGGCCCACGTTGAGGACTTCCTGTCGCGCTTCTCGACGTCAGTCCGATCCGGCGAGCGGGTTTCCTTCGGCAGCTACTTCAACGCATTTCCTGCCAGCTACTGGCGCCGCTGGACCAGTGTCGACAAAATTCGCCTGCATGTGCGCACGCAAGGGGCTGGATCTGTCATTGTCTACAAGTCGAATGCGCGCGGTTCGCTGCAGCGCGTGGACACCCGCAGGGTGGAGGGAATTTCGGAGAACTTCTTCGATCTCTCCCTGGCACCCTTCGGCGACGGCGGCTGGTATTGGTTCGATCTCGTGGCCGGTTCGGAACCCCTCGTCATGCTCGATGCGGAATGGCAGGGACCGGCGGCCGAGAAGCCCAATGGTTCGGTGACGCTTCAGATCACCACCCTTAACAAGACCGACTTCTGCCTTAACAACCTGCGCCTCCTCGCTGAAAACGGCGAGGCGCTCGATAACGTCCAGGAAATCCTCCTGGTCGACCAGGGATCCCAGAAAGTTGCGGACGCGGAGGGTTTCGCGGAGGTCAGGGATTCCCTCGATGGGAAACTGCGGATAATCAACCAGTCCAACCTTGGCGGCTCCGGAGGGTTCGCCCGTGGGATGTTTGAAGCTGTTGAAAACGGCAGCGACTATGTGTTGCTGATGGACGACGACGTCGTCGTCGAACCTGAAAGCATCACGCGGCTGCTGACATTCGCGGACCGCTGCAAGACGCCCACGATCGTCGGCGGACACATGTTCGACCTGTACAACCGGACAGTTCTACACACCTTCGGCGAAACCGTGAACCCATATCGGTTCCAGCCCTCGCTGCCCAACGAAGAGATGATCCTTGGACACGACTTCATGTCCTCGAACCTCCGCCAGACTTCTTGGCTGCACCGCCGCTGCGACGTGGACTACAACGGCTGGTGGATGTGCCTGATTCCCACGAAGGTGATTCGTGAAATCGGGCTCTCCCTTCCCTTGTTCATTAAGTGGGACGATTCGGAATATGGACTACGAGCGAAGGCACATGGTTACCCCACGGTCTCGCTTCCTGGATCTGCCGTCTGGCACGTGTCCTGGATTGACAAGGATGACCTCGTCGGGTGGCAGGCCTACTTCCACGCACGAAATCGTGCCATCGTAGCGCTGCTGCACGGTCCGTATGAATTCGGTGGCCGTGTGCCACGGGAGTCGCAGTATGCAGATATCAAGCATCTCGTTTCCATGCAGTATGCGACCGCCCACGGCCGCCGTTGGGCGCTGGAAGACGTACTGAAGGGTCCGGAAGGACTTCGCGACCTGCTATCGGCCAAGCTGCCGCAGATCAAAGAGATGATGTCGGGATACTCCGATTCTGTCTTCCGCTCCGACCCTGATGAATTCCCAGCCCCGAAAATGGACAAGCCTCCGCGCCGGGGACACGGGATTTCACAGCCATCCAAGATCTCGCTCCTTCCCTGGGCGGCCAAAACCGTGATTAAGCAGCTAGCGTCCCCGGTCAGCGGACTAAGCGGCGAACGTCCCCAGGCCACTGTCGCCCATCAGGACAACCGTTGGTGGCGGATGGCCCAGTACGACAGTGCTGTAGTGTCCAACGCCGAGGGAACGGGCGCGTCTTGGTACCGGCGCGATCCCAAGAAACTTCGGAAGATGTTGGCAGAAAGCGCGCGCCTGCACGCAGAGCTCCTCAAAGAATGGCCGGCGCTCAGCAAGAGGTACAAGGCCGCCATGAATGACCTCACGTCGATTGATTCCTGGCGGAAGACGTTCGAGGAGCACACTCAGAACGAGATCAAGTGAGCGGTATCAGTGCCGCGGAACTGACTGCGCCGGGGGTGAGCGGAGGACTCCGCGACATCCGGCAATCGGGTTTCCTACTGAAACTGTTGGTCCGCAAGGAACTCAAAATCCGCTACCGGGGTTCCGCCTTAGGCATGCTCTGGTCCTATGTAAAGCCCGGCGTGCAGTTCATTGTCTTCTATGTGGCTTTGGGCGTATTCCTCGGGCTGGAACGCAGCCCGAGGAATCCGGAGGGATTGGCGAACTACGCCGTATACCTGTTTTCAGGCATTGTTCTCATCAACTTCTTTTCCGAGGCACTGGGGAACGCCGCCCGGTCGATAGTCAATAACGGCAATCTCATCAAGAAGATCTACCTTCCCCGGGAATTGTTTCCCGTGGCGTCGGTCTGGGTGTCGGCAGTTCATTTCTTTCCTCAGCTAGTCGTCCTGGTGGCTGCCTGCCTGTTTGCCGGTTGGCGTCCTGATGCCTTCCAGCTGCTCACCGCACTCTGTGGATTCGTAGTGGTGGCCTTGCTCGCCACGGGGCTTGGCCTGTTGTTCGGGGCCGTCAACGTGTATTTCAGGGATTCCGAGAACATCGTAGATATGTTGCTCATGGTGGCGACCTGGGCGTCGCCGGTGATGTACGCATGGACCATGGTGCACGACAAGCTTGGCTCTGTCGGTTATGCCATCTATCAGGCAAACCCGGTCACGATTGGCGTCGAGCTGTTCCACTACGCTTTCTGGTTCCCGACGACTGACGGTTCATCGGCGATACCCCCGAATTTGTTCGTGTTGTGGTTGCCAGTAGGGCTCGTAGTTTCCCTCGCGGTTCTCGTTTTGGGACAATTCACTTTTCGGCGGCTTGAGGGCCGCTTTGCTCAGGAGCTGTGAGTGACTAATGCAATAGAGGTCTCCGGCATCAGCAAGGAGTTCGTTCTTCGCCATACCCGTTCCATCAAGGAAGCCGTTGTGTGGCTGGCCAAGGGGCGAAAAGGCGATATGTCCCAGAAATTCCATGCCCTGAAAAATGTCTCCATGGACATAGAGACGGGTGAAACCGTCGCCCTCTTGGGCCTGAACGGTTCCGGTAAGTCCACACTCCTGAAGCACATTTCAGGCGTGATGCTGCCCGATTCTGGCACTGTTCGCACCCGGGGACGGGTGGCAGGGCTGATTGAAGTAGGCGCCGGGTTCCATCCGGACCTGTCCGGCCGCGACAATGTGTACCTCAATGGTGCCATCCTGGGTATGACAGAGCAGCTGGTGGATGACTGCTTTGATGCCATCGTTGAATTTTCCGAAATCGGCCAGTTCATCGACACGGAGGTTAAATTCTATTCTTCCGGGATGTATTTGAGGCTGGCGTTCTCGGTAGCGGTCCACACGGACCCGGAAGTCTTCCTGATCGACGAGATTCTGGCTGTAGGCGATGAACCGTTCCAGCGTAAATGCATCGACAAGATTCAAGAACTCTCTGAGCACGGCAAAACCCTCGTGGTGGTAAGCCATGACCTGGACCTTGTTTCTCGCATCTGCGATCGCGGGATTCTGCTGGAGCACGGAAACGTGATGTTCGACGGCCCGATTCACGACGCCGTCGCCCTCCTGAGGTCTTAGAAATGGGCCGGCTCACGACGTCAACGATGCCGCTTGTCCACCAACCAGACATCGCCACAACCTCGGTGTAGAAACTGGTCTGAGCGTCCAATCAAGTAAGATCTTTCAGGTGCTTGTCCGGCCGATCAACGAGTTCGGCAGCCCGACCGTCTCACCTGCCCTGGAGGATTTTTGTGCCCTGGTTAAATGTAGTCCCGCAACTCATTGTTGCGGCGGCTATTGTTTTTGTTCCGGGGGCTGCCGTGGCGTATGCCAGCAGGGTGCGGGGATTCCCTGTCATTGCCATAGCGCCGGCAATCAGCATGACCATTATGGCCGTATCAGCCATAGTGGCACCCCTGGTGGGAATCGGATGGTCGCTTATTCCCGTCCTAGGCTTCACTGTTTTCATGGTCCTGACGGCATATGCGGTTGCATCGCTAGTTTCGAGACGCGCGTCCGCCCCTATTCGCCCCTTTAGGATGCGTTTTGCTTGGGCGAATGCAATCGCGCAGTTTGCCGCCGTCGTTCTCGCAGCCACGCTTATCGGCCGCCGACTTGTCGCGGCACTCGGCGAGCCGGAGTTTTTCTCGCAAACGTTCGACAATGTCTTCCACTTAAACGCCATCCGATACATACAGGACACCGGTTCGGGCTCATCGCTAACGCTTAATTCCATGACGGGGGCAGGTTTCTACCCGGGGGCTTGGCACGACGTCGTAGCGCTCGTGCTCAGTGCGACGGGCGCTAGCATCCCGGTTTCAGTCAACGTCGTTAACATCGTCGTAGCTTCTTTGGTCTGGCCGCTCGGGTGCATGTATCTGGCCCACACCGTCCTAGGAAACCGCCCGGCCGTTAGCCTGATCGCAGGTGTCTTAGCAGCAGCTTTCGGGGCTTTCCCGATGTCGCTATTGGACTTCGGCGTGCTTTACCCGAACTTTCTTGGCAACGCCCTTCTCCCGATCGTCTTGGCAGTCGGCGTGCAGGCATTGGGACTGTCCCGTCGGCAGTCGCAATTCAGGATTATTGACTGGTTACTGCTGCTAGTCGTAGCCCCTGGCATCATGCTGGCGCACCCGAGCAGCATGATGGCGGTTATCGCTCTCATGGTTTCACCGTTGCTCTATGTGTGGGGTCGTGCAACCCTGGGCATGGCAGGCCGGCAGGCTCGACGCCGGTGGCTGGCCTTGGGTACCATGGCCGCCGTTCTGATTGCGGGCTCCGTCCTTTTTGTAGTGCTCTGGAAGTATGTTCGCCCGCCGGAGGAGGCCGCCTTTTGGCCGCCGGTTGAGACTACTGGCCAGGCCATAGGTGAAGTCATTTCGAGTTCCGGAATCGGACGGCCCGTAGCGTGGGCCGTAATGGTTCTTGCCGTCATCGGGCTCTTCATGGCGCTCCTGGAGCGGAACCAGCTCTGGATGGTCGGCATTTACGGCATGGGGACTTTCCTCTTCGTGGTCGTCGCTTCGTTTCCTTCGGGTGGCTTCCGTACCTTGATCACCGGCATCTGGTATAATGACCCGCCGCGCTTGGCTTCTCTGCTTCCACTTGTCACCCTTCCGCTCGCTACCCGAGGTGCCGTTCACCTCTGGGACAAGTGGCTATTGCCTGCGGGTTCTCGCGTTGCTGAAAATATCGATCGGAGCAGGCACGTCGAAGGTGTCGCACGTCCCGCCCGGACCGCTTCCGCCGCGCTCCTCCGGCGGAACGGTCCGGGCTTGCTGGCAGCTGGTGCGCTGATCGGTATCCTGGTTGTCAGCACTCAAGGGGCCAACGTTCGAGAGGCCCAGCAGTCAATGGCAGACTCTAATCGCCTCTCGGAAAACTCGGCCCTGGTTTCGACCGACGAGATGGCGCTCATCAAGCGACTCCCGGAGCAGGTTCCTCCGGACGCGATCATGGTTGGTAACCCTTGGAACGGCAGCTCGCTGGCCTATGCCTTCGCAGAGCGGAAGTTGCTGCAGCTGCACATTCTGAGCGCGGTGCCTGATGGTGCTGAGGGAATCATCAACGGTCTTAACGCTGCGAACTCCGATCCTGAGGTATGCGCGAGCGTGGAACGGCTGCGAGTTCAATACGTCCTGGACTTTGGGCACCGTGAGGTCCAGGGTCGGGACCACGGCTATCGGGGCTTGGACGACCTAGTAGCTCAGGGGGTAGCCACTCTGGAGGACTCGCAGGGTGACGCCAAGCTGTACAAAGTGGATTCTTGCAGGCAATGATCGTGGAGCGCTTGGGCCGACTCATCGTGGGGCCGCGGCCACCTATCGCTGCACCTCACATTTCCCCATGAGACTTCACACGGGCCTCGCGTAGCGGTTTAGTACACTTGGACACCATCAAACGCCGGGCCAGGGCCGCCCCTGCTCAGAGTGCGGTTCAGTGCAGAGGTCAGGATTCTGTGCCCGGCGGTCAGTCCCAACTCCCACGGAGGTTGCGGACGGCGTGGGAGTCACATCTACTTCATTGCGTCCTGTGCGCCTCGCGACTTGTCCTGAGCGCGGAAGTACCGGTGCAGCACAACAAACTGGAAGCCGGCAACTAACACCTCGGAGACGGCTACAGCCCAAGCCACTCCAACCACCCCGGCCAGCAGAGCGCCAGCCAGAATGAGGGGGATTCCGAATACGGCACCCACGACGGTGGATCGGGCTAGTTCTTTTGATCGGCCGATCGACACGAGGCAAGCCAGTCCTAGGACCTGAGACACCGCGACAGCTGCAAAGCACAAGCCGATCGGAACACTCAGATTGAAACCAAAATCGATCGAGTCCTGCACTAGTATCTCGGCGGCGGTGGGACCAAGGAGGGCCAGGCCTGTTCCGCCGACGATGCCGAGAGCAGGGGCCACCTGGGAGGCTCGCCTGATGCGGTGGGCGACCACATCGGATCCTCCTTCCGGTATCCAACCTTGGATGAATTGAAGAATGGGGGAAAAGACTGTGGCAGAGAATCGGAACAGTCGGTCTGCGAAAGCGTAGACATCCAGCTGGGCTGGGAGCAGCAAGTTCACCGCCACTATGGGCAGGTTCACGTAAAGGCCGCCGGTGGCCGCAGTGACCACACCGTGGCGTTGACGTGCCATACGGGACAAGGAGCTTCGGAGCGCGAAGTCAAAGTCGATGTGCGCCGTTCCCCTGAGCACCACTGCGGAGCTGATTAACACTCCGATGACGTTGAAAATCAACTGGGTGGCCACCAGCAACGTAAAGTCCCGTGTAGCCGTCAAGACAAAGAGTCCTATGACGGTGCCGACGAGTTGCGGGAGGGCGTCGGCAAGGAATAGCCGAAGGGGTTTAGCCTCTCCAATGAAGTACCAGGAGGCCCCCAAATAGGGCAGTAGGTAGGCCAGCGACGACAGAACGACGAATAACGCGTGGCCGGGTTGAAGTAGAACCATGACACCGGCCATAAGCGGGGCTGTCAGTAGGTATAGGTAGCCTCGGGTAACGAGTGAATCGGCGAACATCTGGGGACGCCGAGACGGCGGAGCAGCGGCGATCATGGCGGGGCCTACGGTGCCCCAGCCGAACGCTACCAGAACGCCGAACAGCGTTGCCAACGCCTGAACCAACGCTTGGACGGCCCATGCGTCTGATCCCACAACTCCGGTAATGATGGGGATCGCTATAAGTCCCACCACTGTGCCAAGGCCCACTGTCAAAGCGAACGTGGCCAGTCTGGCCAGCGCTGCGGCAATTGCTTTCATTTAGCGCGGAGCCCTTCAACTTGCGAAACCGTGTGCGAGTGGTGCCAAAGTATCTAGCTTAGAGCAGCCAGCGTGTGTCGCCGGTCAAGGCCGGTTCTCCCTTGGTCGACTACGATGTATTGGGAAGTTGAATCGATGAGTCAGGAATGCGCATGTCCGTAGCAGCCGTGGTTGTTTCATACAACCGTCTGGATTATCTCAAAAAATGCCTCACGGCTCTGGAAAACCAGACCCTCCCTCTGGACGAAATAATCGTCGTTGAAAACGGTTCAACGGACGGTAGTGCTGACTACATTCGCCAGACTCACCCAGGCATCACGATGTTTGAGACCGGAGAGAATCTCGGAGGCGCGGGCGGCTTCGCTTGGGGCGTAGAGATCGCCCTGGCTCACGGGCATGAGGCTGCTTGGCTTATGGACGATGACGCGGAGCCGGAGCTGGATGCGTTGGCACCGCTCGTGGACAAATTCGGGTCTATGACACCGAAACCTGCCTTCCTGGCCTCGTTGGTGACTGCAGGCCGCGGAAACTTCAACACACGCAATCCTCCCGTTATCAGCAAGGACGCCCAGAAGCAGGTGAAGGCGAGCGAGCTCGGCGGCATCGCGATAGACGCGGCAACCTTCGTTGGGGTCCTGATCAATCTGGAGCTCGCCGCTGCCACGCACCTTCCATTCAGCGACTTCTTCATCTGGATCGACGACTCTGAGTACACCCATCGTCTGTCCCGCAGTGGGCTCGCGATGACCGTCAAGGAAAGCCAGGTCAATCATCCGGTGTCCAAGGGGATTGGCGAAGACATGGGTTCCCGGCTCTTCTTTCATGTCCGCAACAGCATTTGGTACATCCGCGAACGCGAGTTTCCGCTGGGAACGAACGTGTTCGACGTGCTCCTTTTGATCCAACACTCGCTTCAGCAGGGATTAGCTGCCCGCAGCAAGAAGGACTGGCTCGTTGCCGTAGCCAAGGGATACTGGCAGGGGTTTGCCAGCAGGCCAGCCAGACGCCTCCCTGGAGAATTGTTGGCCACTCTCCCCGTCGATCGCAGGCAGGCCATCCGCTGCTAGTTCCTGCTCTGGGGGAGATGTTCCAAGTTCAAGTAAGCTGGCCGTTTCGTTCCGAGCCCCTGCAGCTGGCCAGCTGCAGGGGCTCGGAATAAGCAAGGTACGCTACCGCTGGTACACCAGCGCGTGTGGGGGGAACTGAGCTATCCCTTGTGGAGCCAGGGGCGGATCAGTACTCCCAATGCGATTTCGAGGAACCTGACAGGTGAGACGTTTCTTCTCGCCACGCCTTTAGCGAGGGAGCTGACGACATGAATGCTCTTGGGGGATGCGTATATTCGGAGTGCGGTTGTTACATCCTCTGGCGCCGTCCGTCCGGACTCTCGGAGACGACTGAGCAGGGTACTGGCCATCAGCGTTCGCCAGCCCAGTCCGGTTTTGTAGATCAATCTGGAAATGCTCGCTACGCTGGCGTCTGGTTCGAAGCGGCGCACAATCTTGAGTGTGTTCCGGACTGACCGTGACAAGGCTTGCGACGATTCGCCGACTACGTTGCCCTCATGCTGGATGTAGTCCTGAAGAACTGAGTCCCTGATCAGGATGCCGCCGCCGGCTAGAGCGCACAGGCCGAGCCAATGGTCGTGGTACTGCGATGGCGTCCCCAGCTGGGGAAACGGCAGTGCGAGTGCCAGCAGTTCGGTTCTGAAAACGCACATCGATCCCGTCGCCTGATTAGTGGCGATCATGTCTGCCGCGGGAACGTTCCTTCGGCTTGTTCTGACGCTTTCCGGATGAAACCCGTCGCCGATTCGTGTGGATACGACGCGGGCCTGGCCCGTTACGAGGTCGGCTTCAGCGAGAAACGGAAGCAGCGTTGCGATTTTATCGGGGTACCAGTAGTCGTCCTGATCGCTCAGCGCAATCCACCTTGCCCCGTCCGGCACAACTTTCAGGACTCGCTCGAAGTTGAGATGGAATCCGAGCCGTTCTTTGAAACCCAGCACGCGAAAACGGTCGTCTTCACCGCAAATTTTGGCAACCAATTCCCGGACGATTGCGGGGTCGCCGTCTATGGTGATCAGGCACTGGAAATTGGTGTGGCTTTGTGCCTGAATAGACTGCAGTTGGCGCTCGAAAAGGCTCTCGTCGGGTCGGTAGGCCGCCAAGGCAACCACGCCGAAGCTGCCTGTGTAAGAGCTTGAAATCGAGGATAGTTCGGGACCCTGAGGCGAAGCCGTCATGCTGCCCGTGACTTTCGAACCCAGGCGGAAGCTAGGGCCCGCACCAGCATTATGCGCGCGGCGATGATTACCTTCAGCGGGCGGATCCCCTTGGGGGTCGTGTTCAAATCGTGAAGCCGGCGTGCCACGGTGAGCTTCTCAAGGTGATACATCTTTCGGTGAAGGTTCGCCACCATGGCTATCCACTGGTCGTGAGTTTCAGTCAAGTAGGTAGGAAATGGAAGGATCAGAGGCTTTGCTTCCGCTCGAAACGCCATCGTGCACCCGTAATATGGTCGGTATCCGACCCACGTCGCGAAGAGATTGGCCAGCCGGCGCTTGCTGTCCCGCTCCCTCAGCAGGATCCTATGCAGCCTATTGGGAGCGCCGCCAAAAACCGAAAAGTTGCTGGCAACAAACCAGTTTTCCTGCAGAGCGGCGATCATGGAGTCGACCCGGCCTGTCATCCAGACATCGTCCTGATCGGAGAGCAGTATGTATCTGCCCTTGCTTTCTGTAATGGCCCTTTCGAATGCCGAAACATAGCCACGATTGACCGTGCTGGGAAATACGGTAATCCTCGCGTCGCCCAAGCTACGTATGACGTCGAGAGTTCCGTCCGAGGAGGCGTCGTCAACTACGATCACCTCATCGCTAGGGCCCAGCTGCTCTAGTATCGAGGACATCTGGTCACTGATGAATTCCGCCCCGTTATATGTAGCCATACACACCGACACAACCGGATTTTCGTTGTTATCAGTCATGCGCCGATCCTGGTCTTGAGGGCGGCATCAATTTCGCCCAGATGACCGCGAAGCCCGTCAGCGAAACCGCGGAGGATTGCGATGATTTGCTGTCGCCGCTTGGGTCCGTACAGAAGCCTAAAACCGTCGCTCTCCATCTGGAACCGCAGCCGTCTCAGGAGCCATCCGGGGAACAGCAGCCCATACTGCCGCCAAAGGTAGGCGCTGTTTCTCGTGATGTAGTACACACGGAATGGTGCGTGGTAATGGACGTGGCGCTTAATGCCCCGCACGGAAATGTGCCAGCCCAAAATCGTCATGGGGCGAGCGTGACCCAACGCATGCTCCATGTTGCAACCACGTCCGACAAGCGTTGCCATGCCGTGAGACCGTATCCTCAGGTTGAATTCGGAATCGACGCAGTCAATGAAAAGCCGTTCATCCAACATCCCGACTTTCTCAAACGTCGACAACGGAATGATCGCACCAGACTGTAAGGGGTCGAATGCTTCCTGAAAGCCTGTGGACGGAGCCAGCAGCGGCACATTCCGGTCATTGTGTGACTGTGCGGCAACGAGACCGACGGCGACACCGCTCCGAGTGGCATCCGAATACGTCTTGAGCGCAGCGGCGACGTAGCCTTTATCCAGTTCGGAATCCTGATCCAGGGTGAGGATGAAGCCAGGCTTCCAGAGGGTTATCGCCGTGTGGATTCCTTGATTTAGCGCGGCGGCGATCCCTGAATTCCGCTCGAGTCGCACAAGCGTGGCTCCTGCGGCTTCCAGATCCGCCCAGAATGGGTTTACCCCGGTTGGATCAGAGCCGTCATCAACGACGACGACGTGAGCCACCTGTTGCATCAGTCGTTGGACCCTTCCGGACAGTTCTTGAGGAGGATGGAAGGCTGAAATGACCGCAATTACTTGCGCGCCGGAGTGGTCGTCCATTTCAAATAGTCCTTTTCATTGGCACACTTGGCAGCTCGACGGGGCACGGTGGGCCGTCTGGTCAGAGGGTCCAGTCTATCGTTGCGGGGAAAATCCTCACATTCGATCACAAAACGCTGTACACCCGAACGCTTTGACCCGACCACATCAGCTCTCGTTCAAACCTTAGGCACGCGCTGGAAATGTCCTGCGAAGCAGTGATGTGGTTCAGCGAAGGTTCAACCCTCTTGAGTTCACACGGGTCGATATGCAGAATCGTCCTGTCCCCGCCGTTGTTTCCGAAAGACATAGGCATGCCTGGCGTCCACACGAACTGAATGAATCCGCCGCCCCGGTTCCAGTCATTCCCGAAATGGCCTTCCGGATCGAGGACGGCCCACTTCTCTTTAGCCGGGCCCGAACGCTGTACACCAGTCAGGGACGGCACGCCATTGGCAAGCATGACAGTGTCAACCGAGGCCCTATCGCTTGCCCAAAGAGTTCCGGCTTCGCGGCTGGCTCGTCCTTCCTCAAAAAAATACTTGGCCGTCGCCGAAGTGCGGAGGTCTCCCAGACCAAATATCAGGGGATTGGAGCCAAGAACGGGGATGAAAGCAAGAACCGCCGCGAGCCCAACGGGCCACACGGCCTTCGGGAAGCTGGTTACGCAGAAGACGACAGCGGAGACGCCCATGGCCGCGAGAAGAAGCCCGACACTTGAAGCTGTTGGAAGATATGTGAGTTGCAGCTGGGAACCGGCGTAGGCTGTTATGAGGCCAGTGCAGAGCGCCGCGGTGACGGAGAGGCGCCAGCGCGGGCTGTCAGTCAGCCGGGATATCAGCACCGCTACCAAGAGGGTGCCTATGATTCCGCAGACCTGGGCTGCCCTAGCCGGTTGTACGTAGTTGAGCAGAGGAATCTTGGCACCGAGGGGCCCGAAATTAACCGTGCACCACACCAGCCATACGGCGCCAAACATTGAAAGCACGAGGGGAACGACGTTGTCCCGCCATCTGCCGACGACACTGATACCGAGCCAGACCAACACGGCCCATACGAATGTTATGGTGAATGCCGTTGAGAGTTCGCTCTGGTTGCTCCCCACCGGTACGGCGTCTTTCAAATGGGCCAGGAATGGAGCGCCAAAAAGGAAACCGAATGGCTGCGCCTCGCCTGTGGATCTTCTCGCGCCCGGATAAACGGTATCCAACAACGCGTTAATGCTGTCTCGGTTTTCCACGAGGGTGCCCACACCGAGCAGAAGCGCCACGGCTCCAGCGAGTCCAATCGCCTTCGCCTTTGGTCGCCATGAGCCTGACCGGGTCAGGATCCAAACGGAAGTTGCAGCCAGGAGCGGCAAACCCAAAACCAGTGACCATGGTATGTAGAAACTTGGGATCCCTGCCAGCAGAATACCCGCTGCGATGCTCTGGACAACGGGTCTCGCCTTGCGACCGGAATTGAAGTTGCTATAGGCCGAGAGCATCAGGCTGGACCCCGCGAGGGTGTACGCCATTAGCTGGATTGGCATCATCGTCCACCAGGCTGCGGCTGGAGACAACGCGATGAGGAAGGCTGCCATCCAGCCCATGTGGCGGGACGCACCGATCTGGGAGAACCATTTCGGCAAAAACAGAAACAGAAGTACGGCTGGGAGCCACCAGCGGGCGGCAAAGACCATTTCATCGGGAAGTACGGCCGCAGCACGAAGGATCGTTGAATCGAAGTACACAAACGATTCGAAGAATCCGCCGGAGGAGTACCGATGGACGACATCGGCCGGGGCCGCGAGGGCACTGGTGGTCGGTTCCGAGCCCGTGGCCATGATGGAGATAGCGATTGGAGAGAAGGCGTTGTATTCGTCGGACCGGATCAAGGAACCCGCACCAAATTGGAGCCCTTGCGGCTGCCCAGGGTCTTGCCGGAGATCGCCAACTCCAATGGACGAGGTCGTCCCACCCGTAAGAATCAGTATTACGTACAACACGACGACGGCGATTCGGGCTGGATGGTCCGAGGCGGTCGCCCAGCGCCAGCCTCGTTGGCCGACGCCCAGAATTGTGGACGTTTTCTGCGGGGGCACTCTGCTCTTCCTTCTTGCATGAACGCCTGATCCGGGAGAACTCCTCAGATCGGGCGGCGCGTCAATTTCCTGGACGGTGACGGCAGTACTGAATGAATCTACAGCAGAATCGCCGCCCGCCCGGCACCGTCATCATGGATCGTCCCTCTGTGCATGAGCGTGAGCCGGAAGAAAACGGCCCCGGGCCATTTAGTCGCAGCCTTGCGCTGGATGGTCGGGGTTTGGTTCAGCTGTTCCCATCAGCAGGGACGAACCTGTCCTGCGCCGCAGAGGAGGCGTGGACTACAAGAAATGCAGCGCGGCAGCGGCCCTCGGCCGCAGGAGGCCTTCAGGAGGAATGTTGTGCGGGTACAATTGCCTAGGCTTGGCAGATAACTGTCCAGGCACCTATGACGGGGAGCGGCTTGCAGACAACCAACAGGACGAGTGGGTTCTGGAACCGCGCCCAAAAGTTCGGTGCCAAACTTATTCGCATCGTCGAGAGCAGCCACCTGATCAAGTTTCTCCTGGTGGGAGGCGCTTCTTTCGTCGTCGATCTTGGCCTGCTCGTATTGCTGCACGAGCTGTTCGGAGTCGACCTGTGGATCGCAACGCCGCTGGCCTTCGTCGCGAGTTTGGTCTTCAATTTCGTGCTTCAGCGTTCGTTCACTTTCCGCGCCCAAAACCGCCGCCACGTTAGCCTCCTCAAGTATCTGGCGCTCGTGGTTTTCAATGTGGTGGCCATCGACATCATAGTGAACGCCTTCGACCTCTGGGGCATGTCCTACGGCATTGGAAAAGTTGTTGCGACCGTGGTTACCACCACGTGGAATTTTTGGCTCTACAAGGTGTGGATATTCAGACATGAACCTGCCGGGCTGCTGACTGCTGACGTTAACTCATGAGACTCGGAACCCTCACTTATAGTTGATGTGTGACTGTGACCTCCCTGCCCAGAGAGGTGCGCAGAACAGCGAACAATCGGACCGTGCACTAACAGAAGGACCTAGCTGGCTTATGGCCGTAGACGTAATGCTTCCCTACTACGGGGATGTCGACTTGATGAAACTGGCCGCCCAGAGCGTGATGAGTCAGCAGTTCCAGGATTGGCGTCTCGTCGTAGTTGACGACGGATATCCCAGCCCGGAGCCTGAACGTTGGTTCGCGTCCATCGGAGACCCGCGTGTTAGCTACCAAAAAAACGAGCAGAACCTAGGAGCCAACGGTAATTACCGGAAGGCCCTTGAGCTGGTCGAGTCGCCGATAGTAGTCATCATGGGCGCCGATGACATAATGCTGCCAAACTACCTCGATGTGGTCTCCAAGGCCTTTGAAGCGTTTCCCGAGGCCAGCGTTGTGCAGCCCGGCGTTCAAGTCATCGACGAATTGGGGCGCGCGTGTACGCCACTCGTCGATCTTGTAAAGAAGGTATACGCGCCGACAACCAAGGTGCGGCTTGAACTTCAGGGCGAAAAAATGGCAACCAGCCTGGTCCGCGCGGATTGGGCCTATTTCCCGTCTCTGGCGTGGCGTACGGACGTTATCAAGCGCATCGGGTTCACTGAAGGGCTTGATGTCGTTCAGGACCTGGCCCTGCTCCTAGACATCGCCGCCGAGGGAGGGTCCATGGTTGTCGACCCCACACTCTCTTTCCTCTACCGCCGTCATTCAGCATCTGACTCATCAGTGCGGGCCTTGGACGGTCGTCGCTTTGACGAGGAACGGGCCTTCTTCGAATCCCAGTCGGCCAGGTTTGGTCAGCTCGGATGGACTTCAGCGTCGAGGGCGGCGAGCTTCCACACCACCTCCCGTCTGAATGCCGCGTCCCTAATATTGCGTTCCATTGCTATGGGCAAGACCGATTCTCTGCCCCGTTTGGCTAAGCACGTATTCAGCTAGGGGCAGTTGCCGAACGGTGCGGCCGCTCCGGGGGAGTTCGGTCCTTGAAAGGTGTGGAAACGGCAGTGCCGTTTCCACACCTTTTGTTTCGAAACCGGAGGTCGTCCCGGGCCAACCGTTCGCTGCTGCGCAGGCGCAGCGGGAATTCGTGATGCTGCGGTCGGTGACGGCTGAAATTCGAGCCACCTGTCCCAAACGATTGGGTGGGTGATCACAGTGCAGCATTTGGCGCCTATTCGGAGGTTGCCGGCGTCGTCATGGACGGAGACGTCATCGGGTTGCGTCAATATTGAGACGCGCCCCCAGTTCGACTACTGCACGCGATAAAGACGCCGTCGGATCCCTCGGCATGCGTGCAGCGGAGGTGGCCCCGCGCTGCCAGGGACTGGCAGTACAGCATCGAGAGCGCCACCGCGTGTCTTACCCAGGCGACCGGAGCATCACCGCAGACTCCATGATCGGGCCACTATCCTTCGGCTTTGGGACCGTCATGTGCAGTTACTGTGGCCTCGAGTCCCTGGACTTTCAGGCGCAAGATGCCGACTTCTTCCGCGAGGATGCGCACTTCGTCTTCGGATTGCGACTGCTCAAACGAAAGGTGCAGGCAGACGGAAACGAGTAATAGTAGGGCCATGGCGAAGAGAAGATTCGAGGGAACTTGGACGCCAAGCATCCGGCTGGCCCAAAACAGTAGTTGCGGAAACGCAACTAATACGAGCATACCTACGCCGATAACGATCCACAGTACGGCATACTTTTCACGCAGATGCTTCCTACGCAGCATTTCGAATACGAATAGCAGAATGGCGAGGACGAGTAAAAAGCCAACGAAGATATTCAACTTGAGCTCCTAGTTGGACGAGGGTTCGTTCTTCTTGCGGGTCAAGGCAAAAAGAAGTGCGAAGGCGGACCGCGCCAAGTAGATGGCCGCTTTTATGGGGTCGTGGCTGGGGGTTCCACCTTGGCGCTCCCGCATAGAGACACCGACTTGGCATACGGTGCATCCGGAACGGATGGCGACGACGAGTGAATCGATTGTGTCGCCTAAGTACTCAGCCGGGTAGTGGTCAACATACTGCCTGATTGCCTTGGCGTTGGCGGCCCTGAAACCTGAGGTCACGTCTGTTAGCTTGGTGCGTGCAATTCGAGAGATGGTCCACGCAAGCACGTTCATGGCCCATTTTCGCGGACCCTTGACGGCGTAGCTTCCTTTATCAGCGAAGCGCGCGCCTATCGCGATGTCGGCGCCGCGAAGGCCGTCCAACACGGCCTTGATATCCCGGGGATCATGCTGACCGTCGGCGTCAACCTGGATGACTTGTTGGTATCCCAGTAGTTTGGCGTACTTGAAGCCAGTCCTCATGGCGCCGCCCACACCCATATTGAACGGCAGTTCCACAACGGTCGCGCCAGCTGAGCGGGCCACCTGGGCGGTGTTGTCACGTGAGCCGTCGTCCACAACGAGCACGTCACAGGCTGGACCAAATTCGTAGACCTCGCGGATGGTGTTTCCGATGGATTCCGATTCATTCCAGGCAGGCATTATGACAAGCGTGTCGTGCCGTCTAGTTGGCGCGTTCATGATGCACCAATGGTTGATTTCACATACGACTGTAGCCGTGCTTCCGATGGCGCACTCTCAAAGCCGACAGACTTGAGCTTGGCCAGGTTCAGCGTGCTATTGAGCGGACGCGGTGCAGCCGCTTTGTCTTTAAAATAGTCGGCCGTACTCACTCCTGTCACATCTTCACGCGCCGCTCCGGCTAGTTCAAAGACGTCCGCCGCGATGTCGGCCCAGGTCTGGGGTTCCCCCTCGTTGCTCAGGTTGTAGGTGCCGTAGGGGGCTCCGGTGTCGAGCAGGTGTCTGATGCCTGACGCAATGTCTGTTGTGAAACTTAGCCGTCCGGTCTGGTCATTAACGACGGAGGGCTTGACACCACGTTCAGCGAGGGACGCCATCGTGCG
The DNA here is from genome assembly GCF_059383495.1 of Pseudarthrobacter sp. RHLT3-21. Taxonomy (NCBI): domain Bacteria; kingdom Bacillati; phylum Actinomycetota; class Actinomycetes; order Micrococcales; family Micrococcaceae; genus Pseudarthrobacter; species Pseudarthrobacter sp. RHLT3-21. Next base: position 196,927 of record NZ_JBWZCI010000001.1, read on the forward strand.
GACGAAGTTATTGCCTTCACCGATGACCCAACTCGTCCGCACGATGTAATGTCTGGACACGACGCTAGCTGCGGCATCACCTGCAGCCTTGCTCTGACCGTAGACGCCCAGCGGCGTGGCGGGCTCGTCCTCATCGTGGCTTTCGCGGCTGCCGTCGAAGATGTAGTCGGACGAAACCTGGACAAGCGTCAGGTCGTGTTCGACGGCGGCCCGCGCCAGTCGAGCGACTGCTGTGACGTTTATGGCCCACGCGGCTTGGCGACCTTCGGGGGTTTCGGCTGCATCAACGGCAGTGTAGGCCGCGGCGTTGATGACAGTGGAGTAAACCTTCCAATTGCGATCTGTGTATGACGCCTCATCGGTGAGGTCGAAGCCAGCCCGACTCGCGAACTCCACTGACGGGTCGCCGTCGTAAATCTCCCGCAGAGCCTTGCCCAGTTGGCCGTCAGCGCCCAGCACGAGCGTTTTCTTTCTGGGCATCGCGACGACATCGGGGAGAAGCGGGTGGGCCCTGTCCTTGTCCGACAATTCTGCCTGATCCAGGGGGATGGGCCAGTCGATCGCTGCTGTTTCGTCGGCGAGGTTCAGGAAAGTGTACTGGCCCTGGGCATCGGCGGACCAGTGGTCGTTCACCAAGTACGTGTAGGCGGTGTTGTCCTCCAGGGTCTGGAAGGCATTGCCAACGCCTCGGGGGATAAAGATCGCCTGGCTCGGGTCCAGTTCGGTTGTGAAGACTGCACCGAAGGAGGATCCTTCGCGGAGATCCACCCAGGCGCCGAAGATCTTGCCCGTGGCGACTGAAATGAACTTGTCCCACGGCTCGGCATGGATACCGCGGGTGGTGCCGGCCTTCTCGTTGAACGAGATGTTGTTCTGCACTGGCCGGAAGTCCGGCAGCCCGAGGGCCACCATCTTCTCCCGCTGCCAGTTTTCTTTGAACCACCCACGGTTGTCCCCATAGACGGGAAGGTCGTAGACCACAACTCCGGGAATGGGGGTTTCGTGCGCTGTCAGCTTCTTGGAGAACTCAATCGGCATGGTCTACTGGCCCTGTTCCTTGTACTTGGCCTCTGTGGCGGCCTTCTGCGGCCGCCACCAGTCCTCGTTGTTCCGGTACCACGCGATAGTGTCCTCGATGCCCGCGTCAAAGTTGGAAAAGCGGGGTTCCCAGCCGAGTTCGTCGCGGAGCTTGGCGGAGTCGATCGCGTAGCGCAGGTCGTGACCGGCGCGGTCCACGACGTGGTCGTAGGCGTCCGCTGACTGGCCCATGTGCTTGAGGATCAGCTCCACGACGTCCTTGTTGTTCTTTTCCCCGTCGGCGCCAATCAGGTAGGTTTCGCCGATCTTTCCCTTGGCGATGATGGCCAGGACGGCGGAAGAGTGGTCGTTGGCGTGGATCCAGTCACGGACGTTCTCACCCTTGCCGTAGAGCTTGGGGCGGATGCCGTCGATCATGTTGGTGATCTGGCGGGGGATGAACTTCTCCACGTGCTGGTACGGGCCGTAGTTGTTCGAGCAGTTGCTGATGGTCGCCTGCAGCCCGAAGGAACGCACCCAGGCCCGGACCAGCAGGTCCGAGCCGGCTTTCGTGGACGAGTACGGGCTGGACGGGTTGTACGGGGTGTCCTCAGTGAACCGCTCCGGGGCATCGAGTTCGAGGTCGCCGTAGACCTCGTCGGTGGAGATGTGGTGGAAGCGCTTGTTGTGCTTGCGGGCGGCCTCGATCAGCGTGTAGGTGCCGATGATGTTAGTGTCCAGGAACGGGCGGGGGTCGTGCAGGGAGTTGTCATTGTGCGACTCTGCGGCGTAGTGGACCACGACGTCGGTCCCGGCCACCAGGCCATCCACCAGGGAGGCGTCTGAGATGTCGCCCTGGACGAACTCAAACCTGGCTTCCGGAAGCCCCCGGAGTGACTCCATGTTGCCGGCGTAGGTCAGTTTGTCCAACACGGTGACATGGTCATCGGTGTTTTCGAGAACATAGTGGACAAAATTTGAACCAATGAAGCCGGCGCCGCCGGTAACAAGAAGTCGCTGCATAGTTCCCAAGGGTACCGGATTTGCCGCTGCAGTTAGCGAAGGGAAAGATGGGGGGCATGCGCGGAATAATACTTGCCGGCGGTACCGGCTCTCGGCTCCATCCCATCACATTGGGCCTCAGCAAGCAGTTGGTCCCGGTGTATGACAAGCCGATGATCTACTACCCGCTGTCCACCTTGATGCTGGCGGGGATCCGGGACATCCTCATCATCACCACGCCGCACGACGCCGAGCAGTTCCAGCGTCTGCTCGGGGATGGCAGCCAATTCGGTATCAACATCACCTATACCCAGCAGCCCTCCCCCGATGGACTCGCCCAGGCCTTCGTCTTGGGTGCCGAGCACATCGGCGATGGACCCGTTGCGCTGGTGCTGGGTGACAACATTTTCTATGGGCAGGGCATGGGGACGCAGTTGCGCCGCTTCGAGAACATCGATGGGGGAGCGGTGTTCGGATACTGGGTGGCAGATCCGAAGGCCTACGGGGTGGTGGAGTTCGATGGTGATGGCAAGGCAGTCTCCTTGGAGGAAAAGCCCGCCAAACCGAAGAGCCACTACGCCGTGCCTGGACTGTATTTCTATGACAATGACGTCATAGAAATCGCCAGGAATCTGAAACCGTCACCCCGAGGCGAACTTGAGATCACGGATGTCAACCGGATCTATCTTGAGCGCGGCAAGCTCCAGGTCGAAGTATTGCCCCGTGGCACCGCCTGGCTCGATACAGGAACCTTCAACGACCTGAGCGACGCCTCAAACTTTGTCAGGACCACTGAGAACCGTCAGGGGCTCAAGATTGGTGCACCAGAGGAAATTGCCTGGCGGCTCGGATTCCTCAGTGACGATGAGCTTCGCCAGCGGGCAGAGCCTCTTGTCAAGAGTGGTTATGGGCGGTACCTGATCGACCTCTTGGAGCACGGCGCGTAGCACCTAAGCAGCGAAAATCCTGAAGGGGAGAAGCGTGAAGCTTCTCCCCTTCAAGAACAGCGAACCCAGTCAGCGGGGAACGCTGCTGACGGTGGTTCCCGTTGCGGGGTACCAAGTGATGGAACCATGTTGGTAATTCTGGTAACAGCCGCCATTTGCCAAGGTACAAATGTCTCCGGTGACGGGATACCCAAGGGAGCTGTTTTCGTATCCCAGGCTGGCGTACCGAAGGCGAATTTGTCCTACGCTCGGTTGGGCTCCGGTGGTCGGCGACCAGAGAATGGCGCCGCCTTGGAAGTTCTGGTAGCAGCCGCCGTCACGTAGGCCGCAGACGACCCCGCTCGTGGGATATCCCAGGCCACTGCGCTCGAACCCCATCGATCCCCAAGTGGTGCGAATAGGTCCCGTTGGGCTGACCTGCGCCCCGGTCGCTGGCGACCAGAGAATGGCTCCCTTTTGGAAGTTCTGATAGCAGCCGCCGGCGACGAGTCCGCATTCCTGAGACGAAGTCGGGAATCCGAGGGTCCCGGACTCGCGCGTCAGCGCGTTCCACGAAGCAAAGATCGGCCCTGTCACCGGGAAGGCGCCGCGTGCCGGCGTCCACGTGACAGTTCCGTTCTGGAAGTTTTGAAAACACCCGTTTTCGGCAAGACCACAGACTTCGCTTGCAGTGGGATATCCAAGCGGGCCAGTTTCAAATCCGGAGGCCTGCCAGGTGGAACGTATGGCGCCCGTGACACTTGGCTGGGCGTTCGTTTTCGCGGACCACAACATTGCCCCATTCTTGAAGCTCTGGTAGCAACCTCCGTCTACGAGACCGCACACCTGGTCGGCTGTCGGAAAGCTGAGCCGTCCCAACTCTCGTTCCATCCCCTGCCATTTGGTGAAGATTGGACCCAGCACGGAAAACGCCCCGTATGCCGGGGTCCAGCTGATGGTGCCTTTTTGAAAGTTCTGGTAGCAGCCACCTTCCGCCAGTCCGCAGGTTTGAGAGCCCGTGGGGTACCCCAGTTGCCCGTTTTCGAAGCCGTTCTTCTCCCAGACGCTGCGGATGGCGCCGGGAACGCTGACCTGAGCGCCCGTCGCTGACGACCAGATGATTGCACCGCCCTGAAAGCTTTGATAGCAGCCTCCGTCGACCAGCCCGCAAATCTGTGCAGTCGTTGGGTACCCGAGAGCCCCGTTTTCATAACCCTGCTGCTGCCACGCTGCTCGTATGGGTCCGTTAGGGGATAGTTGCGCACCACTGGCCGGAGACCATATCGTGGCCCCCTTTTCGAAGCTCTGGTAGCACCCGCCGTTTACGAGACCACACGATTCGTCAGCTACGGGATATCCCAAGGGGCCGCTCTCGCGTCCGGACGCGCGCCAGGCCAAGTCCATTTCTCCCCAGATGACGTGCGCTCCTGCTGCATTGGCAGAGGCAATGCTCCCAGTCTGAAAGGTCTGAAAGCATCCTCCATCCCTGAGCCCACAGAGCGCATTACTCGTCGGGTAACCCAACGGCCCACCTTCAAATCCGGTTTTCTGCCATGCCGACCTCACCGGTCCGTTGAGACTGAGATGAGCCCCCGTTGCCTCGGACCACAGGATGGCCCCGCCTTGGAAATCCTGGTAGCAGCCCCCGCCCGATAGGCCACAAACTTGTCCCCCGAGCGGGTAGCCCAAGGGGCCGGTTTCGAACCCGGAATTTCCCCACTCGGAGCGAATGGGGCCGTTCGGGCTTAGTCTTGCGCCGGTGCCGGATGTCCATATGATGGCGCCGCCTTGGAAATTCTGGTAGCAGCCCCCGTCTTTGAGGCCGCAGATGACGGCCGATGTTGGGTAACCCATAACACCGTTTTCAAAGCCGGACTGTTGCCAGGCCGTTCTGACCGCGCCAGAAGGGCTCGGATGCGCACTTGCCGCCGGCGACCACACGACTGCTCCGGATTGGAAATTTTGATAGCAACCACCATCGCGGAGTCCACAGAGAATTCCGGATGTCGATCCTCCCAAGATGGGCGTCCTCGCGCGGACATCAGCAATGGCCCGTGCTGCTTCCTCTGGCACTCCAGCGCGCGCGAAGGCAAGCAGATTCCCGTAGTCCCCGTTCCATACATTCGAGTCGCCGGCGAACGGTCCCGTGCTGCTGTACTGCCAGATGCTGTAGGTGCTCCAGCTAGCTGTGGGAATCGCGCCTGCGTCGTTTGTCGGAGAACCAGGGTAGGCAGCAACCCAAAGCGGGTAGTCACCAAAACCTGAGGGATTGCCGAGACATTGGTTCCACCAGTTTGTATTGGTGTAGATGACAGGCAAACGGCCGGTCATTGAGAGCATGGTGGTGCCGAAGTCACGGACCCAGGAAGTCAGCTGTGCAGGAGACATCCCATAGCAGGTGTTGCCGAAGTAGAAGCCGTTGATGGTCCTGCCCTCGTACGGGTTGAACTCAAAGTCCAGCACCGGCGGCATCGTGTATCCATCGGCGGTCCAGCCTCCGCCGTTCTGTACGAAGTAGCGTGCCTGGTCGGCGCCTGAGGACCAGTTGGGGATGGCGAAGTGGTAAGCCCCGCGGATCATGCCGACGTTCCGTGAACCCTGATATTGCGAGCTGTACGACGGGTTGGTGTAGTAGTTGCCCTCGCTGGCCTTGACATAGGCAAATCGGGCACCCATGTTCCACTGCTGTTGCCAGTCGACACTGGGCTGGTGACCGCTCACGTCCAGTCCTTGGACGCCAAAGGTAGGCATCCAACTACCTTCGGTTCCTAACGACTCAGCGCTGAGCTTTTTGAAGCTGGAGCTTGAGGATGACGCAGCCACTCGTGCGGAGCGTTGGCCCATTTCTGCACCGCCGACGCCTACGGCCTCCGCCATGGACTCGTTCTTGCTGGCTGATGCAGGATCAGGCGAGGGCATCGCGGTCGAGGTCGGCGTAGCATCAGGCGCTGGCGCAGCTGGCGTAGTGGATGCAGTCGTAGTGGATTCCGGGGCGGGCGAAGAAACCGCGGTAGTGGGAGCCGGCGTCGGCGCGAATGTTGAAGGCGTCGGCGTCGGAGTCGGGGTCGGCTCCACCGCGTACGCAACCCCCGCCAGTCCGGGGCCCGCGATGAGAGCGGCAGCCAAAAGTGCTGTCCCCAAAACTTGCAGGAGGGGACGGCGACTGTTGGACTGGTTCCGCTTCATTTTGGCTCCGAAGACAATGAGGCGCCAACGTGAGCGCGACACTAGTGGGTTGCAGTTCAGGAGACACTGAACTGGAAATATCGGGTCTTAACGCGCCCACCCTAACACCGCAGTGTCTGCTGCGACCAGTGTTTCCGGTGTTGCCAATGTGAATGATGCGTCACTGTTATCCACAGCCCGCATCATATGACTTGGCGGCATGGTGTACGGTCCCTAGGCTGTATCCCAGTTGAACTGCCTCCGCCGGGGGGCGGCAGTTGTATTGGGGAACAATATGGACGCCGTGCGAATCGTTGAAGACGAAGTCCGCGAGCTGATCCGCCGTCGGGGTCTGGATCCGCTGCGGCAGGCGGTAGAGGTCCGCCGCCTGGTCGAGGCTGCTGTCAGCGACTACGACGAACGAGCCCTCATGGGACCGCTTCCTCCGATTGGTCCGCTGGAGGCCGCACGCAGATTCGTCTTCGACGCGGTGGCTGGCTTCGGCGTCCTACAGCCGCTGCTGGACGATCCGACCATCGAGGAAGTCTGGATCAACGCGCCCAACGAAATTTACGTGGCCAGGAACGGCGAATCGGAACTGACTTCCCTCAGCCTCACTGACCAGCAGGTTCGTGATCTGGTGGAACGCATGCTCAAGAGTTCCGGCCGCCGCCTGGACATGTCATCGCCCTTTGTAGATGCCGCCCTGCCCGACGGCTCCAGACTCCACGTGGTCATTCCCGATGTCACCCGCAGGCACTGGGCCGTGAATATCCGGAAGTTCGTGGTGAAGGCCAGCCGCCTTGAGCACTTGGTCGAGTTGGGCACCCTGACACCGCAGTCCGCCCGGTTCCTCGGTCATGATCATCGGCTACGTCCTGCTGGCCCTGCTGGTGGTCACCGTCGTCATCGGCATCTCCAGCGTTTACCTCGAACACAAGCGGCTGCTGTCCCTGGCCGACGGCGCCTCGCTGGCTGCCGCCGACAGCTACACCTTGGGCGAGGTCGGGGGAGAGGGCGGGAGCCCCTCAGCCGTACTGGGCTCTGGACGCGTCCGCAGCGTTGCGGCCGACCTTATCGCCCGGAACCCGTCGTCGGCCCGGTTCGACGGGTTAGCCGTTTCAGCGGCGACCGGCAGCCCTGACGGGTCCACCGCCGTCGTGGTTCTCAGTGCTGTAGTCCACCCGCCGGTGGTGAACTTTCTGGTGCCGGATGGCATCAGAATCGAGGCTGCCTCCACGGCCCGTTCCCGGCTCACGCGCTGACCGGAAGCGGAGAAGTCAGGAGAAGTCCGGCACTCCGGCCTAATAGCGTAGGCTTAAAGAACCATGGCCACTATTGATTTTTCCGCAGAAATCCGCGCTCTTCGCGCCACCTACACCTCCATCGAGCAAGTCAGCGATGTTGAGGCTCTGAAGGAAGACATCGCCGAACTGAGCGAACGCGCCGGCGAGCCCAACCTGTGGGATGACCCCGCGGCGGCCCAGAAGATCACCTCACGCCTGTCGCACCGCCAGTCCGAGCTGGAGCGGCTGAACAAGCTGGTGTCGCGGATTGATGATCTCGAAGTGCTGGTGGAGCTCGGGCAGGACGAGGACGACGCCGATTCCATGGGCGAAGCCGCTGCCGAGCTGGAGTCCATCCGGAAATCGCTGAAAGACCTCGAAGTGGTGACCCTTCTTTCCGGAGAATACGACGAACGTGAAGCCGTTGTGTCCATCAGGGCAGGGGCAGGCGGCGTTGACGCCGCAGACTTCGCCGAAATGCTGATGCGTATGTACCTGCGCTGGGCCGAACGCCACGGTTACCCCACCACCGTGATGGACACCTCCTACGCCGAAGAGGCCGGACTGAAGTCAGCAACGTTTGAAGTCAAAGCACCGTATGCGTTTGGCACGCTCAGCGTCGAAGCCGGAACCCACCGCCTGGTGCGGATCAGCCCGTTCGACAACCAGGGCCGCCGCCAGACGTCCTTCGCCGCCGTCGAGGTCATTCCGCTCATCGAATCCACGGACTCCATCGACATCCCGGACAACGAGATCCGTGTGGACGTGTTCAGGTCCTCCGGCCCGGGCGGGCAGTCCGTCAACACCACAGACTCCGCGGTGCGCCTTACCCACATCCCCACCGGCACCGTGGTGTCCATGCAGAACGAAAAATCGCAGCTCCAGAACCGGGCAGCAGCCCTGCGGGTTCTGCAGTCCCGCCTGCTGCTCCTGAAAAAGGAGCAGGAGGATGCCGAAAAGAAAGCGTTCGCCGGCGATGTCAAGGCATCCTGGGGCGACCAGATGCGCTCCTACGTCCTAAACCCGTACCAGATGGTCAAGGACCTCCGGACTGAACACGAGGTGGGCAACACCTCCGCAGTGTTCGACGGCGAAATTGACGACTTCATCGACGCCGGGATCCGCTGGCGCACCGACAACCGCAACGCCGCGAAGTAGCACTTGCCATGCCTACCCGGTGCTCCGGATCGCGCGACACACCCCCGAAGCCCCCGAAAACCGGCGAAAAGACTGCGTATAGTCGAGGAGCCGGAGCTCTACTTCCCCCAAACGAATGCCCGTGCGCCGGCTGCAGATCTGGGCTGTACCAGCCATGCCCTGCAGGGTACTTAGGGCCATGATCCGATTCGAAAATGTCACCAAGGTCTACGACCAGACGGCCCGGCCTGCGCTGGACGATGTCAGCCTTGAGATTGACCGTGGTGAATTTGCCTTCCTCGTCGGCGCTTCCGGCTCCGGAAAGTCCACCTTCCTGCGGCTCGTGCTGAAGGAAGACCGGGCCTCCTCGGGCGCCGTGTACGTCGCCGGGCAGAATGTCGCCAAGATCTCCAGCTGGCGCGTGCCCAGGCTCCGCCGCGGCATCGGCGTGGTGTTCCAGGACTTCCGGCTCCTTCCGCAGAAGAGCGTGTTCGCCAACGTTGCCTTCGCGATGCAGGTCATCGGCAAGAGCCGCAGCGTCATCCGCGATACTGTCCCCGAAGTGCTCAAGACCGTGGGTCTGGAAGGCAAGGAGAACCGCCTTCCCCATGAGCTTTCCGGCGGCGAGCAGCAGCGTGTGGCGATTGCCCGCGCGGTAGTCAACCGCCCCGGCATTCTTCTTGCCGACGAACCCACCGGCAACTTGGACCCCACCACCTCGATGGGCATCATGGGCGTGCTGGACAAGATCAACCAGAACGGCACCACGGTGGTCATGGCCACGCACGACGACGACATCGTCAACGAGATGCGCAAGCGGGTTGTGGAGCTCAAGAACGGCATCGTGATCCGCGACGAGGCCAGGGCTTTGTATACCTCCATGATCCCCGTGGTGGGCCAGTCCCGCCGGCTCAGGGACGCCAGCGGCCGGGATGAAGCTCAGCCCCCCGCACCCGGCGAACGCAATCCCGGCTCAGGGGAGGAGCAGCGATGAGGCTCGCCTTTGTCCTCAGTGAAATCGGCAGCGGACTGCGACGCAACGTTTCCATGGTGGTCTCGGTCATCCTGGTCACCTTTGTCTCACTGACATTCGTGGGTGCCGCAGGCATGCTGCAGCTCCAGATCAACCAGATGAAGGGCTACTGGTACGACAAAGTCCAGGTTGCCATCTTCCTCTGCAGTGATGGTTCGACGGCGGCCGGTTGCGCCACAGGTCCGGTCACCCCGGAACAGCAGGACAACCTGGCGACCCTGCTCGAATCACCTGCCGTGGCCCAGTACGTCAACGATTTCCAGTACGAGTCCAAGGAAGAGGCCTACAAGCACTTCAAGGACCAGTTCTCCAATTCTCCGATCGTGGATTCCGTCACGCCGGACCAGCTCCCTTCATCCTTCCGGATCAACATGAAGGATCCGGAAAAATACCAGATCATCAGCGAGACGTTCTCCTCGCAGCCGGGCGTCGAAACGGTCATTGACCAGCGCCAGCTGCTCGAGCGACTTTTCTCCGCCATGAACGCCGCCTCGCTCGTGGCGGTCAGCATCGCCGGTGTGATGATTGTCTGCGCCATCCTCCTGATCGCCACCACCATCCGGCTCTCGGCCTTCAGCCGCCGCCGCGAGACCGGGATCATGCGTCTGGTGGGCGCGTCCAAAATGGTCATCCAGCTCCCGTTCATCCTGGAAGGCGTGATTGCGGCAGTGATCGGCGCAGCCCTGGCATCCGGCACATTGTGGGCGGTGGCGCACTTCTTCCTGGGCGAGTACCTGTCCAAGCAGTATCCGGACACGGCCTTTATCTCACCGGGGCAGACGCTGATTCTTGCGCCGGCCTTGCTGATCCTTGGCGGATCTTTGGCAGGAATTTCGTCTCTCTTGACCTTACGCAGATATTTGAAGGTTTAGGCTGTGCAAACCGAACAAGGACTCCTGATGAACGAATTGCACCGAACTGCGCCCCGGCACCGGGCCGAACGCCGACGACCTGCAGGCCGCCGCGCCGGCCTGATCAGCGGCGTCCTGGCACTGCTGCTCGCCGCCAGCATGGGTGCTTCAGCCCCGGTGGCGCATGCTGATGAGCTCGATGACAAGCGTGCCGCCCTTGAAGCTGAGGCGGCCCGGGTCCAGCAGTCCTTGGAATTCGTGGATTCACGCATCGCGAAGGCCGCCGGTGACCTGGTGATCTACCAGGGCCAGCTGCCTGGCGCCCAGCAGGCCCTCCTGGAGGCCCAGGGGCGCGTGGCCAGTGCGGTCAAGGAAGTCGAAGCGCTGACGGCGCGCGTTGACCTTGCGCAGCAGAACAAGGCCAAAATCACCCAGCAGCTTGAGGCTGACAAGCAGAAAATTGCGGACACCAAGAAGCTGATCGGCCAGATCGCCACCCAGGCCTACAAGTCCGGCGGCGTTCCGTCGAACCTGACTCTGTTCTTCGGGGCCACCAACGGCGGCAGCCTGACCGACACCATGGACCTCGCGGACCAGGCCATGCGCAGCCAGAACGCCGCCATGGACAAGCTGTCCCAGCAAAGCGCAACCAACGTGAACTCCCAGGCCCGGCTCGAAGCCGTTGAGGCCGAGATCAGGGACCTCAAAGCCAAGGCTGACGCTGCGTTGGAGCGGGAAAAAGCCGCGCGCGACGAGGCCGCTGCCAAGAAGGCCCAGGTGGATCAGCTGATCGCCGACACAACACGGCTAGACGCTGAACTCCAGGCGGCAAAGCCGGGCATCCAGAGCCAGATGGCGGCGGTTGCAGCAAGCCAGAACTCCGTTGCCAACGAAATCGCCGAACGTGACCGGAGGCTCCGCGAGCAGTGGGAAGCGGAGCAGCGCCGGCTCGCGGAGGCTGCCGCCGCCGCTGCCGCTGCGAAGGGCCAGGCCGTCCAGCCGTACGCCCCGGTGACGGGATCGCCGTCGGCCTTTGGCCTGCGGCACCCCTTCTCCGGTGACGTGCCCATCACCTCCGGCTTCGGCTGGCGTGCCACACCGCCGGGAACCATCGACTTCTACGGCACCGGCGGTTACCTCCACACCGGCATCGACTTCGGCGCCGCCTGCGGCACACCGGTCTACGCTGCGGCAGCCGGTGAGGTCTTCTCCTCAGGCTGGAACTCCGCCGACGGCGGCGGCTGGCGGGTGAAGCTGTCCCACGGAGTGGTGGAAGGCAACTCGCTGACCACGATCTATTACCACAACAGCAGCATCGTGGTCTCCAACGGCCAACAGGTTTCCGCCGGGCAGCTCATCGCCTACTCGGGCAGCACCGGCAACTCAACGGGCTGCCACGCACACTTTGAAACCTGGCTCAACGGGGCCGCAGTGGACCCGATGCGGTTGCTGTAACGACCGTCCGCGCCTGCCGTACACTGGTATGACTCCGCGCCGGAACGGCCGGAGCCATACCAGGATCCAAGAACTGAGGAGTTCCACCGTGCCCAAAGAAAGTGGCCGTAAAGTAGTGGCCACCAACCGCAAGGCCCGGCATGACTACCTCGTGCTGGATACCTACGAGGCCGGCATCGCCCTGATGGGGACCGAGGTCAAGTCCCTGCGCGAAGGCCACGCCTCCATGGTGGACGGCTTCTGCACGTTCTATAACGATGAGCTGTGGATGGAGGGCATCCATATCCCCGAGTACAACCAGGGGAGCTGGACCAATCACTCCGCACGCCGCCGTCGGAAGCTGTTGTTGCACCGTGAGGAGCTCAACAAGATCTCCGTGAAGATCCGCGAGTCCGGCTTCACAGTGGTTCCGCTGCAGCTGTACTTCCTCGACGGCCGGGCCAAGGTGGAAATCGCGATCGCCCGCGGTAAGCGTGAGTACGACAAGCGACAGACCCTGCGTGAGCAGCAGGACAACCGCGAAGCCCTTCGCGAGGTCCGGGAACGCAACCGCCGGTAGGAATGATTTCCGTCGGACATGCGTTAGAATAAGTAGTCCGGCAGGGATTTGTGCCTGCACAGCCCGGCCGGTTTGAAAACAAAATACGGGGATGATCGGTTTCGACGATGTTAGTCGCGACAGGTGAAGCGGGCCGAGGATGCAGAATTATCTCGTAAACGCTGTCTGCAAACCAATAAGTGCCAAATCAAACCGCACTGACTTCGCTCTCGCTGCCTAAGCAGTAAGACAGTCCGTCAGCCCGAGGTTGCTATTGCCCCGGATCCTGGCGTCATTTAGATAGCCACTGCTGCTTGCCTCCGTCATCGGGGCAAACGGGACTCTTAGATGACTGGGCCCGGATCAGCCACCTGTTTGCAGGAGGGCTGGGGCCGAGAAAATCCGACGCAAACTGCGCCCGGAGAAGACCTGTTAACACGATATCGGACGGGGGTTCAATTCCCCCCATCTCCACATTTTGAATGTCGCAAGACATTGCCAGAAGACCCGGACCCGCGTCCGGGTCTTCTGGCATTTAAGCGCCGTGTCTGCGCCCTGTTCACCCACGGCGTAGCCGTTCCGGGACTACCGGGCGCCACCGCGTGGTTGTCGACAATAAGCTTCGGCGCAGCACAAAGTCTGGAAGCCGGAGGCAGCAACGCCAGCCAGGAGGTGCGCCATGGACCCGGCGCGGGAACCCAGCTCTGCAGCGGCCGACGACGGTCCGCTTGACTCGTATTCGGAGACCGTCATGCGCGTGGCTGAGACAGTCACCCCGCATGTTGCGGCCATTGAAATGACCGGAAACCGACGTAACGGCCGTTTCCGCATGGGTGCCGGCTCGGCGGTGCTCTTCACGGAAGACGGCTACCTGCTGACCAATTCACACGTCGTGGCCGGCACACACCAAGGCCATGCCGCTTTTGCGGACGGCAGCAGGACCGACCTTGAACTGGTAGGGGCGGATCCTCTGTCCGACCTCGCGGTGGTCCACGGCCGGGCACCGAAAGTGGCCCCGGCGCAGTTCGGCGATGCCGAGACGCTCCGGGTGGGCCAGCTGGTCATTGCGGTGGGAAATCCGCTGGGCCTGGCCGGATCAGTCACGGCAGGCGTAGTCAGCGGCCTGGGCCGCGCCATTCCGGTGTGGTCCAGCGGCAACCGGCGCGTGATCGAGGACGTCATCCAGACCGACGCGGCACTCAACGCAGGCAGTTCCGGCGGTGCCCTGGCCGATACGCACGGCCGCATCGTGGGAATCAACACCGCCGTGGCCGGCGCCGGGCTGGGCCTGGCCGTGCCCATCAACACCACCACGCGGCGCATCATCTCAGCGCTGCTGAAGGACGGCCGTGTCAGGCGGGCTTATCTCGGCGTTGTCAGCACACCCTTCCGGCTCAATGCCAGCGCGGTGATCAGGACGGGACAACGGGACGGGCTGCGCGTGGTGGAGGTGCTGGCCGGTTCGCCCGCAGACCGCGGGGGCCTGCGGGCGGGTGACGTCATCCTGACAGCCGGAAGCCGCCCCGTCAGCAACGCTGAGAGCCTGCAGAAGCTGCTGTTCGCCGATGCGATCGGCCAGCCGCTGCCGATCCGTGTGCTGAGGGACGGCCAGGAAGTGGACATTGTGGCAGTGCCCGAAGAGATGGCCGGGAACGGGTAAACCGCTACCGGCGCTTCTTCAGGTGCGCTACCGGGTCCTGCGGGCCTTCAATCGGGCTCTTGGCCTTCTTCTCGGCGCGTTTTTCCTTGATGGTTTTGACCGGCTTTTTGTGCAGCTGCTGGTGTGGTGACTTGTCCGGCATGGCGTGCTCCTTACAACGGGGGACAGGCTGCGTCCCACTTCGTAAAATACGCCTGTTCAGCCCCGAATGTAATGCCCCGAATCAGTCCGGAACTGCAACGTCCGCGATGCCCACAAAACGGGTCCCGACGCCGTCGAACTCACTCCTGATAAGGCCCGCACGCAGCGACGGAACCTCATCCGGGGCATGGTGCCCGCACACCACATACGTGAATTCCGGCCACCATTTCTTGGGCCGGGCCGCTTCCTCATAGCCGCAGACGGCGCATTCCAGGTGCACCCAGACCGGACGCTTGCCGGTCCTGTTGGCCCGCGACTGGGTCAGCCATGCCGGCGGGTTATCCAGGATGTCGCCCAGCTCCGCCTCGGTCATTCGTTTGGGGATGCCATGGCGCTGGGCCATTTCCATCGGTACATCAAGGGCAATTGCCGCGTCACGTCTGCTAATCATCAGAGTCAACGATACGGGACCGGGCCAAACCCGAAAGAGCGTCCTACGACGCCAGTGCGATGCCCACAGCCGCAGCGGCAAATCCCGCGGCGAGGTTGGCTCCGATGTTCAGGGCTGCCGCCCCGAAGCGCGACTCACTCAGGAGCCGCACCGTGGCGGTGGTCCAGGAGCTGAACGTGGTGAGGCCGCCGGCAAGGCCGGTGGCGACGGCGGTCTGCCACTCGGGACCAAGGCCGAGCCGTCCGGTGATGCCGATGGAGAGCCCGATGATCAAGCACCCCGTGACGTTGACTGTCAGCGTGGCCCACGGCCAGTGCCGCGGCGTACCGCTGGCGCTGACAGTGGCACGGAGCCCGTCACGGTGTGCGAACCAGCTGTCGACGGCGAAGCGCAGCAGGGCGCCTGCCATGCCGCACACTCCCACCAGGACCGCGGCCATCATGACGCTGCCTCCAGCCGGTCGGTGAGCAGCCGCCCGGTCCGCCAGCCACCGGCCGCGGCGCCCAGACCCAGCAGCAGGGACAACCCCAGGTAGGCAATCCACACGGGATGTTCGCCGGCCGTGGCCAGCTGGTCAAGAGAGAAAATTACGGCTGAGAACGTGGTGAACGAGCCCAGAAGGCCTGGCCCGAGGCCGGCGCGGAGCCAGAATGCTGTATGCGGCCGGGCCATCCAGACCGTGGTGAGGGCGGCCAGCACAAAACTTCCGACGACGTTGATTCCCAGCGTGGTCCAAGGCATTGCCCCCGCGGTTTCCGGAAACGCGAGTCCCAGGCCATACCGCAGTTCCGTTCCGGCCAGGCCCCCTGCCGCAACGGCCAGCCAGGCCCCCCAGCGCGGCACGTGGGCGTTGCTCATTCAGCTGTCGCTGAGGGTGCAGCCGGTGTGGGGGTGGACGCTGTGGACCCAGAGCGCAGCGGTGACTTCATCCGCGAGATCGTAGTCCCGCTTCCGGCCCCCGTTGTTGATCCGCACCATCAGCGCGCCGCCGAACGGCTTGCGGCCCACTACCTCCACCTCGGCATCGAGATCGATTTCCTCGGCGGAAAGATACCGCAGCAGATCCGGATTCTCGTCGCTGATCCGGGTGATCCTGCCGGTGTGCCCGGGATCGAGTCCGCCGAGGAGATGGGCCTCCGGCAGCAGCACCGTGCCGTCCGCGGCGGGGATCGGGTCACCGTGCGGATCACGTTGCGGGTTGCCGAGTTTCGCCGCCATGCGCTCAATAAACGTGTCCGACACCGCGTGCTCCAGCAGTTCGGCTTCGTCATGGACTTCGTCCCAGCTGTAGCCGAGCTCCTGCACGAGGTAGGTCTCAATGAGCCGGTGCCGGCGCACCATGGACAATGCCAGCCGGACCCCGGAGTCCGTCAGGGTGATGGCGCTGTATGGCTTGTGGTCCACCAGGCCCTGGTCCTTGAGTTTTCGGACCATCTCCGAGACCGAGGAATTGGCCACCCCCAGGCGCTGCGCGAGCTGGGAAGACGTGATCGGTTTGTCCTGCCACTCCGTGAAGCCGTAGATGACCTTGACGTAGTCCTCGATCGAGGAGGAGGGCGCGCTGGTCTTCACGCCTCCAAGCCTACCCGGTGGTCCGCGCCCGTCACGCCTTCGTGGCCCGCCACGTCAGCGTCAGGTACGGCAGGCTGATGTCCTCTTCCACGGCGTGCCCCAGAAGCTCGTGCAGGTACCAGTCCAGGTTGGCCAGGACCTTGCTGCGGGTGGCTTCGCCGGCGCGCAGGTAGTAGCTGCGGGACTTCGTCAGTTCCATGATGTCCGCCGTACTGAGGCTGTCTTCCCACCGCGTCACATGGCTTTCGAGGCCTTCAAACTCCGGCCCGACCACCGGGCGGAACCCGGGCTTGTAGACGTCGCCCGCGTGCATGATGCGGGACAACCGGTGGACCCACGGAACGGACGTGTCCAGCTGGTTCCAGATCAGCCCCAGGGTTCCGCCGGGCCGCAGGATCCGCGCCAGCTCGGTGCTCGCCGGCAGCGGATCGCACCAATGCCAGGCCTGCGCAACGCTCACGACGTCGAACGAGGAGTCCGCGAGGCCGGTGGCCTCTGCGGTCCCTTGGGTCGCTGCGGCCGCCGGGTAGTGGGCCTGCAGCTGTCCAAGCATGTCCTGCGACGGGTCCACGGCGGAAACCGCCAGCGCGCGTTCAAGCAGCAGGGCGGTGAACTTGCCGGTCCCGGCACCCACGTCCGCAGCGTCCCTGGCCCCGGCAGGGATCAGCCAGTCCGCTGATTCGGCAGGGTAGCCAGGCCGTACACGCTGGTAATGTTCGCCGCCGTCCTGGAAACTCTGTCCGAGTTCCATGCGGCGTCCGTGCTCAAGCCTGGGGCCACCCCGTGCCACGTGCGGCCTCCTTCAACTGTGCCCGTCGGTATCCTTCGAATTTACCGTATGCGCCGCCGCCGGGTGGGCAGCCGCCAGGTGAGGAACGGGTCAGTCAGTCGTCGGTCAGTCGTCAAGGCACGGGGCGGCGCCGGCGGTGCCCGGCGTGTTGGGCGCCCAGTGCGGGTACGTGCGGGTGTCGTTGGCCGGAACCCAGCGGCCCGCGTCCACCACGTAGTCCCAGCCCAGGCCGCTCCGGCGCAGCTGTTCCAGGCCTGCAAGGAGCCGCTGGGCGTCCTCCAACCGGGAGCCCACACCGAAGCTGGCCCGCAGCGAACCGGAGGGGAGGCCGAGGCGCTTGAGCAGCGGGTGCGCGCAGAAGCGGCCATCCCGCAGGCCAACGCCGTGCTCGGCAGACAGGTAGGCAGCCACCAGCCCGGCGTCATACCCTGCCACGGAGAAGTTCACCACGCCGATGGTGCCGGTCTCGGCGTCCGTGTCCGAGAAGATCTGGTGCACGGTGACGCCGTCGATCTTCCCGAGCCCGTCTACCAGGAATGACCTGATAGCTGCCTCATGGGCATGCCAGCGGTCCTGGTCCAGGGACGCGATGACCTGGGTGGCGCGGGCCAAGGTGGCCGCGCCCAGGACGTTGGGGGAGCCGCCCTCATGCCGGGCCGGACCGGTGGCCCAGCTGACGCCGTCGAGCTTTGCCTCGCGAACGGCGCCGCCGCCGGCCAGGTGGGGAGTTCCGGCGTCGAGCCAGTCGGCGCGGCCCACCAGGACCCCGGAGCCGAAGGGTGCGTAGAGCTTGTGGCCGGAGAAGGCGAGGTAGTCGACGTCGTCGGCGCTGATACTGATGCGCCGGTGCGGCGCGAGCTGCGCGGCGTCCACCACGATCCGCGCGCCGTACTCATGGGCCAGTGCGGCCAAGGCCCTGATCGGGAGGATCTCGCCGGTGACGTTGGACGCCCCCGTGACGGCGAGCAGGCTGACGTTGCCCTGCTCAAGTTCGGCGCGGAGGACCTCGATGGTACCTGCGATTGTGTCCGCGGCGACGACGCTCCGGTGCGGGCCCCCCTGCCAGGGCAGGAGGTTGGCGTGGTGTTCGATGTCCAGGTAGAGGACATCGCCATTCGGCCGCCCGTCCGTCGCTGGCAGGCAACCCGCCAGCAGGTTCAATGAGTCGGTGGTGTTCCGCGTGAAGATGACGGAGTCGTCCGGGCGCCCGCCCACAAAGTCGCGCACGATGTCCCGGGCGTTCTCGTAGACGGAGGTGCTGATCTGCGACGCGTAGCCGGCGCCGCGGTGGACGCTTGCGTAGAACGGCAGGATCTCGTTGAGATAGGCGGACACCACGGAGAGGGCGGGAGCGGATGCGCCGTAGTCCAGGTTTGCATAGCGGACATGACCGCCCTGGATCAGCGGGGCCTGGATTTCCGCGCCGGTGACGGCGGAAAGGGGGCGCCCGGCGATGGCGGCGGCATCGCTGAACAGCGAAGCGGCGTTGGCGGGGGCGGCATTGTTGGGAGAAACAGTGTTGGGGGAGACTGTGGCAGTAGTCACGGAGACCTCACTCTTAAAGGACTCCCGGTACCGGGAATCCGCGCTTGCCGTGTCCGTTCCGGACCGGCCTGGTCGTCACCCGGGGCACCCCACCGCGAATGGAGGGTTGCCGGCCAGCAAACCGGGGTTTAGCGCTGGCACTCGTGACCTGTTAAGAGCGTAGAACATGGGCCGCGGCAAGAAGGAAGCCCGGCCCAATGTTAAGGGCTTTGTTACGCGAGTTTGAGGAATGGCACATTTGTCGAAGATACGACGGCGGGCGCCCCACTTGAGGAGGCGCCCGCCGTCGATAATTCGGTAGAAGTGCCTACAGAAGATCGTCCAGGTCCGGGTTCAGCCGCTTAAGGACCTCTGAGTGCAGGATGGAGTTCGTGGCCAGGGCGTTGCCGCCGAACGGTCCGTCCTGGCCCTCCAGGGAGGTGAACCGGCCGCCGGCTTCCACCACGATGGGCACCAGGGCAGCCATGTCGTACAGGTTCAGTTCCGGCTCGCAGGCGATGTCCACGGAACCTTCGGCCACCATGCAGTAGGACCAGAAATCGCCGTAGGCGCGCGTCCGCCACACGTCCTCGGTCAGGCCCAGGAACTCATCCAGGTTGCCGCGTTCCTTCCAGCCGCCCAGGCTGGAGTAGGACAACGAGGCATCCGAAAGTTTAGCGACGTTCGAGACCCGGAGCCGGGTTGCGGCGGCGAGGGACTTGCCCATGTACGCGCCGGAACCCTTGGCGGCCCACCAGCGCTTGCCCAGTGCCGGCGCGCTGACCACTCCCACCACGGGTTCGCCTTCGTCCACGAGGGCGATCAGTGTGGCCCAAACGGGGACACCGCGGACAAAGTTCTTGGTGCCGTCGATGGGATCAATGATCCAGCGGCGGGAGCCGTGGCCGGAGCTGCCGAATTCCTCGCCCAGCACGGCGTCCCGGGGACGCGAGCGGGAGAGCTGGCCCCGGATGGCTTCCTCTGCGGACTTGTCCGCGTCCGTGACCGGCGTCAGGTCCGGCTTGGTCTCGATGTGGAGGTCCAGTGCTTTGAAGCGGCTCATGGTCTGGTCATCCACGGAATCGGCCAGCACATGGGCAAGGCGCAGGTCATCGTTGTAGCTCGAAGCGGGTTGGATCATGGTTCCAAACTACCGTCTCAGGGCCGCGGGGTTGGGGACGTCGGCGTTCCGCCGCTAGCCGATGCTGCCCAGTTCCTTGGTTTCCTGGCCCACCAGTCGGGGATCAGTACCCAGCAGCCGCCGCAGCGACGCGAGCCGGGACGGGCCGGTGGGGCCCGCGTGGCCGGCCGTCACCCAGGCATCCACTCCGCAGTTGACGGCCGCGGTGTTGTGCTTGCAGCCACGCTCGCAGGCATCCGTGCCCGGCTCCAGGTCCGGGAAGGAGCGCAGGATCCGGTCCGGGTCCACATGGGCCAGGCCAAACGAGCGGATGCCGGGAGTATCGATGATCCAGCTTCCGGCGGGAGCTCCGGTCAGTTTCAGGGCAAGGGCCGACGACGACGTGTGGCGGCCGCGACCGGTCACCGCGTTCACGCCACCGGTAGCCCGTTCGGCCCCCGTGAGCGCGTTGACCATGGTGGATTTGCCCACGCCGGAATGCCCCAGCATCACCGAGACCTTGCCCTCAAGGTATGCGCGGAGCTGCGAAACTGCATCACTGTCCAAACGGGCCGAGAGGCCGTCATCGGAGCGGGCATCGATACCGGAGGCCTCGGAGTCCGACGTGCGGCTGATGATCACCGGGAAGTCCAGGTGTTCGTAGTTGGACAACAGTTCCGCGGGATCCTTGACATCTGCCTTGGTGACGAGCAGCAGCGGCTCAATGCCGGCGTCGTAAGCGGCCACCAGGGCGCGGTCAATGAAGCCGGTGCGCGGCTCCGGGTTCGCGGCGGCCACCACCACCACCAGCTGATCGGCGTTGGCAACCACCGCACGTTCGATCGGATCCGTGTCATCGGCGCTGCGGCGCAGCAGGGTCCTGCGGTCCTGGATCCGGACCAGGCGGGCCAGGGTGTCGGGCTCCCCGGAGACATCGCCTACAAGGGAGACGAAGTCGCCGGCCACCACGGGGGAGCGGCGCAGTTCGCGGGCCCGCGCGGCGATAATGATCCGCTCGTCGCCCGAGTCCTCACCGACGACGGCGGTGTACCGGCCGCGGTCCACGGTGATGATGCGGCCCGTGACGGCGTCGTCGTGGCTGGGGCGGTCCTTCGTGCGCGGCCGGGAGCCCTTTTTGCTGGGTCGGATCCGGACATCGGACTCGTCCCAGGAATCAGTGCTGCGTGCCACCAGTGGGACCTTCCGTGGCGTCATTGGCGGGCGCACCCTGGGCCAGCATGTCGGCCCACATCTGCGGGAATTCCGGCATGGTCTTAGCCGTGGTGGCGATGTCCTGGACCTCGATGCCCGGAACTGCGAGGCCGAGGATGGCGCCCGCGGTGGCCATCCGGTGGTCCGCGTAGCTGTGGACGACGCCGGCGTGCAGCTTTGCCGGGCGGATCACCAGGCCGTCGCTGGTCTCTTCCGCGTCGCCGCCGAGGCGGTTGATTTCGGTGACCAGCGCGGCCAGCCGGTCCGTTTCGTGGCCGCGAAGGTGCGCGATGCCCGTCAGCCGTGAAGGTCCGCTGGCCAGGGCGCAGAGGGCCGCCACGGTGGGGGCGAGTTCGCTGGTTTCGTCAAAAACCGCACCCATGATCTCTGGCCCGCCGATGACGGTCAGGACCCCGTCAGCCAGGCTGACGTCCGCGCCCATCTCCGCCAGGATGCTGCGCCAGAGATCTCCCACCTGCGTGGTGCCGGTGGGCCAGTCCGGGATGCGGACGGTGCCGCCGGAGGCCAACGCTGCTGCCAAAAACGGGCCGGCGTTGGAGAGGTCCTGCTCAATGCGCTGATCAAAGGCGCGGATGGGACCGGGTGCCACCACCCAGTGGTTCGGTACAGAATCGTCCACTGCCACGCCGACGCCGCGAAGTACGGCCACGGTCATGTTGATGTGGTCCAGGCTCGGCACCGGTTTGCCCACATGCTCCAAGTGGAGCCCCTCGGTGAACCGGGCGCCGACCAGCAGGAGGGCCGAGACGAACTGGGATGACGCGCTGGCGTCGATCACCAGGTGGCCGCCCCGGACTTCCCCGGTGCCTTCAACGGTGAACGGCAGCGACGAGGGGGTCCCGCCGTCGTCCGCGGTCAGGGCCACCCCGAGAGCCTTCAGGGCCTCGATGATGGTGCCCATCGGACGCTTCCGGGCGTGGGGGTCGCCGTCGAACACGCTCACGCCGTTGCGCAGTGCCGCCAGCGGCGGAACAAAACGCATCACTGTTCCGGCGAGGCCGCAATCGATGTGCGTCGTCGACGACGGCGCCTCCTGGCTCAGGGGCGTGACCTCAAGGTCCGGCCCGAAGGCGCCGTCGCCGGGCACTTCCGTGATGGTGGCTCCCAGCTGACGGAGGGCCTCGATCATCAGTGCGGAGTCCCTGGAATGCAGGGGTGCGCGGAGACGGGACGGCCCGTCAGCCAGCGCGGCCAGGACCAGGAACCTGTTGGTCAGGGACTTTGAACCAGGCACCGTGACGGTGGCATTGATGGGCCTGCTGGCGAAGGGTGCCGGCCAGTGCGGAACGGTGTCGGTGGAGATGTGGGAGTCCGTGGCTGCGGGCGGGGTGGAACCGGTCATCCGTCCTTACTCCCCCGTTGCGTGATCCACGGCGCGGCGCACGGCCTTGTCCGCCTTGTGGAGCTTTTGGCCGGTGGTCTTCCGGGCACCCGCAGCAGTCTTCCGGGCGTCCGCAGCGAGGTGCTCGGCACGCCAGGCCAGGCCCGGCTTGCCGGCGGTGTCCACGGAGGCGAGCAGGGCGCCCCCGCTGAGGGAAATGTTCTTGAGCAGCTGGTTCCGGCGGGCCTGGCGGCCTTCCTTGGTGCTGATGTCCGCGCTGCGCCACTCGACAAAGGTGTTAAGGAGGGAGATAACGGTCAGCAGAGATGCCGAGAGGCGGCTGAACTTGCCCAGGCCGAACAGTACGCCGGCACCCACCTGCGTTCCGCCGATCACCCGTGCCAGCATCTTCTCGTCGGCCTGGAACGGCAGTGACGCGGCCGCCTTCTGCAGGAGCGGCGAGAGCTGGGTGGCGGTGTCATCGGCGTTCTTCAGCTTGTCCAGTCCGGCGACGACGAAACTGGAAGCCAGCATGGGGCGGGCGAGAGTACGGACAAAGGACATGGATTTCCTCCTGGCTGGACGAACCGCACCGAATGCGGCGGAGTCCGTTCTAGTCTTGCACTTTTGAGGAATATTTGCCTGCCGCCAGCGGTTATGGATTGCGGGTCCGCCGAACACCGGACGAATTGACTCACCACGGATTGCCCGGCAGGTATTTGCCTGGAACACCATGGCCTGACACAGAGTGGAGTTGCCCTTGAGGTTACTGAAGGACGGGACGAAGTCCGCCGGACCCGTAGCACTGCAGACTCTGGAATCCGATCCTCCGGAGTACGGAACGGCGCGCGCCAAGACCGTAACAGTAGACTTGAACGCAATGAGCACCCTGGATCCGGCCCTAGAGGCCATGTATGAGGCCTCCGAACGTGAAGCCAAAACAAGCAGCGACGCCACTGCCAGCAGCGACGCGCCGGCAGGGCGTGACGCACAGCCTGAAGCGGAAGTCCCCGTGCCCGCTGAGCCCGTGCCCGCCGAGCCCGTGTCCGCTGAGCCCGTGTCCGCTGAGCCTGTGCCTGCTGAGCCTGTGCCTGCTGAGCCTGCCGAGCCTGTGTCCGCTGAGCAACCCGTGGACGTGGCAACCGAATCAGCGGAGGAACGCCGGGTCCGTTTTGAGCGTGATGCCATGCAGTACGTGGATCAGCTTTACTCGGCCGCCATGCGCATGGCCAGGAACCCCGCCGACGCGGAAGACCTCGTCCAGGAGGCCTACACCAAGGCGTTCTCAGCGTTCCACCAGTACAAGCCCGGTACCAACCTCAAGGCCTGGCTGTACCGCATCCTGACCAACACGTACATCAACCTGTACCGCAAGCGGCAGCGCGAACCGCTGCAGTCGAACTCGGACACCATCGAGGACTGGCAGCTGGCCAGGGCGGAGTCACACACGTCCCGCGGCCTGCGCTCGGCCGAGGCTGAAGCGCTGGACCACCTGCCGGACTCGGACGTCAAGCGGGCGCTCCAGTCGATCCCCGAGGAGTTCCGGCTGGCGGTGTACTTCGCCGACGTCGAAGGCTTCGCCTACAAGGAAATCTCGGACATCATGAACACGCCCATCGGGACAGTGATGTCCCGGCTTCACCGCGGCCGGAAAATGCTGCGGGACATGCTGGCGGACTATGCCGCCGAACGAGGATTCAAAGGCGCCGTCGAATCACAGGACACGGCCGCGAGCACAAAACAGGAGAACAGGAAATGAGCGACTGCCAGGGATTGGGCGACTGCGATGACGCCCGAATGCAACGCATCTACGAATACCTCGACGGGGCTTTGACCCGGGAGGACATCAGGGAAATCAAGCATCACCTTGATGAGTGCCCTGAGTGCACCGAGCAGTACGACCTCGAGTGCGTGATCCGCACCATGGTGAAGCGCTCGTGCACCGAGGCTGCTCCGGAGAACCTGAAGAACGCCATCCTGGACAGGATCCACTCCATCCGCCCGGTGGACGCCTGACACAAGCGGTACCCGTCTGCAGGGACTGACCGCGTGGACGCCTGACTGCGGGGATGCCCGTCAGCAGTACTGCAGGCGCAAAAGCAGCGCAAAGACGAAGGACCCCGGAAGCCGTGTGGCTTCCGGGGTCCTTCGCTTAAACCGTTTTCCAAGCTTTAGCTTAGGCGTTGGGGCGCTTCCCGTGGTTCGCGCCGCCACGCTTACGGTCACGACGTTTACGTGCACGCTTGCTCATAGCTGGCCTCCTTAAATGTTGGTACTCAAAAGAGCTGCCCTCAAGTCTCCCACACCATGGGACACGCCGCGAAACCGAAACGGGCTGTGACCGGGGGCAACACCGACCGGCGGCGCCGGCCGGCGGTTTGCTCAGCCCGTCGGCTGAGCCTGCGGCTCAGCCGGGCAGTGAGTTGCGGATGGAGATGCGTGCCTGGTCCAGGACGGTCCTGACGGTTTCCAGCGTGACGGCGCTGAGCGGCTGTCGGGTAGCCTGCAGCCGAAGTTCCACACGCAGATCGTCCCGGAACGCCTGCAGCAGCATCTCCGCTTCCTTCAGCTCGCGGATCCCCTCCGACGACTGGCGGCCGGCCTTCCTGAAATCGGCGGCCCGCGCCGTGGAACGGGCCGCCTCTGCCGTGGCCGCCAGGTCTGCCCGCAACCCGCGCATGTTGGCGCGGATATCCGCCCGCAGGTTGTCCGCCAGGCGGCGGACGGAAGCGGAAATGTCGTTCTCGACGCCGGCGAGTTCCTCCCGGCGCTTGTTGAGTTCAGCAAGGCCAGCCGCAGTGATGCGGTAGTTGGTGCGGCGGCCAACAGACTCGGTGTCGACGAGCCCCTCTTCTTCCAGCTTCCCCAGCCGCGGATAGATGGTCCCCGCGCTGGGGGAGTACGTGCCGCCGAACCGTTCGCTGAGGGCTTTGATCAGTTCATAGCCGTGTTTGGGCCCTGACTCCAGCAGCGCGAGCAGGTACAGCCGGAGCGCACCATGGGCGAACACCGGGGGCATCAGTGCCCCGCTTCCGGGCTTCTTGCGTCGTCGTTGCGGGCCGGCTGGCCATGGAAGATGGACGTCTTGCCGGACACCGAGTTGATCCGGACCAGCATCAGCTTGCCGTCCGGTCCGGCAATGGTTTCCACCTTGCCGCCGGGCTGGGAGTACTGCTGGTCATCAATCACCACAACGCCGCTGGCGGACTTCGCCACGATGTCCACCCCGACGTCGTGGGGCAGCCTGATGGTGAGGTCGCCGGAGACTGAATTGGCGCCGAAGTCGTGGGTAAAGCCGAGCAGGTCAAAACTCATGTCGCCGCTGACGGTGTGAGCCCGGATGTTGCTGAACCGGCCCGATGCGGTGACCTCGCCGGAGACGCTCTTGGCGGTCAGGACGCCGTCGTGGTTTCGCGCGATGACCTCTCCGCTGACGGTATTGACGTGAAGTTCTCCGGACGTTCCGTCTGCCATCACAGAACCCGAGACGGTATTGAGCCGGGTGTGCCCGCTGGTTCCGGAGACGAGGCCGTCGCCGCTGACCGTGCCGGCCTCCACCTCCACGCCGGCCGGCAGGGCAATGCTGATAACCGCGGAGTTGTTGCTGTTGTGGTTGACCGTGCCCATCAGGTTCTTGAACCAGCCCTGGGGGCCGTGCAGCTGGTGGCGGACCTCGAGCCTGCCGTCCGTCAGCGTCACCGACACGGGATCGCCATGGACCTCGTTGATCTCCACGCGGGCAACGGCGTCGGAGTGGGTCACGACGTCGAACCTGCCGCGGACCATGCCCAGCTTCAGCGACCTGACGTTGTCAACATCGATGGTTTGCGGACCTGTGACGGTCCAGCTGTCTTCTGTCATGAATCCTCCAAAATCGCGATATATCGTGACTGATACTTCAAGATATAACGGACCGCTGGACCCGTCAAGATATATCGCGACTGGATCCTGGGGAACCCTACTCGGGGGCGTCCATGCCCAGCCACTGGAACCAGCCACGGTGGAGCACCAGCCAGGCCATCAGGCCATAGCCCGCTTGCCCGGGAGTGCCGGTGTTGGCCGCAAGGTCCTGGCGCCACTGTTCGTGGTTCAGCAGCGGGGAGAACGTGTCCACGTAGAGGTGCTTGCGCCTGGTGGTGACGTCAGCGAAGGCCGTGTTCAGATCGGCGAGCCGGCGGTTCTGGACCGGGTCCAGCGTGGGCGGCGGGCCCACCACAAACACCTCGATCCCGTTCTGCATGGCGGTATCCAGGATGTTGGCCAGGTTCAGGCGGCTCCGGGCCGTGGAGAGGCCGAACTCGATGTCCCGGCCCGAGAGTCCGATCACCAGGCGGTTCTCGTGCTGGTCGCCGAACCGCCGTCCGGCCTCTTCCTGCCAGCGGGCTGCCAGCCCTTCCGTTCCTTCCTGGGGACAGGGGAGGGCGTAGGTCTCCATGACCATGCCGTCCTGCGGAGTGCGGGCCAGCACGCGGCCCAGCCAGCCGAGGGCCCTGGGATCGCCCAGCCCGGCCAGCAGTTCATCTCCAACAGCTGCGATCCGCAGCTTCCTGTCTTCCACAAGTCCCTCTTTACGTCCGTGCCGATTGAGGCCAACCGGCGTGGCTATGATCCATCTTCATTAAACAGAACTGCCCGGCCGGAGTCTGGTATTTCGACGTCCGGCCGGGCAGCCACTGGTACTACTTCCGTGCAAATGCCTGCTTGAGGAGCGTATCCTGCTCAGCAGCGTGCCGCTTCATGGAGCCGGCCGCAGTGGAGGCCGACGCGGGACGCGACACCAGGCGGACGCGCCGGTTCAGCGCCTCCGGGAGGTTCAGGCCCATAAACGGCCACGGCCCCTGGTTGGCGGGCTCGTCCTGTGCCCAGACAACCTCGGCGTTCGGGTACTTGGCCAGTTCCGCTGCGATTTCTTCGTGTGGCAGCGGGTAGAGCTGCTCTACGCGGACAATCGCGGTGGTCTTGTCATCGGTCTTCTGCCGGGTGGACAGGAGATCGTAGTACAGGCGGCCGGAGACCAGCAGTACGCGTTCGACGGCGTCTGCCGCCAGCTGCTCGTGGTCACCGATGACGGGGCGGAAGGCGCCGGTGGTGAAGTCCTCGACGGACGATGCGGCTGCCTTGAGGCGCAGCAGCTGCTTCGGCGTGAAGACGATCAGCGGCTTGCGCGGCCTGCTGTAGGCCTGGCGGCGCAGCAGGTGGAAGTGTGATGCTGCCGTGGTGGGGTTGGCCACGATCATGTTCTCTTCGGCGCACATCAGCAGGAAGCGTTCGATGCGTGCGGAGGAGTGGTCCGGGCCCTGGCCTTCGTAGCCGTGCGGCAGCATCAGGACCAGGGAGGAGCGCTGGCCCCACTTCTGTTCGGCCGAGGAGATGAACTCATCAATGATGGTCTGCGCGCCGTTGACGAAGTCGCCGAACTGCGCTTCCCACAGCACCAAGGCATCCGGGCGTTCCACCGAGTAGCCGTATTCGAAGCCCATGGCCGCGTATTCGGACAGCAGGGAGTCATAGATCCACAGCTTGGCCTGATTGTCCGAGAGGTGGCCCAGCGGCAGCCACTCGTTGCCGTTGGCGCGGTCGTGGAACACTGCGTGGCGCTGCACAAACGTGCCGCGGCGCGAGTCCTGGCCGGCAAGCCGGACGGGAACGCCTTCCATGATCAGTGAGCCGAAGGCCGCGATCTCGCCAAAGCCCCAGTCGATGCCGCCTTCGCGGGACATCTGCTCGCGCTTCTCAAGGAGCTGCTTGAGCTTGGCGTGGACGGTGAAGCCCTCGGGGATCTGGACGTGGGCCTTGCCGATGTGCGCCAGGGTTTCCGGCGAAATGGCAGTGGAGGCCGGGGCGTTGGTGCCGGAGTCAGCCTGCTGGGCGATGGGACGCTCAATGTCGGAGACTGCGGCGGAGTCCGCGGTGATGATCGGAATGGGCGAGGTCTGGGCCGCGTGCGTTTCGGCGAAGACCCGTTCCAGCCGTTCCTGGTAGTCGCGGAGCAGCTGCTCGGCTTCTTCCTCGGTGATGTCGCCACGGCCGATCAGCGCCTCGGTGTACAGCTTGCGGACGGAGCGCTTGGCTTCGATCAGGTTGTACATCATGGGCTGGGTCATCGAGGGGTCGTCACCCTCGTTGTGGCCACGGCGGCGGTAGCATACCATGTCGATCACAACGTCCTTGTGGAACCGCTGGCGGAACTTGTAGGCGAGCTGGGCGATGCGCACCACTGCCTCGGGATCGTCACCGTTCACGTGGAACACCGGCGCCTGGATCATCTTGGCGACGTCCGTGGAGTACGTGGACGAGCGCGACGACGACGGCGCCGTGGTGAAGCCGACCTGGTTGTTGACCACCACGTGGATGGTGCCGCCGGTCCGGTAGCCGCGGAGCTGGGACAGGTTCAGCGTCTCAGCAACCACCCCCTGGCCTGCGAACGCAGCATCTCCGTGGACCATGAGGGGCAGGACCGGGAAGGCCTCGCCCTGGTCCAGGCGGTCCTGCTTGGCGCGGACGATGCCTTCGAGCACCGAGTCGACAGCCTCGAGGTGGGACGGGTTGGCGGCGAGGTAGACCTTGGTCTCGTTGCCGTTTTCCGAGGTGAACGTGCCTTCGGTGCCGAGGTGGTACTTCACGTCGCCGGAGCCCTGCACGGAGCGGGGATCCTGGGTGCCTTCGAATTCGCGGAACACCTGGGCGTAGGTCTTGCCGGCGATGTTGGTGAGGACGTTCAGGCGGCCGCGGTGGGCCATGCCGATCGCAACTTCGTCCAGTCCGTCGTCAGCGGCATCGGAAATGATGGCGTCCAGCAGCGGAATCAGGGATTCGCCGCCTTCCAGGGAGAAGCGCTTCTGGCCGACGAACTTGGTCTGCAGGAAGGTTTCAAACGCTTCGGCCGCGTTGAGCCGGGACACGATGCGCAGCTGCTCTTCGCGGCTCGGCTTCGAGTATGCGTGCTCCAGCTGGTCCTGGAACCACTTGCGTTCTTCCGGCTCCTGGATGTGCATGTACTCGATGCCCGTGGTGCGGCAGTAGGCGTCGCGGAGTACGCCGAGGATGTCGCGGAACTTGAGCATGGGTGCGCCGCCGAAACCGCCGGTGGGCCACTGACGGTCCAGGTCCCACAGCGTCAGCCCGTAGGTGAGGACGTCAAGGTCCGGGTGCTTGCGCTGGACATACTCCAGGGGATCGGTGTCTGCCATCAAGTGGCCGCGCACACGGTAGGAGTGGATCAGCTGCTGGATCCGGGCAACCTTGTTGATCTCGTCAGCGGGGTCCACCTGAAGGTCGGGGCTCCAGCGGATGGGCTCGTACGGGATGCGCAGTGACTCGAAGATGTCGTCGTAGAAGTTCTGGGCACCGAGCAGCAGCTGGTGCACAAGCTTCAGGAACTCGCCGCTGCCGGCTCCCTGGATGACGCGGTGGTCATAGGTGGACGTCAGCGTAAGGACCTTGCTGATGGCATTCTGCGCGATGATCTTTTCGCTGGCGCCCTGGAACTCGGCCGGGTAGTCCAGCGCGCCGACGCCGATGATGGCGGCCTGTCCCTTGGACAGACGCGGCACGGAGTGAACGGTGCCGATGCCGCCGGGGTTGGTCAGGGACACCGTGGTGCCGGAGTGGTCATCAGCGGTCAGCTTGCCGCTGCGGGCACGCTTGATCAGGTCTTCATAGGTGTGCCAGAACTCGGAGAAGTTGAGGGTCTCCGCTTTCTTGATGTTGGGCACTATGAGCAGGCGGGTGCCGTCCGGCTTGGGCATGTCAATGGCGATGCCGAAGTTGACGTGGGCCGGCTGGACAGCACTGGGCTTGCCGTCGATTTCGTCGTAGTAGACGTTCATCGACGGGAACTGGGCGAGTGCGCGGATCACGGCGTAGCCGATGAGGTGCGTGAAGGAAACCTTGCCGCCGCGTGCTCTGGCCAGGTTGGAGTTGATGACCACGCGGTTGTCGATCAGCAGCTTTGCCGGAATGGCCCGGACGCTGGTGGCCGTGGGGACCTCAAGGCTGGTGACCATGTTGGTGGCGATGGCCTTGGCCGGGCCGCGAAGAACGGAGACCACGTCCTCTTCCGGAGCCGTGGGTGCCTTGACGTTTTTGGGAAGCTGGGCGGGGATCGGCTGGGCCGTGCTTCCGGGCTCGGTCTTCTTCGCGCCATCGCGGGCGACCGTAGCGGGAGCTTTCTTTGCCGCCGCGGGGGCGGCGGCCGGCGCTGCGGGCTGTGCGGCCGGCGACGTTGCCGGTGCAGCAGTTGCAGAAGCCGGAGGGGCCGGCGGTACAGCCGGTATTTCGCGGGTTGCTGGGTGGGCCACGGCTACCGCCGTGCTTCCGTTGGAAGAAGAACCGCTGCCTGAATCGAAGGACTCGAACAGGGGCCACCACTTGGTATCCACCGTGTTCTTGTCTTTCTGATACTGCTCGTACAGTTCGTCAACGAGCCACTCGTTTCCGCCAAATTCCTCTGGTAGACGGTGGCTAGGCTGCTCTGGCACTTGAAATACGCCTCTTCCATGAGTTTGATTTCTCTCTGGCCGCCACGGTGCCGCAGCACAACATTCGAACCAGTCTCTGCGTCCTGAACCCGGACCGTTGCCAGTCTAATGAGCATTCTGTGTTAACTGCCAATAACGGTGACCCAAATCATGGCAATGACGCGGAGATCACGGATTGTGGCGTCCGGAGGCTGTCCGTGCCCGGGTGTGCCAGGGCCTCCGGGCGGCCATCCGGAAGGCGCAATCTGCTCCTGTAGACTGAAATTCTTATGGACAGTAAATCTAGGTGCCGGCCTGGGGGCTGTCTGCGGAGCATGAAGTACAGCACCGCGCAGTCCACCCGCAGAGCCGGCAAACCCCGAACACGTGCCCATCACTCTCCGTCAGTCCACCTCGACGGAGCCCCTATGGAAACAGCGTCGGCTTCCGCCGATCATCCTCCGCCGGGCAGTTTCCCCCGGACACGCACCTCGCCCGATGTTCGGGCGGGATGCTGAATGGAGTGGTTGCTCCTCGCGGCAGGCCTCCTGCTGATCGCCGGCACCGGCTTTTTCGTCGCCGTCGAATTTTCCCTGATTGCCCTTGACCAGGCCACGGTCCAACGTGCCATCGATAACGGTGACACCGGTGCCGTCCCGCTACTCAAGTGCCTGAAATCCCTCTCAACCCAGCTTTCCAGCTGTCAGCTCGGCATTACCCTCACCACGCTCCTGACCGGTTACGTGATGCAACCGTCGGTTGGCCGCATCCTCGAAGGTCCGCTGGCCGCCGTCGGAATTCCCGAAGTGGCTGCCGCATCCGTTTCCCTGGTCATCGCCATGGTGCTGGCCACGCTGCTCTCCATGCTGCTTGGCGAACTGGTGCCCAAGAACATGGCCATTGCGCTGTCCTTCCAGGTTGGCAAAGCATTGGCGCGGCCGCAGCTGGTCTTTACGGCCATCTTCAAGCCCGCCATCGTGGTGCTCAACGGCTTTTCCAACAAGGTACTGAACGTCTTTGGCCTGGAGGCCAAGGAAGAGATTTCCGGTGCCCGGACGCCGGCCGAGCTCGCCTCCCTGGTGCGGCGCTCCGCCGCCATGGGAACGCTCGACGCCGGGACGGCCAACTTTGTGGCGCGCACACTGAACTTCTCGGCCCGGACGGCCGCCGACGTTATGACACCTCGGATCCGTGTGGAAACCATCGACGCCGACCAGCCTGTCTCGGACATCCTGGACGCCGCACGGCGCACCGGGTACTCCCGCTTCCCCGTCATCGGGGAGTCCTCCGACGACATCAAGGGCCTGGTCCACGTCAAAAAGGCCGTTGCCGTGCCGTGGGACCGGCGGGCCAACCTGGAAGCCGGGGCCATCATGACCGATGTCCTCCGCGTGCCGGAGACCATCCACCTCGATGCCCTCCTGGCCGAGCTTCGCGAGGGAAACCTCCAACTCGCCATTGTCCTGGATGAATACGGCGGAACCGCCGGCATCGCCACCCTTGAGGACCTGGTGGAGGAAATCGTCGGTGAAGTGTCCGACGAGCACGACAAGGTACGCCCGGGACTGCTCCAGAGCGCCTCCGGGGACTGGTACTTCCCCGGGCTGCTGCGCCCCGACGAGCTTTCCGAACAGATCCCGGGGCTGACTGTTCCGGACGAAGCCGCCTACGAAACCGTGGGCGGGTACGTCATGAGCGAACTGGGCCGGATCGCCGCAGTGGGGGACACCGTCGAAGTAGGCGGCGGCACCCTGAGCGTGACCAGGATGGACGGCCGAAGGATCGAACGGATCTCCTTCCATCCGGCGGCGCCTGAAGCGGAGCCCGCTCCGGAAGACGGGAGCGAACGATGAGTGACTGGGCCGGAATTGCCTGGCTGGTTGTCCTCCTGCTGGGAAACGCGTTTTTTGTCGGCGCCGAGTTCGCCGTGATGTCTGCCAGGCGCAGCCAGATCGAACCCCTTGCCGAGGCCGGTTCCAAGCGGGCGCAGACCACATTGCGCGCCATGGAGAACGTCTCATTGATGCTGGCCTGTGCGCAGTTGGGCATCACCGTGTGCTCGCTGCTGATCCTGCAGGTGGCCGAACCGGCCATCCACCACCTGATGGCGGCTCCCCTGGAAGCTGTTGGGCTGCCGGTGGAGATTGCCGACGTCGCAGCGTTCGCCATTGCCCTGATGGTGGTGACCTTCCTCCACGTGACGTTCGGCGAGATGGTGCCGAAGAACATCTCGGTATCGGTGGCGGACAAGGCTGCCTTGCTGCTCGCGCCGCCGCTGATGTTTGTTGCCAAACTGGTCAACCCGGCCATCAGCGCGCTGAACTGGTCCGCCAACCACATCCTCAAGCTCCTGCGGATTGAGCCCAAGGATGAGGTGAACTCGTCCTTCACGCTCGAAGAAGTCCAGTCGATCGTGCAGGAGTCCACCCGCCACGGGCTGGTGGACGATGACGCAGGCCTGATCACCGGCGCCCTGGAATTCTCCGAATATACGGCTTCGGACCTCATGGTTCCGCTGGACGATCTGGTCATGCTGAAGGCAGCCACCACACCGGTGGAGTTTGAAAAAGCCGTCAGCAGGACCGGGTTCTCAAGGTTCCCGATGCTGGACGATGACGGCATGCTGTCCGGATACCTCCACGTGAAGGATGTGCTGTCCATTCCCGAATCGGACTACCAGCACCCCATCGCCGAGAGCCGGATCCGATCGCTGGCCAACCTCGCGCTGCACGACGAAGTTGAAACGGCCATGTCCGTCATGCAGCGCACGGGCTCACACCTGGCCCGCGTGATCGGCGCGGACGGGCAGACCCACGGCGTCCTCTTCCTGGAAGACGTGATCGAACAGCTCGTGGGAGAGA
The DNA here is from genome assembly GCF_059383495.1 of Pseudarthrobacter sp. RHLT3-21. Classification (NCBI taxonomy): domain Bacteria; kingdom Bacillati; phylum Actinomycetota; class Actinomycetes; order Micrococcales; family Micrococcaceae; genus Pseudarthrobacter; species Pseudarthrobacter sp. RHLT3-21. The sequence goes on from NZ_JBWZCI010000001.1 coordinate 230,469, forward strand.
TCCGGGACGCCACCCAGGCCACCGGCATCAGGAGGCTGGGCGAGCCGAACGGAGATTAGGCGGGGTTATCCTAAATAGGAATCATTCACATTTAGGGGTAAGCTTTTTGGAGACGCAAGAAGTCCATCCCTGTACTGAACTGAGGTTTCCGTGCGCCACCCCGCCGCCATCCGAACGTCCCTCGCAGCCCTCGCCGGCGTGAGCCTGCTGCTCACCGCTTGCGGCTCCGGCGGCGCGCCGTCGACGGCGTCCGGCACGGATTCATCCGCCGGCGTCGTCGACGTTGTGGCGTCCACCAACGTGTACGGGAACATCGCCGCCATCATCGGCGGGGACAAAGTCAACGTCACCTCCATCATCACCAAGACCAGCCAGGACCCGCATTCGTACGAGGCCACCGCGCAGGACCGGCTGCTGGTCTCCAAAGCGGAACTGGTGATCGAGAACGGCGGCGGCTACGACGCCTTCCTCCACAAGATGGCCGATGACAGCAACATCCCGCACAGCAATATCGTCAGTGCCGTCGAAGTGGCTGGCCTGGCTCCGGAGGACGACCACGCTGATTCGTCGGCGTCGTCGTCAGCGGCGAGCGAGTCGGCTGACGGTCATAATCACGAGCACGGGGAGTTCAACGAACACGCCTGGTACAGCCTGGATGCCATGGGCAAGCTCGCTGATTCACTGGCGGCCAAGCTGGGTGAACTCGAACCGGACTCAGCACCCCTGTTCACTTCCAATGCCGCAACCTTCAAAGCCGGGGTGGACGGCCTGGCCGCCAGGCTCGCCGCATTGAAGGCCAACGGAACAGGCGCAGCCGTGGCCGTGACCGAGCCCGTCCCGCTGTACCTGCTCGAGGCGGCAGGGCTGGAGAACCGGACGCCGTCCGACTACACAGCCGCGATCGAGGAAGGCTCGGACGTGCCGCCAGCGGTGCTGAAGGCCGCTACGGACCTGGCCGGATCCAAGGACATCAGGTTCCTCGCCTACAACGCGCAGACAGAGGGACCACAGACGCAGGCGCTGAAAAAGGCAGCCGAATCAGCCGGCGTTCCTGTCATTGACTTCAGCGAAACCCTGCCCGAAGGCAAGACGTACCTGCAGTGGATGACGGACAATGTTGACAACGTCAGCAAAGTTTTGGAGAAAAATAGTTGAAACCGGTGGTCAGCCTCCGCGGGGCGTCCCTGCAGTTCGGCAAACGCTTGCTCTGGGAGGATCTCGACCTGGATATCAGGCCCGGTGAGTTCTTCGCCGTCCTGGGCCCCAACGGCAGCGGAAAGACCAGTTTCCTCAAGGTCCTCCTGGGCCTTCAGGAACTGCAGTCCGGCCGGGCCACGCTGGGCGACCGTCCCGTAGAGCGGGGCAGCAACCTGATCGGCTACATTCCGCAGCAGAAATCCTTTGCTCCGGACACCCCCATGCGTGCCCGGGACCTGGTGGGGCTCGGCGTGGACGGCCACCGCTGGGGGCTGCGGCTGGGCATGTCCCGGGCAAACCGCAGGATCGATGAGCTGCTGGAACTGGTGGGCGCCAGCGACTACGCCAAAGTCCCGGTGGGCCAGCTCTCCGGCGGCGAGCAGCAGCGCCTCCGGGTGGCCCAGGCGCTGGCCACGGACCCCAGGGTCCTCCTCTGCGACGAACCCCTGCTGTCCCTGGACCTGCACCACCAGCAGGCCGTCAGCGCCCTGATCAACAAGCAGTGCCACGCCCAGAACAGCGCGGTGGTATTTGTCACCCACGAAATCAACCCCATCATCGATTACGTTGACCGGGTGCTGTATCTGGCCGGCGGACGGTTCCGGGTGGGGACCCCGGAAGAGGTCATGACCACCGAGGTCCTGTCCGAGCTCTATGGCAGCCACGTGGAAGTCATCCACGCAAACGGGCGCATCGTCGTCGTCGGCCTGCCCGACGCGACCACGCACCACCATGCCGATGTCCACGCCACGGTGGGGGAGGTGGCCTGATGGATGCGGACAGCATCATCGGAGCGATCTTCAGCTTCGAGAACTACGGGGAGCTGCTGGTGCTGGTCCAGAACTCCATCTGGGCCGGGGCCGTATTGGGCCTGCTCGGCGGGCTGGTGGGCACTTTCGTGATGAAACGGGACCTGGCCTTCGCCGTCCACGGCATCTCCGAGCTCTCTTTCGCCGGGGCAGCGTTTGCGCTCCTGATCGGCACGGACATTGTGTTCGGCTCGCTGATCGGCTCGGTGGCGGCGGCGCTGCTCCTGGGCCTGATGGGGGTCAGGGCACGGGACAAAAATTCCATTATCGGGGTGATCATGCCGTTCGGACTGGGGCTCGGCATCCTGTTCCTGTCGCTCTACGAAGGCCGTGCCGCCAACAAGTTCGGCCTGCTCACGGGGCAGATCGTCTCAGTGGACACCGTCCAGCTCCAGGTCCTCGCCGGCGCCGCCGTCGTGGTCATCGCGGTCTTGGCGGCCATCTGGCGTCCGCTGAACTTTGCCAGCGTTGATCCGGATCTGGCCGAAGCCCGTGGCGTGCCCGTACGGACGCTCGCGTTGGTCTTTATGGTCCTGCTGGGAGTCAGCGTAGCGCTGTCCATCCAGGTGGTCGGTGCGCTCCTGGTGCTGGCATTGCTGATCACTCCGGCAGCCGCCGCACTCCGCGTGACGTCCGCTCCGGTGGCGGTGGTGGCGCTCAGCGTCCTTTTTGCCGTCACGGCCACAGTGGGCGGAATCCTGCTGGCCCTGGGCGGGCGGATCCCCATCAGCCCCTATGTCACCACGCTGTCATTCCTGATCTATGTGGTGTGCCGGATCGTCGGCAGTGTCCGGGCCAGAAAGGGCATCAATGGCCGGCTGGTGCACGCCCGCTGACACGGTCAAGCGGGATGCACCAGGTTGCGGCGGCGCAGGCCCTCAGAGCTTGCCAGCGGCCCTGAGGGCTGTGCAGTCCGGGCACAGGCCGAAGATCTCCACGGTGTGCGCCACCTCGGTGTAGCCATGTTCGGTGGCGATCCGGGCGGCCCAGGTTTCCACCGCCGGGGCTTCGACTTCCACGGCCTTCCCGCAGTTGCGGCACAGCAGATGGTGGTGGTGCCCGGTCACGGCGCAGCGCCGGTAAACGGCTTCGCCCTCGCCGTTGCGCAGCACGTCCACGAGGCCGTCGTCGGCGAGGGACTGCAGGATCCGGTACGCCGTTGCCAAGGAAACTGAAACGCCCTTGTTTTGCAGGATACGGTAGAGCTCCTGCGTGCTGACGAAGTCATCCAGCTCGTCCAGGGCAGCGCTAACGGCCACACGCTGCTTAGTGACGCGCTGCTCCCTGCCGGGCACACTGACCGTGCCTGCGCCGGATGCAGCGTTCGACGGCGTCGCGTCAGCTTTGGTGCCGAACGGCATGAAGGTACTCGCTTCCTGAGGGACGGTGGCAATCATCCAGATTACCAGCCGGGAGCGCGCCGCCAGGCTTGCCTTGGACAGGCTTGGGGCCGGACCCTAGGCTGGCGCTATGAAGCTGACAAAATACACCCATGCGTGCGTCCGGCTTGAGCAGGACAGCCGGGTGCTGGTGCTGGATCCGGGAACATTCTCCGAAACGGCCGAAGCCCTGGACGGGGCGCAGGCTGTGCTCATCACCCACGAGCACGGCGACCACGTGGATGTGCCGGTCATGGTCAACGCGCTGCGCGGCTCGGACGGCCTGGCGGTCTTCGCACCGGCCGGCGTGGCCGCCCACCTGCGGGAGGAGGCACCGCAGGCGGCAGCCCGGATCCACACGGTCGAACCCGGCTCCACTTTTGACGCGGCCGGCTTCAACGTCCGCAGCTTCGGCGGACAGCACGCACTCATCCACCCGCAGGTTCCCATCGTCGCCAACATCGGCTACTTGGTGGACGGCAACGTGTACCACCCGGGGGACTCCTTTATAGTCCCCGACGGCCTCAGCGTGCAGACGCTGCTGGTTCCGATCCACGCGCCCTGGAGCAAGATCAGCGAGGTGGTGGATTTTGTCATCGCCGTCCGGGCCCCGCGTGCATTCCAGATCCATGACGGACTGCTGAACGAAACGGGCCTGAAGGTCGCAGAATCCCATGTGGCCCGGCTGGGCCGGAAATACGGCACCGAGTACACCCGGCTTGCCCCACGGCAATCCGTGGAGGTCTGATCAGCTACGCGTTCCAGACGCCGGTCTCGAAAAACCGGCGGATGACTTCCTCGTGCGGCTCGGGGTCCAGGCCTTGGCCAGACAGCCACTCGGGATTGTAGTAGTTGCCCGCATAGCGGTCGCCGCCGTCGCACATCAACGACACAATGCTGCCGCGCAGTCCCTCGGCGACCATTTCCGCCACGAGTTGCCAGACACCCCACAGGTTCGTGCCGGTGGACGGTCCGGCGTGCAGATCGGCGACGGTGTGCAGGTGCCGCATGGCTGCGACGGAGGCGGCATCGGGAACCTGGATCATGTGGTCGATGACGGCGGGTACAAAGCTCGGTTCCATCCGCGGGCGGCCGATGCCTTCGATCCGTGACGGCAGGCCGGTGCTGGTCCCACCCGTACCGTTCAGCCAACCGGGGTAAAACGCGGAATTCTCCGGGTCTACCACCGCAAGGCGTGTGTCGTGTCCGCGGTAGCGCAGGTAGCGGCCGATGGTCGCGCTGGTGCCGCCGGTCCCCGCACCCACCACGATCCAGCGGGGAACGGGGTGTTCCTCCAACGCCAGCTGCCCGAAGATGGACTCCGCGATGTTGTTGTTCCCGCGCCAGTCCGTGGCACGCTCCGCGTAGGTGAACTGGTCCATGTAGTGGCCGTTGGACGTGGCAGCGACTTCCGCCGCCGCGGCATAAACCTCTGAGGCATGGTCAACCAACAGGCACGAGCCGCCGAACCGTTCGATCAGCGCGATCTTCTCCGGGCTCGTTGTGCGGGTCATGACCGCTACGAACGGCAGCCCCAGGAGCTGCGCGAAATATGCCTCCGAGACCGCGGTGCTGCCGCTGGAAGCTTCCACGATGGTGGTACCTTCGCGGATCCAGCCGTTGACCAGGCCAAACAGGAACAGCGAGCGGGCCAGCCGGTGCTTGAGGCTCCCCGAACGGTGCGTGGATTCGTCCTTGAGGTAAAGCTGGACGCCCCAGTGCTGCGGAAGCGGTACCGAATAGAGATGGGTATCGGCGGACCGGTTGTTTTCTGCATTGACTTTTCGGATGGCCTCGTCAGCCCAGGCCCGGTCCGCGCTCGCGTTCTTCACCCAACCAACTCTAGTTGCGACAGAGCGCCTGGCCCTCCCTGGCAGGCGCTCTGCCGCAGCTAGAGTTGGATCATTGACTGCACACCTCACAAGCACATGCCAAGGAGAACGATGGGTCCACTGATGGCTGTCCCGGCTTTGGCGGCGCGTTTCGACGCCGGCCAGCGAACTGTGGTGCTGGACGTCCGCTGGGCGCTGGGAGACCCGCACGGCCGGGAACACTACCTTGGAGGCCACCTTCCGGGGGCAGTTTTTGTGGACCTTGCCACCGAGTTGGCGACTCCGGCCACCCCGGCCCGCGGCAGGCACCCGCTGCCCACCGACGCGGAATTCCAGGAAACCGCCAGGCGCTGGGGGATCAACAACGGCGACGTTGTGGTGGCCTATGACAACAGCGGAAACATGGCTGCCGCCCGGCTCTGGTGGATGCTCCGCAACGCCGGGTTCCAGGACGTGTACCTGCTCGACGGCGGCCTGGTCGCCTGGCGGGACGCCGGACTGCCGCTGGACACCGGACCGGTGGACGCCGTCGTCGGGCGTGTTTCCTTTGATGTTTCCCCTGCTGGAGGCAGGATGCCCAGCATCGACGCGGCCGGAGCGGCAGACTGGCCGGCAACGGGCGTCCTCCTGGATGCCCGGGCCGGCGAAAGGTACCGGGGCGAATTTGAACCCGTCGACCCCCGCGCCGGCCACATTCCGGGCGCCCGGAGCGCACCAACAACGGAGAACGTGGACGGGGCCGTGCATTTCCTGCCGGCGGACGAACTGCGGCGCCGGTTCGAAGACCTCGGCGTCCGCGACGACGTCCCGGTGGCCGTGTACTGCGGCTCGGGCGTGACCGCCGCCCATGAGGTAGCCGCCCTCGAAATCGCCGGATTCCGGGCCGCCCTCTACCCGGGATCCTTCTCGGAATGGTCGAACAATCCCGCGTTGCCGGTGGCGACCGGCAGCCAGCCGAGTGGCAATGCGGCGGCCCGCGGGGGTAGCGTCGAAGGATGACCCCAGGACGCCCCGTACCGCCGCCCCTTGCCCGCCCCATATTGCCGAATGATGCTGTTACCGATCCTGCGGATCTGGACACCGATCCGGATACTGATCCCGGCACAGGCCTGCTGGCAGCCGCCTATGGCGCGGTTTCCCCTGACAGCGGCCTGGCACCCCTGACGATTGCCCGGCGTGCCCCGAAAGCGGACGACGTCGAGATTGCCATCGAATTCTGCGGCCTGTGCCACTCGGACGTGCATGCCACGCGCGGCGAATGGGGCAGCCAGAAATATCCGCTGGTCCCCGGCCACGAAATCGTCGGAACTGTCAGCCGCGTCGGCTCGGCAGTGACTGACTTCACCCCGGGGGACCGCGTGGGCGTCGGGTGCATCGTTGATTCCTGCCGCGAATGCGAAAGCTGCCTGGACGGCCTGGAACAGTACTGTGAAAACGGCCTGACCGGGACCTACGGCGCCAAGGATTCGCGGAACGGCGATGCCATCACCCAGGGCGGCTACTCATCCGCCGTGGTGGTGGACCGGCGCTACGTGGTCCGTGTGCCCGGCAACCTGGACCCGGCCGCCGTCGCCCCCTTGCTCTGCGCCGGTGTCACCACGTTCTCTCCCTTGCGGCACTTCGACGTGGAGGACGGCGACGTAGTGGGCGTGGTGGGGCTCGGCGGGCTCGGACACATGGCCGTGAAGCTCGCCAAGGCCATGGGGGCGCGGGTGTTGGTCTTCACCACTTCCGAAGGCAAGGTGCCGGCCGCGCTGGAACTCGGTGCCGACGAAGTGATCCTGTCCCGGGACAAGGACGCCATGGCCGCAGCGGACCGCACCATTGACCTGATCATCGACACCGTGGCCGCTCCGCACGACCTGAATCCGTTCTTCCGCACGCTGCGCGTAGACGGTGCGCTGTTCCAGCTGGGCCTGCCGTCGGACGCCATGCCCCCGGTCAACCCCGGAGCCCTGATCCGGCGGCGGATCGCGTATGCGGGCTCACTGATCGGCGGCATTGCAGAAACTCAGGAGATGCTCGATTTCTGCGCCGCCCACAACGTGGTTGCCGACATCGAACTGGTGCGCGCAGACCAGCTGAATGAGGCCTACGACCGCATGGTGGCAGGCGACGTCAAATACCGGTTTGTGCTGGACACCAGCACCCTGCAGGCTCCGGCCGCGAAGGCAGACGCATGAGCACCCTGTTCACCAAAATCATCAATGGCGAGATCCCCGGACGCTTTGTCTGGCGGGAGGCTGACGTTGCGGCGTTCCTGACCACGGGTCCTCTGGCAGACGGCCATACCCTGGTGGTCCCCACCGAGGAGGTGGACCGCTGGACCGATGCGTCCCCGGAAACCCTCGCGAAGGTGATGGAAGTGGCCCGGCGGATCGGTGCGGTGCAGCTGGACGTCTTCCCCGCCGAGCGGGCGGGGCTGATTGTGGCCGGGTACGAGATCAACCACCTGCACGTCCACGTGTGGCCGTCCACGACCATGGCTGATTTCGATTTCGCCTCGGCGGACCAGAACCCGGACCCCGCAGTGCTGGACGCGAACGCCGAAAAGCTGCGCTCCGGGCTCCGGGCCGCTGGCTACGCGGAGTTCGTTCCCGCAGGCTGAGCCTGACGCCCGCGCCGGCCGCGCCTTGCAGGTGAGGGGCCGGCAGGCAGTGGCCTGGCCGTCCTAGGCCGGCGCGAGCGCCTTATTAAGGACAGCCCTGATCCGCTTTTCGGAGACGGAATAGGCCGTTCCGAGTTCGACGGCGAAGAGGCTAACCCGCAGCTCCTCGATCATCCAGCGGACCTGGGTCAGTTCGGCACCCACCCGGCGCCCGGGCAGCAGGGCCGACACGGCGTCGTCGTAGTCGTCTTCCAGCCGCTGGACCGCGGCCATGCTCAGGCCGTCCCGCTGGACATTGCCGGGGAGCTTTTCGAGGCGTTTTTCGATGGCGGCAAGGTAGCGGGGGAGGTGGCTCAGCTGCCTGTATCCTGTGCGGGCCACAAATCCCGGGAACACGAGCTGCTCAAGCTGGCTCCGGACATCGTTCAGGGCGCTGATGAGCGCCAGGCTGGTGGTGCCCTTCAGCAGTTTCTCAATGCGCCGGGTGCTGGCCAGGACACGCTCCACCACGGCCGTCACACTGAAAACCGTGTCGATGAGTTCAGCCCGGACCTGCTCGTAGAGGGCGTCGAATGACCCCCGGTCCCACGGGAGTTCCGCGGGGGTCAGTTTGTCCACGGCAGCCAGGGCGCAATCGGCAATGAGGGCTGACACTGAACCGTGCGGATTCTGGCTGAACGTCAGCTTTTCGGTGTTATTGAGATGCTCCAGGACGTAGCGGTCCGGTGCCGGTACCCTGAAAGCGAGGAGCCGGATCACACCGCCGCGCATGGCCTCGAGCTGCTCCGACGAAGTCTGGAAGACACGCAGCGCCACGGATGTTCCTTCATCCACCAACGCTGGATAGCCGGTGACAGTGTGGCCCTTGACAGTGTTGCTGACCTGCCGCTGCACTGTGCCGAATGCCCACTCCGTCAGGCCGGTCTGTTCCCTGAAGCCTGTGCCGCTGCCGGCTGGATTTCCGCCTGCCGATGCCGCGGGTACTGTTCCGCCGGACTTTCCAGGTGATTTCGAATTTCCCAGATACTGCGGCGCGGTGGTTCCCGGCGTCGCCCCCAGGGATTCCGCGATGGCGCGGCGTGTTGCCGGGGCCAGCCGCTCCTGCAGGGCTGCGAGGTCCTTGCCCTCATCCAGCACCTTGCCCTGGGTATCGACAACCTTGAAGCTCACCCGCAGATGGGACGGCACAGCGTCCCAGTTCCAGGAACCGGGTGGGATGACGTGGCCGCGGATCCGGCGCAGGGCCAGCTCCAGTGAAGCTTCCAGCTCATCGTGGGCCGGATCAAAGTCCGATTCCAGGGCAGCAACGGCCTGCCGGGCCACATCTGGAGCGGGGACAAAGTTCTTGCGGACCTGCTTGGGGAGTGACTTGATCAGGGCAGCCACAAGCTGCGAGCGCTGGCCAGGGATCAGCCAGCGGAAGGCGGCATCATTGAGCTGGTTCAGGAAGAGCACCGGGACTTCGGCCGTGACGCCGTCGGACGGGTTGGGGGGTGAGCCGGGCGCCACCGGGTGGAACTCATAGCTGAGCGGCAGCTCGAAGCCCTTGTGCATCAGGGTTTTCGGATAAGCGGCTTCGTCGAGGTCATCGGCGTCGTTGTTGAGCAGCAGTGACTTGTCGTAGTCCAGGAGGTCCGGATTCTGCTGCCGGGCCTCCTTCCACCACTTGTCGAAGTGCCGTTCGGAGACAACGTCGGGGCCGATCCTGGCGTCGTAGAACTCAAACAGCGTTTCGTCGTCCACCAGCAGGTCGCGGCGGCGCATCCTGGCTTCGAGCTCCTCGACCTCAAGGAGAAGGGCGCGGTTACGGTGGAAGAACTTGTGGTGCGTTTTCCAGTCGCCTTCCACCAAGGCGTGCCGGATGAACATCTCGCGGGCCAGCACAGGATCCACTCGGCTGTAGTTGACCCGGCGCTGGGGGATGATGGGCACGCCGTACAGGGTGACCTTCTCATACGCCATGACCGCGCCCATTTTTGTGGACCAGTGCGGCTCGCTGTAGCTGCGCTTGACGAGATCCGGTGCCACCTGTTCTGCCCAGGCGGGATCGAACTTGGCTGCAACCCTGGCCCAGAGGCGGCTCGTCTCCACGAGTTCGGCCGCCATCACGAATGTGGGGGACTTCTTGAAGAGCGACGAGCCGGGGAAGATTGCGAAGCGGCTGCCGCGGGCGCCCGCGTATTCGCGCTTGCGCTCGTCCAGGATGCCGATGTGGCTAAGTAGGCCGGACAGCAGGCTCATGTGGATGCCCTCGTGGTTGCCCACGGGATCGGCCAGGCGCTGGTTGTCCAGGCTGATCCCGAGCGGGCGGGCCATCTGGCGGAGCTGGGCGAAGAGATCCTGCCATTCCCTGACCCGCAGGTAGTTGATGAACTCGGTCCGACACAGGCGGCGGAACTGTGTCGATGAGAGCTCCTGCTGCTTCTCCTGCAGGTAGTTCCACAGGTTCAGAAAGCCGGTGAAGTCGGAGTTTTCATCGCGGAAGCGGGCATGCTTCTCTGCGGCGAGCTGCTGTTTGTCCGTTGGACGCTCGCGCGGGTCCTGGATGGTCAGTGCCGCGGCCAGGATCATTACCTCTCGGACGCAGCCGCGCTTGCCGGCCTCCACAATCATCCTGCCGAGGCGGGGATCCACCGGCAGCTGGGCAAGCTGCTGTCCGACGGCGGTCAGTCCGCCGCTCTTGGCGTCACCTGGCCGGACGGCATTCAAGGCGCCGAGCTCGCGCAGGAGCGTCACGCCGTCGTTGATTGCCCTTGAGTCCGGCGGCTCGACAAACGGGAAGTTCTCCACGTCCTTGGGCCCGCGGGCAACGCCCATGGCGGTCATCTGCAGGATGACTGCCGCCAGGTTGGTGCGCAGGATTTCCGGATCCGTGAACAGCGGCCGGGACTCGAAGTCCTCTTCCGAATAGAGCCGGATGGCGATGCCGTCCGACACACGGCCGCACCGGCCGGAGCGCTGGTTCGCCGAGGCCTGCGACACACGCTCGATGGGCAGCCGCTGGACCTTGGTGCGGTGCGAGTAGCGGGAGATGCGGGCCGTGCCGGTGTCGATGACGTACTTGATGCCCGGGACCGTCAGGGACGTCTCGGCCACGTTGGTAGCCAGCACAATCCGGCGGTTGCGGCCGGGGTGGAACACTTTGTGCTGTTCCTGAAGGCTCAGGCGGGCGAACAGCGGGAGCACCTCGGTGCCCGCCAGGCGCCGGTTGGACTGGATTCTGGCGTTTAGTGCCTCTGCTGCGTCACGGATTTCGCGCTCGCCGGAGAAAAAGACCAGGATGTCGCCGGGGGCCTCGGTGGCGAGCTCGTCCACGGCGTCGCAGACGGCGTCGAGGGGATCGCGGTCCTCTTCAAGTTCGTCGTCGGAGGCGTCCTCGTCGGCCCCGCCGGCTGGCTGGGAAAGCGGCCGGTACCGGATCTCCACAGGGAACGTGCGCCCGGACACCTCGATGATGGGGGAGGGCTCGTCGTCGGACCCGAAGTGCTTGGCGAATCGCTCCGGATCGATCGTGGCCGACGTGATGATGATTTTCAGGTCCGGCCGCTGCGGCAGGATGCGCTTGAGGTAGCCCAGGATGAAGTCGATATTGAGGCTGCGCTCGTGTGCTTCGTCAATGATGATGGCGTTGTATTTGCGTAGCAGCTTGTCGCGTTGGATCTCTGCGAGCAGGATGCCGTCGGTCATGAGCTTGACCTTGGTGGCGCGGCTGACTTCGCCGGTGAACCGCACCTGGAAACCGACTTCCTGGCCGATCTCCACACCGAGTTCCTCGGCGATGCGCTCAGCGACCGTGCGGGCTGCGAGCCGCCGCGGCTGGGTGTGCCCAATCAGGCCGTTGTCGCCAAGTCCCAGCTCGAGGCACATTTTGGGGATCTGGGTGGTCTTGCCGGAGCCGGTCTCGCCGGCGATGATGGTCACCTGGTTCGCTGCAATGGCAGCCTTCAGGTCCTCGCGGCGCTCGGAAACGGGCAGCTCAGCAGGGTAGGAGATATGAAATGTCATGGCTGCAGCCAGTCTACTGGGGCGGCGCCTGTTTCCCGCGCTTGCTGCTGGCTACCCCGTTGCCGGCCCCGCCCTGCTCCCGGCCGCCCGGATACACGGCCGCCAGGCCGGAGCGGGACGTGACGTGGAACTTCGCATAGATCCGGGTTAGGTGATACTGCACGGTCTTGACCGAGACATACAGCTCCGCGGCGGCTTCCTTATTGCTGAGCCCTGCGGCCACGAGGTCTGCCACTGCGGTCTCCTGCTCCGTGAGGTCACCCTGCGGGGCAATGCCACGATGCGCCGCCGCGGCACTCGGCCGACCACCCGCCGTCGTGCGGCTGCCTGCCGGGGTACTGCCGGCCCCGGGCAGGTCCACTCTTCGGCCGCCGGCCCCCGACGGAACGCCGCTGGCACGCATCTCCCGTGAGCACCGCTCTACGTACGCTCCTGCGCCCAGAACTTCGAACAGGTCACGGGCCTCCGTGAGCATGGTGGCCGCTTCACGCCGTTTCCCGGCACGCCGGAACGACTGGCCGTAGGCAAACTTGACGCGGGCACGGGCGTAGGGCATCGGGAGTCCGTCGAGTTGCCGCAGGCCGCCCAGGAAGCTGGCCCGCGCCGCGTCCAGATCGCCGCCGGCAGCGTGGATCCGGCCGCGGACGTAAGCCAGCCGGGCCATTGATGAACGGTGCTGGCGCTGCTCGGCGAGCCGCTCATGGGGGACCAGGAAAGCGTCGGCCTCATCCACCCGGCCGGTCATCACGAGCGCGTTGGCGTAGTGGTCCTGCCAGGGCCAGAAGCCAGGTTCGTCGATGCCGGTGGTGCGCGGCATCCGCAGGATGGGCACCAAGGCCCGGAGGACGCCGTCGTAATCAGCCTTAGTCTCCGCCACCTGGGCCTGGGCGAGGCAGTAGGGCAAAAGCATGACCGGATAGCTGTCGGCCGGTGCGGCACCCTGTTCCAGGTGCCCTGCGGCAGCATCCCAGTCCCCCCGGAGGGCATGGATCTGGGCGCCGGTCCAGTGGATCAGCGGCCGCAGCAGCTCTATTCCTGACTCTTCCTGCGCGGCGGCAGCGGCCTGGACGGTCCGGAGCGCATCATCCCAGGCCCCCAGCGTGAAGTCGGCCCTGGCCAGCCATCCCTGCGCCCAGAGGGCAATGCGCTGTGAACCATGGGCGAAGTCTGTGGAGACGGCTCCGGCGAGCTCGTCCCTGGCCGATTCCACGTCATCCCTGGCCAGGTGCAGCCAGCCCTTGCCCATGTCGAGCCGTAGGCGCTGGGCACCATGCCGGTGTACGTCGTTCTCGTTCCCGTAGCTGCGTTCCGCCTCTTCGTGGCGGCCCATGGCGCCAAGCCCGAGGCCTTCTATGGCCCGCGCTTCGACGGCGGCGGGGCTGTCCGGCGGTGCCAGCCGCCGGGCGCGTTCGGCCCACATCACCAGGTCCCGGCCATGGAAGCGGGCCAGGGCGTGCAGGACCTGGCGCTGGCAGATTCCGGCGGCAGTCTCCGGGGCGGTGGCAGGGTCGACGGCGGTCCATGACTTCTGGAGCAGTGCGTCCGCCTGTGCGGGGCGCCCTCGAAGGATGGCCAGGTAGCCGCGGACGGCATCGCTGAGCGGTCCGGGGGCGAACGAATCCAAAGTGTCCAGCGCGGCCAGCGCCCTGCCCAGGTTGCCCGCGCCCACCATGGCGTCCACGGTGCGGATAACCAACTTTTCCCGTTGTGCCGGCTGGGGGTGCAGGCGCGCGGCCTGGGTGTAGGCCTCAGCAGCCTGACGCCAGGCGCCCTGGGCAGCGAACCCTTCTGCGGTCGCTTCCAGCTCGGCGGCGAGGTCCTCGTCAGGCAGCAAAGCCGCGGCGGCAAGGTGTTTGAGCTTTTGCGCGTCGGAGCCCATGATGCGCGAGGCGGCGGTGTGGAGCTCCGAGCGCAGTGCCGGTCCGAGGTGCTGATAGACGGCGGACCTGAGGACGGGAAGGGGGAACTCGAGCCTGGTTTCGGCGCCGGCCGTGCTCAGCCGCAGCAGCCCCGCGGCGGCAGCAGAGCTGACGGCGGCCACGGCGGCCGCGGCGTCCTGGATGCCGGCAAGGTCCACTGCCAGCGATAGCTGTGAGCTCCTGCCCAAGACGGCGGCCGCCTGGGTCAGCGCCGTGCCGTCGGCAGACAATTCTTTGAGGGCCGCCGCGGTGGACGCGACACAGCTGGTCGGTGCAGGCAACGAATCGTGGCTGGCGTACCAGGCCGAGAGCGGGAACTCGTCCAGCAGGGACCGGATCAGGTGGGGGTCGCCGCCGGTGTGGTCCACCAGCGCGCGCGCCGCCGGCATGCTCAAGCCGGGACCCGACCCGGGACGCCACATCGATTGGACGTCCGCCGGCGTCAGGGGGCCAAGGACTATGGTGTGTGCACCCGGAAACCTCAACAGGTCCTCCAGAGCGGCAGTTCTTTCGTCCTCTTCTGCGTCATGTGGCCTTGTATCGGGAGCCGCCGCGTCACGGGCCGCCGCCTCGTGGGGTGTTGCGTCACGCCGGTCCGGATCCATGGTGAGGATGGTCAGGAGCGGAAGCTGACCTGCCCGGCGAAGTGCGTACAGGAGCGCCCGCAGGGAGCCGGCATCGGCAAGCTGGAGGTCGCTGACACACAGGACCAGGACGTTGCCGGCCGCGCTCAGCGTGTCCATTACGCCAAGGAGCCGGTCACCAAACCCGCTCACCGAACCAGGGCTGCCGTAGCCACGGGGGCCGGTGGCCTGTGGCGCCAGCAACTGTTCAATCGTGCCGAAGGGAAGATGCTGCTCGGACGCCGCACCGGCTGCCCGCAGAACAATGACGTCCGCGCTGGAATCGTGCGCAGGGTTCTGGCCTGGCGGGTTCCGGCCTGGCACGTTCTGCCGGGGGGTGTTCTCACCGCCGGCACCGGTGCGGAGCAACCACTCCAGCAGGCGGGTCTTTCCCATGCCCTTGCTGCCCCGGATGACCGCAACCGAGGGCACTCCGGAACGGGCAGCGCCCAGCAGGCCGAGCAATTGCTTGGCCTGCTGGGCGCGTTCTTCCGCTGCGGGTTGTGCTGTGGTGTCAGACATGGTTCCCAACATTAGCGGACTGGCTGACGGTGTCCGGAGCCGAAGGTGGTGCATCGCGCGGTACTTCGACTGGGGCTTCGGCGCGGGCGGGCGCCGCCTGCGGCCTGCGGACCACCGTGGTCACCAGACCTCCGATAACTGCCACTGCGGCAAAGACCAGGAACGCCACATTGCTTGGGGCCTGCGCGCTGATCAGGAACCCGCCAACCAGCGGCCCCACGATCCCGCCGAGCCGGCCAAATCCGGCGCACCACGCCACACCGGCCACCCGGGCAGGGGTGGGGTAGAAGTTGGACACGAAGCCGTACACCAAAACCTGCGTCCCCAGGCTGCCGACGCCGGCGAAAGCCACGGCTATCAGCAGTACCGGCAGCGGGAAGCTCAGGGTCAGCAACACCAGGGCAACCGCGGCGATCACAAAGGTGGTGGAGACGATGGCCTTGGGGCCGAATTTGTCGGCAAACTTCGAGGCGACCAGGCCGCCCACAACCGCACCTGCGTTCAGGGCCAGCAGGAAGGTCAACGAATAAGTCTTGCCATAGCCATGCTGACCCATGATTTCCGGCAGCCAAGTGTTCAGGCCGTATGTCAGCAGCAGACCGCAGAAACTCATCAGACCCAACAGGATGGTGGGCTTACGGTACGTTCCAGAGGCCAGCGCCGCGAAACCGGCGAGCTGGCTTCCGTCCTTGCGCAGCGCCGGCGGCGGCGTGGCGGTGCGGGACCGCGAAGCTGCCGTGCCGCCGTCGGACGTGTTGCCGTCAGCCTTGGCGCCGGCAGGGGCGCCGCTGTCAGCTGCGCTGCCCGCAGTCAGAGTGCCTTCAAGGGCGATGCCCGTCTTCAGGGAGAGCCGGAGCGCCTCGTCCGTACGGCCGCGCGCAGCCAGCCAGCGCGGTGATTCGGGAAGCTTAAAGAACGCCAGGGGGAACAGGATGACCAGCGGAAGGGCACCGATCAGGAAGAGGCCCCGCCAGTCCGTGAGGCCGTTGAGCACTATGGCCAGCAAGGAAGCAAGCAGTCCGCCCGCCGGCACCCCCGAGTACACAATTGCGTTGTAGAAGTTGCGTTTTCCGGCCGGGGCGAACTCAGCCACGACGGCTCCGGCCGTAGCCACGAGTGCGCCCACGCCGATCCCGGTAAGGAACCGGAGGAAGCCGAAGGCGGGGATGCTCGTGGCCAGGGACGTGAGGGCCATGCCCACCGAGAACCAGACGATGTTGATCAGCATCATCTTGCGGCGGCCGAGGAAGTCGCCCACGGCGCCGGCCGTGAGCGCCCCCACCAGCACTCCCATCAGGGCGTAGCTGCCGAGGGCGCCGGCCTGGGCGGGATCCAGTGCGCCCAACTGGCTCGGGTCCCTCAGGAGGGAGGGGACAACTGTTCCGTAGACTACGAGGTCGTAGCCGTCAAAGAGCAGGGCTGCGGCCGCAATGGCCATCACCCAGCGAACAGTCTTGGTGCCGGTGGCGTCACCGGATATGGGGAGTGCTTTCATTGCGGGCTCCATTGCCTTGGGCCGCGTCGTTGCGGCCGGTGGGTACTGCGCGTGGGTGATGCAAGGGTGGTGGGGATGAACACGGCGCCACCAATGGCGGTGGCGCCGTGTTTTGTGCTCGTCCTGGTGCTAGCCCAGGTCGCCGCCGGCTACGGCAAGCACGCTTCCCGTGATGTACGACGCTTCGTCGGAGGCCAGGAAGGCGATGGGGCCAGCCTGTTCGTCCAAGGTTCCATAGCGCTTCATCAGGGACGAGTCGATGGTCTGGTCCACAATCTGCTGGTACCAGGCCTTCTCCCTGTCGCCTTCCGGCTGCGGGCCGCGCGCCACCTGGCGCGGGGGCGCCTCAGTGCCGCCCGGGGCGGTGGCCACCACACGGATTCCGTGCTGGGCCGCTTCCAGGGCCAGTGCCGCGGTGATCGCTTTGACCCCGCCCTTGGCGGCAGCGTACGGGACGCGGTTGACGCCGCGGGTGGCCACAGAGGCGACGTTCACAATCACGCCGCCCTGCTGGCTGATCATGTGCGGCAGGACAGCCCGGCAGGTCCACAGCGTGGGGAAGAGCGACCGCTGGATTTCCTTGGTGATTTCCTCCGGCCCGTAGTGCTCAAACGGCTTGGTCCAGATGGTGCCGCCCACGTTGTTGATCAGGACGTCGATCCGGCCACGCAGCTTCAGCGCTTCCTCGATAGCGCCGCTGGCACCTTCGTAGGTTTCCAGGTCTGCGGTAACCCCGACGGCGGTGGCACAGTCTGCGGTTGTGCCGGCGAGGTCTGTGGCCACCTCGTGGACGAGCTCAGCGCGGTCCACCAGGACGGTATCGGCACCTTCGGCGGCGACGCGTGCGGCGACCGCACGGCCGATTCCCTGCGCGGCGCCGGTCACTACTACGACCTTCCCCGCAAAGCGCCCCGGGCTGATGAGCCGGGCGCCCGTCATGCTCAAGCGCCGGCCCCGGCAAGGGCGGGAGCCGCCGTCGTGCTTCCCACCGCGAACCGCTCGTAGTAGAAGTTGGCGGGTGTGATTCCCTGTACATCCCAATACTTGCGGACAGCGTCCACCATGGCGGGCGGGCCGCAAAGGTAAACGTCCACGTCGCCGTCGTTCAGTTGCCCGGCGGTGATGTACTGGGTCACGTACCCCTTGTTTGGGGCAGAGCTTTCCGGATCGGCCACGCAGTAGTCAAAGGTGAAGTTTTCGATGGCTGCGGCGTATTGCTGCAGCTTGCCCAGCTCCACGAGGTCCTTGTCGAAGGTGACGCCGTAGGCGAGGTGCACCGGGAATGCGGGAGCTTCATCCAGGCCGTTGGCGATCTTGTCCAGCATGGACAGCAGTGGCGCGATGCCGGTGCCGCCGGCCAGCATCAGGGCAGGCCGTTTGATGTCGCGGAGGAAGAAGCTGCCCATGGGGCCGGTAAGCGGGAGCAGATCGCCCACGGCGGCGCGTTCCTTGAGGTAGGTAGTCATGGCGCCGTCCGGTGCCGTGCGGATGAGGAAGCGCAGCTCGTCCGCTGACGGGCCGCTGCTGAATGAATAGGACCTCACGGCATCGGTGCCCGGGACAGCAAAGTTCATGTACTGGCCGGGCAGGAACTTGAGGTCGCCGCGGTTCTCCACGGTCAGGGTCAGCGCCGCCGTGTTGTCCGCGAACCAGGTGAGCTCCTTGACGGTGCCCTCGAACGTGGTTGCGCCTACCTTGGCCATCTCGGAGGTACCGGCAATCTGGAGCACAAGATCGGTCTCGGGGACCATCTGGCAGGGGAGGCAAAAGCCCTTCTCTGCTTCGTCCTCGGTGAGGGCCTCGTCAATGTAGTCGCCGCCGTCGTACTTGCCTGCCTCGCAGAAGGCCTTGCAGGTGCCGCAGGCGCCGTCGCGGCAATCGAAAGGGATGTTGATGCGGTTTTTGTAGGCTGCGTCAGCAACGGTCTCGTACTTGTTCGCGGTTACAAACCGGGTGACACCATCCTCAAAGCTGAGGGCAATCTGGTAACTCATGGAAACTCGATTCGAATCGGTCGGAAGATCAGACGTGGTAGATGTCCACGATGTGGTGGATGTAGTCGTTCTTCAGGACGACCTTCTTCTTCCTGATGACGGGCTGCGTGCCGGCGTAATCGATCGTGTAGAACGAGGTGCCGAAGTAAGGGTCGATGTTCTGGTAGCGGTAGTACAGCGTGTGCCAGTTGAAGCGGATGTCCACTTGCTCGCCGCGCCAGCCGATGACCTCCACGTTGGTGATGTTGTGGCCGGTCCGCGGCTCGGGGAGGCTGGTGGCGCTGGAGCGGTCCGTCTTAATACGGAACACACGGTCCTCAAGGCCGCCACGGTTGGCGTAGTAGATCAGCGAAATTTCGCGCTGCGGGTCGCTGGTGAGCTCGTCGTCGTCGGCCCAGGCAGGCATCCAGAACTCTGCTTCGGGGTGGTAGCAGTCAAGCCAGCGGTCAAACTCGCGGTCGTCCAGGAACCGCGCTTCGCGGTAGAGGAACGAACGGATTTCTTCCAATGTGGCGGGGACGGTGGTAGCTCCTGCAGCAGCTTTGGCAGCGTCCGGTGTTGCGACGTCGGTGGTCTGGGTCATGGGGTTCTCCTCGGTCTCGTGCCGGACTAGTTCTGGGCTGCAGCGTCGGCTGCTTCGGCCGTTGCAGCCTTGCGCATGGTGTCCACCCAGTAGCCGTGCTGGATCGGGTAGAGGCCTTCGTCTTCAGTCCGGGCGCCGCTGGAGATCGGCTTGAGTCCGATCAGGTCGGCGTTGGCGTCCGCCCCCTGGACCTGATGGGTCACGCCGCGGCTGAGGTCGTTCCACGGCGCTGCGGTGGCCATATAGGTCTTCTGGCAGGAGCGGAATTCCTCCAGGTCATCCGGCGTGGCCATACCCGAGGCGTTGAAGAAGTCCTCGTACTGGCGGATGCGGCTGGCCCGGGCCTCGTCGCTTTCGCCCTTCGGTGCGATGCAGTAGATGGTCACCTCGGTCTTGTCCACGGAGATGGGGCGGAAGTGCCGGATCTGCGAGCCGAACTGGTCCATCAGGTACACATTCGGGTACAGGCAGAGGTTGCGGGAGATGTTGATCATCCAGTCGGCCTTGGCCTCGCCGTACTTCTCCACGAGCTCGTCGCGGCGGTCGAACAGCGGACGGTTGGACGGATCCAGCCATTCGGTCCAGAGCAGGAGGTGGCCGTGGTCGAAGGAGTAGTAGCCGCCCTTCTGCTTGGCCCAGCCGCCGGCGTCCATGTTCTTGGTTTCGTTGGCCGACTCGCCCGTGGTGCGGCGGGCGGTGGTGGCGGCGTAGTTCCAGTGCGTTGCGGACACGTGGTAGCCGTCGGCGCCGTTTTCGGCCTGGAGCTTCCAGTTGCCGTCATAGGTATAGGTGGACGCGCCGCGCAGCACCTCCAGGCCATCATCGGACTGGTCCACGATCATGTCGATGATCTTGGTGGACTCACCCAGGTGCTCCTCCAGCGGCTTGACGTCCGGGTTGATGCTGCCGAACAGGAAGCCCCGGTAGCTCTCGAACCTGGCCACCTTGGTGAGGTCGTGTGAGCCTTCTTTGTTGAACTGCTCCGGGTAACCGGCGTCGCGGGGATCCTTCACCTTAAGCAATTTGCCGGTGTTGTTGAAGGTCCAGCCGTGGAAGGGGCAGGTGAAGGTGGTGCGGTTGTCCGTCTTGCGGCGGCACAGCATAGCGCCGCGGTGGCTGCACGCGTTGATGAGGGCGTTCAGTCCGCCCTGCTTGTCACGGGAGATGATGATCGGCTGGCGGCCGATGTACGTGGTGAAGTAGTCGCCCACGTTGGGGATCTGGCTGTCATGGGCCAGGTACACCCAGTTGCCTTCGAAGATGTGCTTCATTTCCAGCTCGAACAGGTCTTCGTCCGTGAAGATGCTCCGCTTGGCGCGGAAAACGCCATTCTCGTGGTCCTCCACAAGGGCCTGGTCAAGGTGGGCCTGGATGCCCGCCAGCGTCTCTGTCATGTTGGCTCCTATCGGTATCGGGCTGCGTCGCCCGTTTGCCAGGCTGCATTGCCCGGTTACCCGGTTGTGTTGCCCGGGCGGACCGCCGAACGAACGGACGGTCTACTGAATGCAGCCAACTCTGCCAGTGGCGTGGTGCCGGTCACACTAGGTATTTGCCTAAGGTCGGCTAGGTGCATATTCAGACTTTTCACGTCTGAAAATCACGAAATTGGGTATTTGTTGAATACTAAATTGAGGCTTACGCTGGTGAACCAACAGCCCGCAACTGTTGGCCAGCACACACTGCCCACGAAGCGGGGCACCGTGCAGGGCACCACGCAGGGCACGGCAAACAAGAGCACAGAACACAACGAAGGAGCACCCGGAGCATGGAACTGCGTCACCTGCGCTACTTCGTTGTGGTTGCCGAAACCTGCCACTTCGGGCAGGCGGCCGAGCGGCTGCAAATGGCCCAGCCGCCCTTGTCCCAGCAGATCCGGCATCTGGAGGCCGAGCTTGGTATCGAGCTCTTTGCCCGCACCACAAGGAGCGTAAAACTGACACCTGCGGGCGAGTCCTTCCTGTTGGACGCCCAGCGCATTCTCCGCAGCGTTGACGAGGCTGGCCGCCGGGCGCGACGGTTTGCGGACGGCAAGGCCGGAACACTGCGCATCGGACTGACGGGGACGGCGTCATACACCCAGCTGCCCATCCTCGCGCGGCTCGTTAAGGAGCAGCTTCCGGACGTGGTGCTGGATATCCGCACGGAACTGCTGACGCCAGCCATCGAACTGGCACTGGTTTCCGGCGAACTCGACGTCGGCGTGCTCCGGCTGCCGGTCCGCGATGCGTCGCTCGAAATGCGTCCCATAGCGCGCGAACCTTTCGTGGTGGCCTTGCCGGAGGGGCACCGCCTCGCAGCTGCCGAGAGCTTGTCCGTGGGCGAACTCCGTGCGGAGGACTTCATCATGTACCCGTCCGGTCAGTCCGTGGTCCACGATGCAGTGGTCCGCGCTTGCCGGGCAGCAGGCTACTACCCTCGTGTGGCACACGAATCGGCCAAGACGTCCACGCAGCTTTCCCTGGTCGCGGCCGGCCTCGGCGTCGCCATCCTCCCTGAATCCGTCCGTGGCATCGCGCTCGCGGGCGTCCAGTACCGGGCGGTGACAGGAGCGGACGACGTCGAGCTGGCGCTGGCTTGGAGCCGCACCGCGGATTCGCCAGTGGTCGCCTCATTCCTCGGCATGCTCGAGGACAACAACATCTTTCTTGACTCGATCCACTCCGGGAGCCTGCCGTGAAAATTACGTCCATCGAGGCGATTCCGTTCGCCATTCCCTACGTGAAGCCCCTGCGGTTCGCCAGCGGAGAGGTGCACACCGCCCTCCACGTGCTGGTCCGCGTCACCAGCGATGACGGGATTGTGGGAGTGGCCGAGGCGCCGGCGCGGCCCTTCACCTATGGTGAAACGCAGGAATCCATTGTGGCCGTCATTAAGACACTGTTCGCGCCCCAGCTCGTCGGGATGTCCATCCTGGACCGCGAAGCGATGCACGCCGTGATGAACAGGACGGTGGGCAATCCCACTGCGAAGTCGGCAGTGGACATGGCTGTCTGGGACGTTATCGGAAAAGCCTTGGGGCAGCCCGTCACGGCGCTGTTGGGCGGCTTTACCGACAGTATGCGCGTCAGCCACATGCTCGGCTTCGCCGAACCGGCGAAGATGGTGGCCGAGGCCGAGCGGATGCGCAGTACCTACGGGATCACTACTTTCAAGGTGAAAGTTGGCCGCCGGCCGTTCGGACTGGATGTCGACGTTTGCCGGGCCCTCCGCGAGGAGATGGGCGGGGACATCGAACTGTACATCGACGGCAACCGCGGCTGGACGCCGTCGGAATCCCTCCGTGCACTGAACGCCATGGCGGACCTTGACCTCACGCTCGCCGAAGAACTGTGCCCGGCGGATGACGTTCTGGGCCGCAAATGGCTCGTTGACCACTGTAATGTCCCGTTTGTGGCGGACGAGAGCGCCACGAAACCCGGCGAAGTAACCCGCGAACTGCTCAGCGGTGCGGCGAACGCCGTCAGCATCAAGACGGCACGGACCGGTTTCTCGCACTCCCAGCGTGTGCTGTTCCAGTGCGACGGCCTGGGTGCCGAAGTGGTGATGGGCAACCAGATCGACGGCCAGATCGGCACCCTGTGCACCGTCACGTTCGGTGCCGCGTTCGAATCCACCACCCGGCGCGCGGGAGAACTGTCCAACTTCCTGGACATGAGCGATGACCTTCTGACCGAACCCCTTGAAATCATGGATGGCCGCCTGTCCGTCCGCCAGGTCCCCGGCATCGGCCTCGACATCGACGCCGGGAAGCTGGCGAAATACCGCCTCGACCAAGGCAACTGAAACCCCTACCCCAACCAAGCGCCGGCACTGCAGCCGGCGCCGGACCATGAAAGCGAGTCTGTTATGACAAACAACCTGACCGAATTTGATGCCAAGGCAGCAGAGTCCGGAAGCGCGGCCACAGAGCGCTTCCGCGAGAGCGGCAAGACGGCCACCATCGAGGTTCCCAAGGAGCGCGTATCCCTCCTGGCGAACGAAGTCCTCGGCGCTGTCTACGACGCCATCCGCAAGCACAAGGTGACCTACGACGAGTTCAACGCCCTCAAAGCCTGGCTGATCAGCGTGGGCGAAGACGGCGAATGGCCGCTGTTCATGGACGTCTGGGTGGAACACGTGGTGGAAGAAGTCTCCACCGAGGACCGCGAAGGCAACAAGGGCACCATCGAGGGCCCGTACTACATTCCGGGTTCCCCGGAATTTGAGACGCCGGCAACCCTGCCGATGCGCGAGGACGAAGGTGGAACGCCGCTGCTGTTCCAGGGCCAGGTCCGTGCCGTCGACGGAACGTCCCTGGCTGGCGCCAAGGTGGAAATCTGGCACGCGGACGACAACGGCTTCTACTCCCAGTTCGCCCCCGGACTGCCCGAGTGGAACCTGCGCGGGGCCGTTGCGGCCGACGCCGAAGGCAACTTTGCGCTAAACACCGTGCAGCCGGCCCCGTACCAGATCCCCACCGACGGTGCCTGCGGCAAGCTGATTTCTGCGGCCGGCTGGCACGCCTGGCGCCCCGCACACCTGCACCTGAAGGTGTCGGCACCCGGCCACCAGCTCCTGACCGCCCAGCTCTACTTCGCCGGCGACCAGCACCTTTCCGATGACATTGCTTCGGCCGTCAAGCCGGAACTGGTTCTGAGCCCTACCGAGCGCGGCAACGGGGCAGGCAACGAGGTCACCTATGACTTCGTTCTGGACGCAGTCCGCGCCTAACCCGCCAGGACACAAAAGTACCCGGCTCTTATGAGCCGGGTCCTTTCGTGTTAATAGTGAATAGGTTAACAATAATGGCGGATTGAGGCATGCCTGCGGGTTAGAAAATGCGCAGGGTGTAGTTGACGCTGGGCAGGTCCAAAGAGGACCAGGGTTGGTCGGAGGTGACGGGCGGGGTGTGGCCGCGGCCATCACGCAGGAGCGCTGAGACGGTGGCGGCGAGAACGACGAGGAGCAGGACTACCAGGGCGATTCCGAAGATTTCCATGACTCAATGCTGCTCCGGCGCATGCTCAAGAAACAGTGGCAGAAATGCCCAGAAAGCTCGAATTTCTGCCATGATGGAATCATGCTGAAATCAGTGGCAGTCATCGTTGTCCCCAACTTCTCGATCTTCGAGTTCGCCACCGCGTGCGAAGTGTTTGGCATCGACAGGTCGGGACGCGGCAGTAATGTCCCCGCGTTCGACTTTCGGGCCTGCACGCCAGAACCCGGAAACGTCCGCTTGAAATCAGGCCTCTCCATGAACGTCCCCCTGGGTCTGGATGCCACGGCGGATGCGGACCTGGTGATCATGACGCCGTACGGACGCGATGAGGATGTTCCGGAATCCGTGCTGGAGGCATTGCGCGCCGCGCACGCCAGGGGCGCCTGGGTCATGTCCATCTGCTCCGGAGCCTTCGCCCTGGCCCGTGCCGGACTTCTGAACGGGCGGCGTTGCACCACGCATTGGCACTATTCCCATGAGCTCGCAAGCCGGTACCCGGAAGTGCAGGTCGATGAAAACGTGCTCTATGTTCAGGACGCCAATCTGATCACCAGTGCCGGCACCGCGGCAGGGATTGATGCCTGCCTCCACCTGGTGCGCGTTGAGCTGGGCGCCAACGTGGCCGCTGCCATTGCGCGGGACATGGTGGTGCCGCCCCACCGCGACGGCGGCCAGGCTCAGTTCATCGACCGGCCCATGCCTCCTTGTGGATCGGCGCCGATGGAAGAGCTGCTGCGCTGGATGGTGCAGAACCTGGAGCAGGAGCACACCGTCGTTGAGTTGGCGTCACGCGTGCACATGTCAGCCAGGACCTTTGCCCGCCGCTTCCGGTCCGAAACTGGGGCCACACCTGCTGCCTGGCTGAACTCGCAGCGGGTCCTCCGGGCGCAGGAGCTGTTGGAATCCACTGACCTCAACATCGACGAAGTTGCCCGGGAATCGGGCTTTGGCCACCCAGTCCTGCTCCGGCATCACTTTGCCAAGGTGCTGGACACCAGCCCGCAGTCCTACCGTCGGGCGTTCCGGGGACAGCTGGTCACGGCAGGGTAGCCGGCGACGCAGCTCAGCAGTGGCCGCGCCATTAGGCCGGGGACGGCCCTTGCGGTCCCGGATTGTCTTGCCGTGTGGGGCTGTCCTCGGAGGCCGCCCGGGTGCTGTCCACCAGCACACGCCATGGTCCTGTGACAGCCTGCTCCGGCAACGCCGCACGGCGCTGGCCGGCCCGGATCGAATAGATGAATCGGTCGGGCTGGTTGCCTTGTACCTCCGAGGCCGCAGCGCTGACGGTCTTGGGTACCGCGTCCCAAGGGCATGCTTCCACAATGGGTTGCCACTGGCTTTTGGCGCTCGCGGTCTGGGCGTGCACTGTCCATACGCGGGTCAGGGCTGCGATGCCGCCGCTGCGCTCCACACTGATCTTCATGACCTGGGTCCTGGGCTTTCCTGCAGCCTGGCCGCCGGCTCGCGGCGGGCAGGCGTTCAACTAAAGCTTGACCTTCACAGTTTCCCACGCCTGCCGCACGGCGTCATGCTCCGGCGAATCGGTGCCGAACAATTCGACGGCGGAGGCCGCCGTCGACCTCGCGAAAACGCGGAAGGTGGCGGTGGCAGGCAGCGAGCCGCCGGTCAGTGCGTCGTACCAGATCCGTCCCGGTGCCTCCCAGGCGTTGCCGCCGAGGGACTCCGCCGTGAGGTAGAAGGCCCGGTTGGGGATGCCGGAGTTGATATGGACGCCGCCATTGTCCGCGCTGGTCCGCATGTACGAGTCCATCGAATCTGGCTGGGGATCCTTACCCAGCACGTCGTCGTCGTACGCTGTGCCCGGGGCCTTCAGCGAGCGGAGAGCCGATCCCTCAACCTGAGGCGTGAAAAGTCCTTCGCCGATGAGCCAGCTGGCTTCGGTCACGGACTGGCTGTTCAGGTACTGTTCCACGAGCGCGCCGAAAACGTCGGACATGGATTCATTGATGGCGCCTGCCTGGTTGCGGTAAGCCAGCCCCGCCGAGTACTGCGTGACGCCGTGCGTGAGTTCGTGCCCGATGACGCTCAGCGACCGCGTGAAACGCTCGAAAACTTCGCCGTCCCCATCGCCGAAGACCATCTGCCGGCCATCCCAGAAAGCATTGTCGTAGAGCTTGCCAAAGTGCACAGTAGCATCGAGCGGCAGGCCTTGGCCGTCGATGGAGTTACGGCCGAAGATGTCGGCAAACAGGCGATGCGTGTGCCCAAGGCCGTCGTACGCCTCATCAGCCGACTGATCGCCTGAAGCCGGTTCACCTTCCTTGCGCACCAGCTTGCCGGGCAGGTTCTCGGAACCGCCGGCATCGTAGATGATCCTGTTGGGCGGGCCCGGGCGGACATCGCGCAGTGACGGGGGAGCGGCCGGAGCCGGCAGGGTACGGGCTGACTGGACTGACCGGACGTGGCTCAGCGCTTCCTTGGCCGCCCGCGCGGCGGCGGAAAACCGCGGCTCGTCCAGACGCGCCAACCGCCGCAGCAAGTAAGGCGGAATGATGGAACAGAATGTGGCTGGAATGTGCAAGGCCTACCCCCTCGAATTCGTTGAATCAGCCTACGAGGGGCCAGCGACAATCTGTTGAAGGCGCACTCAATCCAGCGCGAAGGGACACTTGGGGCCCTGTTTCATGGCGCGTGAACTGTCTGGCGCGAACGGACAGTTGAGGCCTGCTTCATGGTGCGAAGGGACAGTTGGGCCCTCAGGGCAGCTGGGAACTGCCGCCTGGTCAGGGGCTCAGGATGCCGCGGAGTTTTCTGGGGCCCGCCGGGGTGCCCCAGTCTGGAGGCCCGGATGGCGGCCTTGATGTCGTCTTGGTCGCGGAGTTATCCACATAGGCGTTCATCCACGCGGTTATTGTCACACCCTGCTGGGATGCTTTGAGTATGGATAGCAGAGGAGCTGTGGCGACGGCTGAGGCCCTTGCGGCGTCCTTTGCTGAGCTTGCTGCGGTGCTCCGTGGCGGAGCAGACTTCAAGGGTTCACGTGGTGCTGATCCGCTGCGCCGGAGGGCCGAGATCGCCCTGCAGACGCTGGCTGGAGTCGCCCGCGGGGAGGCGAAGATGGCGGCTCTGAAGGTCCATGCGGCCGCCGATTTTGCCGCCTCTGCCGAGGCCTTGGCGGGCCCGGCCGAGTCGCCGCAGGACCACACGGCCCAGGAGATGGCTGTGGTCGCCGAGGTCGCCTGCGTGCTGACGGTCAGCGAACGCACCGCCGGCGCCCTGCTCGCCGAAGCCCACGAACTGACCACCGCCCTGCCGCTGACGTTGTCCGCCCTCCAGTCCGGGACGATCTCCTGGCAGCACGCCCGGATCATGGTCGACGAAACCGTGAACCTGGACCCTGCCGGCGCCACGGCGTTGGAAGCGCACTTCCTGGACCCCGACGCGGTTAACCCTGCCCGCGGGTGCCCGGCCGGTGGCCTCGTGCCCGGGCGGTTCCGGCACAAGGCCCGGACCTGGCGGGAACGGCATCACCCGGTCAGCATCGAAAAACGCCACACAAGGAGTGCGGAGGACCGGCGCCTCGAGTACGCCCCGGACCGCGATGGCATGGCCTGGCTTTCGGCCTATCTCCCCGCCGACACCGCCACCGGGATCTGGGACCGCACCACCACCGCCGCCCGAGCACTCCAGGGCCCCGACGAGGAACGGACCCTCTGCCAACTCCGCGCCGACACCGCGGCGACCTGGCTGCTCGGCAACACCGGGGACCCAGCTGGGGAAATAGTCGGCGGTGTTCCGTCGCCGAGGGCGCAGGTCCTCGTCACGGTCCCGGTGCCTTCGCTGCTGGGTATCACGGATGAGCCGGCCACCCTGGATGGGTACGGGCCGATCCCGCCGTCCATGGCGCGGCAGCTGATCGCCGACGGTGCGGAGTCCTTCCACCGTGTCCTGATCGACCCCCGCGACGGCGCTCCGCTGGAGATCGGGCGGACCAGCTACCGCATCACGAAAGCCCAGCGCCAATGGCTACGGTTGCGGGACGGGAAGTGCCCGTTCCCGGGCTGCGGCAACCAGTCTTTGGGCAACGATGCAGACCACCTCCTCGCCTGGTCCAAGGGCGGCAGCACCGGGATCTTAAATCTCAGCCAGCCGTGCCCCAGGCATCACCGGCTCAGACACACCACCGGATGGATACCCACCAGCGCCACAAAGAATGAACCACCCGGCTGGATATCACCCACCGGACGGCACTACCCCAGCGAACACCCCGACTGGGAACCACCGTCCTTGCCAGCGCTGGAAACAACAGGGGCATCGAGCACAACGCCGCCGTAGCTGGGCTGCGTGGTGAGGCATCGGCCCCAGCCGCGGAGTCTGAAGGGTCAGCGTGCGACAGACACGCCGCTGTACACATGCGGTCCGTGTCCGGACGTGCAAGCTCGGTAGGGCCTCAAGTGTCCGCTCGCGTCCAGGGCGACGAACGCAGAAAACCCCCGCCGCTTTTGCAAGCGGTGGGGGTTTCATCTGTGCCCTCGATTGGAATCGAACCAACGACCTTCTGCTCCGGAGGCAGACGCTCTATCCCCTGAGCTACGAGGGCAATTCAGGGATCCTGCCGTTGCCA
Organism: Pseudarthrobacter sp. RHLT3-21; assembly: GCF_059383495.1. Classification (NCBI taxonomy): domain Bacteria; kingdom Bacillati; phylum Actinomycetota; class Actinomycetes; order Micrococcales; family Micrococcaceae; genus Pseudarthrobacter; species Pseudarthrobacter sp. RHLT3-21. The sequence goes on from NZ_JBWZCI010000001.1 coordinate 258,998, forward strand.
GCGGGACGTCCTAGAGCTTAGCAGGAAGGTGCCCGCAAGGAAAAACGGAGGGCTTTAGTACCCGGAAAAAGAGTCGACGTGCACCCGTCGCGCGCCGGCCTTCCGGGCTGCACGGCGCAGCGAAGCGACGCTCGCAGGCGACCCGGAGATGTACACAGCGCGGTCGGCAATGTCGGGGACCAGATCGAGCACTGCGGGCCCGTCCAGGTGCCCTCCGTTCCCGGCATCGGTGACGAACGACGGCGGGACGGACCCATCCGCGAGGCGTGCCAGGATGCGCGCCCCCGACGCCTGCAGCTCCGCCGCGTAGGCAATTTCCGCAGGATTGCGCGCCAGCAGCAGGAGAACCACGTCCCGGTCCTGGGCCGCGCCGGAAGAGAGATGCGCAAGATAAGGCGTGATACCGATGCCCGCGGCGATCAGGAGGACGGGGGCCCGGGGATCGCGGGGCAGGACAAAATCTCCGCCCACGGACGTTGCAGCCACCTCATCACCAGGTTTCAGGTCCAGTAGGACTTTCTTCGCCGCGGACAGGGGCTCCGCCGTTCGGATGCCAAACTTCACCGTCTCCGAACCGGGGGCACTGGTCAAACTGAACACCCGGCGTCGGCCTTTACCGTCCGACTTGGCGTGCGGCAGATCCAGTTCCATGTACTGTCCCGGCATATAGCGGACGGGCCGGGACGGTTCGAACGAGAATTCCGTGGTGCTCGGCGTCAGAGGACGGGAGCCAGTGAACCGGAGCCTGAGCCCGCCGCGTTGACCCACGAGGAACGCGAGCAGGTTGCCGACCAGCAAGGCCAGCTCCGGCGAGTTGGCGATGAAGCCGAAGTTGTACGGCACCGCGAAGACCACACCAACGACTGCAGCGAGCGCAAGCTGCTGCCAGCGGCGCGGCGCGAGGGTGAGGGGCTCCGTCAGCATAAAGCCGACGAAGAACAGCAACGGCCGTTGGGCCAGGGCCTGCCAGAGTGCGCTGCCCAGGCTAAGCCCTGCCTGCAGCAACTCAGCGCTCACAATTGATGTGGCAACCACAAGGAACACGGCCGCCATGAGCGACTTCCGCGTCCGGTAGAGCACCAGGAGGATTCCGGGGACCAGCAGCCACAGCATGGCGGGGGTCGCCGCCCACCACGTCGCGATGTTCAATCCGGTCAGCCCGGTCACAAACGCTCCGGCGGCGGCGGGGTTGAAGATGTGCCGGCCGCGCCAGGCCAACGCGTATTTCGAGGCGGAGGCCAGCACACAGGCCAGGGCCACGCCCGCCACATCCATGGGCATAAAGGAGGGCCAGAACAGGAAATACAGCAGCAGGCCGGTGATCAGCGACGACTCGGAATGCGGGCGGACGTGGAAAAGGGCAGCCAGGCCGCGGTTGGACAGGTAGGCCAAGCCGAGGCACAGGGCCAGGTGGACCAGCATCTGCGGGATGCCGAACGTGAGCCAGCCGAGGGCATTCAGCAGGAGGCTGTACGCGGCAAGGGCTGCCAGCACCAGGAGGATCAGCCGGTACATCGTGTACTTGCCCAACAGGGTGTCCAACCGGCCGGCGGCGAAAACGGCGGTTGTCTTGGGAGCATCAACGGGGCTCATGAGAACAGTGTCCCTTCAAATCCGGCTGAATAGGCAGCACTTCCATCAGAAAAAACCGTCAGCCAGGAAAAGTCGAAGTTCCGTTCCAGCTCGCTGCCGGGGACAAAAAACAGGGCGGTGGCCAGAGCATCAGCAACCATAGTGCTTTCCGCCATGGTCCACGTGGCTACCGCCGTGCTGACGGGCAGCCCGGTGGTGCCATCGAGCACATGGTGCAGGCCGTCACCCCATGCCCGTCGGTTGGAAGCCGACGCGCACAATGCGCGGCCGGCCAGCGGCACGGTCCCGATTGCCTTCGCCGGATCGTACGGGTGTTCCAACGCCACGGACACCGGATCAGGGCCGCGGTGAAGCAGGTCGCCGCTGGCATCAATCACGAAGGAGTCCACGCCACAGGAGCGCAACTCAACAGCGAGAAGGTCCACCAGCTGCCCCTTGCCGGCGGCACCGATGTCCAGGACCACGGGAGCGGAGGCGGTCAGCACTTTGCCGTCCCACGCCAGGACGTCCTCCCAGCGGGGTGCCGGAAGCGCGGACCCTGCGGGCCGCAGGGAATATGCGGCGTCGTACCCGAGGCGCTCCAGGCTGGCACCGATCAAGGGGGTCATCGCTCCGCCGGTGATGTCGTACAAGGAGCGGTACAGCCGGCCAAGGTCCGCCGCTTCCGCTGGCAGCTCATACCGCCCGGGCTCACGGGCCATGGCACTGACTGTCGAATCGGACCGGAACCGGGACCAGTCGCCGTCGTACCGCTCCACCACGGCGAGCAGCCGGGCGCGGACGCTGGCGTCAAGCGGACTGGGCGTGGAGATTTCCCAACGGGTACCGATCCCGTCGAAGCGGAAGTCCTCCGGGTCCGGCACGGCTTACTGCGCCTCGGCCTTGATCTTGTCCAGGGCCTGGTTGAAGCCGCCGCTGGTGAGCGAGGACCCTGCCACCTTGGAGACGTTGAGTTCGTCGATGCTTTTGCCCACAACCTGCGCCGCGATCCCGCCGGCGAACTCGCCCTGGAATTTCCGCGTGTTCGGGTTCGAGGGGTGCTGGGTGATGTTCACGGCCGTGACCGTGCTGGAGGCGAGCGTCAGCTCAACCCCGACGGTCTCCGTGCCATTGGGGGAAACATACGTGCCGTCGGCACTGTAGGTGCCGTCCTGATAGAGGGAACCGCTGCTGGCCAGGGTTGATGCCGTGCCCGACGGGGCCGTGGAGGCGCCTGACGTGTTGCCGGAAGTCGCAGCGGGTGTGGTCGGCGCTGCCGACGGCGCGCAGCCAGCGACCGTTCCGGCGAGGGACAGGCCGGTGATGCCGACGAAAACACTCTTGCGGACTGACGGTCTCATATTGGGGCTCGTTTCGTGGGCTGGGTGCTTACGGTGTACTCGACGTCGGATTCAGCGTAATGGTTCACCCTGTGAATCAGCAGTGCGTCCGCTGTGCGGAAAAGTTCGCGGAAACAGTCACGCACCATGTCCAAATTCGTCCACGTGGCGGCCCCCGGTAGGCTAGAGGGGTGACTCCCGAAGAACTCTCCCTCGCCATATCCGCCTGCCTGAAAGACGCCGTCGCCGCTGGCGAAATCGCGCTTTCCGCATCAGCTGTCCCTGATGTGGTGCGCGTGGAGCGACCGAAGAACCGGGAGCACGGCGACTGGGCCACCAACATCGCCCTCCAGCTGTCCAAACAGGCCGGCACCAACCCGCGCGAATTCGCCACCATCCTGAGCGCCCGCCTGAAGTCCATCGACGGCGTTTCTGCCGTGGACATCGCCGGCCCCGGCTTCCTGAACATCACCGTGGACGCCGCCGCAGCGGGAGCTCTGGCGAAGGCCATCGTGGAAGCCGGACGGGACTACGGCACCACCACCACGCTCGCCGGCCACGTGGTGAACATGGAATTTGTGTCGGCGAACCCCACCGGTCCGCTGCACATCGGCCACACCCGCTGGGCCGCCTTGGGCGATGCGATCGCCCGCGTGCTGCGTGCTTCGGGCGCGGAGGTCACCGCCGAGTACTACATCAACGACGCCGGTTCGCAGATGAACGTGTTCGCGAACTCTGTCTACTCACGGCTGCACGGACATCCCGTGCCGGACGGCGGCTACCCGGGCCAGTACATCGCCGACCTCGGCCATGACGTCCTGACCGAGCACCCCGCCATCCGTGAACTCACCGAGGTCGCCGCCGTGCCGGTTATCCGTGCCGCCGCCTACAAGGCGCAGATGAAGGACATCCAGGACACCCTCGCCGACTTTGGCGTTGCTTTTGACGTCTACTTCTCGGAGCAGGAACTGCACGACGCCGGCGCCATCGAGAGTGCCGTTGCCCGCCTTCGCGAGCAGGGCCACGTGTTCGACGACGGCGGTGCGGTCTGGTTGCGAACCACCGACTTCGGGGACGACAAGGACCGCGTGATGATCCGCGCGAACGGCGAACCCACCTACTTTGCCGCGGACGCCGCTTACTACCTCTCCAAGAAGGACCGCGGCTTTACCGAAAAGATCTACCTCCTGGGCGCGGACCACCACGGCTACATCAACCGACTCAAGGCCATCGCCGCCTGCGCCGGCGATGATCCCGAGGTTAACATCGAGGTACTGATCGGCCAACTGGTGTCCGTTAACGGCGCCAAGCTGTCCAAACGCGCGGGCAACATCATCGAGCTCAAGGACCTCATCTCCTGGCTTGGCAAGGACGCGGTGCGTTATTCCCTGGCCCGCTTCCCGGCGGATTCCCCGCTCACGCTGGATCCTGACCTGCTGAAGAAGCACAGCAACGAGAACCCGGTGTTCTATGTCCAGTACGCCCACGCCCGGTCCCGCGGCACGGCCCGCAACGCCGTGGCTGCAGGCGTGGACCGGAGCGCGTTCGACGCCGCACTGCTGGACCACGCCACGGAAAACGAACTGCTCTCCTACCTGGGCAGCTACCCCTCGATTGTGGCCAAAGCCGCCGAACTGCGCGAACCCCACCGCGTGGCCCGCCACCTCGAGGTCATTGCCGGCGCCTACCACCGCTGGTACGACGCCTGCCGTGTTGCCCCGCAGGGCGACGAAGCCGTCACCGACGTCAACCGCACGCGCCTGTGGCTGAACGACGCCACCAGCCAGGTGCTGGCCAACGGACTGGACCTGCTGGGCGTGTCCGCACCGGAACGGATGTGAAACTGATGTCGGCACAGGAAATTTCGGCCCAGAAGGTGTCAGCACAGGACACGAACACCGCATCCCCGCTGGCCCCTGACTGGCTCGCCGTTCCCGCGGACCTGAACGCGCTCCACGAACCCATGTGGGCGCAGGATGTCCGGAAGAACAACGCCGGTGAGCTGGCCATCGACGGCATCGCCGTCAGCGAGCTCAAGGCACAGTTCGGCACGCCGCTCTTTGTGATGAGTGAGACCGATTTCCGGGCCCGCGCCCGCTCCTTCAAGGACGCCTTTGATGCCGCGTTCGCCGACATGTGCGGGGGAGTGGACGTCTACTACGCGGGTAAGTCCTTCCTGTGCACCGCAGTGGCCGCCTGGGTGGCGGACGAAGGGCTCCGGCTGGACACCTGTTCCGGCGGCGAGCTTGCTGTAGCCGCCCGGGCCGGCATCAAGGGCGAGAACCTGGGCCTGCACGGCAACAACAAATCCGACGCCGAGATCAACCGTGCGCTGGATATGAAGCTGGGACGCATCGTGGTGGACAGCCTCGATGAGCTGGACCGCGTCGCCAAGATCGCCTCGGGCCGCGGCGAAATAGCCAAGGTCATGCTGCGACTGACACCGGGCGTGCACGCGCACACCCACGAGTTCATCGCCACCGCGCATGAGGACCAGAAGTTCGGCCTCTCCATGGCCGGGGATTCCACTGAGCAGGCCGGCCTGTCAGCAGCGGAGGAGGCTGTGGCTGCAGCCACGGGCTACGCCAGCATCGAACTGCTGGGCCTGCACTGCCACATCGGCTCCCAGATCTTCGAGCCGGACGGCTTTGAACTCGCTGCGCAGAAGCTCCTGCGCTTCCACGCTGCCATGCAGGAAAAGTACTCCATTGCCATGCCCGAGCTGGATCTTGGCGGCGGCTACGGCATTGCCTACACCCCGGTGGACACCCCCCGCCCCGCAGCCGACATCGCGCAGGCGATGGCCGCCGTCGTGCGTTCCACGTGCGCCGAGCTGGGGATCACCTCACCCCGGATTTCCATCGAACCCGGACGCGCCATCGTAGGTAGCACCACCTTCACCTTGTACGAGGTGGGCACCCTGAAAACCGTGCGGGTGGACGCTCCGGCCAGCGACGCAGGCCAAGAGAACGTTACGCATCCCCGCCGGTATGTGTCAGTGGACGGCGGCATGAGCGATAACGCCCGCCCGGTGCTCTACGACGCGGATTATTCGGCGATTCTGGCCTCCCGTTCGTCCGCCGCGTCCCCGCAGCTGTCCCGCGTGGTGGGCAAACATTGCGAGAGCGGCGACATAGTTGTTAGAGATGTATATCTGCCCGAGGACGTGGCAGCCGGTGATCTGCTTGCTGTACCGGGGACCGGCGCCTACTGCTGGGCCCTGTCAAGCAACTACAACTATCTGGCCCGGCCGGGCGTTGTCGCGGTGCGCGGCGGATCTGCCCGGCTGATTGTCCGCGGGGAAACCGAAGAAGATCTGCTTAACCGCGACATGGGAGTGCCGAATGACTGAATTGCGAACCCTGAAAGTAGCCCTGCTGGGCTGTGGCAACGTTGGGGCCCAGGTTGCGCGGATTCTCATTGAGGACGCCGACGCCCTTGCCGCCCGTACCGGGGCGCGCCTGCAACTCAGCGGCATCGCGGTGCGCAACGTGAACGCCAAGCGTGACGTGGAGCTTCCGCAGGAACTGTTTACCACCGACGCCGAGACCCTCGTCAAGGATGCCGACCTGGTGATCGAGCTGATGGGCGGGATCGAACCTGCGCGGACACTGATCCTGTCCGCCCTCCGTAACGGCGCCTGCGTGGTCACCGGTAACAAGGCCCTGCTGGCGCAGGACGGCCCCACCCTCTACGAAGAGGCCGACAAGGCCGGCGTCCAGCTGTCCTACGAAGCTGCCGTGGCCGGCGCCATCCCCATCCTGCGGCCCATCCGCGACAGCCTGGCCGGCGACCGCATCACCCGTGTGCTGGGTATCGTCAACGGCACCACCAACTTCATCCTGGACCAGATGGACTCCACCGGCGCCCAGTTCGCGGACGCCCTCGCCGAGGCCCAGCGCCTCGGTTACGCGGAAGCTGACCCCACCGCCGACGTCGAAGGCCACGATGCCGCAGCCAAGGCTGCCATCCTGGCTTCGCTGTCCTTCCACACCCGCTTCGCCCTGGAGAACGTCCACTGTGAGGGCATCACGTCCGTCAGCGCGGCGGACATTGCCGCGGCCAAAGACGCCGGCTTTGTCATCAAGCTGCTGGCCATCGCCGAAAAGCTCACCGATGCCGACGGCGGCGAAGGCGTTTCCGTGCGCGTGCACCCCACGCTGCTGCCGCGCGAGCACCCGCTGGCCGCCGTTCGTGGCGCCTTCAACGCGGTCTTCATCGAGGCCGAAAACGCCGGCGAGCTGATGTTCTATGGCCAGGGCGCCGGTGGAACTCCGACGGCGTCTGCCGTCCTGGGTGACCTTGTCTCGGCAGCCCGCCGTATTGTGCTTGGCGGACCCGGACGCACGGAGACCACCACGGGCCACGTTCCGGCGCTGCCGATCGACGCGGCCATCACCAGCTACTACATCGGCCTGGATGTCGCCGACCAGCCCGGCGTGCTGGCCAGGATCGCCCAGCTCTTTGCGGAGCACGGCGTGTCCATCGAAATCATGCGGCAGACCATCCACCGGGACGCAGAGTCCAAGGTGGAGTCGGCCGAACTGCGGATCGTTACCCACCGCGCATCAGAGGCTGCCCTCGCAGCCACCGTCGAGGCCGTCAAGGGCCTGGACGTCATCAATTCAGTGACATCCGTTCTGCGGGTAGAAGGAGTCTAAGTGGCTCACCAATGGCGCGGCGTTATCCGCGAATACGCTGACCGTCTGCCCGTAACGGAATCCACCAGGGTCATCACGCTGGGCGAAGGCGGCACCCCGCTGGTCCTCGCGCAGAAGCTCTCCGAGCTCACCGGTTCCACGGTGTACCTGAAGGTCGAGGGGATGAACCCCACCGGCTCGTTCAAGGACCGCGGCATGACCATGGCCATGACGGCCGCCGTTGCATCCGGTGCCAAGGCCGTGGTGTGCGCGTCCACCGGCAACACCTCAGCTTCCGCTGCGGCCTACGCCACGGCAGCCGGGCTGAAATGCGCCGTGCTGGTCCCCGAAGGCAAGATCTCCATGGGCAAGCTGAGCCAGGCCATCGCGCACGGCGCCACGCTGCTCCAGGTGGACGGCAACTTCGATAACTGCCTGGACATTGCACGGAAGCTGGGGGAGTCCTACCCGGTGTTCCTGGTCAACTCCGTTAACCCCGCCCGCATCCAGGGCCAGAAGACGGGCGCGTTTGAGATTGTCGATTCGCTTGGCGATGCTCCGGACATCCACGTCCTGCCCGTAGGCAACGCCGGCAACATCACCGCGTACTGGAAGGGCTACAAGGAGTACTCGGCGCCGTACGAATCCGAAACAGCCGGAACCTTGCCTGCCGTGTCCACCAAGACCCCCCAGATGTGGGGCTTCCAGGCAGCCGGTGCGGCACCGTTCGTGGCGGGGCACCCCATCACGGAGCCGGACACCATCGCCACTGCCATCCGGATCGGCAATCCGGCATCCTGGGACGGTGCCATCGCGGCCCGTGACGAGTCCGGCGGATTCATCGACGCCGTGACTGACGAGCAGATCCTGGATGCCCACCGCTGGCTGTCCGCCCGCGAAGGCGTTTTTGTGGAGCCCGGCTCCGCCGCCGGTGTGGCCGGCCTGCTCAAGAAGCACGCCGCCGGTGAAGTTCCCACCGGCAAGACGATCGTCATAACCGTGACCGGCCACGGCCTCAAAGACCCCCAGTGGGCCCTCCGGACCGAGGACGGCAGCGAAGTGCAGCCCGTCAAGGTCTCCAACGACGTCGTGACCGTCGCAGCTGAACTGGGACTGGAAGAAAAGTAGCCTTGGAAACCACCTCGCCCACCGCCGTTGACCTGCCCGTCATCGAGGCAGGACAGCGCGTCACCGTCAGGGTCCCGGCCACCAGTGCCAACCTTGGACCGGGTTACGACAGCCTGGGCCTCGCCCTGGCTCTGCACGACACCCTGACGGTGGAAAGCCTCGAATCCGCTGAGCTCGTCTTCGAGCTCAGCGGCGAGGGGGCGGACACGCTGCCGCGGGACGCCAGCCACCTGGTGGTCAGGGCGATGGAAGCTGCGTTTTCCCGGCTGGGCTACCGGCACGGCGGACTCAGGATCACGGCGATGAACGTCAACCCCCATGGCCGCGGCCTGGGGTCCTCGGCATCGGCCGTGGTGGCGGCCGTCTCGGCTGCCAACGCGATGGTTCCCGAAGCGGGGCGTCGCGGGCGGGACTGGATCCTGCAGTTGACCAGCGAGATGGAAGGCCACCCGGACAACGTCGCGCCCGCGATTTTCGGCGGACTGGCGCTGTCATGGCAGGACAGTGACCAGTACAGCAGCACGTGCGCTACCGTGGCCGGCTCCGTGATTCCCATCGTGGCTGTCCCCGATTTTGAGTTGTCCACCGAGGCCGCGCGCGCCCTTCTGCCGGCGTCTGTGGGCCATCATGCCGCGGCCATGAACTCCGGCCGGGCTGCGCTGCTGATCCATGCACTGACCCAGAAGCCCGAGTTTCTGCACGCCGGTACGGAGGATTACCTTCACCAGAGCTATCGGGCCGAGGCGATGCGCCCCAGCGCGGCCCTCATCAGGGCACTGCGCAATGCGGGCCACGCGGCAGTGGTTTCGGGTGCAGGACCTACGGTCCTGGTTCTCGCCGACGGCGAAGCCGAAGCCGCTGAGGTGCTTGGGTTTATTGAGTCCTTTACAGGGGCGAACACGCCGGGCATCGGCTGGCGCGTGCTGAAGCTGGCAGTGGACGTCGAAGGTGCTAAGGTGGACTTGCACCGGCGGTAATTCCGCCTATCTGATCGGCAGCTGCATTCAGTTGTTAGTGATCTCCTACTGCGCAATATTTTCCGGTGCCGCCTGCTTGGTCTGTCGCAGGAATCTGCAGCTGAATTGTCTGCCCCTGAACCGTCAGCCCGGCGCCCCGCCATTAATCGGTGCGTGAGGTGAATCAGTATCCGGCCCTGCTGGCCGAAATCCAACCGGCAAGACCGAAAATGTCGGCTGCAGATCTGAACTGCAGCCCAGATCAAATCATCGCGTCCAGCTCCCAGTCTGGACGCCGTCGAGGGGGAAGGATCCTTCGTGACCGAAACCACTGAGCTGTCTTCAGCTGTGGAACCATCAACTTCTGCTGCCGGATCGTTAACGGCCGCACCCGCCAAGAGCAGTGGCCTCGCCGGCCTCAAGCTCGCCCAGCTGCAGGCACTTGCCAGCCAGCTGGGGATTTCCGGTGGATCCCGCATGCGTAAGGGGGATCTGGTGACCGCCATTTCTGCCCATCGCGCAGGCACGTCAGCAAGTAAGGCCCCGGCCAAGGCTGCCGAAAAGGCGACCGAAAATCACGTAGCCCCGGCCGCTGCCGCACCGGTGGCTGCCGCAAGCGAAACCTCGGAGGCTCCGGCCGCTGAGGGGACCCGTGCCCGTGGCCGTGGACGCAGCCGCCGCGCAGTCAGCGACGGAGTAGTTACGGCCCCGGCCGCGGCAACAGCAGCCGAAGCTCCGGCCGCTGCCCCCGCTGAGGCTCCGGCGTCGGCGCCTGTTGAGGCCGGCCCAGCAGCTGAAGGCGAACGCCGCCAGCCGCGTACCCGTAACCGCCGCCGCGGCGAAGCGGCCGCCACGTCAACGCAGGCAGAAGCCACTGAGGCTCCGGCCGAGCAGCCCGCCGCTGAACAGCGCCAGGCTGACCGCACCGAAACCCAGCGCGCTGATTCCCAGGGTGCCGAATCAGGCGACGGCCAGCGTGCTGACCGCCGGGAGAGCGGCCGCACCCGTGGCGCCCGCGACACCGCAGCCCGTGAAACCACCGCCCGCGAGACCACGTCTCGTGACACCACCGCCCGCGAGACCACCGCCCGCGAGACCACCGCCCGCGAGACCACCGATGGTGGCCGCGACAACGCAGGCAGCCGTGACGCCGGCCAGCGTGATGGTGCCCGCCGCGATGACAACCGCGACAACACCCGCGACAACGACGATTCTGACGGCGGAAGCCGCCGGAACCGCCGCAACCGCAGGGACCGGAACGACCGCAATGACCGCTCCGGCGGCCAGGGTGGCCAGGACAGCCGGGACAACTCCCGCAACGACCGTTTCCGCGACCGCAACGACCGCCGTCGGGGCCGTGCTCAGGGACCGGACGTCGACGACGTCGAGGTCACCGAGGACGACGTCCTGCTGCCCGTCGCCGGCATCCTGGACGTGCTGGAGAACTACGCGTTCATCCGCACCTCCGGCTACCTGCCGGGCCCGAACGACGTTTACGTCTCCCTCGCCCAGGTCAAGAAGTACAACCTGCGCAAGGGCGACGCCTGCGTCGGTGCCATCCGTGCACCGCGTGAAGGCGAAGACCGCAGCCAGCAGACCGCCCGCCAGAAGTTCAACGCCCTCGTCCGCGTCACCTCCGTCAACGGAAAGACGCCGGAAGAGCTCAAGGACCGCGTCGAATTCGCCAAGCTGGTTCCGCTGTACCCGTCCGAGCGCCTGCGCCTCGAGACCGACCCCAAGAAGATCGGCCCCCGCGTCATCGACCTGGTTGCCCCGATCGGCAAGGGCCAGCGCGGCCTGATCGTCTCCCCGCCGAAGGCCGGCAAGACGCTCATCCTGCAGTCCATCGCCAACGCCATCACCATCAACAATCCTGAGGTCCACCTCATGATGGTGCTCGTTGACGAGCGTCCCGAAGAAGTCACGGACATGCAGCGGACCGTCAAGGGTGAGGTCATTGCCTCCACCTTCGACCGTCCCGCCGATGACCACACCACCGTGGCCGAGCTCTCCATCGAACGCGCCAAGCGCCTGGTGGAAATGGGCATGGATGTGGTGGTCCTGCTGGATTCCATGACCCGCCTGGGCCGTGCCTACAACCTGGCAGCACCGGCCTCCGGCCGTATCCTGTCCGGTGGCGTCGACTCCGCCGCGCTGTATCCGCCGAAGCGTTTCTTCGGTGCGGCCCGCAACATCGAAAACGGCGGCTCGCTGACCATCCTGGCGACTGCCCTCGTGGAGACCGGTTCCAAAATGGACGAGGTCATCTTCGAAGAGTTCAAGGGCACCGGCAACATGGAGCTCCGCCTGTCCCGCCAGCTGGCGGACAAGCGCATCTTCCCGGCCGTGGACGTCAACGCGTCCGGCACACGCCGCGAAGAGAACCTGCTTTCCCCCGAGGAAGTCAAGATCATGTGGAAGCTGCGCCGCGTCCTTTCGGGACTCGAAACGCAGCAGAGCCTTGAGCTGCTGACCAACAAGATCCGGGAGACCGGGAGCAACGTCGAGTTCCTCATGCAGGTCCAGAAGACAACGCTTGGTGCAAAGTCGGATAACGACAAGTAGCTGCGCTCACCGCTCAAAATATGCCGGCCTGGTGGCCGGCATATTTTGGGCGGTTCGTCGTTAAGTCCCGTGAAACTAGACTTGTAAGAGTCGAAAGAGGTTTTGAAATGTTTGAGTCCGTACAGGGCCTGCTTGATGAGCATGATGCTATCCAGGCGCAGTTGGGGGATCCGGCTGTTTATGCTGACCAGCGGCTGGCCCGGAAGCTGGGGCGGCGGTCTGCCCAGCTCAATGGCATCGTGGAGGCATACAACAAGTGGCATGCCCTTGAGGACGACCTCGCCGCTGCGCGGGAGATGGCTGCGGAGGACCCTGAGTTCGCTGCCGAGGTGCCTGAGCTGGAGGTGGCCCTGGAGGCTGCTTCGGCCAACCTGCGCCGACTGCTCATCCCGCGGGACCCTGACGATGCCCGCAACGTGATCCTTGAGGTCAAGGGCGGCGAAGGTGGCGACGAAGCCGCACTGTTCGCCGGCGATCTCTTGCGCATGTACACCCGGTACGCTGAATCCCGCGGCTGGAAGACTGAACTCATCTCAGCCAACGAATCCGATCTCGGTGGCTACAAGGACGTCCAGATGGCCGTCAAAGGCAACTCGAACGATCCTGCCGAGGGCGTCTATGCACGGCTCAAGTTCGAAGGCGGCGTCCACCGCGTGCAGCGTGTGCCCGTCACCGAATCCCAGGGCCGCATCCACACTTCTGCTGCCGGCGTCCTGGTCCTTCCCGAAGTTGACGAGCCCGAAGAGCTGGACATCAACCAGAACGACCTCAAGATCGACGTCTATCGCTCCTCAGGTCCCGGTGGCCAGTCCGTGAACACCACGGACTCCGCTGTCCGTATCACGCACCTTCCCACCGGCATCGTGGTGGCCATGCAGAACGAGAAATCCCAGCTGCAGAACCGCGAAGCAGGTATGCGCGTGCTCCGCGCCCGCATCCTGGCGCACCAGCAGGAAATTATCGACGCCGAGAACTCGGCCCAGCGTAAGTCCCAGATCCGCACCATGGACCGTTCGGAGCGCATCCGCACGTACAACTACCCGGAAAACCGGATCGCGGACCACCGCACCGGCTACAAGGCGTACAACCTGGACCAGGTCATGAACGGTGACCTGGAACCGGTCATCCAGTCCGCCATCGAGATGGACGAACAGGCACGCCTGGACGCCATCGGCGACTAGCCCCGGCGTCCATGACACTCGGGTCGGAGCAGCCCCTCGCGGCTGCCGTCAGCGAGGCCACCGCGATCCTCCGGGACGCCGGGGTCCCCAGCCCCCGCGTTGACGCGGAACTCCTGGCGGACCACCTGCTCGGGGTAGGGCTCGGCAGGCTCCGGGCGATGATGCTGGGGGACACTCCAGCGCCTGTTGGCTATGCCGAACTTGTTGCTGAACGGGCCCAACGGATCCCGCTGCAGCACATTACGGGTGTAGCGCATTTCAGGTATCTGGAGCTTGCGGTCGGGCCGGGGGTTTTTATCCCCCGGCCGGAAACAGAGTCCGTTGTGCAACTGGTCATCGACCACGTCAAGGGTATGGCGCACCCGCGGATTGTGGACCTGGGAACGGGGTCGGGCGCGATCGCCGGCTCCATTGCCCACGAAGTGCCCGGCGCCGAAGTCCACGCCGTGGAGTTCAGCCCGTTCGCCCATGCGTGGGCGGCCAGGAACCTGGCGCCGCTGGGCGTCAAACTGGTGCTGGGGGACCTCCGCAACGCGTTGCCGGAGCTCAACGGAACTTTCGACGTCGTGATCTCCAACCCGCCCTACATTCCCGCCGAAGCCATCCCGAATGAACCCGAAGTAGCCCTCCACGATCCCCCCGAAGCCCTGTACGGCGGGGGAGCGGACGGCATGGAACTTCCGACGGCGGCGGCCGCCTCGGCTGCCCGGCTGCTGGTTCCCGGCGGCTACTTCGTGATGGAACACGCGGAAGTCCAGGCCGGCTGGATCGCCGGCATGATGCAGCGGACGGGTGCCTGGTCGGAGATCACCACGCACCTGGACCTCAACGGCAAGGAACGCGCCACCAGCGCCGTCCTTGCCGGTCCGCACCACGAGTGATGAAAGAATAGGCCAGTGACCACAACCTACAACTGCACGTCAGAGGATCAGCGCGCCCTTGGCCTGGAGCATGCCCAGCGTGCCATCAGCGAAAAGAAGTGCGTGGTGTTCCCCACGGACACGGTCTACGGGATAGCCGCCGACGCCTTCTCGCCGCAGGCCGTCACCATGCTGTTGGCCTCCAAAGGGCGCAGCCGCACCATGCCGCCGCCGGTACTGATTCCCCGGATCAACGCGCTGGACGGCCTGGCCACAGATGTTTCCGCTGATGCCCGTAAGCTGGCAGAGGCGTTTTGGCCGGGGGGACTGACCCTGATCCTGCACGCCCAGCCGTCATTGGACTGGGACCTGGGCGAGACCCAGGGAACCGTGGCCCTGCGCATGCCCGCCGACGAAGTGGCCCAGGAACTCCTGACCCTGACCGGTCCGCTGGCCGTGTCCTCCGCCAACCGGACCGGCCAGGCACCGGCGCAGACCGCCGCGGAGGCGCGCGCCCAGCTCGCGGAGTCCGTGGAGGTCTACCTCGAAGGCGGTTTCCGACCCGTCGAAGGTACCGACGCCGTGCCCTCCACCATTGTGGACGCCACCGGGACGCTCCTGCGCGTGGTGCGCAACGGCGCCGTGTCCCTGGAGCAGTTGCGGGAGCACGTTCCTGGGGTATTGGGCCTGGGCGAAATTCCGATGGCTGAGCCCGAGGAAGCCGCAGTGATCGAGGAAAACGCCGTGACAGAGGAAGCAGCCGTGGCCGAAACGGCAGTGGCCGCGGAAGCCGCAGAGGTTGACGGGGCCACAACGGCCGAAGTGGCCAAGGAGGCCGCAGGAGCCGGGGAAGACGCACCCGCCACCCGGGAGCCCTCAGCGCCCGCCGAGAAGGATCCGGAGGCATGATCGTTGGCCGCGACCGCCTAAGGCTCCTGGACGTCGAGGTCACTGCGCTGCCCGAAGACCGGATGGCAGAAGCTCTCGGCGATCTCATTGCCGCGGGGGGCCGACGCACTGTTGTCGGTCACAACCTGCACAGCTGCTACCTTTATCACACGCTTCCCGGCTTCAAGGCGCTGTACGACTCCGCAGACGTTGTGCTGATGGACGGCGCACCCGTATACGCGATCTGGAAGCGGCAAGGAGCAGCTGCGGCGGCCGATTCCAGCTTCCGCGTCGGTTCCACGGACTGGATCAAACACCTGGCGTCCGTGACCGGCCTCGACCGGCTGGCCGTGGTGGGGACCAACAGCCGCGGCAACGAAGAGGCCTGCCGCCGGCTGAGGATGCAGTTGCCCCAAACAGAGATTCTGGGCCTCGCAGGGGAGAACTGGGGCCCGGACCGGGAACGCGCCGTCGTCGAGGAACTTCGGGCCTTCCGGCCGAATCTCGTCCTTGTGGGATTGGGGATGCCATTGCAGGAAACCTTCCTGTGGCAGCGCCGCGGCGACCTCCCTGACGCAGTGTATGGTGCTGTGGGCGGCGCAGTGGACCAGATTTCCGGCCACCAGCGGCTCGCCCCGCGGTGGCTGGGCCGGCTGGGCTTTGAATCGCTGTGGCGTCTCATTCACTCACCCCGGAGGGTCTTCGGACGCGTGTTCATTGAGCCCTGGAAGCTGGCCGCTGTCCTGGCCAGCCGGAAATTTCGATCCACGGATACAGAGGCCAGCAAATGACCAAGAACGTCGTCGCCGTGGTTGTTACGTACAACCGTCGGGACCTCCTCGAGACCACGCTCCGAGGCATCACTTCCGGAACAGTTCTGCCTTCCACGATCGTCATCGTCGACAATGCGTCCACAGACGGCACCCAGGGTTTCCTGGCGGCGTATGACGGACCGGTTCCCACGGACACCATCAGGCTCCCGCAGAACCTGGGCGGGGCCGGCGGGTTTGTGGTGGGCATGGAGCGCGCGGTCCTGGACCATGCAGCAGACTATGTCTGGATCATGGACGACGACACGGAACCGCAGCCCCGGACGCTCGAAGAAGCCCTTTCAGCTTCACACGCCTACGCTGCTGAATCCGGTGGGGAGCCCAGTTTTGTTGCCAGCCGGGTGGTCTGGACCGACGGGCGGGACCACCCGATGAACCGGATGCGTCCACGGCTGGGTGCCAGCGAGGACGACCGCGGGATCGCCGGCCGGGCCGGGGGACTGCAGATCAGGACCGCGTCTTTCGTCTCGATCCTGATCGAAGCCGGGCAGATACGGCACCATGGACTTCCCATCGCCGACTACTTCATCTGGAATGACGATCTGGAGTACACAGCTCGGATCTCCCGGGCCAGGAATGCCATCTCCGTTGAAAAGTCAGTGGCGAACCACCACACGAAGTCCTTTGGGGACGCCGGTGCTGATCCAGGTGCGCGCTTCTACTACGAAGTGCGGAACAAACTTTGGATCTACACACGATCAGCTGCCCTCACGCCTTGGGAGAAGGTGCTGTACTCAGGCGCCTCCGCCCGCAACTGGACCCGGACAATTGCCGTCTCACCGAACAGGCTCCTCCTCATCAAGGGACTCCTGCGCGGGCTGCTGCATGGAATGAAGGCGCCCCGGAGTAACGAGCAGGTGCTCAGCGGAATCTATCCGCTCCGCGATGTTCGGCATGCAGGGGGACCCGTCACATGATCATGTACCTCCTGATGGGGCTGACGGCTGCCATTGTGTCCTACGGGGCCACCTGGGGTGCCCGGGTCATCGGGCACCGGCTCGAACTCCACGCCCCCATCCGCAGCCGTGACATGCATACGACGCCGGTGTCCCGGCTGGGCGGTGTGGCCATCTTTCTTGGCATACTGGTGGCCCTCATCGTGGCCAGCCAGTCCTTCTTCGTCAAGGACATCTACCGGAACAACTTCTCGCCATGGGGCGTATTGGCGGGCGCTGCGCTGATCGTGCTTGTGGGGATCGCGGACGATCTCCTGGACATCCGGTGGTGGGTCAAACTCATTGGCCAGAGCGCCGCGGCCCTGGTGGTGGCCATCTGGGGAGTCCGGATGACCATTGTCCCGTGGGTCCCGGAGCCGATCTACCTGGAAAACGAACTGCTCCGGGTGGTACTGACGGCCGGGCTCATTGTCACCACCATGAACGCCTTCAACTTCATTGACGGCCTCGACGGGCTGGCCGCCGGTGTGGCCATCATCGGGGGAACTGCCTTCTTCTTCACGGCATACTGGGTGCACCGAAACGCCGTCCTGTTGGACTACTCGGACCTTGCCACCCTCCTCACCGCCGTCGTCGTTGGCAGTTGCATCGGCTTCCTGCCGCACAACTGGTTCCCGTCCAAGATATTTATGGGCGATTCCGGTGCCATGCTGATCGGCCTGCTGATGGCGGCCGCCGGCATCGTCTCCACCGGCCAGATCGGCTCAGGGCTGTACGACCGCGCCAACGGTATCTCCACAGTCATACCGATTCTGCTGCCATTCGCCGTACTGTTCCTGCCACTGCTTGACCTGGGCCTCGCCGTTGTCCGCCGGACGGCGCGGGGACGTTCGCCATGGTCCGCAGACCGCGGCCACCTCCACCACAAGCTGCTGGATATCGGCTACTCGCACCGGACGGCTGTGATCCTGATGTACCTCTGGACCGCCATCCTGTCCTTCGGGGGATTGGCTTTTGCAGTCTTCCCTTGGCAGGTTGTCTTGGCCTCCGACATCTTCGCCACGCTGGTCATGGGCCTGATTACGGCCTGGCCATACCTGCGCCGCCACAGTGACCAGTCGCCGACGTAACAGCGTTCGGATTTATTTCTATCTCGTGTAGAATTCAGGGGCAGCCCAAGCTGCCCTCCACCCAGCCCCAGGGCGCCGACGATTGGGATCTTATGACCTCCAACGCCGAATCCGGACGTGCGTCCGGCAGCGGACCCGTTGGTGTTTCCGGTCCCACGCGATCCCTGTGGCTTCGCCTCCTCGCGCTCAGTTCAGCTGCCGGTGCAGGCGCACTGATCCTGGCGGGCATCCCGGCTGTGGTCCTGAACGGCCCCAGCGGCGTCCTGTCCAGTACTTTGGGCGGCCTCCTGGTGATGCTCTTCTTCGCCATCAGTCTTCTGGTGGGCCACTTCATGGGGCGCAACAACCCCTCAGGTGCCATCGGAATGTTCGTGGCCACCTACTTCGTCAAGGTCGTGGGTTTCGCGGTTGTCCTGTTTGTGATCGAAGCACCTGCCTGGCTTCACGGACAATGGTTCCTGATTGGTGCCGTTGCCACTGTTGTCTTCTGGCAGGCCGCCGAAATCTATGGCTTCAGCACGGCGCGCCTGCAGATTTACAACGACCCCGAGCCCAAGGAGCCAAACGATGTCTGATCGGAAACGAACAGCGGAAAACGGTTCCTCCGTGCCCAGGAACGCTGCTCCCACGCCGGGGGTGTCGGCCGAAAACAACGACGGCGGATACAACGCCGGAATGGCCGTCTTTAGCTACATTATTGGCGGAATCATCGTCTGGAGTTTGATAGGGTGGGGTCTGGATTATCTGTGCGGAACCCGCTGGATCGTGCTCGCAGGCGCTCTGCTTGGAGCTCTCGGAGGTTTCTATCTTTCCCACATGCATGGCCTTACCAGTTCCAGAACCCCGGCCGGTAAGAGCAGCGCAGACAGCGGCCCGTCCGCGGACGGAAACACAAATGCCAAATAATTTCACAGGGGGAGCTGCGGAGCACAAATCCGCGGGTCCTCGACCAACGCCCAATGATGGACACTGCAGAGAGGAAACGCGTTGATCGCGCTTGCGCTCCCGGCCCAAGATTCAGGAGAGTTCAATCCTCCTGGAATTGAAGAAATGCACCTGCCGGCAATCCTGCCGTGGGGGGTGGCTGACGGATTCTCCAAGCAGATGCTGCTCGTAATCCTGTCGGTCGTCATTATCGCCACATTCTTTCTGCTAGCTGCGCGGAAGCAGCAGCTTGTTCCCGGCAAGCTCCAGTTCGCTGGTGAAATGGCCTATGGCTTTGTGCGTAACAGCATCGCCAAGGACATTATCGGTGGCAAAGACTTTATGAAGTATGTGCCGCTGTTGTTCAGCCTCTTCTTCTTTATCCTCGTAAACAACATTTACGGCGCAATTCCCGTGCTTCAGATCCCGAGCTTCTCCCACGTCGGTGGCGCCTATGTCCTCGCGGGCATTGTTTACATCACCTGGATTGCCATCGGCATCAAGAAGAACGGCCTGAAGTACTTCAAGCTGGCCACCGTACCCTCCGGCGTACCGGTCTATATTCTCCCGCTCATCATCCCGATCGAGATCATCTCGAACTTCCTGGTCCGGCCCGTCACGCACAGCCTCCGTCTGTTTGCCACCATGCTGGCCGGTCACCTGATCGTCATGATCGCCGGTTCGGGCATTGAGTTCCTCGTAATGCAGGAGAACATCCTGCTCAAGGGAACCTCCCTTCTGGTCATCGCCGGTGCTGTCGCCATGTACATGCTGGAAGCACTGATCATGGCCCTGCAGGCCTATGTCTTCACGTTGCTGACCGCCATCTACATCGAAGGCGCACTGCACGCGGACAGCCACTAGGCACCCACAAACTTCCCCTCACGGGGATGAAGCAAACCAAACAACCTGCCACATAGATGGCATCTTGAAAGGAATAAAATGGAAGGCAATCTCAACCTCGTAGGTTACGGTCTGTCCGCAATCGGCGGTGGTATCGGTGTTGGTCTCGTGTTCGCCGCTTACATCAACGGCGTAGCACGTCAGCCGGAAGCCCAGCGCGTCCTGCAGCCGATCGCATTCCTCGGCCTCGCGCTGACTGAAGCCCTCGCCATCCTCGGCCTGGTCTTCGCTTTCGTTCTCTAGTCCGACTTCAGAACCAAGCGAACATCCAGAACCGAGTAGAAAAGGACGGGTGAATTATGAACCAGGTGATCATCTCAGCCGCCACAGAGGGCGAGACTAACCCACTGGTACCCAACGTCTGGGAAATGGGCGTTGTCCTCGCCGGCTTTGCTGTCCTCATGTTCATCGTGGTCAAGTTCATTGTCCCGATGTTCGAAAAGACGTTTGCAGAGCGCGCAGAGGCAATCGAAGGCGGCATTGCCAAGGCTGAAAAGGCCCAGGCAGAAGCATCAGCCGCCCTCGAAGAGTACAAGCAGCAGCTCACGGACGCCCGCGCAGAAGCTAACCGCATCCGCGAGGAAGCTCGTGCAGAAGGCGCCCAGATTCTTGCAGATCTGAAGGAAAAGGCCGCCGCTGAGTCTGCCCGCATCACGGCCCAGGCACACGTGCAGATCGAATCGGAGCGCCAGGCCGCAGTTGTGTCCCTGCGCTCCGAGGTAGGCACGCTGGCCACCACGCTGGCAGGCCGCATCGTCGGCGAAGCGCTCAACGATGACGAGCGTTCCGCTCGTGTGGTTGACCGCTTCCTGGCAGATCTGGAGAACCAGAACGCAGGTGCAGCTAAGTAATGTCAGGTGTATCGAGCGAATCGCTGACCACGGCGCTGACCCAACTGGAAGCAAAACTTCCGTTGGCCTCGCTGCAGTTGGCTAAGGAACTCTTCGGAATCCTGGGAACGGTGGACAGCTCGGCTGGCTTGCGCCGCGCCCTGACTGACCCGTCCCGCACCGGTGACGAAAAGTCTGCGCTGGTCAAGCAGCTTGTTGGCGGAAAAGTCTCCGCTGAGGCTGCGGACATCGCGGGCGGACTGGCCAGTTCACGCTGGGCATCGGCCCGAGATATCGGCGATGCACTCGAGACGCTTGCCGCAACGGTGGTCATCGCCGTTGCTGAAAACAAGTCGGCCGTTTCTGCCTCCGGAATCTCTGGGCTGGAAGAGCTGGAGAACGATCTGTTCTCCTTCAACCAGGCCGTTGCCTCCAACCATGAGGTACAACGTGCTCTGTCGGAGCCGCAGGCCAGTGCTGCTGCGAAGATCGGGTTGGCGCAGAAGCTGCATCCCGGCGCAGGCGAGGAAGCAAAAGTCCTCATTGCGCAGGCAGTTTCCCAGCCGCGCGGCATTAAGGCCACCAGCCTGGTAGCCCGGTTCGCCGAGCTGGCAGCCAAACGGCAGCAGCGCTGGATTGCATCGGTCAGCGTCACCCGTCCCTTGACGGAGACGCAGTTCGCCCGCCTCCAGGCAGGGCTGAACACCCTGTACAGTCGCGAGCTCAAGGTCAATATCACTGTTGATCCTGAACTGATCGGCGGAATCCGCGTCCAGGTGGGTGACGAAGTGCTCGACGCTTCGGTTGTCGCCCGGCTGGGACAGCTTCACCGCCAACTGGCCGGTTAGCCGGACAAGCACAACTTAACGAAACGAAACCCCGGTCATCGTGAGCAACGATGATCACGAAAACAGGAGAGCAGGGACTGCAGATGGCCGAATTGACCATCAACGCCGACGACGTCCGTAATGCGTTGAACGAGTTCGCGGCGTCCTACGAACCCGGAAACGCAGAGCGCGTAGAGGTTGGCCGTGTAACAACCGCAGGTGACGGCATCGCCCGTGTTGAGGGCCTTCCCTCGGTCATGGCGAATGAGCTGCTTCGCTTTGAAGACGGCACCCTGGGCCTGGCCCAGAACCTTGACGTCCGCGAGATCGGTGTCATCGTACTCGGTGACTTCACCGGAATCGAAGAAGGCCAGGAAGTCCACCGCACGGGTCAGGTTCTGTCCGTACCGGTAGGCGAC
Source organism: Pseudarthrobacter sp. RHLT3-21 (assembly GCF_059383495.1). Classification (NCBI taxonomy): domain Bacteria; kingdom Bacillati; phylum Actinomycetota; class Actinomycetes; order Micrococcales; family Micrococcaceae; genus Pseudarthrobacter; species Pseudarthrobacter sp. RHLT3-21. Next base: position 280,887 of record NZ_JBWZCI010000001.1, read on the forward strand.
GCCTTCCTCGGCCGCGTGGTTGACCCCTTGGGTCAGCCCATCGACGACCTCGGCGAGATCAAGGCCGAAACCACCCGTGCACTGGAACTCCAGGCGCCCGGCGTGACCCAGCGTAAGTCGGTCCACGAGCCGATGCAGACCGGTCTGAAGGCTATCGACGCCATGATCCCGATCGGCCGCGGTCAGCGTCAGCTGATCATCGGTGACCGCCAGACGGGCAAGTCGGCTATTGCCATCGACACCATCATCAACCAGAAGGCCAACTGGGCTTCCGGCGATGTGACCAAGCAGGTGCGTTGCATCTACGTGGCAATCGGTCAGAAGGCTTCGACGATCGCGGCTGTCCGCCAGACTCTCGAGGACAACGGCGCACTGGAATACACCACTATTGTGGCGTCCCCCGCGTCTGACCCCGCAGGCTTCAAGTACCTGGCACCGTACGCCGGTTCGGCCATCGGCCAGCACTGGATGTACGGCGGCAAGCACGTCCTCATCGTGTTCGATGACCTCTCCAAGCAGGCTGAGGCCTACCGTGCAGTTTCACTGCTGCTGCGCCGCCCGCCGGGACGCGAAGCCTACCCGGGCGACGTCTTCTACTTGCACTCCCGTCTGCTGGAGCGTTGTGCCAAGCTCTCCGACGAGCTCGGTGCAGGCTCGATGACCGGCCTGCCGCTCATCGAAACCAAGGCAAACGACGTCTCTGCTTACATCCCGACCAACGTGATCTCCATTACGGATGGCCAGATCTTCCTGCAGTCGGACCTCTTCAACGCCAACCAGCGTCCGGCTGTTGACGTGGGTGTCTCTGTGTCCCGCGTTGGTGGTGCTGCGCAGGTCAAGTCCATGAAGAAGGTCTCCGGTACCTTGAAGCTGGAACTGGCCCAGTACCGCGACATGCAGGCGTTCGCCATGTTCGCATCGGACCTCGATGCCGCATCGCGCCAGCAGCTGACCCGTGGTGCCCGCCTGATGGAACTGCTCAAGCAGGGCCAGTACTCACCGTTCCCGATCGAGAACCAGGTTGTGTCCATCTGGGCTGGTACCAACGGCTACCTCGACGAGGTTCCGGTTGAGGACATCAACCGCTTCGAGACCGAATTCCTGGAGCACCTCAAGCACAAGTCCTCCATCCTGACGACGCTGGCTCAGACCAACGTTATGGACGACGACACTGCTGAAGCACTGAAGACCGCGATTGTGGACTTCAAAAAGGGCTTCTTCGGCGAGGGTGACAACCGCCTGGTAGGCGCCGGCCACGAGGAGCACGACGCTATCTCAGAGGGCGACGTCGACCAGGAAAAAATCGTCAAGCAGAAGCGCTAGTTTCGCTGGCAGGGACTGGCGGGACCTTTGAGGTTCCGGCAGTCCCGGCCATCGGGATCTTAGGAAAGGAAAAGTATGGGAGCCCAGATTCGGGTCTACCGCCAGAAGATCAGCTCGACCACGTCGATGCGCAAGATCTTCAAGGCGATGGAACTGATCGCTACCTCGCGCATTGGCAAGGCCCGCGCACGCGTAGCGGCTTCACTGCCTTACGCAAACGCGATTACGCGTGCCGTTTCTGCTGTCGCGAGCCAGAGCGAAATCGACCACCCGTTGGTCACCGAACCGGCGCAGATCCGCCGGGCCGCCGTCCTGGTCATCAGTGCTGACCGTGGCCTTGCCGGATCCTACTCGGCAAGCGTGCTTAAGCAGGCGGTTGGCCTCAACGAGCTGCTCCGCGGGGAGGGCAAAGAAGTCAAGACGTATGTGATGGGCCGCAAGGCGCAGGCGTACTTTGACTTCCGCAACCTTCCTTACGAGCGTGTGTGGACCGGCAACACCGATGCGCCCGAGTTTGGAACTGCCCGTGAAGTCGGCGCGGCGCTGCTCGAAGCCTTCGCGACAGACTACGAAGAGGGCGGCGTCGACGAGATCCACGTCGTTTACACCCGCTTCAAGTCCATGGTGATGCAGGAGCCGACGGTTATCCGTCTGCTTCCGCTCGAGGTTGTTGAAGAGCAGGCGGCGTCCGAGTCGGACCTCCTGCCGCTCTACGAATTCGAGCCGGAAGCGGAGCAGGTCCTTGATGCCCTGCTGCCGCGCTACATCGAGTCACGCATTTTTGCCGCCATGTTGCAGGCAGCAGCTTCCGAGCTTGCAGCCCGCCAGCGGGCGATGAAGTCTGCCGGCGACAACGCCACGGACCTCATCAAGAAGTACACGCGTCTGCGCAACACTGCCCGACAGGCTGAAATTACGCAGGAGCTTTCTGAAATCGTTGCCGGTGCCGACGCCTTGAATGCGTCCTAGCCCGGTCCGGTCCAGCTGTACCTGCACTAACGAACAAACTTAACCCCACGCCATCTACTGAGTGAAGTGAGAGAGATGACTGCCACTGCTACCGAACACGTAGCCGCGACGACCGGTGCTACCGGCCGTATTGCACGTGTTATTGGCCCGGTTGTCGACGTCGAATTCCCGGCTGACGCAATCCCCTCGATTTACAACGCACTCACCACCGAGATTACTCTCAACGGTGAGACCAAGACCATCACGTTCGAGGTTGCCCTGCACCTCGGCGACAACGTGATTCGCGCCATCTCCCTGCAGGCAACCGACGGCCTCGTCCGCGGTACCGCTGTGGTGGACACGGGTGCCCCCATCTCCGTGCCCGTCGGCGACGTCGTCAAGGGACACATCTTCAACGTCCTCGGACAGCCGCTTGACGTGACGGAGGCCGAACTCGAGATCACCGAGCGCTGGCCCATCCACCGCAAGGCCCCGGCCTTCGCGACGCTTGAGGGTTCCACCGAGATGATGGAAACCGGCATCAAGGTCATCGACCTTCTCACCCCGTACATCAAGGGTGGAAAGATCGGCCTGTTCGGCGGCGCCGGCGTGGGGAAGACGGTTCTGATCCAGGAAATGATCACCCGTGTGGCCCGTAACTTCGGTGGTACCTCGGTATTCGCCGGTGTTGGCGAGCGTACCCGTGAAGGCAACGACCTCTGGGTTGAAATGGAAGAGGCGGGCGTCCTCAAGGACACTGCCCTTGTCTTCGGCCAGATGGATGAGCCGCCGGGAACGCGTCTGCGCGTTGCACTGTCTGCCCTGACCATGGCGGAGTACTTCCGCGATGTGCAGAACCAGGACGTGCTGCTCTTCATCGACAACATTTTCCGCTTCACGCAGGCAGGCTCCGAGGTTTCCACCCTCCTCGGGCGCATGCCGTCGGCCGTGGGCTACCAGCCCAACCTGGCTGACGAGATGGGCCTCCTCCAGGAGCGCATCACGTCCACCAAGGGCCACTCGATCACCTCGATGCAGGCCATCTACGTTCCCGCAGATGACTACACCGACCCGGCCCCGGCCACGACCTTCGCACACCTGGACGCAACCACGGAACTTTCCCGTGAAATTGCTTCCCGTGGTCTGTACCCGGCCGTTGACCCGCTGACGTCGACCTCCCGCATCCTGGACCCGCAGTACATCGGTCAGGACCACTACAACACGGCTGTCCGCGTCAAGCAGATCCTGCAGAAGAACAAGGAACTCCAGGACATCATCGCCATCCTTGGTGTTGACGAACTGTCGGAAGAGGACAAAATCGTCGTGTCGCGTGCACGCCGTATCCAGCAGTTCCTCTCCCAGAACACCTACACCGCCAAGCAGTTCACCGGCGTGGAAGGCTCCACCGTTACCATCAAGGACACGGTTGAAGGCTTCACCGCTATCTGCGACGGCGAACTTGACCACGTTGCAGAGCAGGCGTTCTTCAACGTCGGCAGCCTGGACGACGTTGAGCGCCAGTGGGCCAAGATCCAGGAACAGACCAAGTAATATGGCTGAGCTTGAGGTTGAGATTGTCGCAGCGGATCACTTCGTGTGGTCCGGAGCGGCCAAGATGGTCAAGGCCCGCACCAGTGATGGTGAGATCGGAATCCTGCCCGGCCACTCGCCCCTGCTGGCGATCCTGGCCGAAGGTGAACTGGCCATTGAGCCGGTTTCCGGGAACCGCATTACCGTGGCCGTTGACGGGGGATTCTTCTCCGTCGACAACAACCGCGTGGTGATTGTTGCTGACAACGCCCAACTGGGTGACGCGGCTACTGCTGGGATCCGCTAGCACGACACTGATGGACGCTCCGACTCTTACGTTCGTCGCCTTGGCAATCGCTTTCGGATTGCTGATTTTCGTACTGTGCCTTTCGGGGGTGCGCCGCTTCAATCTGCGGCGCGCCCTCGGCACAGTGGACGCCTCCATTTGCATCGCTGGAAACAGTTGGCAGATGGGGGTTTGTCGTTATCAGGACAACGACCTGGAATGGTTCCGCCTGCTTTCCCTGAGCGTGCGTCCCAAACATAAGTTCAAACGCAGCTCCCTGGAACTGCTGGGCCGGCGTAAACCCACCGACGCCGAAGCCGTGAAGGTCCAGCCCGACGTCGTGATTGTCGAACTGCGGTGCGAAGGCCAGGATCTGCGGCTGGCCATGAAATTCGATGCCTACACGGGGCTGTCCTCCTGGCTGGAAGCCGGGCCGGTCATCGGCGTGGGTACCTGGCGTTAGCCACGTGGACTGGATTGCTGATATCCGGTTGACCGACGGGCCGGTGTACTGGGCCGCCTGGGCCCTTGGGGCTGCCGCCGCACTGTCCCTGATCTGGCTGCCGCGCGCCCTTGGCCGCCGCCGCTGGTTCCTCAGTGTCGCCGCCGCCGTGGCCGCCGCCGCCGTCATGGTGCTCCTAGTCCACTGGGTCCTTATCTATTGGGCCTCAACTTTTCCCGAAGAACTGCCGTTCGACGTCCTGGCGTGGGTGTTTCCCGCCGCTGCCGCCCTTCTGCTGGTGCTGCTCCGGCTCCCCACGGGGTCGTGGCGCCGCCGTGTGCTGGATGTGCTTGCCCTCCTCGCCGTGGCGCTGCTGGCCGCGGTGCAGATCAACGCGTATTTCGGCCTCAACCGGACTGTTGCGGACCTGACGGGAACGGCGCTGAGCCGCATCCCGGCGCTGGAGCGGGAGCTGATGCGCCAACCGCACAGCCCGGCAACGACTCTGGACGGATGGAAACCCGCCAATGAGCTCCCTGCTGATGGCGTTCTCCGCACCGCATCCATTCCAGGAACTGCTTCGGGCCTCCAGCCGCGCGACTCGTACATCTACCTGCCGCCGGCCTACTTTGCTTCGAACCGTCCCAGCCTTCCGGTGCTGCTTCTGGTGCCCGGCCAGCCCGGCGGCCCCGCCGACTGGCTGACCGGCGGGTCGCTCCGGGCCCGCATGGACACTTTCGCCGCCCGGCACGGGGGAGTGGCGCCCATTGTTGTGGTGCCTGATCCCAACGGCAGCCAGTCAGCGAACAATCTCTGCATGGACAGCGCCATCGCCAAGGCAGACACTTACCTCTCGGTGGACGTGCCGGAATGGATCTCAGGGACGTTGGACGTGGACCCCGACCACCGGCAATGGGCCATAGGCGGCTTCAGTTTTGGTGCCACGTGTGCGGTTCAGATGGCCACCCGCCACCCGGAGCTGTACACGGGTGTCCTCGCCTTTTCCAGCGAGAGCGAACCTGCGCTGGCCAAGGAACGCCAGAAAACGGTTGACGCGGCTTTCCACGGCGACACCGCCGCCTTTGATGCCCAGCTGCCGCTGACTCTGTTGAAGGAGCGCAAGTATCCTGGCAGTGTGGCGTATTTCGCGGCCGGGGCTACCGATCCTGAGTTTGTGGCAAATCTTCGAACACTTGAGGCGGCGGCCCTCGGCGCAGGTTTCACCGTGGGCTCGGACGTGGTGGCGCACACCGGCCATTCGTGGGACGTGCTGACGCCCGGCCTGGACAATGGGCTTGAGCTGCTGGCCGAACACTGGGGGTGGGCCAAATGAGGGAGGCAGACGAAACCCGTGCGCCGGCCCTGCTCTGGTCAACTGTCGTGCTCCCGGCCGGCCGAAGAACGTGGGGCTACCTGCGGTCCGTGCCACTGACGCTCAGTATCCTCGGCATTTTCCTGGTGGTCGGGGCGGCAACCGGCAGCTTCCTCAGCGGACCGCCGGAGGAGCTTCTTTCCGTCGCAGGCGTCAGCGCCCCTGGCCTGAAGGCCGGGCACTGGTGGGCCCTGGTGACGTCACTGTTCTTTGTGACCAACCCGCTGGCCTATCTGGTGGCGACCCTGATGATCCTGCTGCTCTTGGGACTGGCCGAGAGGAGCCTTGGGCCCCTTCAGACGGCAGCGTTTTTCCTCGGTGGCCAGTTTGCGGCTGTCACAGTCTTTCTGCTCCTGACCCAGCTGGCGAGGTACGCGGGAGACGGCTGGCTGGGGCTGATGGCGGACAACAGCCTGATCGGGCCCTATGCCGCTATCCTGGCGGCTTCGCTCGCCGCGAGCGGCAGGATTCCTGTTCTGTGGCGGCGCCGGTTGCGCACGGCACTGCTCTCCGTGTCCCTCCTGCTGGTTCTGTACGTGGGGCATGCCGAGACCGTCATCGGCCTGGCAGGTGCGGCGGTGGGTCTCGCGGCCAGCTGGTGGAACCAGGGCGACCACGGCCAGCTTCACCCGCCCCGCTCGAGCGGCAGGGAAACCAGGAACCTGCTTGCCCTGACGGTGGCCGTGTTCGCCGTGGGCCCCATCCTTACCGCCGTTGCCCGGACGCCCACGGGCCCGCTGGCGCTGCTCCGGGACGTGGTGCTGAACCCCATGCCCACACTGGGCCAGCTCGAAGCTAACTGCGGAGCAACAGTGGAGGCATCCTGCCTGGAGGTGGGGCGGACGGGCTTCGCCGGTCCGTTTGGCCTCGTCCTGGCAGTTGTGCCGGTGGTTCTGCTCCTCATCTGTGCTGACGGCATGCGCCGGGGCCGCCGCATGGCACTGCGCATCACATTGGCCCTTCAAGTGGCAGTCACGGCGATGGCTGCCGTCTACCTGGCCCTGTTCGCGCTGATCCCGCACTATCCGGCGCGGCCGCAGACTGCCGCCATGGGTTCGGGTTTTGCCCACATTCTGCCTTTGGTGATCGTCCCACTGCTGCTGGCCGTCCTGCTCTGGGTAAACCGCCGGCAGTTCCGCGTGGAGACTGTCCCGGCTGCCCGGCGTCGGCTGCTGACAGTGGTAGGGGGTGTCTGGCTGTTGCTGGCCGGGAGCTACGCCCTTGCCTGGTTTGCCGCAGGGGGCATAACGCGCGACGGCGGCCTGCTGGGTTTGTTGGCCGAATTGTCCAGGCAGTATCTGCCGGTTCCACTTCCTAATCTCTATCACCGGGTTTTTGCTGACCGGAACGGCCTTGAGTCCTTCATTTTTGGCTACTCCGGGCCCGTTTTCTGGCTTGTTGCGCTGGCTGGCGTCTGGTCCGTGCTCCTGGGCCGGCATCATGGCAGCGATTCGGGCCACGACGACAGGGCCACAGCGCGGAAGCTGTTGCATGAGGGCGGCGATTCACTGTCGTGGATGGCCCTCTGGGAGCCCAACCGGTACTGGTTCAGCCCGGATGGACGCGGCGCCGTCGCCTACCAGCTGCACGGCAGTATTGCCCTGACGCTTGCGGGCCCCTTCGGTGCGGCCGACTCCCGTCAGCGGACCGCTGAAGGGTTTCTTTCCTACTGCGGCGGCCGCGCGCTCAGCCCGGCCTTCTACTCGTGCGACGACACGCTGTGGCCTATCCTGCGGGACCAGGGCTTCCAGCGCGTGTCCGTGGCGCAGGAGACCAGGCTGTCGGTCCGGCAACTCGAATTCACGGGCAAGGAATGGCAGAACGTACGGACTGCGCGGAACCGCGCCGCCAAGTTGGGCGTCAAAGCCGTCTGGGGTACCTACCACGGGCTTCCCTCCGCGCTGCGCGCGCGTCTCAGCGAAGTATCGGAGGAATGGGCGGCAGGAAAATCAGTTCCGGAAATGGGATTCACGCTCGGCGGCATTGATGAGCTGATGGACGACGAGGTGTTGTGCTGCCTTGCCGTGGACGGCGACGGCCAGGTGCACGGGGTCACCAGCTGGTTGCCGGTTTACGACGGCGGGACCCTGGTCAGCCGTACGCTGGACGTTATGCGCCGGGGTGCCGACGGGTTTCCCGGGGTGATGGAGTTCCTGATTGCTTCGGCGGTCCTGGAGTTGCGCGAATCCGTGGAGGTCATCTCGCTCTCCGGGTCCCCGCTCGCCAGCCTGCCCGACGACGAGACACCGGGGGAGCCGATGCAGGCCGAGAACCTCGTCCGCATCCTCGATGTGGTGGGCCACGCCCTTGAACCGGTCTACGGATTCCGGTCCCTGGCGGCCTTCAAATCACGCTTCAAACCGGAGTACCGGGCGCTTTATCTGTATTACCAGGATCCCTTGCAGCTGCCTGCGATCGGCCGGGCGCTCACGCGGGCCTATTTGCCCGGCCTTTCGCTGCGCCAGGGGGCACGGCTGGTCCGGGGCCTGGTGGGCCAGGGAAGCTGATCGTCCTGGAAGTAGGCCCGAAGCTTTTGTGGCTGGCGAAGTCACCGTGGACAAACATGCGGTGGACAAAGAAAAGATCCCCGGCACGGATGCCGGGGATCTCGTCTTCGCTGGAAGCCGCGCAGCTGGCGGCCACCGGGCGGGAGACTAGACCAGCGTTACGCCGGTAGCCTGGGGGCCCTTGGCACCCTGACCGATTTCGAACTGAACGCGCTGGTTCTCGTCGAGGGTCTTGAAGCCACCGGTCTGGATTTCCGAGTAGTGAACGAAGACATCGCCATCGGAGTCATCCGGGGTGATGAAGCCGAAGCCCTTTTCAGCGTTGAACCACTTGACGGTTCCCTGTGCCATTTATTTCTCCTCATTATGGAACTTGTCTAAGTCCGGCACACCTCGTGCTGGACTTGGTCACTCCGCGAGAAGAATCCTTCAATGCCGTTCCTGGGAACATGCGCTGCAGGAGCTTCGCGCTCGCAACTTGTCTTGCGAGCATGAAAAACACCTACACAAAGACTGATCTAAGAATTTCACGCCGATTCCTTCAGGTCAACGCCTCTGAACGGCCAATACGGCAAATTTGGCGTAAAAAACGGATGAAGCCCCTTGTCAGGGGCCGAAGGCGGTCGCCGGTGCGGATACCCGGCGTCAGAAAAGCGGATAGCGGGCATCAGAAAAGCCGGGAGTCGCTGTCGTCCACACCGCGCATGGCATCATAATCCAGCGTGATGCAGTCGATGCCGCGGTCGTTGGCCAGCACCTTGGCCTGCGGTTTGATCTGCTGGGCAGCGAAGATGCCACGGACCGGAGCCAGCAGCGGATCGCGGTTCAGGAGTTCAAGGTAGCGGGTGAGCTGTTCCACGCCGTCGATGTCGCCCCGCCGCTTCAGCTCGATGGCCACCGTGGCCCCGCTGGCGTCACGGGCCAGGATGTCCACCGGGCCGATGGCGGTGAAGTACTCGCGGCGAATGAGTGAAAAGCCCGAGCCCAAGGTCTCAATCTGATCGGCGAGCAGGCGCTGGAGGTCAGCTTCGACGCCGTCCTTGATCAGTCCGGGGTCCACGCCCAGATCGTGGGAGGACTCGTGCAGCTGCTCGTGGATGTTGATGATCAGGCGGTCATCGGTCTTGGCGGACTGGACTGTCCACTGTTCCGTGACGCCAAGCTCCAGGTCAATGTCCTCCGGCGAGGATACCCGCAGGGTTGCGGGCGGGCTCATCCAGTTCAGCGGCTTGTAGGAGCCGCCGTCGGAATGGACCAGCACCGAGCCGTCGGCCTTGACCAGCAGGAGCCTGGTGGCAAGGGGGAGATGGGCTTTGAGCCGGCCAACATAATCAACTGAACATCGGGCTATGACAAGTCGCACGCCGTACACACTACCGGGGCTGGGGCAGAATGGAGGCATGCCGCGTTCCAACCGTCCCCGCAGACCTGCCTCCGAAAGGCCGGGCGGAGCTGCCGGAAAGCCGGCCGGCAAAAAGGGCAACGGCGATGTTCCTGAGCTGGATTTGGAGCGGGCGCGTGCTGGAATCGCCCGGCGGGAAAGTGCGCCCGACGGCGAGTGGATGGTCAGGACCATGACCGCCAGGAACGCGGAAAAAACCTATATTTGCCCCGGCTGCTCCACCGCTGTTGTCCCCGGAATCGCCCACCTGGTGGTCTGGAAGGACGATCATCTGTTCGGTGCGGCCGCCGGCCTGGCTGAACGCCGCCACTGGCACACGAACTGCTGGCTGTCCCGGACCTACCGTTACCGCTGACCCGGACCAGCCCGGACCAGCCCGGGCGAGCGGCGCTCCGGAGAATCCGCGCCAACGAGCCGGAACACGGCGCCTGGCGGCCGCCGGAAGTCGCTAAGCTGGCAGGCATGACTTTTGATCCGGCGTCGTACGAATTCAGCCAGCCAGCAGGGCCCGCACCCATCCGCGCGTCAACGGTGCTGCCGGCCCGGCGCGAGAACATCGAGCTCCGCACCGAAGATGGCCACGCCCTGGTGGGGGAACTGGCGCTGCCGGAGTCGGGCCCGATCACCGCCACGTTGATCACCCTGCATCCGCTTCCGACGCACGGCGGCTTTATGGACTCGCATGTTTATCGCAAGGCGTCGTACCGGCTTCCTGCCCTTGCCGGCGTGGCCGTGCTTCGGTTCAACACCCGCGGGACGGGTTCGCCGCGCGGAACCAGCGCGGGTTCCTTCGAGGAGGGGATCGGCGAGCGGCAGGACGTTGAGGCGGCCGTGCGATTCGCCGTCGAACGCCAACTGCCCAACCGCTGGCTGGTGGGCTGGTCCTTCGGCACCGAGCTGGCGCTGATGTACGGTGCCGTTGAGCCTGTGGCCAGCCAAATCGAAGGTGCCGTGCTGCTGTCGCCCCCGCTGCACCGTGCCACCGACGCCCACCTGCGCCTCTGGGCGGACTCCGCCAAGCCGCTCACGGTGCTTGTGCCGGAGCATGATGACTACTTGCAGCCGGCGGCCGCCGCTGAACGCTTCAGCCTGGTGCCGCAGGCCCGGGTGGTGGGGGTGGACGGCGCCAAGCACCTTTGGGTGGGGGAGAAGTACGCTTCCCGCGTGCTCAATGAAATCGTAGATGAGGTGACGGAAGCAGGATCCGGACCCGAAGGCCTGCCGCAGGTGTGGAACGGCCCGGTGGCTACCTCAGCCGCCTAGTGCCTGTCCGTTAGTGCTTGTCCTGGCGGACGATGTAGATCTCCTTGATCAGGAGCAGGATGGCGGCCGCCGTCGGGATGGCGATCAGTGCGCCCAGGACGCCCAGCAGGCTGCCGCCGGCAATCACGGAGATCACGGCAACGGCCCCCGGCACGGCCACGGCTTTCTGCATGATGCGCGGGGAGATGAAGTACGCCTCGAACTGGAGGTAGGCGAAGTAGCAGATGCCGTAGACAGCGGCCGTCTGCCACCCGACCGTCAAAGCGATCAGCAGGACCACGATGCCGGCGATCATGCCGCCCACCAGGGGGATGAACGCCAGCAGGGCCACCACGAAGGCCAGCAGGAGGGCGAACGGGACACCCACAATGGACATCACAATGAACGCAAACGTGGCATTGAGCAATGCCACGCAGGCCTGCCCGATCACATAGTTGCCTACGGAACGGGTGATCTCCTCGGACAGGGCTTCCACCCGTGCCCGGCGCGACCGCGGCGCCAGCCGGTAGCCCCACTTCTTCATGGCCGGAAGGGCTGCCAGGAAATAGAGGCTCAGGACCAGGACGATCAACGTGCCGAAGAGCCCGTTGGCCAGGGTGGAACCGAAGCCCACCACCCCGCCGAAGATCCCGCCCATCGCCTCGGGATTGTTGACGAATTTGTCGAGTTCCTCGTTGATGCGGTCGCGCACACCGAACTGGTCATCCACGTTGCGGAAGAATTCTGAGTCGATGAAGTCCCGTACCCAGGTGGGTGCCTGCACCACAATTTGGGTGACCTGTTCCACGATGGTGGGGATGAGGGTAGCGAAGAACCCTCCTACAGCCACCACCAGGACCAGGACGGCCAGGAGAATGCCGGCCGGGCGGGGAATCCGGCGGTTCTCCAGCCACCCGACCACGGGTTCCAGACCAAGGGCAATGAACAGGGCAGCGACAATCCACAGCAGCAGCTGCGTGGTGTTGGAACCGATCCAGTAGACCAGCAGGGCAAGGCCCACGCCTACAGTGCCCATAAAGCCCATGTAGAGGGGATGCTGCATCGACATCCGGGGACCCGGACTGCCAAACTGCGCGGGCGTCCTGCCGGCCTCGCCGTCCTCGGTGGCGGCAGGTTCTTCCGTGTGGTTGTATTCCGGCGGGATCTCAAACCGGAGCCTGGGCTGGGCGCCCGGCAGCGGCTGGCGCAGGCGCCGCACAAGCTGGCCAAGGGCGGCAGCTGCGGAGTCCCGCAGCCTGGCCGTCGCAGGCCTTTCCGGCGAGGATTCCAGGGCGCCAGCGGCCGGTTGATTTTCGTGTCCCGTGGAGGACTCTTCCGTCTTGTCAGTCACTGGTTTAGGGGGCCTGTTCCGTGCGTGGCGCCGCATCTGCGGGCCGATGTGATGATCATCGCAAACACTATCAGCAGCCTTGCCAACAGGAGCGAGGGCGCCCGCCGGGCCGTGCCGGCACCGCTGTGTCCGGACTCCGCCGGCACCCAAACGGGGGTTCTGGTAACAAAACGGTTACTATTGAAAGTAAACCCCCGCGAATGATAGGTGTTTCCTTTGCGCTTCAAGACTGCAGTTGCACTCGTGCTGCTCGGCCTCCTGACACTTCTGGCCGGTATCGGCCAGAAGACAATCTGGGCTCCCTCCGAGACCTTTACGGCATCCGCCCCGGCAGATGCCGCGGCGGCGCCACTGACCGTCATCGACCAGAACCTGCGCACCGCGCAGGGCGGAACGGTGAAGATCAAGATCGAAGGCGACGGCAACTTCCTGCTCGCGGCCGGCCGGCCTGACGACGTGGACGCCTGGGTGGGCCCGACAGCCCACAACACCATCACGGGGGTTTCCGAGGACAACAAAACCCTGCAGGTTGAGCACGCCGACGGCGACGCCACCGCGCCGAATCCGTCCGGATCCGACCTCTGGGTGTCCACCGAAAACGCGAGCGGCGAGCTGGAGTACTCATGGACTCCCCCCGCTGACGGCGAATGGTCGCTGCTGCTGGCGTCCGATGGCACCAAGCCCGCACCGTCGTCGATCTCCATGACGTTCCCGAATGACACGAGCACCCCGTGGGCCATCCCGCTGACGGTGCTTGGCGGCCTGCTGATCCTCGCCGGCATCGCTTTGGTGGTCCTGTCCGCCCGCAAGCGCGACGGCGAAGGCAATGGCAATGGCAAAGGAAGCCTGTTCGCCCGGCGTGCCCGGGCAAGGGCTGAGGCGAAGTCCTCCTCACGGCTCGGCATGGTTTCCGGCGGCATGGTCACAGCCGCAGTAACTGCCCTGGTTGTGGCCGGCACGGGTGTTGCTGCCAACGCGGCCACCACCCCTGCCCCGGCTTCCGAATCAGCGTCGCCGGCGGCCGCCCAGGCAGCCGCACCGGTCCTCCTGGACGCCCAGTTCCGCAGGATCCTGGAGCAGGTCTCCAGCGCCGCCGACGCCGGCGACGCCGCAAAGGACGCAGCCAAGCTCGCAGAGCGCGTCGCCGGGACGGAGCTTGAGGTCCGCACCCAGAACTACAAGATCCGATCCCAAGTGGGTACGTATGAAGCCCGGATGCCAGTCCGTTCCACCAAGCTCCTCACCACCGTGGTCACCAGCGACCGCAGCTGGCCCCGTTCGGTCCTTGCCGTCACGCAGGGTGACGGCAACGTCGTCCCGCAGCTGCTCACCCTGGTCCAGCCCTCGCCCCGGGAGAACTACAAGCTGACCGAGACCACCCCGCTGCAGCCGGGAACCACCTTCCCCGCCATCGGCCGGGACGGCACGGACACGCTGGCCGCCAACGACAAGTCGGGCCTGCTGTACAGCGGCGAAGAAGCCATGGCCGGACTGGCCGACCGCCTGACCAATGCAGAGTCGAGCTTCAAGGACAAGCTGGTGGAGGGGGCATCCTCGCCGTACATCGCCGACACGCTCTCGTACCAGGCCGAGGTGGTCAAGTCAGGCGAAAACGGCAACTTCTCCTTCACCCACAAGGTGGTGCCGGAAAGCACTGTTGTGTTCCGGACGGCCGACGGCGGGGCGCTGGTGCTGGGCCGGATCAACTTCGGCTTTGATGGCACGCCGAAAGCCTCCGGTGACAAACTCACCATCGGCGACGACGCCGCGGCGCTCGCCGGCGGCAAGGAAACCACCACCGGAATGGTGCTGAACTTTGCTGAATCAATGGCGGTCTACGTCCCGCCGGCAGGTTCGACGGATCCCATCAAGCTGGTGGCCGCAACGCGCGGGCTGGTAGGCGCAAGCTTCAAATAGGTCCGCAGGGTCCAGTCCCTGACATTGCCCCGGCGGCTTACCCCCGGCAGCGGCCGGAGTGGCTAGAGTGGAAAGCATGAGTTCGCCAGCTTCCCGCCCAGTCCCTCCAGCCGCTGCCAGCCTGCTTAACCTGCGTGGCGCCGTCGACCTTTCATCCCTGAAACAGCGCCAGGCGCCGCCCGCTGCTCCCGGCAATCCGCCGGTTCCCGGGGATGCCGGTGCCAGCGCAGAAGCAGATGCGGTAGCGCACGACGGCGGCGCGGCGCCGCTGCGGGTCACTGTCACTGAAGGCAACTTCCAGGAACTCGTGGAGCTTTCCGCCCAGGTGCCCGTGGTCTTCGCGCTGTGGGCGGCGTACTCGCCGGAATCCGCCGCGATGCTTGACTCGCTGGAGCGGGTCATCAACAGCTACGGCGGCCGCCTGGTGTTAGGGGCGGCGGACATCGAAGCCTTCCCGCAGCTGGCACAGGCCTTCCAGGTCCAGGCCGTCCCCACTGCCGTCGCCGTCCTCAAGGGCCAGCCCGTACCGCTCTTCCAGGGCGGCGCCGAGGAAGCCCAGATCAGGCCCCTCCTGGATGAACTGCTGAAAGTGGCGGCCGCCAACGGCGTCACGGGCAGCCTCGGCGGGGGCGGTACGCCGCCGGAAACGGAACCGGCACCCCTCCCGCCGCTGCACCAGGCCGCCTTCGACGCCATTGAGGCGGGCGACTACGAGGCGGCAGCCGTGGCCTACCGCCAGGCCTTGCTGGAAATGCCCGCCGACGCGGAGGCCAAGGCCGGCCTGGCCCAGGTGGAGCTGATGGCCCGGATCCAGCCGCTCTCCGCCGGGGACTCTGAAGCATTGCGCACCCTCGCCGCCAACGAACCTGACAACCTGGCCGCCCAGCTGGGCGTGGCGGACCTGGACGTGTCCGGCGGCCACGTGGAGGACGCGCTGAACCGCGTGATCACCTTCATCGGCCGGAACTTCGGCCCGGAACGGGAGACCGCCCGCGTACGGCTCCTGGAGCTCTTTGACGTGGTGGGCACGTCCGACCCCCGGGTGGCCAAGGCACGCCAAGGACTCGCCAGGGTCCTGTTCTAGTGCCGGCCCTGTTCCAGCCGCTCAAGATCCGTTCCCTGGAACTCACGCACCGCGGCTGGGTGTCACCCATGTGCCAGTACAGCTGCGGTCCCGACGGCGCCCCGGGGGTTCCGAACGACTGGCACCTGATGCATCTGGGCTCCTTCGCCGCGGGCGGCGCCGCGTTGATTCTCACCGAGGCGGCCGCCGTGAATGCGGCCGGCAGGATCAGCCCCCGCGACGCCGGGCTGTACAACGACGAACAGGCCGAGGCCTGGCAGCGGATCACGTCCTTTGTGCACCGGCACGGTGCCGCTGAAGCGAAGATCGGCGCCCAGCTTGCCCACGCGGGCCGGAAAGCGTCCACCTATTGGCCGTTCGCCGGGCAGCGGGGGAGCGTCCCGGAGTCCGACGGCGGCTGGCCCACGGTGGGTCCAGCAGGGCTTGCCTTCGACGGCTATGCCGCACCCGCCGCGATGACCGAGGCACAGATCCGGGAGGTCATTGCCGATTTCGCGGCCGCCGCAGTGCGTGCCGTGGACGCCGGCTTCGACACCGTGGAGATCCATGGCGCGCACGGCTACCTCCTGCACCAGTTCCAAAGCCCGCTGATCAATACCCGGACCGATTCCTGGGGCGGGGACGAAGCCGGCCGGAACCGGCTGATGCTCGCCGTTGTTGATGCGGTCCGCAATGTCATCCCCGAATCCATGCCCCTATTGCTGAGGATTTCGGCCACCGACTGGGCGCCGGGCGGCGTCGATGTCCAGTCTTCGGTCCGGCTGGCCACCCAGGCGGCGGTGCACGGGGTGGACCTCATTGACGTCTCCAGCGGCGGGGCCGTGGCCCATCAGGACATCAAGCCGGGTCCGGGTTATCAATCGGAGTTCTCCGCACGTATCCGCCGGGAAGCCGGGGTTCCCACGGGCACCGTGGGCCTCCTGACTTCCGCAGGCCAGGCGGAGCATGCCGTGGCCACCGGGCAGGCCGACGGCGTGTTTATTGCCCGGGCCGCGCTCCGGGATCCGCACTGGTGGCTCCGGGCGGCGTTTGAACTGGGGCATGACCTCCCGTGGGCGCCTCAGTACGAACGGGCCATCCCGCGGCATTCGTTCTAGGCATTCCTACGCCTTTGGCCCTACTCCTGCGGGAGGACCCCGTCGGCAGGGACCTGGGTCTAGGCTGGCACTATGACTGCTCCGCATCCCGATCCCTACTCTGATCCGGTGGCGCACGCCGGGCCTTTTCCTGCCCTGTCCATCCGTGGGCTCGCCAAGCGTTTCGGCGGAAAAATCGCCGTGGACGGGATCAGTCTCGACGTCCCGGCAGGTTCATTCTTTGGCATCGTGGGCCCCAACGGCGCCGGCAAGACCACCACGTTGTCCATGGCCACCGGCCTGCTGCGGCCGGACTTCGGCACAGCCATTGTCCACGGCGTGGACGTCTGGGCCCGGCCGCTGGAGGCCAAGAAACTGATGGGCATCCTCCCGGACGGTGTCCGCCTCTTTGACCGGCTCACCGGCGAACAGCTGGTCACGTACGCGGGGCTGCTGCGTGGCATGGACAAAGACGTGGTGGCGTCCCGCGTGGGCGAGCTGTTGTCGGCCCTGGACCTCAACCAGGACGCCGGGACCCTCGTGGTGGACTATTCGGCCGGCATGACCAAAAAGATCGCCCTGGCTTCGGCACTGATCCACGCCCCGCGGCTGCTGGTGCTTGATGAACCCTTTGAATCCGTGGATCCCGTCTCGGCGGCCAACATCCGGTCCATCCTGGACAGCTATGTGGCCTCCGGCGGGACGGTGATCGTCTCGAGCCACGTTATGGACCTCGTCCAGCGGATGTGCGACCATGTCGCCGTAGTGGCGGCCGGAAGGCTCCTCGCTGCCGGGACCGTGGACGAAGTCCGCGCCGGGGCATCGCTGGAAGAAAGGTTCGTCCAGCTAGTCGGCGGACGCAACCACACGGAAGGCCTGGAATGGTTGCGCACCTCCTAAGGCTCAAGCTGACCCTGCTGCGGAACGGCCTTCGGCGCAGCCCCTGGCAGCTCGTGGGCCTGGCCTTCGGCGGTCTCTATGCGCTCGGAATCGTGGGTGCGCTGGTCGTGGCACTGGTGATGCTGCGGCAGGAAAACAACGAGCTGGCGTTCACGGCCGTCGTGCTCGCCGGTTCAGCGGCCATCCTGGGCTGGGGGATCATCCCGGTGGCGGTCTCGGCCACAGACATGACCCTCGATCCCGCCCGCTTCACCACGTTTGCGGTCCCCATGCGGCAGCTCCTGACCGGACTGGCTTTGGGCGGCCTCATCGGAATTCCCGGGGTGGCCACGTCCCTCGTAGCACTGGCCACCGTGGGCACGTGGGCGCGCGGCTTCGTTCCTGCCCTTGCCGCGTTGCTGGGAGCGGCCCTCGGTGTCATGACGTGCGTTGTGCTGTGCAAGGTGGTCACCACCGCCACGGCCAGCCTGGCGGCGTCGCGGCGCTTCAAGGACGTCAGCGGCGTTGTCTTTATGGTCCCGTTGATCCTGATGGGCCCCATCGTGGCCGGAGTGTCGCAGGGGATCTCGGCGTCCGCCGGGTTCCTGCCTGCCTTTGCCCGGACGCTCGCCTGGACGCCGCTGGGTGCTGCCTGGTCCCTGGGCGGAGACGTCGACGCCGGACGGCCCGGTGAGGCCGCCGCGAAGCTGCTCATTTCGCTGCTCACCCTCGCGGGACTTGCCTGGTGCTGGAAAGTCCTCCTGGAACGTGCACTTGTTAACCCTCCGTATGCGGGGAGCGGGAGCCGCAAGGGCGGCAAACTGGGGCTGTTCGCGCTCCTGCCTGCAACACCGACCGGCGCCGTCACGGCACGTGCCCTGACCTACTGGCTGCGGGATCCCCGCTACGGCGGATCGCTCATTGTGATTCCGCTGCTGGCGGTGGTGATGTTCTTCCAGGCGAGCCAGGGGGACAGCTTCGGAATCCTCGCGATGCTGGGCCCGTTGACGGCTTTCCTCATGGCCTGGTCGATCTCCGCCGACATCTCCTACGACAGCACCGCGTTCGCGCTCCACCTAGCCACCGGCGTACGGGGAGTCCCGGACCGGCTGGGCCGGGCCCTGGCGTGCCTGATTCTCGCCGTCCCGGTGGTGCTGGCCTTTTCAGTGGTGCCGTTTATGTTCACCGGCAGCTGGGAATGGCTGCCCGGAGTGCTGGGACTCTCGGTGGGAATTCTCCTGACCGGTCTTGGCCTCTCGTCGGTAGTCTCGGCGCGGTACAACGTCGCAGTGCCCCTGCCCGGAGACAGCCCGTTCAAGAAGCCACCCGGCAACGTCGGCCAGACCATGGCCGTGCAGTTCGGCGGCATGGGTGTCCTGTCCATCCTGGTGCTTCCGGAAGCCGGGTTGATCATTGCCCAAAGCGTGACGGGAAATCCCGTCTTCGGGTGGCTGAACCTTGCGCTGGGCCCGGTCCTGGGACTGGTACTTTTTGTGGTGGGCATCAGGATCGGTGGCCGCTGGCTGGAGGCCCGTGGCCCGGAGATGCTGGCCCAACTGACAGTCAACCGCTGATTCCGTAAAGCACCAGAAAGGCCACCGGACATGGAAGTTGTCATTCTGCAGGGCAGCAAACAGATCGGACGGCTCGCCGCCGATGCCATCGAGGCCCTGCTCCGGCGCAAGCCCACCGCTGTGCTGGGCCTCGCCACAGGGTCATCGCCGCTGCCTGTCTACGACGAGCTGGCGGCACGGCACCAGCGTGACGGGCTGGACTTCAGCAATACCCATGCCTTTGCCCTGGACGAATACGTAGGACTGGCCCACGGGCATCCGGAGTCCTACCGGGAAGTCATCCGGCGGGAATTCACCAGCCGCATCAACATCGCCGAAGGCAACGTCCATACGCCTGACGGTGCGGCCGAGGACTTGGCCGCGGCATGCCGCGACTACGAAGATGCCATCCGGGCGGCGGGCGGCGTGGACCTGCAGCTCCTGGGCGTAGGTACGGATGGCCACATCGGCTTCAACGAGCCCGGGTCCTCGCTCGCATCCCGGACCCGTATCAAAACGCTGATCGAGCAGACCCGCCGGGACAATGCCCGGTTCTTCGCCGGACTGGCAGAGGTGCCGCACCACGTGGTGACCCAGGGGCTGGGCACCATTCTCGAGGCCAGGCACGTTGTCCTCATCGCTACCGGGGCACAGAAGGCACCGGCCGTCCGCGACTTCGTGGAAGGGCCCGTCGCCGCCATCTGCCCGGCCTCTGTCCTCCAGTTCCACCCGCACGCCACCGTCCTGGTGGATGAGGCCGCGGCGTCGTCACTGAAGCTCGCCGACTTCTACCGGCACACGTACGATCACAAACCTGACTGGCAGGGGCTGTAATTCCCAAGGCTGTAATTCCGGCCACACACCACGGGCGGGCGGGTACCGGTGTTGCGCGGAACGGCCGACGGCGGCGGGTGCGGTGAGTGCAAAACGGTCCTCCCGCCGTCGAACGCCTTCCGTCCGGGGACGCTAAGATGGATGCCATGACTAGCATGACGGACCCTCTCGAAAACGACCCGATGCGCGAGCTTTCCGGGGCTGGAACGTCCACGGCAACCATCGAGCGCGAAGAGCTGCGCCAGGAAGTGGAGCCCGGTGACCGGGAACGCTTCTCGCACTACGTGCGCAAGGAAAAAATCATGGAATCCGCGCTGACGGGTGATCCTGTCATTGCCCTCTGCGGCAAAGTGTGGACGCCTGGCCGGGATCCGCAGAAGTTCCCGGTGTGCCCCATGTGCAAAGAGGTTTATGAGGGCCTCCGCCCGGGCAACGACGGCGGCAAGGGTCCCGGAGGGGACTCGGGCAACAACAAGTAGTGACGGAGACGCTCTTTGGCGGCCCCACCCTGCCACCGGCCTATCCGGAACGCGCAGCCTGGGGAACCGCCCAAAAACTCCGTGCCTGGCAGCAACAAGCCCTTGACCTCTACTTCAGGACCGATCCCCGCGATTTCCTGGCCGTAGCAACTCCCGGCGCCGGCAAGACCACCTTTGCCTTGCGCGTGGCCTCCATGCTCATCGAATCCGGGGCGGTGAACCGGGTCACCATCGTGGCGCCCACGGACCACCTGAAACGCCAGTGGGCTGACGCGGCTGCCAAAGTGGGCATCGCCATTGACCCCAACTTCAAAAACTCCGACGGCCAGCACGGACGCGGTTTCGTTGGCGT
Organism: Pseudarthrobacter sp. RHLT3-21; assembly: GCF_059383495.1. NCBI lineage: Bacteria > Bacillati > Actinomycetota > Actinomycetes > Micrococcales > Micrococcaceae > Pseudarthrobacter > Pseudarthrobacter sp. RHLT3-21. The sequence continues at coordinate 301,464 of NZ_JBWZCI010000001.1, forward strand.
AGCTGTCACCTACGCCCAGGTGGCCAGCAAACCCATGCTGCACCGCGCCAAGACCGAGGCCGCCCGCACGCTGGTGATCCTTGACGAGATCCACCACGGCGGCGAGGCCCTGTCCTGGGGCGACGGCCTCCGCGAAGCGTTTGACCCGGCGGCACGGCGGCTCTCCCTGACCGGGACTCCGTTCCGCTCCGACACCTCGCCCATCCCGTTTGTTGAATACGCGCAGGACAAGGACGGCATCCGGCGCTCGAAAGCGGACTACACCTACGGCTACGGTAACGCCCTGCGTGACCATGTGGTGCGCCCGGTGATGTTTATGGCCTACTCGGGCCAGATGCGGTGGCGTACCAGCGCCGGCGAGGAAATGGCCGCTTCCCTCGGCGAATCAGCAGTCACCAAGGACATCGTTTCGCAGGCGTGGCGGACGGCCCTCAACCCCACCGGGGAATGGATTCCCGCTGTCCTGGCGGGAGCGGACAAACGCCTCAGCGAAGTGCGCCGTACGGTTCCGGACGCCGGCGGGCTGGTCATCGCCACGGACCACGAGGATGCCAGGGCCTATGCCGGGCAGCTGAAGAGGATCACCGGCGAATCACCCACTGTGATCCTTTCCGACGACGCCAAGGCCTCCAGCAAGATCGAGGAATTCACCGTGAGCGAGAAGCGGTGGATGGTTGCCGTCCGGATGGTGTCCGAAGGCGTGGACGTTCCCCGGCTGTCCGTGGGTGTCTATGCGACGTCAACTTCCACGCCGCTGTTCTTCGCCCAGGCGGTGGGCCGCTTTGTGCGTGCCCGGAAGCGCGGCGAAACCGCTTCGGTCTTCCTGCCGTCCGTGCCGCAGCTGATGGCCCTGGCCAACTCGATGGAGGCCGAACGCGACCACGCGCTGGACCGCCCCGAGAAAGAGGACAGCGACGGCCTGTTCAATCCCGAGGACTCGCTGATGGAAGAAGCCAACCGGGAGGACAAGGCGTCGGACAGCCTCACTAAGGGCAAGTTCGAGGCCCTCGACTCCCAGGCGTCCTTCGACCGGGTATTGTTCGACGGCGGCGAGTTCGGCACCGGGGGAGAAGTGGGCTCGGAGGACGAACTGGACTTCCTCGGGATCCCCGGGCTGCTGGACGCCGAGCAGGTGGGCACGCTGCTGCGGCAGCGACAGCACGAACAGCTCAACCGCAAAAACAGGCGGGCACCGGCAGCCGAGCCGGCCGCTGCGGCGCCGGCCATACCGGATCATCGGATGCTGATGGACCTGCGCAACGAGTTGGCCAAAAACGTGGCGGCCTGGTCGGCGCGGACCGGAACCCCGCATGGTGTGGTGCACACGAAGCTGCGGACGGTCTGCGGCGGCCCGCCGGTGGCCCAGGCGAACGAGGAGCAGCTTCAGTCCAGGCTGCGCAAGCTCCAGGACTGGTTCATCGGCCGGAAGTAGGACCCCAGGAGACAGCTGTGGCCCGGGTGCTGTGCATCCCGGGCCACGCTTGCTGTTGGTCCTGTGTCAGGCGGCTTGTGTCAGGCGTCAGGCGACTTCGACGCCGCCGAGTTCCATTTCGGCGACGGCATCCTCCAGGTCTTCGGCGATGCCGGCGGTGAGTGAACGGATGACCGTGACGGAGTAGCCGGCCTGGACCGCGTCCAGCGAGGTGGCCATAACGCAGTAGTCGGTGGCGATCCCCACCACCACAACGTCCTCCACATCGTGGCTTTGCAGCCAGTCGTCCAGTCCGATGGCGTCGTCCGCCGGGGCGTAGGAGGCTGCGTCAGCGGGCATGGCACCAGGCTGGCGTTCCCCGGTGGGGACAGCATCCTCAGGGGCCAGCAGGCCCTCAAAGCCGGAATACGCCGCGGTGAACTGGCCCTTCTGGAAGTAGGCCTGGATGTATTCGGTGTCCAGGTCCGGATGGAGTTCGGCGCCGCGTGTGCCGGCGACGCAGTGCCGCGGCCAGCTGTCCTTGAGATCGGGTGTGTCGGAAAAATGTGCACCGGGATCGATGTGCCAGTCCTGGGTGGCAATAATGTGGTCGAACTCGTTGTGATGGGCGTCCACGTACTCGCTGATGGCTCCGGCAACATCGGCACCGCCGGCCACGGCCAGGGAGCCGCCCTCGCAGAAGTCGTTCTGGACGTCAACGATGATCAGGGCGCGGGACATCAGTTCTCCTCGTAGATGGTGGGGATGGCAGGCTCGCCGCGCTGCAGGCGGTTGACGACGCCGGGCAGTTCGGCCATGGTGTCCGCGTGCCGCTGGCGGGCGCGGACCACACCCTCGTGTCCGGTCCAGCCCGGCAGCAGCTCGCCGTTCTTCATAAACTGCTGAAGCAGCGGCCGGTCGTTGCCGTCGTCCTCGGGGCGGTGGCCGATGCCCACAATTTCCTGGGTGGCCACCCCCCGCTCGTTGAGCTTGCGCAGCGCATATTTCCGTCCGCCCATGCTGGTTTTGTTCTTGGCGGCCTTCGCCACGGAGACGAAATTGCCGGCGTCGTCGGTGCGGCTGACAAGCTTGTAGACCATGCTCGCGGTGGGTGCGCCGGAGCCGGTGACCAGCGACGTGCCCACGCCGTACGAATCCACCGGGGCGGACTGCAGCGCGGCGATGGCGAATTCGTCCAGGTCCGAGGTCACCACAATCTTCGTGTTCACATTGCCGAGCTCGTCCAGCAGCTGCCGGACCCACTGGGCCTGGGCCACGAGGTCCCCGGAGTCCAGACGGACGCCCCCCAGCTTGGGCCCCGCCAACTCGACGGCGGCACGCACGGCAGCTTCGACGTCGTACGTGTCCACGAGCAACGAGGTGCCGGGGCCGAGGGAGGCGATCTGCGCCTCAAAGGCGTCCCGCTCGGTGTCGTGGAGGAGCGTGAACGAGTGCGCGGCGGTGCCCACGGTCTTGATGCCGTAGCGGATGCCGGCCTCGAGGTTGGAGGTGCTATCGAACCCGGCGATCACGGCGGCGCGGGCGGCCGCGGCCGCCGATTCCTCGTGCGTGCGCCGGGATCCCATTTCGATGCACGGCCGGTTGCCGGCCGCCGTGATCATGCGGGATGCGGCGGAGGCGATGGCACTGTCATGGTTCAGGACAGAGAGAAGGTAGGTCTCCAGCATGCAGGCTTCGGCAAACGTTGATTCGACAATCAGGATGGGGGAGTTGGGGAAGTACGCCTCGCCCTCCGGGTAGCCCCAGATGTCACCGGAAAACCGGTAGTTTGCCAGGTATTCCAAGGTGTCCTGGTTGACCACGCCGGTCCGGCCCAGGAAGTCCAGCTCTGCTTCGCCGAACCGGAAGTCGGCGATGCCTTCCAGCAGGCGGCCCGTTCCCGCCACAATCCCGTACCGACGGCCGTCGGGCAGACGCCGGGCAAAGGCCTCGAAGACCGACCGACGGTGTGCGGCGCCCGAATGCAGCGACGCCTGCAGCATGGTCAGCTCGTAGTGGTCTGTGTAAAAGGACGTGCGGGGATGGTCCCAGCCGGCGGAGGTACTCACGAAATTCACTCTAGTGTGCATCCCCATAGAATGGACAGATGACCTTAAGCGTTGCGCTCGGCCCTGATACACAGGAGGGCACCCGGACCGGGACAGAGGTGTCCACCGACTCCCTGACCGCCCCGGACATCCCTTGGAATCTGGTGATCTGGAACGATCCCGTCAACCTGATGAGCTATGTCAGCTACGTCTTCCAAAGCTACTTCGGCTATTCAGAGTCCAAGGCCAACAAGCTGATGATGGAAGTCCACAAGAAGGGCCGGTCCATTGTTGCCCACGGCAGCAAGGAACAGGTTGAGCGGCATGCCGTGGCCATGCACGGCTTCGGCCTCTGGGCCACCGTGGAGAAAGCCAGCGGCGGGAACGGTGGAAGTTCCAGAAACTCAGGAAAATCCGGCGGGTCCGGGCAGGGCAAGGGGAAACGTGGCTAAGGCTTTCAAAAACGGACTCAAGGGCATCACCGGGTTCCTGGAACCAGCCGAACGGGAGCTGCTCCGCAGCCTGATCGACGACGTCATCTCCATGCTCCAGCCGGCCGAAAACGCCAGCCAGGATCCGCTGGCCGCCCTGATCGGACTGGATATGGATGTCCAGGAGCCGACCGACCGCGCGGTTAAGCGGCTGCTGCCCAACGTGATGAAGAACGACGACGGCGCGTCCCTTGAGTTCCGCCAGCTCACCGAGCGCTCGCTGCGCGAAACCAAGATCGGCGCGCTGCGCGCCGCCGCGCTGGACCTGGACAAGGACGAAGTGGTCCTCACCGCCGAAGGGGCCAGACTCTGGTCCATGGCATTGAACGATGTGCGCCTGGTGCTTGCGGAGCGCCTGGACATCCGGGATGAAGAAGACGCCGGGCACGTGCACCTGATGCAGGACTGGTCCCAGGCCGAGGACGTGGAAAGTTACCTCGCACTGGTGTACAACTTCACCACGTGGCTGCAGGAATCCCTGGTCCAGGCGATGCTCCAGTCCCTGGATTCCCGGGCCTGATCTGCTGTTCTGTTCCGGGATGCGTCCGCCAATGTGACAAATTTGACATGAGTCCGGCCTCACAATGTGATGGCTGCGGCCCCGGGGAAGACCTATCCTCGAATAATCATGACTACAGCCTCGAGCATGGATCCGTCAGACGCAGCCGCATCGGACTCCGCAGCCAGCAGCACCACCGGCCCGGTGGGGTCCCGTCCCATCGGCGTCTTTGATTCCGGTGTCGGCGGACTGACTGTGGCGCGTTCCATCATCGACCAGCTCCCCAACGAGTCCATCCTTTATGTGGGGGATACCGCCAACGGGCCCTACGGGCCGTTGCCCATTGCCGAAGTCCGCGCCAACGCGCTGGGTGTGATGGACGAACTGGTGGACTCCGGCGTCAAGCTTCTGACCATTGCCTGCAACTCGGCGTCGGCCGCTGTCCTGCGGGACGCCCGCGAGCGGTACACCGCGAAATACGGCATTCCCGTCATCGAGGTGATCCAGCCGGCCGTCCGGAGGGCTGTCGCTGCCACGCGGAGCGGGCGTGTCGGCGTCATCGGTACCTCTGCCACCGTTGGTTCGCGGGCTTACGAAGACACGTTTGCCGCCGCGCCGGACCTGGCGATCACGTCCGTGGCCTGCCCGGAGTTCGTGAGCTACGTGGAGGCCGGGATCACCACCGGACCCGCCCTGCTGGCCCTCGCCGAAGAATACCTGGCGCCGTTGAAGGCGGCCGGCGTGGACACCGTGGTGCTGGGCTGCACACACTATCCGCTGCTGACCGGCGTCATTTCCTACGTGATGGGCGACGCCGTGACGCTGGTGTCCAGCGCCGAGGAAACGGCGAAGGACGTCTACCGGGCCCTCGCCACCCACGATCTTCAGCGCACCGCCGCGACACCGCCCGAACACCACTTCATCGCCACCGGCGACGCCGGCCAGTTCGAAACGCTGGCCCGCCGTTTCCTGGGCCCGGAGGTCCTGTCCGTCCGGCACGTGGACCACGTGGCGGCCCAGTACCCCACCGGCAGCCTGGCGCGGATCACCCCCGAGATGATCGCCGCCGCGCAGTCCGCCAGCGCCCGGCAGTCGTCGTCGGGACCCAGGATTTCGAACTTTGTGGGCGCCCACCGGGCCGGAGGTCCTGGCCTGTGAAGCTCACCATCGTCGGCTGCACCGGCTCCTTCCCCGGCCCGGGCTCCCCGGCGTCCTGCTACCTCCTGACCGCCAACGACGGCGAGCGGACGTGGAAAATCGTGATGGACCTTGGCAGCGGAGCCTTGGGCGCCATCCAGCGCTACACGGACCTTGAGGACATCGACGCGATCTTCCTGACCCACCTGCACCCGGACCACTGCATGGACCTGTGCGGCCTGCACGTGGCGGTCCGCTGGAAGCCCGGCGGCTGGGGACGCGGCAGGATTCCTGTGTGGGGCCCCGCCGCGACGGCAGACAGGATGGCCACCGCCTACGGCCTGGAGCTGGATCCGGGGATGCACGAGGAATTCGACTTCACCAACTGGACGGAACGGGAATCCGTCACGGTGGGGCCGTTCACGGTGACGCCGTTCGCGGTGAACCACCCCGTGGAGGAGGCCTACGCCCTGCGGGTGGAAGTGACCGAACCGGACAAGCAGGGCAACCCGGTCCGCCGGGTCCTGACCTATTCCGGGGACACCGATTCCTGCGCCGGGCTGGAGGAAGCGGCGAAGGATGCTGACCTGTTCCTGTGCGAGGCCGCGTTTGAGGAAGGCCGCGACGACGACATCAAGGATGTCCACCTGACCGGCAAGCGCGCCGGCGAGGCGGCCGAGCGCGCGGGCGCACGCCGGTTGCTGCTCACTCATATTCCGGTCTGGACATCGCCCACCACCGTCATGGCCGAAGCGCGCCCCGTGTTCGGCGGCGATGTGGCCGTTGCCGTGGCCGGTGTGCACTACACCGTTTGATCCGCTGCACCTCTGGTCCGCCGCTCTGCGTGGTCGACTGCTCTCGCTGCGGCGGGACGGTTCGCCGCGAGTCGATAAGCTAAAGGCATGACTTCTGAAGCAACTGCAGTGCCCGTAGTGCGCGCCGATGGCCGCGCCCCCGACCAGCTCCGCCCCATCAGCATCACCCGCGGATGGTCCAAGCAGGCCGAGGGATCGGCCCTCATCGAGTTCGGCAACACCAGGGTCCTGTGCACGGCGTCCCTGACGGCAGGGGTGCCGCGCTGGCTCAAGGGCGAAGGCCGCGGCTGGGTCACGGCGGAATACGCCATGCTTCCCCGGGCCACCAACACCCGTTCCGACCGCGAGTCCGTCAAGGGGAAAATCGGCGGGCGGACCCACGAGATTTCCCGGCTGATCGGACGCTCGCTGCGTTCCATCATTGACACCAAGGCCCTGGGCGAAAACACGATCGTCCTGGACTGCGACGTCCTCCAGGCCGACGGCGGAACCCGCACCGCGGCCATCACCGGCGCCTACGTGGCACTCGCGGACGCCATCCGTTTCGCCCGCGACAACAAACTGATCGCCAAGAACGCCCAGCCCCTGATCGACACGATCGCAGCCGTTTCGGTGGGCATCATCGACGGCGTGCCCATGCTGGACCTGCCCTACGTTGAAGACGTCCGCGCCGAAACCGACATGAACGTGGTGGTCACCGGCTCCGGGAAGTTCGTGGAGGTCCAGGGCACCGCAGAAGGCGCACCCTTCGACCGCGACGAGCTGAACCAGCTGCTGGACCTGGCACTCCTGGGCACCACCGCGCTGGCGGCGATCCAGCGCGAAACCCTCGCAGACGCACTGTGAACCAGAACGCTGTGAACGCTGAATCGGGTAGCGCGCCCGTACTTCGCCTCGTCCTGGCCACACACAACAAGGGCAAGCTCAAGGAGCTTCGCGAGCTGCTGCGCGGGCAGGTCCCCGGGCTCGACGTCGACACTCAGGTGGTGGACGCTGCGGCGGCAGGTGCGCCCGACGTCGTCGAAACCGGTGTGACCTTCGCCGAAAACTCGCTGTTGAAAGCGCGGGCCGTGGCCGAGGCCACGGGTCTGGTGGCCATTGCCGATGATTCGGGGCTGGCCGTGGACGTGCTGGGCGGGGCGCCGGGAATCTTTTCCGCGCGTTGGTCGGGCCGGCACGGTGACGACGCCGCCAACCTGAAGCTCTTGCTGGACCAGCTCGCCGATGTCCCGGACGGGCACCGGGGGGCCGCGTTTGTCTGCGCTGCGGCCCTGGCGGTCCCGGGACCGGGTGCCGGGAGCCGCGAAGTGGTGGAGTACGGCCAGCTTGAGGGGACCCTCCTGCGCGAGCCCCGCGGTGAGGGCGGCTTCGGTTACGACCCCGTGCTGCAGCCGGCCGGCGAGGAACGCAGCTGCGCAGAATTGTCAGCGGCGGAAAAGAACGCCATCAGCCACCGCGGGCAGGCCTTCCGGGCCCTGCTGCCGGCCATCGTCGACGCACTGGCGCGCCAGTAGGGCCCACGCCTGAAACGCCTTAACAGCTAAGGGAGCCCCACTATGGTAGGGCTCCCTTAGTTTTGCCTTGGATGCAGCGCCGGCCAGCGGCGCTTCAAGGATCTAGTCCAGGTTGGTCTTGCGCTCCTCGACGGGAGCGTGCTCTTCAATGAACTCGTCGACCGGATCCGTGCCGAATTTGGCAGCCTGGCGCTTGGCCGAGAGGCCGCGGAGTACTTCGATGCCGATCGGAATCACGGAGACTAACACGATGACGATGAAGATGATGTCGAGGTTCTCCCGGACCCACGGGACCCTGTCACCCAGCAGGTAGCCCAGCAGCGTGACGCCGCTGCCCCACAGGACCGCGCCGATCACGTTGAACAGGAAGAACTTCTTCTTGTCCATCTGGGCCACGCCAACGATCACGGGCACGAAGGTCCGGATGATCGGCACGAAGCGGGCGAGGATCAGGGCCTTGCCGCCGTGCTTTTCGAAGAAGGCGTGGGCGTTCTCCACGTTTTCGCGCTTGAAGAGGCGCGAGTTCGGCTTGTTGAAGATGGCGGGGCCGGCCTTGGAGCCGATCAGGTAGCCGGTCTGGTTGCCGATGATGGCGGAAATGGTGATCAGGAGCGCCAGGAGCCAGACATTGAACTGAATGGTGTCCGTTGCCACCAGCAGCCCTGCCGTGAACAGCATCGAGTCGCCGGGGAGGAAGAATCCCACCAGCAGGCCCGTCTCGGCAAAGACAATTCCGCAGACCAGCAGCACCACCCAGGGCGCAAGTGCGGGATCGGCCAGGAAAATCTGGGGGTTCAGCCAGTCGGGCAGGAAGGAGGCCAGCTGCGGCTGGACTGGTCCTGCACCACCCAGCATGGGCGCGGCAAGGTCGCTGATCGCAAGAAAGTTCACCTTCTCAGGGTACTTGACGCACCCCCGCCACCCGGCGTCGGACGCGTGATATGCGCGACAGGGCCGCCCCGTTGACACGGGAACGGCTCCGTCCAGCGGTAAAGTATGGGCCGTGGGTTTGGACTTTACGGCGATCGACTTCGAGACAGCCAATGGCTTCCGGGGTTCACCGTGCGCGGTTGGCCTGACGAAGGTGCGGGGCGGGCGCGTGGTGGATGAGGCGTCGTGGCTGATGCGTCCGCCGGTCAACCACGACCACTTCGAGTACCACAACGTCAGGGTCCACGGCATTCAGGCCACGGATGTGGCCGGCCTTCCCCGCTTCGGTGAGCTGTTCCCGGAGATTGGTGCCTTTATCGGGGGCGACATCCTGGCGGCGCATAACGCGGCCTTTGACCTGGGGGTGATCCGGTCAGGGCTTGAGGTCTCCGGCCTGCCCGGCCCTGCCTACGACTACGTCTGCACGGTGATGCTGTCCCGGCGCTGCTACTCCCTGGTCTCCAATTCCTTGCCGTTCGCCGCGGAGGAAGCCGGTGTGCCGCTGGTCAACCATCACGATGCCGCAGAAGACGCCCGTGCCTGCGCCGGCATCCTGATTGACATCGCTGCGCGGAACAACGCCAACAGCATTGCCGAGCTGTACCTGTCCCTGGGCCTGGTCCTGCCGCATCAGGAGGCGTTTGACCCGGCGCACGATGTCCTGTCCAAAGCCAGCCTGACCGCACTTGCAGGCGCCGCCGCCGGCGGAAACAGCGCCGCACTGGTGCGCCCGTTCCTGTCCGGGTGGCCGGAAGAGGGCGCCAACCCGGTCCCCAATGCCGACGCCGAACCCTCCCACCCGCTGTACGGCCAGACCGTTGTCTTCACCGGCGAGCTTTCCATGGCCCGGCCGGAAGCGAAGGTGCGTTCCGCGGAGCTGGGTGCCCGGCCGGAAAGCCGCGTGACGGCCCGTACTACGGTGCTGGTGGTGGGCGACGGTTTTGTGGCCTCGGACCTGCGGTCCGGCAGGCTGACCGGCAAGGCCCGGCGCGTCCTGGAGCTCCATGACCGCGGCCAGCCCATTGAAGTGCTCTCCGAAGGCGAGTTCCTGCAGATGGTGGGCGGCTGAGCCGTCCTGCTTTCACGCTTCACCGGATCCGGCTGCGCTGACCCGGCCCGCGTTCATCCGGCGCAACAATTCTTCCCTGCGGCAGGCCCTGCTCCTAGCCTTGCAGGATGAGCAAACTAACGGACGGCCAAACAACCGGAATCAACTGGTCCGCCGTGTTCGCCTTTCCCAACCCCGTCAATGAGTACACGGCCCGGATCACCGCCGGCCTCGTGGTGCTGCTGGCCGGCGCCACACTGCTGAGCGGGTCCGTCTGGGGACTGCTACTGATCGCCGCGGGCTTCTGGCTGCGGGTGCTGTTCGGGCCACGGATCTCGCCGCTGGCACTGCTCTCCGTCAAGGTCCTGGCGCCACGGATGGGCAGCGTACGCCTGGTTCCCGGACCGCCCAAGCGTTTTGCCCAAGGCATGGGAACGGTGGTGTCCACTACGGCGCTGATCCTGTTCCTTGCCGGTGCTGCCCCCGCAGCCTGGATTGCGCTGGCGGTTCTCATTGCGGCTGCCTCGCTGGAGGCTTTCGCCGGATTCTGCCTGGGCTGCATCATCTTCGGAGTGCTGCAGCGCCGGGGCCTGATCCCGGAGGACATCTGCGAGGCCTGCAACAACGTGGCGCTCAAGCGGTCGTAACGCCCACCAGCAGATCGGCCATGCCGCGGATGACGTCCGGCGCTTCGAGGGCGTCGAGCCATTCAGGGGGCAGGCACTCTTCGCCGTAATAGGCGCCCAGGATATTTCCCGCGATGGATCCCGTGGAATCGCTGCCGCCGCTGTGGTTGACGGCCAGCGCAATGGCCGCCCGGAAATGGCCTTGCGGCGACAGGGTGGAGTCCGCGCCGGGCGCTGTGGCCAGGACAGCGTAAAGCCCGACGGCGAACGCTTCCTCCGCGACCCATCCCTCGCCGAGCTGCCGAACCAGTTCCTCCGGCGACAGGACGCCTGTTCCCGCACAGCGGATGGCCGATTCGAGCCGCTCGGGAAGTTCCGCCGCCACATCCTTCAGGCCACGCACCTCCTCCAGGACCGCCGCCGCGGCGTCCGCCAGCGTGTCACCGGCCACCAGGCGGTGGACCAGCAGACTGAAGCTGCCGGCACTTTGCCGTGCGGACGGATGGCCGTGGGTCAGGGAGGCGGCGTCGGCACTCAACTTATAGACGGCGTCGGACGCTATGTAGGGAATCAGGCCGAACGGCGCGGACCGCATCACCGTTCCGCGGCCTTTCGACTCAGGGTTCACCGGCCGGTAGACCGTCCCCATTTCACCGGTGGCCAGTCCGCTGATGCACGTTTTTTCCGGGGCGCGGCGGCGCCTCAGCACCTCGTTGCCGTCGATCCACCGCGGCGGCTGAGCCGGGGCCTGCGGTGGTACAGACTCACCCTGTGTGTCCAGCCAGCGGAGATAGGCCAGCCACACGCAGGCGTTCGCATCGGCACCCACGCCGTCATTGGCCCATTCGAGCACCTCCACCAGCCCGTCCACGGTGTACAGCGTCAGCTGCGTGTCGTCCGAAAAGTGACTGCCGCCGTCGAGCGCTGCCAGGTCCGTCAGGCCCGCGGGGCCGAAGCGCTGGCGGATGGCCTCGATCGAGTCGAACGCCACCGCGTAGCCCAGCGAGTCTCCTAAGGCGCCGCCCAGGAGGCAGCCGTGGATGCGGGACTTCAGCGGGGGCGCGGCAACGGCGCCCGGTTCAATGCTCATGACAGTCAATTTACCGTGGGTCGTAGGTGGAACGCGCCGGGTGTGCCACGCCGTCCGTCCACTAAGCTCGGACTCAGCCAACGCCCAGAATCCCTTGGCAGAATGCAAAGGCACCACACCCCAACGATAAGGATTGCCCCACCATGACCACGCCTGTGCCCGTCCACCGTGATCCCGCCTCCGGGCTGACTGCCGGCAGCGGTGCCGAAATCCGGCACGGGCTGGTGTCCAGGCTGTCTGCAGAAGCCTTTGGCAGCCTTTTCATCGTGGTGGCAGGGCTGGGCGTCCCGCTGTTCTCCATCCCGCAGTCCAGCCCGCTGCCCGCCGCGCTCGCGGCAGGCCTCGCGGTGACCGCGGCGATGCTGGCCTTCGGCTACGTTTCCGGCGGACACTTCAACCCGGCGGTGACCGCTGGCCACGCCGTCGCCGGCCGGATCCGGCTCGGTGACGCCGCCGCGTACATCGGCGCGCAGTTGGTGGGCGGGCTTCTGGGCGCCCTCGCACTCTTCGGCATCCTGCGGACCCTGCCGGGCATCCAGGACACGCGGACGGCGTTCGACACCGTGACCGCCGGCTTCGGCGAACATTCCATCATCCAGGCGCCCCTCGCCGGCGTGCTCCTGCTGGAAGTACTCGGGGCCGCCATCCTGGTCGCAGTCTTCCTGGGCACCACCGCGCGCAACAACATCAACAAGACGGCGGCTGCCGTAGCCGTGGGCCTCGCCTTCGCCGTTCTGCTGCAGCTGGGCCTGTCCGTGGGCAACGCGCCGTTCAACCCCGCCCGCGCCACGGCCTCGGCCCTCTTCAGCTCCAGCTGGTCCCTCGAGCAGCTGTGGCTGTTCTGGGTTGCTCCCTTGGCAGGCGCGGGCATCGCCGGGCTGGTCTTCCGTGGGTTCGCCGAGCCGGTTGCTGCTGGTACGGATTCAGGCGCCGCCGGATCAGTGCTTGACGACAGCGCTGCCGACGACGTTGAGGATTTTGACGACGACGAGGATGCCGACGTCGACGCCGACGTCGCCGACGAGGCCGCTGCGGTGCCTGCCAAGGCAGCTGCCCCGGTGAAGCCCGCACAGGCCCATGCCACCGCGGACCGGCCGGACAGCCGCGACGAGGCCCAGGACTTCTTCGACGGAAAGCGCGGCTAGCTGGCCTGACTGGGCCACGGCCTGTTGCGGCGGTTTCCTAAACTGTCGGTGGCAGCCGCTAGCGTAAGAATATGCGGTTATTGCACACATCGGACTGGCACTTGGGCAGGTCCTTCCATGGCGTCGGGATGCTGGACGCCCAACGGTCATTTGTTGATCAGCTCGTCAGCGCCGTCACTGAAAACGCCGTCGACGTTGTCCTGATCGCCGGCGATGTCTACGACCGCGCCCTGCCCGGCGTCGACGTCGTGGGGCTGTTGGACGATGCCTTGGTGCGGCTGACGGCGGCCGGTGCCACGGTGGTGCTGACATCCGGCAACCACGACTCCGCCATCCGGCTGGGCTTCGCTTCCCGGCTGCTGGAACGTGGCGGCGTCCACCTGCGGACCAGGCTGGCGGACCTGGACCAGCCAGTCGTCCTGCCGCTGGGCATAAGTGATGGTGAGACGCCCGGCGCCATCCTGGCCATCTACGGAATCCCCTGGCTGGAACCGCGCCTCGTCGCCGAACAACTCGGTGCAGAAACCGCCAGCCACTTCGAAGTCACCCGCGCCGCCACTGACCGTATCCGGGCGGACCTCGCGCAGCGCCGCGCAGCGGGAACCGTCCATTCGGTGGTCCTCGCCCACACGTTCGTCAGCGGAGGCATCAGCTCAGACAGTGAGCGGGACCTCAGCATCGGGGGAGTCGGAGCGGTGCCTTTGGACCTGTTCGACGGATTCAGCTACACCGCGCTGGGGCACCTGCACGGCCGGCAGAGCCTGTCGCCGCAGGTCAGGTACTCCGGATCGCCCCTGGCCTACTCGTTCTCCGAAGCCAAGCACACCAAGGGAAGCTGGCTGATCGACGTCGGCCCGGACGGCGTGACCGGCGTATCGGAACTGATGTGGGAAGCCCCGCGGAAGCTGGCGGTGCTCCGCGGCCAAATCTCGGATCTCCTGGAGTCCGCAGAACATTCCTGGGCCGAAGGAGCGTACTGCCAGATCACCCTGACGGATGAGCAGCGGCCCGCGCAGGCCATGGAACGGCTGCGGGCCCGTTTTCCGGACACGCTGGTCCTGGGATTTGATCCGCAGGGCGGCGCCGTCAAGGCGTCCAAAAGCTACAGCAGCCGGCTCGCCGAAGCCCAGGATGATCTCTCGCTCTGCTGCGGATTCCTCGATCACGTGCGGGGGCGGGACGCGGACGACGCCGAGCAGTCGGCTATCGCCGCGGCGCTGGATAACGTACGCCTCAGGGAGGCATCGCTATGAGGATCCACCGCCTGGTCATCTCCGCCTTCGGGCCCTTTGCGGGCACCGAGGAAATCGACTTCGACAGGTTGAGCGCCCACGGGCTCTTCCTCCTCAACGGCCCCACCGGAGCAGGGAAGACCAGCGTGCTGGACGCCGTCTGCTTTGCGCTGTACGGATCCGTGCCCGGGGCGCGCCAGGAGGGTAAGCGCCTGCGCAGCGACCATGCCGAGCCGTCGCTCGAACCGGCGGTCACCTGCGAGTTTACCGCCCAGGGCCGCCACTTCGAAGTCACCAGGTCGCCGGCCTGGGACAAACCCAGCGCCCGGGGGAAGAACGGCTTCACCACACAGCAGGCCAAAACGCTCCTCCGGGAACGCACCAGCGGGACGTGGACGGAGAGATCCGGACGCAATGATGAAGCCGGCGCTGAAATCACCGCCCTGCTGGGAATGGACCGGGAACAGTTCACCCGCGTGGTGATGCTGCCCCAGGGCGATTTTGCCGCCTTCCTGCGGTCCAAGGCAGCCGACCGCCTGGAACTGCTGCAGAAGCTCTTTGGCACCCAGCGTTTCGAGGCACTGGAGCAGGAGTTGTCGGCGCAGGCCCAAGCCGCGCGGAACGATGTGGCCCGGCTGAACGGAGAGCTTGAGGTGCTGGCGGGTCGCGCTGAAGCAGAAGCCGCCGCGCTGGCCATCGATGATTCTGCAGCTCCTGCCCAGGAGGAATCGGCTGCCCGGATCGAATGGCTGCAGGAAACAGCGGCCCACCGCGCAGCGGAACTGGCCGCCGCCGCTGAGGCCGCGGCGGCCGTCAGCAGGCACACGTCAGGCCGGCTGGAGAACGAGTCCGCACGGCGGGAACGGCACCGCAAGCTGGCAGTCGCCGAGGCCCGGAAGGCAGCCGCTGAGGCGGCCCTGCCATCCCTGGAGCTACATGCCGTCCGGCTCGAACAACACCGCCGCGCCGAGGTGCTCACGGGACAGCTGCAGGCTGCCCAGTCCAGCCAGACCCAGGTCCGGCACGCGGCGGGAGCCGTGGAATCAGCCATCACACTGCTGCGGATGGCGGCGGACGAAGACCCCGAACTGGACCAGCTGGACCGTGGGGCCTTGGATGCGGCCCACGCCGATGCCGGGCTCTCCGCCGCAGGGGCGCTTGATATTGCTGGTGAGCTCGGGCGCCTCCGGTCCCTGTTGGCCGTTGTGGAAGCCAGATTGCCGGACGAGCAACGCCTGCATACACTGGTTGCCAGGCGCGCCGCGCTCACCACAAAGCAGCTGGAACTCACACAAAAGGACCTTGACCTGGGCGTTTCGCTGCAGGCCCTCCGCGCGGAGCAGGAAACCCTGACGGCTGGCCTGGAGCCCCTGGCGGAACTGGCCTCAGCTGCCATCCTGCGTGCCAAGGAAGCCGCTGCGGCTGGGGAACTTCTTGACGTCGTCCGGCGCTACGCAGCTGCACGTGCGGCGCAGACGCTCGCCACCGACCGCCACTCGGCGTCCCGGGAGATCCAGCTCGGGAAGAAACTCCGCTGGCTGGACCTGCGCGAGGAAAGACTCGCCAACGCCGCTGCCGAACTCGCTGCCCAGCTGGCCGAGGGGGAAGCCTGCCCCGTTTGCGGAAGTGCGGACCACCCGGCTCCCGCGGAGGCTGCGGCGTCAGCGCTGGGCCTCAGCCAGGCCGAGGAAGCCGCCCAGCAGGACCATGAGGCCGCAGAGACAAAGCTGGCAGCACGGGCCCGTGAGTTGGGCGACGCGAACCAGTTGGTGGCTGTCCTTAAAGGCCAGGGCGGGGACACGCCCGAAGAGGATGCGATGACTGCCTTCGAGTCTGCCCGCACCGCCGCCGGAGAGTCGCAGCTGGCGGTGAAGAACCTCGCGGACCTCCGGCAGCAGCTTGAGGCCGCGGAGGCCCGAATTGCGGCAGCGGATTCCGCCAGGCACAGCGCAGCATCCGAACTCGCGCAGGTCACCGCTGAATTGTCGGGACTGGTGGACCAGCTGGCGTCCCTTGACAGCGCACTCTCTGTGCTGCGTGGCGGTCATCGCAGCCTCACGCACAGGCTGCGGTCGCTGCAGGACGCCGCCGCCACGTTGGAGAAGGCCGTGGAGGCCCAAGCCTTGCTCAGCAGAGCCAAGGCCAGGGCCGAGGAAGCACGGATCCAGCTTGAACTGGCGTTGCCGGACGCTGGCTTCAGCTCGGCGGAGGTGGCTCGCGCACAGCTGCTTTCGAATGCTGATGCTGCTGCCCTGCAGGCCGAGGTCCGGGCCGGCCAGGACGAACAGGCGCGGATTGCAGAGCTGTTCGCATCCGAGGATCTGCTGCTGGCACTGACTGAAGAGGCAGCCCATCCCCTGGTGGACGAAGCCCTCCTCGCGGAACTGCAAGTTGCCGCGGAGCAGGCCGGGCAGGAGGCACGGGTCGCCGATCTCGCCGCCGGCATGGCCGTGCGCTGTGTGGAATCGCTGGCCGCTATCCGCAACGACTACCAACAGCTGGCCGGTTCCGGGCGCGTTCCCCGGGAACGCGCCCAGCTGCTGACAGGCCTGGCTGATACCGCCGCAGGCCGTGGAGACAACACTTACCGCATGAGCCTGAACAGCTACGTCCTCGCGGCACGGCTTGAACAAGTGGCGTTGGCTGCTTCCGAACGCCTGGTCGCCATGAGCGATGGCCGCTACCTGCTCCAGCATTCAGACGCCAAGGCCGCGCGCGGCGCCAAATCCGGGTTGGGCCTGGAAGTGGTAGACCAGTGGACCGGACACCGCCGGGACACCTCCACCCTTTCCGGCGGTGAATCCTTTATGGCGTCCCTGTCCCTCGCCCTGGGGCTGGCAGACGTTGTGCAGCAGGAATCCGGCGGCATCCAGATCGAGACGCTTTTTGTAGACGAGGGTTTCGGCAGCCTGGACGAACAATCCCTGGAACAGGTCATGGATGCCCTCGAAGGCCTTCGGGACGGCGGGCGCGTTGTGGGTCTGGTCAGCCATGTGGGGGAGATGAAACAGCGCATCGGAACCCAACTCCAGGTTCTCAAGGGCCGGAACGGTTCCACGCTCCGCATTTCCGACGCCGCCGAGGCTCTGGTGTGACGGCGGCCATGCCGGGCTGGACTGGGCCTAACCGGCCTATATAATTGGACAGTTACCGGGTCGCGCGCATCGGGAGGAGGGACGATGCGCATTACTGAACGAGCCCGGAACCTTGAACTCTTCCACAACGTCCTCCCTGCCCGCTTCCCTGGAAGCGCCTCTCACTCCTGACACTGCGCCGGCCTCCGCTGCGCTGGTTCCGCCCACGGGGCGGTTCGCCAGGCTCCCGCACCTCGCCGGCCGCAGCTTTATCCCCCTGGGCCTGTTCGCCCGGCTGCCCCTGGCCATGCTTACCGTCGGCGCCCTGACCCTGGTCACATCCGTGACCGGCTCCTACGCGCTGGGTGGCACTGCCGCAGGTGCTGTGGGGATCGGCTCGGCCCTCGGCGCCCCGGTCCTTGGTGCCCTCGCAGACCGAAGGGGGCAGCGGCCCGTCCTCCTGGTTGCGGCGGTGCTCAACACGATGGCGGTCCTGGCACTGATCGGCACGGCCTGGGCTGCGCCCGAAGCCGGATCCTTTCCCGTGGCCGTGATCGCCGCCGCGTTTCTCGCGGGTGCCAGCTGCCCGCAGGTAGGGCCGCTGGCCAGGGTGCGCTGGATGGCGCTCACCTCGAGGGGCAAGGGAGCGAAGGCCGGCAGGGACCTGGACACGGCCCTGTCTTACGAGGGCACAGCCGATGAGCTGACGTTCGTCCTGGGGCCGGCCCTGGTGGGAATCCTGGCCAGCCTGGTGGCCCCTTGGCTGCCGTTGGCCCTGGCCGCGGCCATGACCATCACGCTGGTGCCCGCCTTTGCCGTGCACTCCACCCACAAGGCGGTTCCCCTGAACCGGGGCTCCGCAGCCTCGCGCAAGGCAGCCAGGATTCCCGCCGTCGTCGCACTGCCCGTCCTGGCGATGGTGGCCATGGGCACCTTCTTCGGGTCCGCCCAGACGGCCTTGAGCTCCTTCTCCGCGAGTTTCGCCACCTCCGAAATCGCCGGACTGCTGTATGCGGTCATGGGATTGAGTTCTGCCGCCGCAGCCCTGTCCGTGGCGTACTGGCCCCAGCGTTTCACCCCGGCCGCCCGGTGGCTGGTCAGCGCGACGCTGATGACAGTGCTTGCGTTGCTGCTTCTGGTGCCGGGATCGTTGGGCGGCATGGTCGCGGTGCTTCTGGTCCTGGGATTGCCGGTGGGTCCCGTGATGGTCACGGTGTTCGCGATCGGAGGCCTGGTGGCGCCGGTAGAACGGCTGGGGACCGTGATGACAGCTCTGGCGAGCGGGATCGTGGCGGGAACCGCACTGGGGGCCGCCGTTGGTGGCCAGCTCGCGCAGGCCCACGGCTACCACACCGCATTCATTGTGCCTGTGGTTGCCGCAGGCGGACTGCTGGTGCTTGGCGCCGCGGCTGTGGCCATTCTCCACAAACGCCACTAGCCGACGCCGGGCCACGGCCGCGTGTGTGGTGGTCAGCCCAGCTGGGCCTCAATGCGCCCGGCGCCAGCCATCAGTGCAGCGGCGATTTCATCCGGATTCTGGGCTGCCCGGATGTAAACAACGGCCAGCGCGGCAGGCCGGCCACCAGGGACCCTGACCGGAACTGCCACGGAGGAGACGCCGGCGATGACTTCGTCATGGCTGGCGGCATAGCCCACGCGCCGCGCGGTTCCGGCCTCAGGCCGGTAGGGGGTCCCCGGGGCGGCCGCATGCCAATCCGCTTCTGAATACGCTGACTGGATCGCGATTCCAGGCGCGCCGGCGCTGATGGGATGCCTGGAACCGGGGTGCTGGACGATCGCGGCTCCGGTGTGCCGCGGGTCCACAGTGACCAGGGTGACGCAGTCATCGCGGTCCCACACGGCCACAAAGGCGCTCATGGTCAGGGCATTCGCGAGTTGGGTCAGTTCCGGCAGCGCCGCCGTCTGCAGGTTGCGGGCAACGCCCCGCGCCAGGACAGCGAGCCCGGGTCCTGGCTGGACTTTGCCCGCGTCATCGCGCACCAGTAAGGAGTGGTCCTCCAGGGTCCGCAGGATCCGGTAGGCCACGGAACGGTGAACCCCCATGGCGTCTGCAAGTTCCGCAATGGTCAATGGAGCCTGCGCCGCGGCCAGGATTTCCAGTGCCCGGATTCCGCGCGAAAGGGTCTGGGACGGCGAAGCCTGGGCTGCTCCGGCAGGGACTGCGGTGGGGGTCATGGATTCCATCCTAGGCGGCTGCACGGGCGCTGCCCGTGTGCCGTCTTGGTGCTTCGCGCACTCGGACTGTGTTGTGATTTCGAAAAGCTGTGTGCTGATTTCGAAAAGACAGTTCAACTATGGAACTGATCCGCACGAACAATCAACAAAGTAGTGCGTTTCGTCACGTCTTCGCGTAACCTCGTACTAACTGACCGTTCGATCAGTAAATCGGACGGCCTGAATCCACCTCGGCAGCCCTAATCCTTAACCAAGCTGCCCCCAAGCCACGGAGTTCCAATGACCGAAACTTCACGCGTCGATTCCGAGGCGGGCCCGAGCAGCAAGCACGAGGAACGCAAGGTCCTCGCAGCAACGCTGGTCGGCACCACCATCGAGTGGTACGACTTCTTCATCTTCGCGCAACTGACGGGCACCCTGCTGTCCCCGCTGTTCCTGGCTCCGCTCAACGAATCCAACCCGGGCCTGGCCCAGATCCTGTCCTTCGCCCTCATCGGCATCAGCTTCCTGTTCCGCCCGCTGGGTGCAGTGGTTGCCGGCCACCTTGGCGACAGGCTCGGACGCAAGGCCATGCTGGTCTTCACCCTCTTGATGATGGGCGCAGCCACTTCACTGATCGGCATGCTGCCGACCTATGCGCAGATCGGCGTCTGGGCCCCCATCCTGCTGATCATCCTCCGCATTGCCCAGGGCTTCTCCGCCGGCGGCGAATGGGGCGGCGCTGCCCTGATGGCCGTGGAACACGCCCCCAAGAGTCGTCGCGGTGTGTTCGGTGCGTACCCGCAGATCGGTGTCCCGGTCGGCATGATCCTGGCCACCGGCCTGCTCTTCGTTCTCAACTCGAATATGTCAAAGGAAGACTTCGCGGCGTGGGGCTGGCGGGTGCCGTTCCTGCTGTCCATCGTGCTTATTGTGGTGGGATACCTGATCCGGCGGGCTGTGGCCGAGAGCCCCGTCTTCCAGGAGATGTCCGCCCGAAAGGCCGAAAGCAGGGCGCCCCTCAGCGAGCTAATTCGTAGCCACAAGAGGCCTGTGCTTTACTCGACCATGATCTTCATCGGCAACAACGCCGCTGGCTACCTGTTGATTGCCTTCTTTATCTCCTACGCCACCAGGACGTTGAAGATGCCGGTCCCGGAAATCCTGCTGGCCACCACGCTTGCCTCCTTCGGCTGGCTGATCTTCACGCTTGCAGGCGGCTGGCTCTCGGACCGGATCGGCCGGGTCAAGACGTTCCTGATCGGTTATGCGATCATCTTCGTTTGGATGATCCCGATGTTCGCCCTGATCGACACCCGGAACATCTGGTTGTACGGCGTGGCACTGTTCGTCCTGACCATCGGCCTCGGTCTCTCCTACGGCCCCATGTCGGCGATGTACGCCGAGATGTTCCCGGCCAATGTCCGGTACTCGGGCATCTCCATTGGGTACGCCTTCGGTGCGATCCTGGGTGGTGCCTTCGCTGCGACCATTGCCGAAACGCTGCTCCAGAGCACCAAATGGACCGGATCCATCGGCATCTACATCATGATCCTGTGCGTGATTTCCGCAGTCGGGGTCTTGCTTGCCAAGGAGACGAAGGGCAACCCGCTCGGCGTCAGCAGCCACCACTAAAGTTGTTTGCATCGCAGAACGGCGGGTTCCGGCCATCTGGCCTGGACCCGCCGTTTTTGCCGTGCGGGCCCAGTGATGGAGTGGGGCCTACTGGTTCAGCAGGCTGATGGCGTCCTCATCGGTCAATTGTTCGAAGTGCCGGTAGAAGCTGCCCACGGCGCGGAACTTGCCCGGCAAATGCAGGCACAGCACGGCATCGCACACCCGGGACACGGCCGCGTAGGCTTCCACGGAACCCACCGGCGCTGCGGCGACGACGCGTGCCGAACCACCGGAACGGGCGGCCTCGACGGCGGCGCGCATGGTGGCTCCGGTGGCCAGGCCGTCGTCGAGCAGGAGGACTGTCTTGCCGGTGAGGTGGTTGCTGATCCCAGGGTAGGTGCCGGCCCGTCGTAGCAGCTCGGCCCTCTCCCGTGCCTCCACTTCGTCCAGCCATTCCTGGCGGACGCCGTGGTCCAGGATGCGGGTGACCAGGGGGCGGTTGAGCAGGCGCACTATCCGGCCTCCGGACCAGGCCAGCGCGCCGAACGCTGTTTCGTTGTGGCCGGGGATGCCGAGTTTCCGAACCAGAACGGCGCCGAGTGGCAGGTACAGGGCCTTGGCAGCTGCGGCAGCCACGGGGATACCGCCGCGGGCCAGCCCCAGGATGATGGTGTCGGGGCGTTCCCGGAACTGGGTGAGCACCGCCGCCAGCCGTTCACCGGCCTCGGTGCGGTCTTCAAAACGCGTGCTCATTGCTCCCTCTCCGGCTGACTCCGCCCCGCTTCCAGCCTACCTTCTGCCGCCGCACCGGGAAGCGTGGATCCTGTCTCCCGTGCGCCGCCGAGTCAGGAAAGGGCGGTGGTAACGGCCTTGGTGATGTCCTGGATCAGTACGGCGCTCAGGGACGTCGCTCAGGTCGGCACCCTTCGTGAAAACCACCAGCACGTAGCTGCCGGAAGACATGGCGAGGACGGCGGCGTCGTGGAGTTCGTCATCGATGAGCCCGTACTTGTGAAAGACGGTAACGCCGTCCGGAACTGCGGCCGGAATGAGGTTTTCGTAGTTGGTGTCCTGCATATACGACAGCAGCTGCTCCGTATGCTCCTGGTCCGGGAGCCGGCCCTCGAACAGTTCCGCCAGGATATGGGCCATGTCGGCGGTCGAGAGCGTGTTCACCTCGGGGTCGTAGGTGACGTCGATGGAGGCGGCGTACGCCGAGAGTTCGGAAAGGCCCACGGCGTCCATCAGCAGGCTCCGCGAAATCGTTGTTGCTTTCCTGGACCATCGTCTGGATCTGGAATCCCGAGGTGAAGGCGCCCAGAGGATCATCGAGGGACGCCGACCCCTCCTCCACCAGGTGGTAATAGGCCGCAGCCGTCAGGACCTTGGCCGTACTCGCTGCCTGGAACGGTTCCTCCACGCCGTACTGATGCAGGTCCCCGTTGGCGGTGGCCATGAGCGCAACACCCACCTGGTACTGGCTGTTGTCGCCAATGATGGCATTGATGGCTGCGTCCAGGTCCGCATCAATCCGGGCGGAGCTTGCAAAAGTGTCGATGCCTATTGATGTGCGCGACGCCGCTCGCTGCCCGGCCCGGGCAGGCGCCAGGATGTAGACGGCGGCGATCAGAGCCATAGCGAGGAAACCGGCGGCCGCCACCAGGACGGAACGGCGGCGCAGGGCGGCCGGCCTGCGAGGGGCGCGTGGCTTGGAAGGATCGTGCATCTGAGGATCAAAGCAGCGGAACCTATGCGGGAGCTATGAAACCCCTGTCAGGGATCATGCCGTCTAAGGATCAGACACCCAGGAAAGCGATGGCGCCCTGTTTGAAGGCCCGGCTGGTGATGGCGTTGGTGTGGTTCCGTCCGGGCAGCGTCAGCTGTTCGGCCATGGACCCTGCCCGGATTCCCAGTTCGGCAAGCTGCGGCATGGTGGCGGCGCGTTCATCCTGGTCGCCGGCCACAAGAAGCATGGGCATGTGCGGAACGGCTTCGGCAGGATCGAAGGGTTCGGCCTTGATGGCGTCCACCAGGGACAGCAGCGCGAAGATGTTGTTGCTCGGCAGGAGCATGGCCAACTTGAGGAGGCCGGCTGTGGACGGGTCGGCGATGGGAGTGCCGTCGGCGAGGTAGTTCTGGGCGGCGATGAGGTCAAAGGCTGCCAGTGGATCGGCGATGTTCGGTCCGCCCAGGACCAGGCGGTGGACGATCTCCGGCTGGGTGGCACCGAATTCCCAGGCGAGCCGGGCGCCCAAGGAATAGCCCACAACGTCCACCCCGCTGGCGGGGTCACCGTCGTGCAATGGCCGCACGCCGGCGTCGGACGCTATCTGCAGCAGGTCCGCACGGATCCGGCTAGGGGAGTAGGAGTCCATGTCTTCGGGGGCGCCGCTGCGGCCGTGGCCGGGCAGGTCCACGGTGATGACGCGGCGGCCGGCCTCCAGCAGGGCCGCCACCCAGCCGGTGTCATGCCAGTTGAGTTTGCTGGAAGAGGAGAAGCCGTGCAGCAGCAGCACAGGGCGCAGTCCCGCGTCGTCCTGGGGATCGTGCACCTCCACAAACAATTGGGGGTCGGTGCCCTCAACGGTGTGGGAATGCATCTCGCCGGTGTGCCTGCCGCTCATCGTGTCAGTCCTCATCAAGTACGGCGCTCAGGCGGACCCGGCGCGTCGGAGCCTCATCCTTCGGGACCGTACCCACGATTCCGGCAGTGTTGTCCGGCACCTCGAACACGATCAGGGGTTCGCCGACATTGATCCTGTCGCCTGCCCCACCGAAGGTACGCACCACTTTACCTGCCTGCGGACTGGGCAGTTCAACAGCGGATTTGGTGGTTTCCACCTCCACCAGCGGCTGGTTCCTTTCCACCTGATCGCCGGGCGAAACCAGCCATTCAAGCACGGTCGCCTCGATCAGGCCCTCACCTAGGTCCGGGAGCGGGAATGAAATTTCAGCCACGGCGGTACTCCAATACTCGCTGGATCCCGCTAAGGATCCGGTCAACGTTGGGGATGTATTCGTCCTCGAGGTCACCGGAGGGGTACGGGACGTCGAAGCCTGTCACGCGTTCCACCGGCGCCTTGAGGGTGTTGAAACAGCCCTGGGTGATGAGTTCGGCCACCTCCGCGCCCAGGCCGGACGTCAGCGGAGCTTCATGGACGACGACGGCCCGCCGCGTCTTCGCCACGGACGTCACCAGGGCCCGGGCATCGATGGGCTTGAGCCAGCGCAGGTCCAGGACCTCGATGTCCACGCCGTCCTCAGCCGCGAGTTCGGCCACCTGCAGGCAGCGCGCAACCATGGCACCCCAGGCCACGAGCGTGAGGTGGCGGCCTTCGCGCATGACCTTGGCGCCGGTGGGGGAGCCGCCGCCGGCATCGGCGTTGGCGACGTTCACCTCACCCTTTTGCCAGTACCGGGACTTGGGCTCCATAAAGATCACCGGGTCCGGACGGGAGGCCGCGTACTTGAGAAGGTGGTAGGCCTCGTGCGGGTTCGACGGCGACACCACCTTCAGGCCCGGTACGTGGGCGAAGAGCGCCTCGAGCGATTCGCCGTGGTGTTCGGGGGCGCGGATGCCCCCGAAGCTGGGAACGCGCAGGGTGATGGGCATCGGCAGGGTGCCGCGGCTGCGGTAGTTCATCCTGGCGATCTGGCAGACGATCTGGTTGATGGCCGGGTAGGCGAAGCCGTCGAACTGCACCTCGGGGATCGGGTGGAAACCGGCCATGGCCAGGCCCACGGACATGCCCAGGATGCCGGACTCCGCCAGCGGGGTATCGAAGACCCGGGCCTCGCCGTACTTTGCCTGCAGGCCGTCCGTGATCCTGAAGACTCCGCCGAGCCGGCCGCAGTCCTCGCCGAAGATGACGGCCTTGGCGTTTTCCGCGAGGACCTCATCGAGGGCCCGGTTCAGGGCCTGCTGCATGGACATCACGATGGTCTCCGGGGTTTGGGCCTGCCCTTCCGGTGGTTGAGCTTGCTCCTCCGTCGGTTGGGCCTGCTCTGCCGGTGATTGAGCGTGTCGAAATCCAACGACCGAGTTAGACATGCTCGGACTCCTTCCGCCAGTTGGCAGCCTGGGCCTGCAGGGCGGGCGTGGTTTCCTGGAACACGAGGCTGAACATTTCGCTGCCTGGGCGCGGCGCCAGGGCCTGGAGGCCCTCCCGGATCTGTTCTTCTTCCGCCTTGGCCGCGGCGAGGGCTGCGGCGAAGAACTCCTCATCTGCGACGTCGTCGGCGAGCAGGACCTGACGGAAGCGTTCCAGCGGGTCCGGGCCGCCGTCGTTGTGCTCTTCCGCAAGGGTGCGGTAGCGGCCGGGGTCATCGGAGGTTGAGTGCGGGCCGCGGCGGTAGGTCATGGCTTCGATGAGGACGGGCCCGTTTCCGGCCCGGCAGTGTGCCAGCGCTCGCCGTGTGGCGTCCACAACGGCCACCACGTCGTTGCCGTCAACCTTGACGGCGGGGATGCCATAGCCCCCGGCGCGGGCAGCCACTGAGCCGCCGGCCACTTGGCGTTCGGTGGGCACTGAGATGGCCCAACCATTGTTCTGGACGAAGAACACCACCGGCGCCTTCATGATGGCCGCGAAGTTCAGGGCCTCGTGGACGTCGCCCTGGGATGAGGCGCCGTCGCCGAAGTAGCTCAGAGCCACGCCGGTTTCGACGCCGGGGGCGGCAGCCAGGGTCTGGCCATGGGCCCAGCCAACGGCATGCAGCACGGAGCCGGCCACCACCGCCTGGATCGGTGCGAGCCGGGATTCCAGGGGATCGTAAAGGCCGCCATGCCAGGTGGCCTTGTGGGTGGCCATGTAGGCAACCATGTCCACGCCCATGGCGCGGGCCGCACCCATTTCCCGGTACGTGGGGAAGACAAAGTCGCGGGACAGGTCCACTGCGTAGCCGCTGCCAACCTGGGCTGCTTCCTGGCCCAGTTCGGGGGCATAGCCGGGGATGATGCCCTGCCGCTGCCAGGCGACGGCGGAGGTGTCCAGGTGCCGGACGGCCACCATGAGCGCATACAGTTCGCGGAGCTGGCCGGGGGTCAGTGGCGACGTTGCGTGACCGGGCTCCGGCGGCGGAAGTGTGTCCATGCCTGTGACCCTAGTCACCGGCTGGTGCGTGGGCAATCAGCACAGCGAGGGCTGGCCAGACTGCCAAGAACTGTCCCATGTTGCGGCCGGCAGCTTCGCAATTTGTACAGTGCGATCCGCCGTCGCTCTTTCTGCCCCTCACCCAACTAGGTAGCGCTATCTGTCGTTTTGACCGCCGAAAACGACAGATAGCGCTACTTACTTGGGCTGGCGATCGCGGGTGGTGAGCCGGGCGCCGAGCCAGCAGGCCGCCGCGAGGCAGGCAACCAGAACGAACGTGCTCAGTAGCTGTCCGCGGCTGCTTTCCGCGCTGAAGCCGACGGCGAAGATCAGGCCGAGTAACACCAGTCCGAAAATTGTCAGGCCCGGAAAGCCCTTCATCAGCAGCGGAAGGACGGCACCGGTCCGGTCCGCGCGGCGCCGGAGGATCAGCTGGGAGACGAGGGCCGTGCCCCAGACCACCAGGCACGTGGATCCGACCAGCTGGAACAGGGCCGGCAGGATCCGGTCCGGGAACAGCAGCTCCAGAACGGTGGCGAAGAAGCCGAACGCCACGGAGACGCCTACCGCCACCATGGGCACGCTGGCGCCGCTGAGCCTGGCCAGGAACCGGGGAGCCTCGCCGCGTTCGGCGAGCGAGTACACCATGCGGGACGCGCCGTAGAGGTTTGCGTTCAGTGCGGAGAGGAGCGCGACGACGGCAACCAGGGTGATCGCCGTGCCGGCGCCCGGGATCCGGGCCGCGTCGAGCACGCCGGCAAATGGCGAGGCGAGTCCTTCGGAGGTGACCGGCAGAACGGCCGCGATGACAAAGACCGACCCGATGTAGAAGACCAGGATGCGCCACAACACCGTGCGGATCGCCTTGCCCACACTGTGCTCCGGATCCTCCGTTTCCGCGGCGGCCACGGCCACGATCTCGGTTCCGCCGAAGGCAAAGATCACCACGAACAATGCCGTGGCGATTCCACCAAGCCCGGCGGGGGCAAAATCGGTGGTGATGTTTGCCAGCCCGGGCGAAGCTACCTCGGGCAGGAGGCCCAGCAGCAGGGCGGCCCCCACGGCCAGGAACGCGACAATGGCGGCAACCTTCAGGATGGCAAACCAGAATTCGAACTCGCCGAAGTTCTTGACCCCCGTCAGGTTGATGGCCGTAAACACAACCATAAAGATCAGGGCCAGGACCCAGACGGGGATAACCGGCCAGACAGAAAACAGCAGGCCTGCGGCGCCGAGAGCTTCCGCGGCAATGACCACCACCAGCTGAAGCCACCACAGCCAGCCCACCGTGGCGCCGGCGGTTTTTCCAAGGGCCCGCTCGGCGTAGACGGAGAACGCGCCGCTGGTGGGATTCGCAGCCGCCATCTCGCCCAGCGCCCACATCACCAGGATGATGAGCGTCCCGGCGACCAGGTACGAGACCAGCACGGCGGGCCCGGCAGCCTGGATACCGGCCCCAGAACCCAGGAACAGGCCGGCGCCGATGGCGCTGCCCAGTCCCATCATGGTGAGCTGGCGGGGTTTCATGGTGTGGCCGAGGTGGGATACCGGCCGCACTGCCGTGGACTTCGATGTCATGCCTGTGAACCTTCTTGGGGTTGGGGTTGGTGCCCCCGCAGGGACCACTTGAATTTACCGCCTAAGTCGCTGGCCCGCGGGCAACCGGTGTGCAACGATGATGGCACTTTGAATCATTCGAATGACTATTGGCTAGCAAGTTGCCTACCCTATGGTGGCGAGCGGAGGAGATTGTATGAACGTCGATGCCCTGGATGCCAAAATTGTCCGATTCTTTACCGACAGTCCCCGGGGCTCGGTGCTGGAGGCTTCGAGGGTCCTGGGCGTTGCCCGCGCCACCGTCCAGTCGAGGCTGGACAGGATGACGGAGGCCGGCGTGATCAGTTCGTGGGTGCCCCGGCCTGATCCCGCCAAGTTCGGCTTCCCGGTGGTCGCGTTCTGTTCGCTCACCATCAACCAGGACCTGGGCCACGACGCCGTGGCCGCGGCGCTGGCCGCGATCCCGGAACTGATCGAGGTCCACACCGTTTCCGGCAGTTCGGATCTCATGGCGAGGATCGCCGCGCGGTCCAATCCGGACCTGCAGCGCGTTCTGGATGCAATGATCGCCACCAAGACCGTGCTCCGCGCGTCCTCCGTGATTGTCCTCAACACCCACTTCCAGGGCAGGACACTGAACCTGCTCGAAGCCGCAGCCGCCATCCAGCCGGAGTAGCGTCTCCGCGAACCCGCCGAGGGAGACTTCGTCCGGCGTCGAGGGGCGGCGAAATATTTTGAATCAGAGGAATGTGGCCGTAGAATCAGTTCTAGTCAAATTGACTATAACTAAGTGATGGCAATGAACCCCAGAAGCAGGGAGCGGGTGAGTAACCGTGTACAGCAGCTCAGCGAACGTCTCCGAACGGGCCACCGCGGCACCCTCGCTCGCTATCTCCACCGTCATCTTCGCCTTGCGGCCCAGCGAATCCTCGGGCCGGCCCACCCTCTGGCTTCCCCTGGTCCGCAGGATTCGTGAGCCGTACAAGGACCTTTGGGCACTTCCCGGCGGACCGCTGACTCATGTTGAGTCCCTGCAGGATGGTGCCTCCCGGAACCTCCGGGAAACCACAGGGCTCACGCCGAGCTACCTGGAACAGCTCTACGCGTTTGGCGGGCTGCACCGCTCGCCCACCCAGCGCGTGGTGTCGATCGCCTACTGGGCGCTGGTCCAGCCCACTGAGGCCGCCCTCGCCGACGAATCGGAGAACGTTAAGTGGTTCCGGGCAGACAAAGTGGGGGACCTGGCCTTCGACCACAACGCCATTGTTGAGTACGCGCTCCGGCGCCTGCGGAACAAGCTGGCCTACGGCTCGGTGGCCTACCACTTCCTGGGGGAGTACTTCACCCTCGCCCAGGTCCGGGAAGTCTATGAAGCCGTGCTGGACACGCGGCTGGATCCGGCCAACTTCCGCCGCCAGCTCAAGTCCACGCCGGAAATCGAAGAAACCGGCGAATACCTCCAGGGCGGCAAGCACCGTCCGCCGCGTCTTTACCGCTTCACCGGCCGCCCCGGCCTTGACCCCGATAACAGGAGCACACCATGAGCAGCGTCAACACAGCCATCCAGCTGATCACGCGCGAACAAGCCGAAAGCGCGTCCCGAAACGCGGCTGCAGGCAAAACAGCTGCCACCTGCAGCCCGGCGCTCGCCAAGGGACCGTGGGAATACGACCTTGTCGAGGCGCTCGCGGGTAGCCCGGCCTACGGACCCGGAGCCTCCAGTGCGGATGTTGCGCCGGCCGCCACGCCTCGCCAGGGCCAGTTGCCGGAAGAATACAAGCTCGCCAGCGACGACGAGCTCGACGTCCGCATCCGGGCCGCCAAGGCCACGCTCGGTGATCGCGCCGTGATCCTGGGCCACTTCTACCAGCGCGACGAGGTCATCCAGTACGCCGACTTCGTGGGCGACTCCTTCCAGCTGGCCAACGCCGCCCTGACCAAGCCCGAGGCAGAGGCCATCATTTTCTGCGGCGTGCACTTCATGGCCGAGACCGCGGACATCCTCTCCACCCCGGAACAGGCCGTTATCCTGCCCAACCTCGCCGCCGGCTGCTCCATGGCGGACATGGCGGACATCGACTCCGTGGAAGAGTGCTGGGAACAGCTCGAAGAAATCTTCGGCACCGAGGCCGACGCCGAGGGCCGGGTTCCGGTCATTCCGGTCACCTACATGAATTCCTCCGCCGCCCTGAAGGCTTTCTGCGGCCGCAACGGCGGCATTGTCTGCACCTCCTCCAACGCCAAGGTG
Organism: Pseudarthrobacter sp. RHLT3-21; assembly: GCF_059383495.1. Classification (NCBI taxonomy): domain Bacteria; kingdom Bacillati; phylum Actinomycetota; class Actinomycetes; order Micrococcales; family Micrococcaceae; genus Pseudarthrobacter; species Pseudarthrobacter sp. RHLT3-21. The sequence continues at coordinate 331,214 of NZ_JBWZCI010000001.1, forward strand.
GTCCTGGAATGGGCCTTCGAACGGGGCCAGCGGGTCCTGTTCTTCCCCGACCAGCACCTGGGCCGGAACACCGCCAAAGCCATGGGCGTGCCGCTGGAGCAGATGCCCATGTGGAACCCGCGCAAGGAACTGGGCGGCAATGACGAACAGGCCCTGCTCGATTCCCGCGTGATCCTCTGGCACGGCTTCTGCTCGGTCCACAAGCGCTTCAACGTCGGCCAGATCGAAAAGGCCCGTGCCGAGTTCCCCGGCGTCAACGTGATTGTGCACCCCGAGTGCCCCATGGAGGTGGTGGACGCCGCCGATTCCGCCGGCTCAACCGACTTCATCAAGAAGGCCATCGCCGCCGCCACCGAACCGACCACCTTCGCGATCGGCACGGAAGTCAACATGGTGAACCGGCTCGCCGCCGAGTACCCGCAGCACACCATCTTCTGCCTGGACCCGGTGATCTGCCCCTGCTCCACGATGTACCGTATCCACCCCGGCTACCTCGCCTGGGTCCTGGAGGAACTCGTCGAAGGCCGCATCGTCAACCGCATCAGCGTGGACGGTTCCGTTCAGGACAACGCCAAAACCGCGCTTGAGCGTATGCTCGCCGCGCGTCCGCTGTAGCCCGCAGCTGCAATCCCGCCCGCCGTAACCCTGGAAACCGAAACGAGCCCCACATGAGCGCAGAGAGCCCAGCCGGTGGTCCGGCACCCCGGCGGCTGATCGTCGTCGGGAGCGGCATCGCGGGACTGTACTCCGCGTTGCTTGCCGCCGATGCCGGCGCCGAAGTGGTGCTGCTGACCAAGGGCGCGCTCGCGGACAGCAACACGTACTACGCCCAAGGCGGCATCTCCGCCGTCCTCGACGAGCCCGCACCCGGGGACACCGTGGCCGCGCACATCGCAGACACCCTCAAAGCCGGGGCCGGGCACTGCGACGAGGACGCCGTCCGCGTGCTCTGCACGGAGGCCCGCCAGGATATCGCCGGCTTGGAACGCTTCGGCGTGCGTTTCGATTTGGACGACGACGGCGACCCCTCGCTGGGTCTGGAAGCCGCCCATTCAGCGCCGCGGATCCTGCACGCCGGCGGCGACGCAACCGGTGCCGGCGTTGCCAGGGCGCTCATCAAGACCGTTCTGGATGCGCAGGCCGCTGGCCGGATCCAGGTCATCGGGCACGCCCAGGTCACGTCCCTGTCGCAGAGCGAAGGCCGCGTGGCTGGCGTGAATTTCCTCCACGACGGGCGGGAACTCGGCGTCCACGGTGATGCAGTGCTCCTGGCCACCGGGGGAGCGGGCCAGCTGTTCGCCCAGACCACCAACCCGGCCGTGGCAACTGCCGACGGGCTGGCGCTCGCCTGGCGGGCCGGAGCCGCAGTGGTGGACCTGGAGTTCTTTCAGTTCCACCCCACCTGCATGGTGCTGCCGGCCGATGCCCTCGAGGCAGCCGGCAATGGCGCTGAACCGCTCCTGATTTCCGAAGCTGTCCGCGGTGAAGGTGCCATCCTGCTGGACGCCCGCGGCGAACGCTTTATGCCTGCCTATCACGCCGACGCAGAACTTGCCCCGCGCGACGTCGTCTCCCGCAGCATCGCCCTGCACCTCGCCACCCTCGGGGACCCCAACGGGCACGTGTTCCTCGACGCCATAGTGGTCGAGGCCAGGCAAGGCAAGGGCTACCTCGAAAAGCGCTTCCCCACCATCAGCGCCCGCACCCGCCAAGCCGGTGTCGACTGGACCCGCGAACTCGTCCCCGTGGCACCGGCCGCCCACTACTGGATGGGCGGGGTTCTTACCGACCTTTACGGGAGGACCTCTGTGCCTGGGTTGCTGGCCGCCGGCGAGGTTGCTTGCACCGGCGTCCAAGGGGCTAACCGGCTTGCCAGCAACTCTTTGCTTGAAGGTCTTGTCTTCGGGCGGCGGGCTGTTTCTGCTTTCTTGAGCGACGGCGCGGGTGGGTTGGCGCCCGACGCTGTTCCTCCGCTCGCTGTCTCGGCCGCGAGCGGCCTCCCCTTGACGCTCGCTTCCGGAACACCCTCGGCCGACGTTCGTTCGCTCGCCGTGGGAGCAACCGACGATGGATCACTCGCCTTCAGGGTGGCTGCCTCCGCGCCCATTTCCTGGCAGTTTGAAACGGTCCCGGCGCCGGGGCCTGTTGAGACGTCGTTTGTTGAGGCCGGGCCGTTTTCCCGGGTTGCACTTCGGCGGGTGATGACTGCTAACGCAGGAGTACTTCGCGACGGCGGGTTGTTGCGGGAGGCGGGGGCCGCTCTTGGCTCCTGGGCCGTCGTCGAACCCTCTGAGAACGTTCCTGATTCCCTTGATCCCCGGGAGCATGAGGATGCCAATCTTTTGTTGGCTGCGCAGCTGCTGGTGCATGCCGCGCGGGAGCGGCGGGAATCCCTGGGGGCGCATTACCGCAGCGACAGCGTGGCCGCGGATGCCGTCGTCGAACATTTTGATAAGCGTTACACCATGAGCCGGAAAGCGAGCCTCGTAAATGACTAGCCTGACCCTCCCCGCCGCACCCGTCCGGGACATCCTGGAGCGGGCTTTTGCCGAGGACGCGCCCAACGGTGACATCACCTCGCAGCTGCTGATCCCCGCCGAAGCCCGCGCCACCGCGGTACTGAACGCGCGGGTGCCCGGCGTGTTCAGCGGTGGAACGGTGTTCCGCGACGCCATGAAGATCGTGGACCCGGGCACCGACGTGGAGCTGCTGCTCGCTGAGGGGGCAGCGTTCGACGCCGGCACCCACCTCGCGCGTGTTACCGGCAACGCGCGCTCGGTGCTGCTCGCCGAACGAGTCGGGCTGAACCTCGTCCAGCGGATGAGTGCCATCGCCACCAAGACCGCTGAATTCGTCCGGCTCGTCGAAGGCACCCAAGCACGCATCACGGACACCCGCAAGACCACCCCCGGCCTGCGCGTGCTGGAGCGCTACGCCGTCCGCTGCGGCGGGGGAGCCAACCACCGATACAGCCTGTCCGACGCCGTGCTGGCCAAGGACAACCACCTGGCCGTGATGACCGGCGGAGACCCCGCCAAGCTCACCGCCCTCCTGGCGGCGGCGAAAGCCCAGCTGGGGCACACCACGCATTTCGAGGTTGAAGTGGACAGCGCCGAGCAGATCGAACCGGTCCTGGCCGCCGGGGTGGACACCATCATGCTGGACAATTTCACCATTGACGGGCTGCGCGCCGGCGTCAAGCAGGTGGACGGACGCGCGGTGGTGGAAGCCAGCGGCAACGTCAACCTCGGCACCGTCGCGGACATCGCCGCGGCGGGCGTGGACGTCATCTCCATCGGTGGTCTCACCCACAGCGTGGCTGCCTTGGACCTCGGCCTGGACGTCGAACTGAGCGTCGGCTGAAACGCCCATGATCTTCCTCGACGCCGCCGCCACCACACCCGTCCGCCGCGAAGTCCTCGAGGCCATGTGGCCCTACCTGAGCGGCGAGTTCGGCAACCCTTCCAGCCATCACACGCTGGGCGAGGCCGCGGCGTCCGCGCTCGCAGGCGCCCGCGCGGCCGTGGCCAAGGTGCTTGGCTGCCGCCCGGGCGAGGTCACCTTCACCTCGGGCGGCACCGAGGCGGACAACCTCGCGGTCAAGGGCATTGCCCTGGCCCGGCAGGCTGCCGACCCGGGCCTCAACCGCGTGGTGATCAGCGCCGTCGAACACCCAGCTGTAGAGGAGTCTGCACGTTACCTGGAGCGATTCCACGGATTCACCGTGGATGTGGTTCCGGTGGACGGGACCGGCCGGGTGACGCCGGAGGCGCTCGCCGCAGGGCTCCGGCCGGAAACCGCCGTGGTCAGCGTTATGTACGCGAACAATGAAGTGGGCACCATCCAGCCGGTCGCCGAACTGGCCGCCATCGCCACTGGGCGGGGCATCCCGTTCCACACCGACGCCGTCCAGGCCGCGGGCTGGCTGCCCCTGGACGCTAAGTCGCTGGGCGTGGACGCCCTGAGCATTTCCGGCCACAAACTCGGCGCGCCCAAAGGGTGCGGCGTACTGTATGTCCGCGGCAGGACCCGCATGGAGCCCCTGGTGCACGGCGGCGGCCAGGAACGCGGCCGCCGGTCCGGGACCGAAAACGTTGCCGGTGCCGTGGCGCTGGCCACGGCACTGACGCTCGCCCACGCCGAACGGCCGGAACTCGCCGCCCGCGTGGCCCTTCTCCGCGAACGCTTTATCGCCACCATCCTGGACACCGTTCCCGGCGCCCTGCTCACCGGGCACCGGACGGAACGGCTGCCGTCAGTGGCGTCGTTCTGTTTCCCCGGCACCAGCGGCGAATCCGTGCTGTTGGAGCTGGAGCGGCAGGGCGTGGTGTGCTCGAGCGGTTCGGCGTGTGCCGCCGGCTCGGATGCGCCGTCGCCGGTGCTGACCGCCCTGGGCTATGACGCCGAAGTGGCGCAGACAGCTGTGCGGTTCAGCTTCACCTCAGCAGTGACCGCGGACGAACTCGAGCAGGCGGCGGCAGCCGTGGGCACCGCCGTCGGGAGCGTCAGGACCCTCGGCCGCGGCTAACAGCCCCCTCCCGCCCAACTGGGTAGCGCTATCTGTCGTTTTGGAGGCTCAAAACGACAGATAGCGCTACTCAGTTGGGGGCGTGGGTCAGATGTGGCGGGCGCGGCGGAAGATCCAGTGGCGCAGCATCGTGAACCGCACGGCGGTGGCCACGAAGCCCGAGAGTGTGGTGGTCCACAGCTCGTCGGACACGGTGGCGTCCGGGTGCAGCCAATGCAGCACGCCCAGGCTGCCGCCGGTAATGACCAGCGCCACGGCGATGACGATCATGCCGTTCAGGTGGTCGCGGGCCATCCGGCGCTGCCCGGAGATCTTGAATGTCAGCCTGCGGTTCAGCGCCGTGTTCATCAAGGACGTCAGCACCAGGGCGGCCGCGTTGGCCAGCTGCGGTCCCAGCCAGGGGCGCAGCAACGCATACAGCGCCAGGGAGGTGGCGGTGCAGATGATGCCGACGCCGGTAAAGCGCAGGAGCTGCCGTACCACCGGAAACTTCAAAATTCCGCGGTAGTGCCTGGTGGCAGGCGCGCCACGGGTGGGCTGCTGCGTCAGCTGGGCACTGGGCGCAGCAGGGGATTCCATGGCCTAAGCCTGACATATCAGGCGGGAGTTTCCTCCCAGGACGCAGCCTTGACCGGGTTGCTGAGCTCGCCAATACCCTCCACACGGCACACAACCGTGTCTCCGGGCTGGATGCGTGCACACTCCGCCGGGAAGCCTGTGAGGACCAGGTCGCCGGCGTGCAGGGTCATAAAGGAACTGAGGTACACGAGGATCTCGTCCACCTTCCAGCCGAGGTCGTCGCTGCTGGCGGCTTTTAGCTCGGTGCCGTTGTGGACGATGCTAATGGACAGGTCCGAGTCGTCGAGCTCCGTCACGATCCATGGGCCAACGGGAGTGAAGGTGTCCTGGCTCTTGGCGCTGATCCACAGTTCGTCCGACTTCTGCAGATCGCGCGCCGAGACATCGTTGCCGATGGTGAATCCAAGGATGGCGCTCCGGGCAGTCGCCAGGGTCAGGCCACGGACGGTGTGCCCGACGACGACGGTCAGTTCCGCTTCCGGGTCCACGTAGCCAACCGTGGAGCTCAGTTCAATGGCGTCGCCGGGGCCGATCACGCTCGATGCCGCCTTGTGAAAGGCCTGCGGCGGGAGGTCGCGGCCGGCCTGGCCGGTGTTGTGCGCCATGCCGAAGACGTTAAAGGGGACCGACGGCGCCAGGAACGTGAACGAGTCCTGGTCTACTACCGTGCCGGCCTCCCAGCCCGGCCGGGCCGGGTGGCTCGCGTTTGCGCGGGACGCCTCGAAGGGGGAATCAACAACTGTCCAGGACCGGCCGGCGGCGGAGGCGAAGTTCGGGGCGTCATTGGCCACGAAGAAATGCTCGTCGGCAACAGCCGGAGACAGGGGGCGGACACGGGCAAGGCGGCGGGGAGCGCTGGCAGTCATGATGACATCCTACGTCCTCAGGCCGACTCCCGGCAGCGGCGACCGCCGGTGGCTGGCTCAGTACAGCTCGCCCACCGGGATCTCCACGGCCAGGCGGTTGGAGGGGCCGGGCAGCGGGCAGACCCAGGCCTCGTTGTATGCGCAGGACGGGTTGTAGGCAAAGTTGAAATCCAGGACAAACTCGGCGCCCGCCCCGGAACCATGGACCCCGTGGAATGCGCCCTTGATGGTGTCCAGGAGATACCGGCCGGCGCCGTACGTTCCGCCGGGCTGGCCGGCCGTGGCGTCCCGGAACGGCACGAAAATCCCGCCGCCGTAACCGTGCAGCTTCCACACGCCCAGCTGGCCCAGTTCGGGTAGGTCGAACGTGCCCAGCCGGACAAAACGGACCACACCGTCAGTGGCGGTTTCCACGGTCATTTCCCGGCCGGCCCCCTCAAGGGTCAGCGGCACATAAAAGCGATAGATGGGATCGTAGTCGGCCGTCTTCAGGCCGGAGAACTGCGACTTGTCTTTCACGCTGAGGGCTGAGGCCGGATGCGTGGCGAACATACGGTCGCGTTCATGCCGCCAGAGGGAATGGGCCTCCGCCGGATCTTCAGCGGCAACCTTCCGCACCGTGTCGTACAGGGCAAAAGTCCGCAGCCGCCAGTCCGCAATGTCGATGGCAGAGATGTCCGCCAGGCTCTCAAGGTCCGCGCCATACTGCTCATCCGCCATAGGCACCAGCCTAGTCCCTTGCGTGCGGGGAATGTCCGACGGCGACACGAGGCTCCGGCTCCTGGCCGCCGTCGTCCGCCGATAGGCTGGCTGCATGACACACAAGGCGACAATGTGGGGAGTTCGGACGGCAGCGCTGCTGATGGTCGGCGCGATGGCGGCCGGCTGCAGCGCGCCTGGCAACAGCGATTCAGCGTGGACGGCGCAGCCGGACACATCGGCCAGCCCTGGCTCCAGCACGAGCTCAACCGCCCGCGCCACCGGGTCCCCGTCGTCGGATCCTTCTGCCACAGCGGGCGCCACGACGTCCACATCACCGGGCCCGGCCACAACAGCTGCTGCCTGGAAGACCTTTACCGACCCGGCGAAGACCGTCAGCTTCGACCTGCCGGAGGAATGGATCGCCCAGTCCGTCACGCCGGAGGACGGTACGTTGCCGGGTGCCCTGAAGATCGAGGTGAAAAAGCAGGACGGCACGGTGGTGGCTGCCCTGCGGACAGGGCTGCCGCCGTCGTCGTCCGAGTGCCCCGAAGCTGCCCGGAAACCCTACGTGGTGATCAGCAGCGTGCCGCTGGACCTTCCCGGCCTGACGGCGGAAGGCACCATCGCACCGCACGTGGTGTTCCGCGTCATCCAGGGCTACCGCTACTTCGGCTCCTACGGCATCACCAATATTGTGGGCGGGGCAGGCGGCCAAGCCTGCGAACTGCGCAACGTGGTCCGTGGCCCGGCCGGGAAAGGGGACTACTCGTTCGGTGACCTCGGAGTCCTGAAAGCCTTCGCCCCGGATGAAAAAGTGGCCCCGGCCAAGGCGTTCGACACCCTGGGCCAGGCCGCAAAGTACGTGGACGAGAGCTCGGAATTCGCGAACGTCCAGCGGATGCTAATGTCTCTGGAGATCAAAAACTAGTCCCGCCCCCGGCTCCTCATCCCCGGGCCAGAGCGGGAAGTTCTGCCACTACCTCACACCCCGGAGATACATGGAACGCACCGTTTCAGCACGTATGGTTGTCAGGACCATCGCCGACACGAAGGCAGCCCTGGCCATCGCTGTGGCCAGGAATCCCGGCTACACCTCGTTTGACGAATCCCTGACTGTCACGGCCGACGGGCAGCCGGTTCCATTACAGGAACTCGCGGACCATCATGGCGGCCGCCTGCACTATATGGAATTCGTTGAACCCACCGAGGTCACCGTTGAGTACTCGGCGACGGTGGCAGGGCAGGCCGTCCCGGAAGAAGCCACCCTGGCTGAGCTCATCCGCTACGTGCGGCCAAGCCGCTACGCGGAGTCGGACCGGCTCCTGCCCACGGCCTACGCCGAATTTGGCGGCCTGCACGGTGCCGAACTGCTCCAGGCCGTGCGGAGCTGGGTCTTCGGGGAATTGCGGTACATCAGCGGTTCGTCCAGGGGTACTGACGGCGCCGTCGAAACCCTGCTGCACCGCAGGGGAGTGTGCCGGGACTTCGCGCACCTGGCCATCGCCCTGCTTCGTTCCAAGGACGTCCCGGCCCGGCTCGCCGCCGTGTACGCGCCGGGGCTGAGTCCCATGGATTTTCACGCGGTAGCCGAGGCGCATGTCAACGGCGCCTGGCACGTCATCGACCCCACGGGGCTGGCCCCGCGGGAGTCGATGCTGCGGATCACAGCCGGCCGCGACTCGTCCGACACCGCGTTCCTGTCCACGGTGGGCGGCCGCCTGACCCTGACCGAACTGCGCGTCAGCGCTGTGGTCAACGGCCAGCTGCCGTCGGAAGATCCGGCCAAGCTGGTCATGCTGGGCTAGTTTCCCGGCACCGCCCGGTCACTGCCGGGCGGTGAGTTCCCGGCCAGATACTTCCCGGCCAGTTAGTTCCCAGGCGGTTACTTTGCCGGCCGCGCTCCCACGGAATGCCGGAGTTTCTCGGTCAGCCGCTGAAGTTCCTTCTGCTCGGCAGCCGTCAGGGCCGGCCCCACCAGGCTGGAGATGTCGCGCACATGCTCCCGGCCGATCTCCTTCTGGAGGGCAGACCCCTCCTCGGTGAGCTTCAGCAGCACGCCGCGGCCGTCGTCGGGCGCCGCCATCCGGACCACGAGCCCGCGCTTTTCCAGCCTCTCAACCAGCCTGCTGAGGCTCGACTGGCTCAGCAGGACATGGTCATTGAGTTCATTGAGCCGGAGCCAGCCGGACGGACACCGGGAGAGTGTAAACAGCACGTCGTATTCGTTCAGTGCCACTTTTCGGAAAGCGGGACCGGCCTGCAGCCTGCGCATCACGGCAACCTGCGCCCGGAACAGGGATTCCCAGGTTTCCGCTGCCAAACGGATGGGTGATTCGTTGCCGCCGGCAGCCATCACGCCTCCGAAGGGGCAGTGTCAGACGCCTGCGCAGCCATCAGCGCGGCCACGCGGCCGGCGTGGGTGGGCGGGTCCGGGACGTGCGCGGGCTTGAGTGCCGCGTATTCCTTGCGGAGGACCGGGAGGACTTCCTCGCCGAACAGGTCAAGCTGCTCCAGCACCGTCTTCAGGGGCAGGCCCGCGTGGTCGATCAAAAACAGCTGGCGCTGGTAGTCGCCGAAGTACTCGCGGAAGGTGAGGGTCTTTTCGATGACTTCCTGCGGGCTGCCCACCGTCAGCGGTGTCTGGGAGGTGAAGTCCTCCAGCGACGGGCCGTGGCCGTAGACGGGTGCGTTATCGAAGTAAGGCCGGAATTCCTTCACGGCATCCTGGGAGTTCTTCCGCATGAAGAACTGGCCGCCGAGGCCAACGATGGCCTGGTCCGCCTTGCCGTGGCCGTAGTGCTCGTAGCGCTCACGGTAGAGGCTGATCAGCTGCTGGTAGTGCTCCTTGGGCCAGAAGATGTTGTTCGCGAAGAACCCGTCGCCGTAGTAGGCGGCCACTTCGGCGATCTGCGGTGTGCGGATGGATCCGTGCCACACAAAGGGGGCCACGCCGTCGAGCGGGCGCGGGGTGGAGGTGAAGTTCTGCAGCGGCGTTCGGAATTTGCCGGACCAGTTCACCGTGTCCTCGTCCCACAGCCGGCGCAGCAGGCTGTAGTTTTCGATGGCCAGTTCCACGCCGTCCTGGATGTTCTTGCCGAACCACGGGTACACCGGAGCCGTGTTGCCGCGGCCCAGGACCAGATCCACGCGGCCGTCGGCGAGGTGCTGGAGCATGGCGAAGTCTTCGGCGATCTTGACCGGATCGTTGGTGGTGATCAGCGTGGTGGTTGTTGAGAGGGTGATCCGCTCGGTCTGGGCGGCGATGTACGCGAGGGTGGTGGTGGGCGAGGAGGAGAAGAACGGGCGGTTGTGGTGCTCGCCGAGGGCGAAGACATCCATGCCGATTTCCTCGACTTTTTTGGCGATCGCCACGGCCGCCTTGATGCGTTCGTTCTCCGTGGGCGTCCGGCCGGTGGTGGGGTCAGTGGTGATGTCACTGACGCTGAATACGCCAATCTGCATGGTGTGCCTTCCGTTTCCTGGACTTCTCTGGACTTCTCTGGGCTTGTTTCCACTATACCCGAGTTTCATGCGTTTGCATGTATCGACGGATATAACATCTCCCCGGTGAGAATATTCCAGGCGTTACTGCGGGTCGCCCGGAGCGGCGCGGCGGCCACTGACGCGGGGCACCATACCGGTGGTCCAGTCGCGGAACTCGGCATCGACATCGTCCGCCGCGGCAAACTCCGGGCGCTGCTGCATGGCACGGAGCAGTGCCTTTGTTTCCCGCCGTCCCTCCACAAGCCGGTACAGCACCGGAACCAGCACCAGGGTCAGCGCTGTGGACGAGACCAGGCCGCCGATCACCACCACGGCCAGCGGCTGGGAAATGAAGCCGCCGCCCCCGGTCAGGCCGAGCGCCATGGGTGTCAGGGCGAAAACGGTGGCCAGCGCGGTCATCAGGATGGGGCGGAGGCGCTGCCTCGCGCCATGGGTGATTGCGTCCGGCACGCTCATCCCTGCGCTGCCGTCCCGTGGCTGCCGGTACTGGTTGATGAGGTCGATGAGCACAATGGCGTTGGTGACCACAATGCCCACAAGCATCAGCATGCCGATCAGCGACGGCAGGCCCAGCGGAACGCCCGTGGCCAGCAGCAGCGCCACGGCACCGGTGGCAGCAAAGGGAACGGACACCAGCAGGATCAGGGGCTGGATCAGCGACTTGAAGGTGGCCACCATAATGACGTAGACAATCGCGATCGCCGCGAGCAGCGCCAGGCCCAGCTGCTGGAAGGACTCAGCCTGCTGGGTGGTGGCGCCGCCGAGTTCCGCCGTGACCCCCGCTGGGAGGCTGACGTCCGTGAGGCGCTTCTGCACCTCCGCGTTCACCGCACCAAGGTTGGAGCCCGACGGCGTGACTGACACTTTGGCGGTCCGCTGGCCGTTGCTGGCGGTAATGGAGACCGGCACGTCCACCTGTTCCACGGCCGCGATGCTGCCCAGGGTGACGGGGGCGCCGGATGCCGGGAGTGGGATGTTGCGCACGGCGTCGATGCTGGTGAACCGGGTGCCCTTGCCGATCTGGACCGGAAAGTCGTTGGTGTCGATCCGGACCGTCCCTGCGGGGATGGGGCTGATCGTGGCAGCCAGGACGCCGGCTACCTGTTCCTCGTTCAGTCCGGCCGCCGCGGTCTTGGCCCGGTCAACCTTGACCTGGACCACCGGCTGGCTGGCCGCGAGGTTGGTGGTCACCTCGCTGGTTTCCGGCACGCCGGTCATGGCTTCCACCATGGCCTCGCTCGCCATGCGGAGGTCCTCGGACGTTGCCGCCTTGATGGTGATGTCCACCGTGGAGGACGTCCCGAAGCCACCCTGCTGGGAACCGACAGTAATTTTCCCGGAACCGGCCACCTTGCCCACTTCAGCCCGGACGGTTTCCTGCAGCTTTGCCTGGTTCGCCTTCTCATCCGTCACCACAGTGAACGAGGAATTGGCGGAGCCGGAAGACGTCAGGGCGGCAAAACCGGCCTGCGCGTTGCCGGAGGTGACCTGGACATTCTTGACCCCCTCGATGCCGCGGAGGACTTCCTCGACCTTAACGGCGGCAGTGCTGGTGTCGGCCAGGCTGGTGCCCGCCGGCATCACCTGGCGGACAGTCATGCTGTTCTGGCCGGAATCGCCGAGGAGGTTGGTGGACAGCAGCGGCGTCATGGCCGCCGTGGCGCCGAGGACCAGAACGGCGGCGACCAGCGTCAGCACCGGATGCTTCTGGGTCTTGCTGAGGACCGGCAGGTACGCACGCTGAAGCCGGCTCTTCTGTTCGGCCTCCTGGGCCTGGGCACGGGCTGCGGCAGCAACACGGGCGGTAGCTTCGCGGGCAGCAGGCGGACCGGCAGCGGAACCGGCGGGGCTCTTGAGGAACCAATAGGCAAGGACCGGCACGATGGTCAGCGATACCAGCAGGGATGCCAGCAGCGCCATGGTGACTGTCAGGGCGAAGGGCCGGAAGAGTTCGCCGGCGAGCTCACCCACAAAGGCAATGGGCAGGAAGACCGCCACGGTGGTCAAAGTGGAGGCTGTGATGGCGCCAGCCACCTCCCGGATGGCGGTGAGGATCGCCGGGACTTTCTCCTCCCCGTAGCTGAGGTGGCGTTTGATGTTTTCGATCACCACAATCGAGTCATCCACCACCCGGCCGATCGCAATGGTGAGCGCGCCCAAGGTCAGGATGTTCAGTGAATAGCCGGTCGCGGACAGGCCAATAAACGTGATCAGCAGCGAGAGCGGAATGGACACCGCAGTAACTAGGGTGGAGCGGGCAGACATCAGGAAAACTAGGATGACGGCGACGGCGAAGCCCAGCCCGAGCAGGCCCTCGGTGGTGAGGTCCTTGATGGACTTCTCGATGAACGGGGCCTGGTCGAACACGGCCGTGAATTTTGCGTTGGACCCCAGTTCGGCCTCAAGGTCCGCCAACGAGTCGTTCACGGCGTGGGAGATTCCCACGGTGTCTCCCTCGGGCTTCTTGGTCACGGACACCGCCAGCGTTTCCTGGCCGTTGGTCCGGGTGATGGAGGTCCGTTCGTTGTCCTGCAGGCTGACGTCGGCCACCGTGCCGATCGTCGCGGCATCCTTGGCTCCGCCCAGGGGCAATGCCTTGATGGCGTCCAGGGAATCCACCGGGCTGCCGATCTGGAGGGAGAGCGTCTTGCCCTGCTCCTGGATGGTCCCGGCCGGGATCAGCGCGCCGTTGTTGCCGAGGGCGTTGCGGATGGACTCGATCGTGGCGCCCTTGGCGGCCATCGCTTCGGGACGGGGGAGGATCTGGATGTGCTGGGTGGCGCCGCCGGTCACGTCGGCTCCCCGGACGCCGTCGATCTTCTGGAGCCGGGGAACGGAGAGACGCTGGAGGTCGGCGTTGAGTTCGCTCAGCGGTTTGTCCGAGGACACTGCCAGGAAGACGATGGGGAAATCGCTGATGCTGCCCGCGATGGCCTGCGGCTGCACGTCCTCCGGCAGGGAACGCTTGGCGTTGGAGATGGCCCGGTCGATCTGGTTCCGGGCGCGGTCAAGGTTTGTCCCGTAGGTGAACACCATGGAGATCTGTGAGACGCCGTTGCGCGACGTCGAAGAGGTGGACTCCAGGCCTTCGACGCCGTTCAGGGCAGTTTCCAGCGGTGCGCTGACCTGCTTGTCCACCACTTCAGGTGACGCGCCGGGCATGGCAGAGAGGACAGTGATCTGCGGGAACTCAATGGAGGGGATGAGTTCCTGTTTCAGCGATGACATGGTGATCACGCCGAACACCGTCGCGAAGACGGTGATCAGCGCGATCAGCGCCCGGTTTGCCAATGAAAGTTGTGCCAGCCGGAACATCGCGGGTCTCTCCTGTGGGGTTGACGGACTCCTATGGACCGGACCGGACCGTCCAGCCGGGCCTGACGCCCGCCGGACTGCCGGGCGTCAGTGGTTGGCGGAAACGCTCTCCAGCTGCAATGCCTTGGCCGTTGCCGTCTCGAGGTCTGCGGCCAGATCCGGATTCTCATCCAGCTTGACGCCGTAGCCCGGCATCATGTCCTTGAGCTTGCCCTGCCAGCCCTTGAAATTCTTGGGGAAGGACTTCTGCAGCAGTTCAATCATGATGGGCACGGCCGTGGAGGCGCCGGGCGAGGCCCCAAGAAGCGCCCCGATGGTGCCGTCGCGGCCGGCGATGACTTCGGTGCCGAACTGGAGTACGCCACCCTTTTTCGGGTCTTTCTTGATGATTTGGACGCGCTGGCCGGCGGTGATGAGTTCCCAGTCGCCGTCCTTGGCCTCGGGGTAGTACTCCCGGAGCGCCTCCACCTTGTCGCCGTGGCGCTTGGCTACTTCTTTCACGAGGTAGGCCGTGAGGTCCATATTGTCCTTGGCCACAGCCAGCATCGGGATGATGTTGCTGGGACGGATGGACAGCGGCAGGTCAAGGTACGAGCCGTTTTTCAGGAAGTTCGTGGAGAAGCCGGCGTAAGGGCCGAACAGCAGTGAACGCTTCCCGTCCACATAGCGGGTGTCCAGGTGGGGGACTGACATGGGCGGGGCACCCACCGAGGCCTGGCCATAGACCTTGGCGCTGTGCTGGGCGGCCAGTTTTTCGTCGGTGCAGCGGAAGAACTGGCCGGATACGGGGAAGCCGCCGTATCCCTTGCTCTCCGGAATGCCGGAGGCCTGGAGGAGGTGCAGCGCACCGCCGCCGGCGCCCACAAACACAAACTTGGCATGTATGTTGCCGTGTTCCCCGGAAGCCGGGTGCTTGGTCGAAAGGTCCCAGCCGCCGTCGGCCGCCTTGGAGATCCCGGTGACGTCATGGCCGTAGTTGATTTCGACGCCGTTGTTCCCGAGATAGGTGGTCAGCTCACGGGTGAGTGCCCCGAAGTCGACGTCGGTCCCCTCCGTTGCCCGGGTCGCGGCGATCCTCTGCTTGGGGTCGCGGCCCTTGACGATCAGGGGTGCCCACTTGGCGATCTGCGCGTGGTCCTCGGAGTACTCCATGCTGCGGAACAGCGTGTGGGGCTTGAGCGCCTCGTAGCGGGTCTTGAGGAACTTGGTGTTGTTCTCGCCGATCACAAAACTCATGTGCGGGACGGTGTTGATGAAGCCCTTCGGCGAGCCGATCAGGGATTCTTCCACAAGATGGGACCAGAACTGGCGGGACAGCTGGAACTGTTCGTTGATGAGCAGGGCCTTGGCCGGGTCCACCGAGCCGTCTTTGGCTGCGGGGGAATAGTTGAGCTCGCACAGGGCGGCATGTCCCGTTCCGGCGTTGTTCCAGGGGTCGGAGCTTTCCAGCCCGGGCTGATCCAGGCGTTCGAACAGGGAGATGGTCCAGTTCGGTTCAAGCTGCTTGATGAACGCCCCGAGCGTGGCGCTCATGATGCCGCCGCCAATCAGTACGACGTCGGCATGTTGGGTCTTGGATATGAAGGTCACAATCAGTCTCCGATAGCAGCGGCTCTGGCTGTCAAAGAATATCCCCGGGCAGCCCGCATACTGAAATTGGGCCGGACCGTCAAGGCTTTAGCTGTACCTTTGTGAAAACTTCATTCAGTACCGGGGACGCCGGGTAGCTGCTGACGCGGTCCGAGAGTGCGAGGGCCGAGATGGGGAAGGCGATGGGAACGGCCGGCACAGTGGCCGCGATCTGGGCGTTGATGGTGTGGTACTGATCGTCGCGTTCCTTGCCTGCGGGGAGGCCCCGGGCGCGGTTGATCTTGGAAAAGACCTGCGGGTCCTGGTATCCGAATTCGCCGTTCTTCTCGCCGAACAGCGGGCCCACAAAGTTATCGGCGTCGGCATATGCGCCGTTCCAGCCGAGCAGGTGGAGCCCGTGGTCCCCGGGTGACTGCACCTTCTGGAGATAGCCCGCAGACCAGTCCACCGGGACAGGTTTGATGTTGAGCCCGACGGCGGTCAGTTGCCGGCTGATTTCGGCGTAGATTTTCTCCGGCGTGGGCAGATACGGGCGGGTGGCATTGAGGGGATAGTAGAACCTGAGTTCCTCCCCGTTGTAGCCGGCCTCGGCCAGGTAGGCCTTGGCCTTGACCGGGTCGTGGCCCAGAGCGGGAGCGTCGTTATTGAAACCGCTGATCTTGGGCGGGACGAACTGTGAGGCCTTGGCGGTGTTGTCGATAAAGAACTTGCGGATCAGGGTTTCCTTGTCGATGGCCAGTTCAATGGCCTGCCGGACCTTTTCGTTCTGCAGGACCGGAATTTCCTGGTTGATGCCCAGGTACATCACCGAAAAAGGATCACGCTGGACGATCTGCATGCCCCGCTTGACCAGCTGATCGAAATTGCCCACCGTGACGGCGTCGTAGCCGTCGATCTTGCCGTCCAGGAGGGCCTGAAGCCGCGTCTGGGGGTGGTCGTACGTGACGAAATTGATGGTGGAGATCTGCCCGCGGTCACCCCAGTAGGTTTTGTGGCTGACGAGCCGGACACTCGCTTCGTCCCAGGAGGCCAGGCTGAACGGTCCGGTGCCGACGGGGTTGGTGGCGAACCGGGAGACCGGGTTTCCGCCACGGGTCTGGTCCAGGACGTCCGCTGTGCCCGCGGTGAGGGCTGCCGGGGACGCCATGGCGAACGCCGGCAGCGTGAGCGCCTGGAGGAACGCGGTAAAGTTCTGGGTCAGGTCGATCCGCACAGTGTCAGCGGACAAGGCCGTACAGCTCTTGAAAATGGAGAGCGCAGCATCGTCGGAATGTGCCTTGAACACGCTTTTGAACGAGCTTCCCGGAGCTTGCCGCCGCAGTTCCGGGGAGAAGGCGAACCAGCGGTTGAAGTTGGCACACACGGCGTCGGCGTTAAAGGGCGTGCCGTCCTGGAACGAGACGCCGCTGCGGAGTTTGAACGTATAGGAGCGGCCTTCGTCGGCTTCGGACCATTCCGTTGCCAGCAGCGGCGTGGGTTTACCGGTGGTCTGGTCCACACCCACCAGGCCTTCGAGGATCTGCCGAGTGATCCGGTAGCTTTCCACATCGCTCGAGAGCGCAGGGTCAAGGCCCAAGGGCTGGGACGCCGTGCCGAAAGTGAACGTTTCGGTGGGCTCAACGCCGGCGGGCGCCGTCGAAGGGGACGTGGATGTTGGTGACGGCGAAGGGATGCCGGTACAGGATGTCAGACCTAACGCCATAAAAACGGCGCCGGTCTTGATGACCGTTCGCCGCGAAGTACTGCTGGGCACTCGTCTATCACCTCTGGCTGCTTCTGGCCGGCGCCGCCGACTGCGGGCCAAGGACACAGTCTAGTTGACGCAACCCGGTGTTCCCTGGGCACACGCCCAGAGGCCCGTTCCGGCGGGAACAGGCCTCTGGGCGTGAAAGCGGGACTACTTGGGCATAAGCACCGAGTCGATCAGGTAAACGGTGGCGTTCTTGGTCTTGACACCGCCGCAGATGACGCTGGCACCGTCAACCATGAGGGCATCCTTGCTGCCGGTAACCGTGACTGAACCGCCCTGGACCGTGGCGTGTGTGCCGGCGATCTTGTCCGGGGTGATCTGGCCGGGGACCACGTGGTAGGTCAGGATCTTGCTCAGCAGGGCGTCGTCGGTTTTCAGCGTTTCAATGGTGGCCGCGTCGATCTTGGCGAAGGCGGAGTCCACCGGAGCGAAGACTGTGAACTCGCCGCCGTTAAGGGTGTCAACCAGGTCAACCTTGGGGTTCAGCTTGCCGGAGACAGCTGCCGTGAGGGTGGTCAGGATGGGGTTGTTGGACGCCGCGACCGCTACCGGGTCAAGGGCCATGCCGGCAACCGAGCCTGCACCGGTGGGGACCTTCTCCGCGTAGCCGGCGCAGCCTGCGCCAACGAGGTTTGCGGCCGGATCCATGGCAGCAGCACTGGCGGACGGTGACGGAGCCATTTTGGAAGCCGACGGTGCGGCGGCCGGAGCGGAGGAGCTCGGGGTTGTTGATGCGGCTCCACCGCAGGCGGTGAGGCTCAACAGGGCTGCAGCTGCAACGCCTGCGACGGTGAAGGATGTGCGCTTGAATGACTGCATTTCGGTTCTCCTTGTTTGTGCCGATTTCTTGCCTGCCGCAGACTTGGTGCCTGCCGCGTGGCCTTTTCCGACTGTTGGGCACCTGCCCTTGGCTGGTGTCTCAATGGGTATTCGGCCGGAGCGCGGAAGCGGATGGGTGGATCGCCAAGAGTTTTAAATTTGGCGCCAAACCGGAGGAGAACGGCGTGGCTGGCAGCAGTTAAACGACAGAGATCCCGGGCCTGTGGGCCCGGGATCTCTGTCTATGTGTGCGCAAGGGGGGATTTGAACCCCCACGCCCGAAGGCACAGGAACCTAAATCCTGCGTGTCTGCCAATTTCACCACTCGCGCTTGGCAGGTGCCGCCGCTGTCTTGACCTTGGCCAGATGGCCAACGGATAAAAACGTACGACGGCGGATGCCAGTTTCCATTGTAGCCTCGGGCAGGCGGGGTTCCGGTCAGCCGGTTCCTGCCTGCCCGCACCGGCGGCTCACGCGTTGTGCGCTACGCGTCCAGCGTGAGGTCGCGGCGCAGTTTCGCCACGTGGCCGGTGGCCCGGACGTTGTACTGGGCCAATGCCACTTTGCCGTCGGGATCGATCACCACGGTGCTGCGGATCAGTCCCTCATAGGTCCGTCCGTAGTTCTTCTTTTCGCCCCAGGCTCCATAGGCCTCGGCCACGGCGTGGTCCCCATCCGAGAGCAACGGAAAGCTAAGGTCCTCATTGGCGGCAAAGGCAGCAAGTTTGTTCACCGAATCGGGGGAGATGCCCAGGACCCGATAGCCGGCCGACGTGAAGGACGCCAGGCTGTCGCGGAAATCGCATGCCTGTTTAGTGCAGCCCGGGGTTGCGGCGGCCGGGTAGAAATAGACGATGGTGCTGCCGCCGTGACGGGAAGCAAGGCTGACGTCCTTACCCGACGAGTCCTTCAGGGTGAAGCCGGGAGCCAGGTCACCGGTCAAGAGTCTGTCAGCCACTATTAATCTCCTCGTTGCAGGCGGAACGCACCATTTTAGTAAGCATCCAGAGCCGGTGCTAACCAGCCTTGGCTATACTTGCTGGTATGCCTGACATGGATCGCTGGCCCACTGGGCGCCTATTGTCCACTGCGGCACGCCTCGTTGAACACTCCTGGAACGAAAAGCTAAGTGCCATCGGACTGACGCACGCCGGCGTGATCGCTATCGAAGTCCTCGCAGCTCAAGGACCTATGACCCAGGCCCAGCTCGCCCAATATGTGCGCGTTCAGGCCCAGACCATGGGTAAGACCCTTAGCCGGTTGGAGTCCCACGGCCACATTGCCCGTGTCCGTAGCACCTCGGACCGCCGCAGCCAGGTGGTGTCCCTCACCGACAGCGGCCGGAAAGCCGCAGCCGCAGCAGTTGAGATGGAGCGGGCGGTGCTCGCTGCGGCAACCATTGACCCTGACGTCCTGCGGCAGGAGCTCCAGGCCGTGGTCCGTGAGCTGGCCAGCCAGTTCGCATCGCCGGCCACCCGGGCTTTGGTGGACGGCGCCCCTCTCGGCTAGGAATCCCGGAATCCGGAAAAGACCTCTCCGGCATCCCCGCTGCAAAGTTCCGCAGTGGTGGTGCCGGATTTTTTGGCCTAATGTCATTGCCGATGTAATTCTCGCGCCAGAAACAGAAACAGCCCCTGGCCGCGTTTCCGCGTGCCAGGGGCTGTATTTCCCTTGGTGCACCCCCCGGGACTTGAACCCGGAACCCATTGATTAAGAGTCAATTGCTCTGCCAATTGAGCTAGAGGTGCATCTCTTTTGTGGTGACCTTCCGGGCTTTTTCTTTCCCGGTTGATCTCCGCAACGACATGAAACTCTACACGAACTTTCGGGCCATGTGAAATCGAAGCCGCCGTTGCCCCGAGCTTCAGCCGGGAGGGCCCAGAACCAGCACAAAATCAGGGTTTTTGTTGTTAGTAAGCAGCCAGAAGCCGCCGTCGGGGGTCCTGATGACGTCCCGGATCCTGCCGTATTCGCTTGTGAAATAGGCCACAGGCGCACTGGCCTCCTCGCCGGACAGGGCCACCGTCCAGAGGCGTTGGCCGCGCAGGGCTCCGAGGTAGGCGGTGGACCCGACAATTTCCAGGCCGCTGGGCGAGGAGTCCGCCGTGGAAGACCAAACCACCTTCGCATCGCGGAACCCCTCCCGGTGCGGCGCCCCGGTCACTGCGGGCCACCCGTAGTTGGCTCCCGCGGCGATGAGGTTGAGCTCATCGTTGACGTCCGGGCCGAACTCGCTGGCCCAGAGCCGTCCGGCGCTGTCCCACGCCAGTCCCTGGACGTTCCGGTGCCCCAGGCTGTACACGGCATTGTCAAAAGGGTTGCCGGGTGCGGGGTCACCCTCGGGAGTCAGCCGCAGGATCTTCCCGCCCAGGGCGTTCGGGTCCTGCGGCTGCTCCCGGTGCTGGGAGTCGCCAGTGCCCACGTACAGGAACCCGTCTGGGCCGAACCGGATCCGGCCGCCGTTGTGCGTGGATGCCTTGGGGATTCCGGAAAAGACCACCTCGGGGTCGCCAAAGTCCAAGGATCCGTCAGGCTGTTCGGTCAGCTTGAGCCGGGCAATCCGGTTGTCCTGCGCAGACGTGAAGTACAGGTAAAGGTAGTTGTCGGCCTCGAAGCCGGGGGAGAGGGCGAGTCCCAGCAGGCCGCCCTCACCGCCTGGGTCTACGCCGGGGACCTGGCCGATAGTGGTCGCCCGGCCATCACGGACAGCCTTCAGCAGTGCTGAGTCACGCTCGGAGATGATGGCGATCCCGTTCGGCAGGAATACCGCGGCCCAGGGAATGTCGAGCTGGAGATCGAGGCGGCCCACAACTTCCGGCGGCGTGGTTTTTCCCGTGGCGGTTGTGGTGACGGGGCCGGTGGCATTGCCCGTACCGGTGACGCTGCCGGTGTGAGCGTCGTTGGCGTCCCCCGTGCAGCCCGACAGCAGCAGGGCCAGGCACACTGCGAAGGCGCCCGCAGCGGGCTTGACCGCCGCGAACTCCCGGAAGGGCGCCTGCGCCCGTTCAGATGCGGGTGCGCCGGGGAGCCCGGAAACCGGCAGCCTCCGCGTGGGACGCCGACTCAAACCAGACGTCGGCTTTCGTCTGCTCATAGTCAGGATGCCCCTCTTCGTAATAGACCATCGATCCGGCGTCGGCCTTGACCTCGAAATCCGCCGGGCCGCTCCCGTCCGGGCCGGGCGACGCTGAGCCGGCGCCGTAGGGCTGGTCCGCGGCCAAGTGTCCCGTTGGTTCCGGCGCAGCTTCGTTGTCCGCCACCGCTGCGGGCTCCATGGTCGCGGGTTCCGCAGGCTCTGTGGGTACTGCAGTCTCCGTGGAACCTGCGGTTTGCGCGGATTTCGTGGTTGCCGCGCCACTGGCTGAATCGACAGCGTCCGGTTCCACGTCCGAGTACCCGTCCCCGTCCCCGTCCCCGTCCGCTTCAGCGGCTTCGGCAGCGGCCGTTTCGGCGCCGGGCAGCGTAGGCGCATGGGGCTCCGTGTATTCCGAGTGATGCACGAATCCGGTGTCCTGGGCCGGTGGTGCTTCGGGCAGCGGAGTGCCTGCCATAGCGGTGGACGCTTCGCCTGCCGGCCGGTGGCTGGCGGCCGCGGGGGTTGGCGCGCTTGCCTCTGACCACTGGGTTTCCCACTCGGCTTCGTCTGCCTCCCGGCTGCCGGGTTCCTGGATTACAGGCTCCGGGGTTGTTGGCTCCTGCGGGCGAGCCGGATCCTCGGGACGGGCCCGGCCCTCAGGGGGCGACGGTTCCTCAGAGCCAGCCGACCCTTCAGGGGATGACAGTTCGTCGGAGGGCAGGCGTTCCGGTGCATCAGTTGCGGCAGTATCCGTGGAACCGGCAGAGTCGGCTTCACCGTCGGCGTCCTGGTGTTCTGCCGCGCTGGACCGCTCGGGCGATTCGTCCGCCGTCGTCGGCGCTGCCGGCTCAGCAGCGCCGAAGCCCGCAGCGCTGGGGATGCCCGCCGTGCCGGCGGCTTCCGCCGAGGCAGCCGCGCTTCCGCCGGCCAGGCCGCCGTCCGTCCGGATCGGCATGGAGTCGCCTGTGCCCGAGGAGCTGCCGCGGTTCAGCAGCCACCATACAACGCCCACGATCAGCACAATGAGGATAATCCAGAAGACAAAATCCATAGCAGGGCCCTTCAGTCCGGAAGGCATGGTTGCCGTTCCCTGACGGTACGTCGGCGCGAACGGGACTGTCTAGGTTCCGGCGGGCCGGTAAGGGTCCGTCTCAAAATTTGAGACGAGAGTCCACTATTTGATCGAAATATTCCTGAAAATGGGCCAAACGGGCCATTCGGGTCGTTGGCGTCCCGATCGGAGTCATAGACTTTGACCCATGAGTGAGGACACCCAAACAGCAACCGAGAACAAGATCGATATCAAGCCCCGCAGCCGGGTCGTCACCGACGGGATCCATGCCGCCCCCGCGCGCGGCATGTTCCGCGCAGTCGGCATGGGCGACGACGACTTCGCAAAGCCCCAGATCGGCGTTGCGAGTTCCTGGAATGAAATCACTCCCTGCAACCTCTCCCTGAACCGGCTGGCCCAGGGCGCCAAGGAAGGCGTCCACGCAGGCGGCGGCTTCCCCATGCAGTTCGGCACCATCTCCGTCTCCGACGGCATCTCCATGGGCCACGAAGGCATGCACTTCTCCCTCGTTTCCCGTGAGGTCATTGCCGACTCCGTGGAAACAGTGATGCAGGCCGAGCGCATCGACGGTTCCGTCCTGCTCGCCGGCTGTGACAAGTCCCTGCCGGGCATGCTGATGGCTGCCGCCCGCCTGGACCTCGCCAGCGTCTTCTTGTACGCGGGCTCCATCATGCCGGGCTGGGTCAAGCTCGAGGACGGCTCCGAAAAGGAAGTCACCCTCATTGACGCCTTCGAAGCCGTCGGTGCCTGTGCCGCCGGCAAGATGAGCCTCGAAGACCTGACCCGCATCGAAAAGGCCATCTGCCCCGGCGAAGGCGCCTGCGGCGGAATGTACACCGCCAACACCATGGCCTGCATCGGCGAGGCGCTGGGCATGTCGCTGCCCGGCTCGGCCGCCCCGCCCTCGGCAGACCGCCGTCGTGATGAATTTGCCCGCAAGTCCGGCGAAGCAGTGGTGAACCTGCTCCGCCTCGGCATCACCGCCCGGGACATCATGACCAAAAAGGCGTTCGAAAACGCCATAGCCGTCACCATGGCCTTCGGTGGCTCCACCAACGCCGTCCTGCACCTGCTGGCCATCGCCCGCGAAGCTGAAGTCGAACTGAACCTGGAGGACTTCAACCGCATCGGCGACAAGATCCCGCACCTGGGTGACCTCAAGCCGTTCGGCCGCTACGTTATGACGGACGTCGACAAGATCGGCGGTGTGCCGGTCATCATGCGCGCGCTGCTCGACGCGGGCCTGCTGCACGGCGACTGCCTCACCGTCACCGGCAAGACCGTTGCCGAGAACCTCGCCGCGATCAACCCGCCGGACCTGGACGGCAAGATCCTCCGTGCCATGGACAATCCGATCCACAAGACCGGCGGCATCACCATCCTGCACGGTTCCATGGCGCCGGAGGGTGCCGTGGTGAAGAGTGCCGGCTTCGACGCCGACGTCTTTGAAGGCACCGCCCGCGTGTTCGAGCGTGAGCAGGGCGCCCTGGCCGCCTTGGACAAGGGCCTGATCAAGGCCGGGGACGTTGTGGTCATCCGCTACGAAGGCCCCAAGGGCGGCCCCGGCATGCGCGAGATGCTCGCCATCACCGGTGCCATCAAGGGCGCAGGCTTGGGCAAGGACGTTCTGTTGCTGACCGACGGACGCTTCTCCGGCGGAACCACCGGCCTCTGCATCGGCCACGTGGCACCGGAAGCTGTCGACGGCGGCCCCATTGCCTTCGTCAAGGACGGGGACCGGATCCGCGTGGACATCGCCGCCCGCAGCTTCGACCTGCTGGTGGATGAGGCCGAGCTCGAATCCCGCAAGATCGGCTGGGAGCCCCTCCCGGCCAAGTTCACCAAGGGTGTGCTCGCCAAGTACGCGAAGCTGGTCCACAGTGCCTCGACGGGCGCATACTGCGGGTAGTAAGTCCGGTTTCGACTGGCTCAACCACCGGCCGCTGGTTGAGCCCAACTAGGTAGCAGTAACTGTCGTTATGAGCGCTCAAAACGACAGTTACTGCGACCCAGTTGGGGAACGTGGCCAACTAGTGGACAACGGTGTCCACACTGTGAGATGTGCACCACCCTCGTTGACACGCATCTCACGCAGAGGGAAAACTGAACGCATGATCGTATTCGTTACCAGCTGCGCCGCTGCAGATGCAGTCGTCGTCCTTACCAAGCGTGTGGCTGACTAGCCCGACTGGTAACGAACTGTCACGCGCAACCCCTCGAAAAGCCGCAAGGCTGAGGGGTTTTTTTATTTCCCGCATTTCCAAGTACACAGATGATCCACAAGGAAGAGTCCGATGAGCAAAGGATCGCCGATCAGCCCCTCGCTGATGGCTACTAAGTCCGCTGGAGCCCCCAAGGCTCCGGAACGCGCCGACCGAACGGCTGACCAGGCCGCCGTCGTCGCTGATCTTGCCGCTGTCTCTCCTGTCCTTGGGCCGAACAACGTTGTACCCCCAACGGTGATGACCGGCTCACAAGCTATTGTCCGATCGCTCGAAGAACTCGGCGTCGACGATATTTTTGGTTTGCCTGGTGGCGCTATCCTGCCTACCTATGACCCCTTGATGGCCTCCAGGATGAATCACATCCTGGTCCGTCACGAACAGGGAGCCGGCCACGCCGCGCAAGGCTATGCCATGGTTACCGGCCGGGTAGGCGTCTGTATCGCCACCTCGGGCCCCGGTGCCACCAACCTCGTTACCGCCATCATGGATGCCCACATGGATTCCGTGCCGCTGGTGGCCATTACCGGCCAGGTGTCCAGCGCCGTGATCGGCACCGATGCGTTCCAGGAAGCAGACATCGTGGGCATCACCATGCCGATCACGAAGCACTCCTTCCTGGTCACCAACCCCCAGGATATTCCGCATGTCATGGCCGAGGCCTTCCACCTCGCGTCCACGGGCCGCCCCGGCCCGGTGCTGGTGGATATCGCCAAGGATGCCCAGCAGGGACAGATGACGTTCTCCTGGCCGCCGAAAATCGATCTGCCGGGATACCGGCCGGTCACCCGCGGCCACAACAAGCAGGTCCGCGAAGCCGCCAAACTCATTGCCGCAGCCAGCAAGCCTGTCCTGTACGTCGGCGGCGGCGTGGTCAAGGCGCACGCCTCTGCTGAGCTCCGCGAACTGGCCGAACTGACCGGCGCGCCTGTGGTCACCACTCTGACAGCACGCGGCGCCTTCCCGGATTCCCACCCGCAGCACGTGGGGATGCCGGGGATGCACGGCACCGTTTCTGCCGTGACGGCGCTGCAGCAGTCCGATCTGCTCATCACGCTCGGAGCCCGCTTCGATGACCGCGTGACGGGCATCCTGAAGTCCTTCGCGCCGAACGCCAAGGTGATCCACGCGGATATTGACCCCGCCGAAATCTCCAAGAACCGTACCGCCGACGTGCCGATCGTGGGATCCGTCAAGGAAATCATCCCCGAGCTCACCGAGGCGGTCCGCTCACAGTTCGAATCCGCCGGCACCCCGGACCTCACCACGTGGTGGGCGTTCCTTAACAACCTTAAGGAAACCTACCCGCTGGGCTGGACCGAGCCGGAGGACGGGCTCAGCGCCCCGCAGCGCGTCATCGAACGCATCGGCGCGCTGACCGGCCCCGAAGGCATCTACGTTGCCGGCGTTGGCCAGCACCAGATGTGGGCGGCGCAGTTTATCAAGTACGAGCGTCCGCATGCCTGGCTGAACTCGGGCGGCGCGGGCACCATGGGCTATGCCGTACCGGCTGCCATGGGCGCCAAGGTGGGGGAGCCGGACCGCGTGGTCTGGGCCATCGACGGCGATGGCTGCTTCCAGATGACCAACCAGGAACTGGCCACCTGCGCCATCAACAAGATCCCCATCAAGGTTGCCATCATCAACAACTCGTCGCTGGGCATGGTCCGCCAGTGGCAGACCCTGTTCTACGAGGGCCGCTACTCCAACACGGACCTCAACACCGGCCACGAGACCGTCCGGATCCCGGACTTCGTCAAGCTGGGGGAGGCCTACGGTTGTGCTTCCTTCCGCTGCGAGCGGGACGAGGATATTGATGCCACCATCCAGAAGGCCCTCGAAATCAATGACCGCCCTGTGGTCATCGACTTCGTGGTGAGCCCCGACTCCATGGTGTGGCCAATGGTGCCCGCCGGCGTGAGTAACGACCAGATCCAGGTTGCCCGCAACATGACCCCGGAATGGGAAGAGGAGGACTGAACATGACCCGCCACACACTGTCCGTTCTGGTTGAAGACAAGCCCGGTGTACTGACCCGCGTCGCGAGCCTGTTCGCCCGACGCGCCTTTAACATCAACTCCCTGGCCGTCGGCCCGACGGAAGTTCCGGGCATGTCCCGGATGACCGTCGTCGTCGACGCCGATGGTGACCTTATTGAACAGGTCACCAAGCAGCTCAACAAGCTGGTCAACGTGATCAAGATTGTTGAGCTGACCCCCGAATCTTCCGTACAGCGAGACCACATCCTGGTCAAGGTACGTGCGGATGCCGCAACTCGTCTGCAGGTGACCCAGGCTGCAGACCTGTTCCGTGCTTCAGTGGTTGACGTCTCCACAGACTCCGTGGTCATTGAAGCAACAGGCCACCCCGAAAAGCTCACGGCGCTGCTCTCAGTGCTCGAGCCCTTCGGCATCCGCGAAATTGTGCAGTCCGGCACCCTGGCCGTTGGACGGGGATCCCGCTCCATGAGTGACAGGGCTTTGCGCAGCGCTTAGTAAGGCGGGGCGCAGCCCCACCTGCGGCGCATTGCCCGTGCAGTACCGCAACACCACAGACTATTTACCCAGTGAACACACTCAAGAGGAGTTACCCAAGTGACTGAAATGTTCTACGACGACGACGCCGACCTGTCGATCATCCAGGGTCGCAAGGTTGCCATCGTTGGCTATGGCTCCCAGGGCCACGCCCACGCGCTGAACCTGCGCGATTCCGGCGTCGAGGTTGTCATCGCCCTCAAGGAAGGCTCGAAGTCGATCGCCAAGGCCGAAGAAGCCGGCTTCAAGGCTCTCAGCGTTGCCGACGCCGCCGAATGGGCCGACGTCATCATGATCCTGGCACCGGACCAGCACCAGCGCTCGATCTACAACGACTCCATCAAGGCCAAACTGACCCCCGGCAAGGCACTCGCCTTCGCCCACGGCTTCAACATCCGCTTCGGCTACATCGAGGCTCCGGAGGGCGTTGACGTCATCCTGATCGCCCCGAAGGCTCCGGGACACACCGTGCGCCGCGAATTCGAAGCCGGCCGTGGCATCCCGGACATCATCGCCGTGGAGCAGGACGCCTCCGGCGCAGCCTGGGACCTGGCCAAGTCCTACGCCAAGGCGATCGGCGGCACCCGCGCCGGCGTCATCAAGACCACCTTCACCGAAGAGACCGAAACCGACCTCTTCGGCGAGCAGGCTGTCCTGTGCGGCGGCGTGTCCCAGCTGGTCCAGTACGGCTTCGAGACCCTGACCGAGGCCGGCTACCAGCCGGAGATCGCCTACTTCGAGGTGCTTCACGAGCTCAAGCTCATCGTTGACCTCATGTGGGAAGGCGGCATCGCCAAGCAGCGCTGGAGCGTTTCCGACACCGCAGAGTACGGCGACTACGTCTCCGGCCCGCGCGTCATCACCCCCGCGGTGAAGGAAAACATGCAGGCTGTCCTCTCCGACATCCAGAGCGGTGCCTTCGCCAAGCGCTTCATTGACGACCAGGACAACGGCGGCGCCGAGTTCATGGCCCTGCGTGCCAAGGCTGAGAAGCACCCGATCGAGGCCGTTGGCCGCGAGCTGCGCTCCCTGTTCGCCTGGCAGCAGACGGACGCGGACTACGTAGACGGCTCCGCAGCCCGCTAAGTCTGCCCTTCCGGCGCCATTCACCGTGCAACAGTGAGGCCGGGCTCACACTTAACAATGTGAGCCCGGCCTTTCTGTCAGCCTAGACTTGTTCTATCCCCAGGACTGCAACGCAGAGGATCAGCCGTGTCAAAACCCGTAGTACTGCTCGCCGAAGAACTTTCGCCCGCCACCATCGAGGCCCTCGGCCCGGACTTCGAGATCCGCCACACCGACGGCGCCGACCGGACCCAGCTGCTCGCCGCCATCGCGGACGTGGACGCCATCCTGGTCCGCTCCGCCACACACATGGACGCCGAAGCCATTGCCGCCGCGAAGAACCTGAAGATCATCGCCCGCGCCGGCGTTGGCCTGGACAACGTTGACATCAAAGCCGCCACACAGGCAGGCGTGATGGTGGTCAACGCCCCGACGTCGAACATCATTTCGGCAGCGGAACTGACGGTGGGCCACATCCTTAGCCTGGCACGCCACATCCCGCAGGCGAGCTCCGCCCTGAAAAACGGTGAATGGAAGCGCTCCAAATACACCGGCATCGAACTCTTCGAGAAGAAGATCGGCATCATCGGCCTGGGCCGCATCGGCGCCCTCGTTGCTGCCCGCCTCCAGGGCTTCGACACCGAAATCCTCGCCTACGATCCGTACATCACCTCGGCCCGCGCCGCGCAGCTCGGCGTCAGGCTTGTCACACTCGATGAACTGCTGAGCCAGTCGGACTTCGTCACCATCCACATGCCCAAGACGCCGGAAACCGTCGGTATGCTCGGCGCCGACGCGTTCACCAAGATGAAGTCCACCGCCTACGTGGTCAACGTGGCCCGTGGCGGCCTCGTGGACGAAGAGGCACTCTACGCGGCCCTGCAGGACAAGCAGATCGCCGGCGCAGCCGTGGACGTCTTCGTCAAGGAACCCAGCACGGAACTTCCGTTCTTCGCCCTGGACAACGTGGTGGTCACCCCGCACCTGGGTGCATCCACCGATGAAGCCCAGGAGAAGGCAGGCGTCTCCGTTGCCAAGTCCGTGCGCCTGGCGCTGGCCGGTGAGCTCGTTCCGGATGCCGTGAACGTGGCCGGCGGCGTGATCGCGCCCGACGTCCGTCCGGGCATCCCGCTGATCGAAAAGCTGGGCCGGATCTTCACCGCGCTGACCCACGCCTCGCTGACCCAGATCGACGTCGAGGTGGCCGGCGAGATCGCGGCGCTGGACGTCAAGGTCCTGGAACTTGCCGCGCTCAAGGGCATCTTCGCCGACGTCGTGACTGAGCAGGTTTCCTACGTCAACGCCCCCGTCATCGCCGAACAGCGCGGCATCAACGTCCGCCTGATCACGACGGCGGAAGCGGAGGACTACCGCAACGTCCTGACTATCCGGGGTGCTTTGAGCGACGGCAGCCAGATCTCCGTGGCCGGTACGCTTACGGGCCCCAAGCAGGTGGAGAAGCTCGTCGGCGTCAATGGCTACGACGTCGAGATCCCCATCAGCGAGCACCTGGTGGTGGTTTCCTACGCCGACCGGCCCGGTGTGATCGGCACCATCGGACACATCCTGGGCATGAACAACATCAACATCGGCGGCATGCAGGTGGCCCGGCAGGCGGAAGGCGGCCAGGTTCTGGCGCTGCTCACCATCGACAGTTCCGTTCCGCAGCAGGTGCTTGACGCCATCAAGGCAGGCATCGGCGCCGAGATGGTCCGTGAAGTGGACCTCGAGGACTAGGAACAGCACCGCCATCAACTACGCGTGACCGGAGATTAACGCCGGCCACGTATGATTGGCCGGTCTGCTTACAATGGCTGGGTCCTGTTTCGGGACCACGCCGGCAGACCGGCCACTACTTTTTGCACACCAGGCAGGAAATCCTTTATATCCGCCGCCTGCGGATCCCGGTGTGCGCACGCAATCCAGGTTTCAGGGAGCCCCAATGAACGCCGTCCAGAGGTTCATCAGAAGCAAAGTGCTGCTGCTGACCGCGGCCATCTTGATCGCAGCCATGTGCTTGTCGGTCCTCGTCCAAGGCCAGTCGCAGGCCGCACTTAACCGGACGGTGGATGAGAATTCGCGAGGTCTCTACGATGTCCTGGTCCAGGCCAAGGCAGGTTCCGCTGCGCTGATGCAGCCGGAGATCGCCAACGGCGGCGGCGGCATCGGCTTTGACCAGCTCGAGAAGATCCGGAAGCTTTCCGGAACCTCGGTGGCAGCGCCCATCAGCCTGGTGTCCCGCGTGACGCAGAACCTGGAAGCTCCGCGGCTCGACGCCATGGACTACCTTGGCTACAACTCCGGACTGGCAGGCACGGCCACCACGGACCAGGCCGCCGGCGCAACGGACCCCGGCAAATGGCCGGCTGCAGAGTCCGTCCTGCGCGACGAGACCAAGAAGTACCGCCTCACAGCCAGCGCCGTCAGCTCCGACGGCGTCTCCGAGCAGACCCTGTTCAAGTCCACCGCCGAGGGCAGCCTGGGCAAGGCCCGCCTGATCGAAGAGAAGACGGCCGGTGGCACCAGCATCCGGATCGCCCCTCCCGCAAACGAGACGGGCATCAAGTTCCCCGCTCCAGCCGGCGGCTCCGAACACAACCTGTTCAACCTTTCGGTATCCCTGCCGCTGTCTCCCGAAGTGACCGAGTCCGTGGTCGCCGTCGACCCCGTCTCCGAGCGCGCACTGCTCGGCTCCGCGGGCGACTTCCTGGCCCCGCTCGAGAAGGCCCCGCCCGCTGACGCGCGGAATGCCGGTGCCATCGGCCGCCACTTCGAAAGCCTCTTCACCAACGGCATCAGCATGGACCAGCTCAACGAGGGCCCTGACTTCCTCGGCGTCAAGCTCAAGTACTGGGCACCGCTGATGACGCAGTACCAGCAGGCGAAGCGCAGCGGACAGCTCACCGCGGACTCGCAGGCCATTCCCCTGATTGTCCGTTCCGGCACGTCCCTGGACCTCAAATACAACGTCAAGATCGAGGAGATCGACGCAGCCGGGAAGGTCGTCAAGGACATCGGCACCGCCACTCGCTCCCTCGGCAAGGACTACCTGCCGTTCGTGTCGAAGGATCCGTTCGCCCTGTCCTGGCCCGGTTCCACCGACCACTCCGGTCTGCTCGGCAACCAGGGCAACTTCAACCAGGGGCTCTACACCCCGGCCACGTGGAGCACGGATTTCGCCGCCGCACCCAAGTACACTGACGGCGAATCGGCCGCCAACGGCGCGGTCCAGAAGGCCGCAGTTCCCAGCGACTGGGTCACGGTGAACCGGCTGCCGGAGAAGGGTGCCAACGGCGCCCCGGTGGACCAGACGCAGCGTGAGCCCGTCGATGAACGCTCGTACCGCGAAGACCTGGCAACAGGGGAGAAGCTCGCGGCTCCGCTGGCCATGGTCTACGGGACCTTCGACCCCTCGGCCGTGGAGAAGGCGGCCGGCGACGTCAACCGCCTCCCGCTGGGTGGCTACGACCCCACGCCGTTTACCCTCACCAAGGACGCTGACGGCAAGACGGTCACCGGTACCGAGCTCAAGCCCTCACTCAGTGCTACCGGACTAGCAAGCCAGTCCGCCGGCGCCATCACCGACTTCTACGGCCTGGCAGCGGCCCGCGGCTACAAGGACAACGCCGCCGTGATCGATGCGGTGCGTGTCCGGGCCAAGGCCCCCGGCAGCTGGAAGGAAGCCCAGCCGGACGTCGAAAAGCTCGCCAGCGAGATCCGCGAAATGGGTCTGGAAGCTACTGTCGTTGCCGGTTCGGCCCGTGAAGACGCCAGCATTTTTGTTCCCGGATACTCAAAGGACGACGCCGGCAAAGAGTCAGCGCTGGGCACTGTCCAGCAGTCCTGGGTCCGGCAGAACGCGGCCGACGCAGTCTCCGGTTCGCTGACCGGCACCAACGTCACACTGCTTTTCCTCACCCTGTGCGGAGCCGCGTTGTTGACCGGCGCTTCCACCGTCAGCTACATCCGCAAACGCAAACGCGAAGCCGGAACCCTCCGCGCCATGGGCTGGACCCAGCTGCGCATTAGGAACTGGGTGCTCGAGGAATTCGGTGTCGGCGCTGCGCTGCTCGCTGTGGCCGGGATTGTCCTGAGCCTGGTGAGCTGGAGCGTGACCACGGCCATCGTCTCGGCCTCCGTCCTGGTCCTGTATGCGGCAGCGGCCTTCTTCGCCGCGCAGCAGCTGCGTCACCGCGATGAGGTGGACCAGGAACCGCAGCACGACGAGCGGCTGATCCCGGTGGACTCCCCGCTGACGTTTGCCAACAGGCAACTCAGCACCAACAAGTTCAATACCCTCTCCCTGGCCGTCGCAGTTGGCGTCTTCGGAGCCGCAGTGGGCGGGCTGGTGGCTCTGCTCATCGACATCCCCCGTGCGGCCGGAGCGAGTGCGCTCAGCGGGCTGGCTGCAGCAAGCGTGGCGCTGCCCAGCATGCTCCTGGCCCTCGCCGGCGTCGCCGTTGGCCTCACCCTGACCCTGGTCACCGGCAGGTTTGAGCTCAACGCCAAACGCCAGTACCTGGGCATCCTCGAAGCCATGGGCTGGAACCCGGACATGCTCCGCCAGGTCCGTCTCTTCGAAAACGCGCTGGTGGGCACGGTGGCACTGCCTCTGGGCGTCCTGGGCGCGCTGGGCATCGGGCTGCTCCTTGCCCCTTATGCCGCGCTGTGGGCCGGCGTCGCCGGCCTGGTGGCTGTACTTTGCTGGATACCGATTGCAACGAAAGTGGTCCAATGACAAACGAGACGAATGTTCACCGGAGCCGGAGGTCCGGCTCGGCTGAGGCGCCCCTGCTGACGCGTGCCAACACCATCGTCAAGGCCGCGGACCACGGGACCCCGCTGGAACTGAGCGACATCACCATCCGCTACGGCGGCGGCAAGGGCGGTGCTGAAGCCGTCAGTGTTGTGGAGGGCTTCGACCTCACGCTGCACGCCGGCGAGATGCACTGTGTGGCCGGCCGAAGCGGATCCGGCAAGACCAGTATCCTGACAGTGGGCGCGGGACTGACCCTGCCGACGTCGGGCCGTGTTTTCTGGGAAGGGGATTCCCTCGAAAGCATGGGCGACGACGAAATCGCCGACCGCCGTCGGGCCCTGATCGGTTACGTTGACCAGGGCGGTGCCCTGATCGACGGCATGAGCGCCCTCGAGAACGTGCTCCTTCCGGCCGTGCCCGACGGCGAGGTGGACCAGCGCCGCGACATGGCCAAGGACCTCCTGGACCTGGTGGGCCTGGGCCGCCGCATGCGGCACCGTCCGGCCCAGCTGTCCGGTGGTGAACGCCAGCGTGTGGCCATTGCCCGCGCCCTGATCCTGGGCACGCGTGTGCTGGTGGTTGATGAGCCCACGGCCAGCCTGGACCGGGCCTCCGCCAACCGCATCATCAGCATCCTCAAGGACACCACCTCGGACGGAATCGCAGTACTGGTCGCTTCCCACGACCACGAACTGGTCCGCCTGAGCGACACGCTGACTGAACTGATCTAGCCCTACCCCTTCGCACCAAAGGTAACGCCCGCACGTGAGCGCAACAGACAAAACCCCGTTCTACATCACCACGGCCATCACCTACCCGAACGGTGTTCCGCACATCGGGCATGCCTACGAGTACATCGCCACCGACGCCATGGCGCGCTTCAAGCGGCTTGACGGCTTTGACGTGATGTTCCTGACGGGCACGGATGAGCACGGCATGAAGATTGCGCAGGCGGCCGAGAAGGAAGGCGTCACACCCAAGGAGCTGGTGGACCGCAACGCGGAAGTTTACAAGTCCGCCCACGCCGCGCTGGGGATCACCTACGACCGCTTTATCCGGACCACGGACGCTGACCACTACGCCGCGTCGCAGGCCATCTGGAAGAAGATGGAAGCCAACGGCGATGTCTACCTGTCCAAGTACGAGGGCTGGTACTCCGTCCGGGACGAAGCGTTCTATGTGGAGGACGACACCGTGGTCAAGGACGACGGCGTGCGGTACTCCAAGGAGACGGACACCGAGGTGACGTGGACGGCTGAGGAGAGCTACTTCTTCCGGCTGTCCTCCTACCAGGACCGCTTGCTGGCGCTGTACCAGGCCCAGCCGGAGTTCGGCGCGCCGCAGTCCCGCTTCAACGAGGTCATCAGCTTCGTCAAGCGCGGCCTCGACGACCTGTCGATCAGCCGCACCACCTTCGACTGGGGCGTCCCCGTCCCCGGCAACGACAAGCACGTGATGTATGTCTGGGTGGACGCGCTCACCAACTACCTGACCGGCGTCGGCTATCCGGACGTCGAGTCGGAATCGTTCAAGAAGTTCTGGCCCGCCGATGTGCACGTGATCGGCAAGGACATCTCACGGTTCCATGCCATCTACTGGCCAGCGTTCCTGATGAGTGCCGGCATCGAACTGCCCAAGCGCGTGATGATCCACGGCTTCCTGCACAACAACGGCGTGAAGATGTCCAAGTCCCTCGGCAACGTGGTGGCGCCGGCAGACTTCGTGGCGCAGTACGGCCTGGACCAGGTACGGTTCTTCTTCCTGCGCGAGGTCCCGTTCGGCGCCGACGGCAGCTACAACCATGAGGCCATTGTGGGCCGCATGAACTCGGACCTGGCCAACAACTTCGGCAACCTGGCGCAGCGTTCGCTGTCCATGGTGGCCAAGAACTGTGAGGGCCGGGTCCCGGTTCCGGGTGCCTTCACGGCTGAAGACACCGCGATCCTGGAGCAGGCCAACGGGCTCCTGGAGACGGCCCGCGCCGCGTTCGAAAAGCAGGAATTCAGCCGCGCCCTCGAGGCCATCTGGGGCGTCCTGGGGGACACCAACGCCTACTTTGCCGAGCAGGCCCCGTGGGTGCTGCGGAAGACCGACGTCGAACGCATGAACACCGTGCTGTACGTGACGCTGGAAGTGCTGCGCATCGTGGCCATCCTGGCCCAGCCCGTGATGCCCACCGCCACCGCCGCGCTATTGGACACCCTGGGACAGCCCGACGGCGGATCCCGCCAGTTCTCAGCGCTCACCACGCCGATTGTCGCCGGAACGCCGCTGCCAGCCCCGGCGCCCGTCTTCCCCAAGTATGAGGAGCCGGCCGAAGCCTAAGTATGTCCCGGCTGGCTACTTGCTTGTACGCGGACTGAGTAGGGTTCCGGGGCGGTCAGTACGTCCCACCTTGGAAGGCGGGTACTGAGTACGGTTCCGGGGCCGGAAGTAGGGCCCGCCTTGGAAGGCGGGTACTGAGTACGGTTCCGGGGCCGGAAGTAGGGCCCGCCTTGGAAGGCGGGTACTGAGTACTGGAGACACGTCGGTGTCCGTCTGTCTAGCCTTATCTGGTTAGCAAACTGATGATTCGCATCTGGGAGAACCGTCGCCCCGATGCTGTCCGTTTGCCTTTAGCCCTCCGTGTCGGGGATGGCGCCGTTCTTCCACATGTCTGATCAGTTTGGACCAGACAATGGATGGAGACGGAAATGAAACGGATCCTTGCCGCTTTTGGTGTCGCGGGTCTTGCGCTATTGGGTGCCACAGCGCCGGCTACTGCGTCGCCTTCTGACGACGATAAGAAGATCACCCTTTGCCACGCCACTGGCTCGGAAAGCAATCCCTATGTGTCGGTGACAATCAACCTCAACGGGCTCAATGGCCACGTGGGCCACCAGCACGATGAGGACATCATTCCGGCCAATGAGGGCAACATTCTCCCCGCAGGCCAGAATCTTGACATGGTCGACATCTGGAATGCCGGCTGCGCGGCACCCGGCGAGCCGCCGAACGGCAATGGCGGCCACAAGATCACCATCTGCCACGCCACCGGCTCCACCACCAACCCCTTTGTGGTAATCGCAGTGGACCTGCATGCGCTGAACGGCCACGCCGGCTCCGGTCACCAGAACGGTGAGGACATCATCCCGCCGAACAGCGGCACCATCGTGCCGGGCGGCCAGAACTGGACGGCCGAAGGCCAGGCCACCTTTAAGAACGGCTGTGTTCCCACCAAGGTACCGCCAGTCGTCCCACCAGTCGTCCCGCCAGTCGTCCCGCCAGTCGTCCCACCAGTCGTTCCGCCAGTAGTGCCGCCGGGAGTGACGCCAGTTGTGCCGGGTATTCCCACTGGGGCAGTTGTCGGAAGGCCGACGGGTCAAGGTGCCGTAGCTGCCAACAACCCTGGCTTCAATGTCCAGACTGCAGTGGCAGGATCCACTGACGTTGCCGTTGCCCCCTGGGCAGCCGGCATCGTCGTGATGCTGCTCGCTGCAGCGGGAGTGGCCGCCCGCAAGACTCTGGCGGCCAGCGGTACCGTGTCCGGGCCTCGGAAGGAATGACGCCGGATCCTGGCGCCCGCAGGGGCGCTGTTTGAATCACTGGCAGGCGCCGTGGCCGCAAGGGCACGGCGCCTGCCGGCAAACCGGGTCAATCCGACTGACATACGGGGTAACCATGGACAGCGATCATTCACCGGAATCAACGGCATCAACTCCATCCCGGGACCAGGCAGACCGTTTGCCGGAAACGGGGCGGGGAAAGCTCTTCACCGCCAAAAGCATCGTCTTTGTGGTGCTCTGTGGCGTGCTGGCCTACCTGGCGTTCGCATTTCTCCCATTCCTGGCCGGTCCGGGGACTTCGCCGACGGTGACCGGGGTTGCGGTGCAGCCGACCACCCAGGCTCAAGCACCGTCGACCCCCACGCCCTCGGTGGACACCAGAGCACCGGTGCCGGCAGGTCCGGCAGCGTCGCCGCCTCAGAGACTGGTGTACCCGGCCGCAGACATCGATGTGGTGGTCCATCCGCTCGAACCCTCCGGCCAGGACAAGGCCACCCAGACCATCGTGCCGCCGCCCACCATGGACGGTTACTGGCTGTCGCCTTACGGTGTGCCCGGAGCGGGTTCGGTCAATACCACCTACATCGCCGGGCATAGCTGGACGGACAGGGACGCGCCGTTCAACCGGCTGAGTACCCGCGCCGCGGCAGGTGACCGGCTGACTGTGGCCACAGCCACCGGCGAAGTGGCTTACGTGGTGGATTCGGTGACCACCTACGTCAAGTCCGGCCTCAAAGACAGCCCCATCTGGCAAGTGGCACCCAACAGGCTGGTCCTCATTTCCTGTTACACGGATGATTTCTGGGGCACCAACGTTGTGGTGGTGGCCTCACCGGAGGACCCGCTCCTTCGTCTCAACAAATGAGACTGATTGTCCGGCATGCGGATGATCTTAATATTCTTGGAGCATGAGCGCATCCACGATCAATCTCGCTGTCATCCCCGGTGACGGCATTGGCCCAGAGGTCATTGCCGAGGCACTGAAAGTCCTCGAAAAGGCAGTCGCCGCTGAAGGCGTTGTCCTCGAGCTGACCCACTACAAGCTCGGCGCCGAGCACTGGCTGGCCACCGGCGAGACTCTTCCGGATGAGGTCCTCGCCGACCTGCGCACACGGGACGCGATCCTCTTCGGTGCCGTGGGCGCCGCCCCCGGCGACACCCGGATTCCGTCCGGCATCATCGAGCGGGAGATGCTGCTCAAGCTCCGCTTCAGCCTGGACCACTACGTCAACCTGCGGCCGTCGCGGCTGTACGGAACGGTAGGCAGCCCGCTGGCCAATCCCGGCATCATCGATTTTATCGTTGTCCGGGAAGGAACCGAGGGGCCCTACGTGGGCAACGGCGGCTCCCTTCGCACCGGCACGCCCCACGAGGTGGCCACCGAGGTCTCACTGAACACGGCATATGGCGTGGAGCGCGTTGTCCGCGACGCTTTCCGCCGCGCCAGCGCCCGCGAACGCAAGCATGTGACCCTGGTGCACAAGCACAACGTCCTGGTTTACGCCGGACACCTGTGGAAGCGCACCGTCGAGGCGGTGGCCCAGGAATTCCCCGAGGTCACCCACGATTACCTGCACGTTGATGCGGCCACCATCTTTATGGTCACCAACCCGTCCCGCTTCGACGTCATTGTCACCGACAACCTCTTCGGCGACATCCTCACTGACCTCGCTGCAGCCATCACCGGCGGCATCGGCCTGGCGGCATCCGGCAACATCAACATGGACCGCACCGCTCCGTCCATGTTCGAACCGGTCCACGGCTCGGCCCCGGACATCGCCGGCCAGCAGAAGGCAGACCCCACCGCGGCCATCCTGTCGGCGGTGCTCCTGCTGGAACACCTTGGCTATACGGCCGCGGCCCGCAGGATCGAAGCTGCGGTGATCGCCGACGTCGAAACCCGCGGCGGCGGCGCCCGCAGTACCAGCGCCGTCGGGGATGCCATCGCTGCAGCGCTTTAGGTCCGGCCGGAAGGTCCTGCCAACGGGCGTAAGCTTGTTTCGAATCACCAAATGCTGCCCTGCGGTTCAGTGCCGAACCACATTCAGAAGGCAGCCGATCGTGGAGGAACCATGACTCAGACCGCCCATGGCGTCGAATTTAACCAGCAGCTCTCGGCAACCCCGAAGTCAGCTGAAGAGCGTGCAGCCATCCTGGCGAACCCGGGGTTTGGCAATTACTTCACTGACCACACAGCGGTCGTCGACTACAGCGTGGACGAGCAAGGCGAGGGTGGCTGGCACAACGCGCGCGTTGAGGCGTACGGACCCATCTCCCTGGATCCGGCTGCCGCGGTGCTGCACTACGGTCAGGAGATCTTCGAAGGCCTCAAGGCATACCGCCACGCTGACGGCTCAATCTGGACCTTCCGTCCGGAGGCCAATGCGGCCCGCCTGAACAAGTCGGCGCGACGCCTTGCACTTCCGGAACTGCCCGAGGAATACTTCCTCGGCGCCATCCGGGAACTCGTGCAGGCGGATAAGGAATGGGTGCCCGCCGGTGACGGCGAGGCCCTGTACCTGCGCCCGTTCATGATCGCCACCGAGGCGTTCCTGGGTGTCCGGGCCGCGCGTGAGGTGTCCTTCCGGGTGATCGCCTCGCCCGCCGGCAACTACTTCGGCGGCGAGCTCAAGCCCGTATCCATCTGGATCTCCCGCGAGTACGCCCGCGCAGGCCGCGGCGGCACCGGTGCGGCCAAGTGCGGCGGCAACTACGCAGCTTCCCTGATCGCCCAGCAGGAAGCCGAAGCCAACGGCTGCAAGCAGGTGCTGTTCCTGGACCACTTCAACGATGACGCCGTGGAAGAGCTCGGCGGCATGAACGTTTTCTTCGTCATGAAGGACGGCTCACTGGCCACTCCCGCGCTGAGCGGCACCATCCTGGAAGGCGTAACCCGCTCCTCCGTGATGCAGGTTGCCATGGACATGGGCCGCGAAGTGACGGAGCGCAAGATCACCCTTGATGAATGGCGCGACGGCGTGGGATCCGGCGAGATCGCCGAGGTCTTCGCCTGCGGCACCGCAGCGGTCATCACCCCGATCGGGGTCCTCAAGGACACCACCGAATTCATCGGCTCCGAGGACGCGAAAGCTGGGGAGACCACCATGGCCATCCGCGAACAGCTCCTCGGCATCCAGACCGGAACCGTGCCGGATACCCACGGCTGGCTGACGCGCCTGGCCTGACCACCACAACCCTGACCACCACAATCCTGACCACCGCAACGCGGGGTCACTTAGCGCCCATTAACCGCATCGGGATGGGCGCTAAGTGACCCCGCGTTGTTCTTTAGCGGCGGGCGGCTTTCCGGGCAGCGTTCTTGAGCGCCTTGCGGGAGACCGGCTTCAGGGCCTTGCGCGCCGCTTCGTCGGCCAGTGCGCGGTTGCGGCGGGCATCGATGACGTCGTTCCAGAGTGCGGTGGCGAAGGCGCCGCCGTCCTGGGCGTACACCTGGTAGGGGTATGCGCCAAAGGCGGCCGACGGCGTTCCTGTGGTGAGTGCCGCGCCGGACTTGCGTGCCACGGCGTCGCCGATGGCCCAGGTTCCGGTCAGATGCGGCGTGAGGTTGTCCTGAACAAAAACATTCGCATCCGCGGATACTGCGGCGCGTTCCAGCAGGAGGTTCAGTTGCTGCTCCAGCAGGGCGGCGGCTGCCTCTTCAAGCGGCGTTCCGTCGTCCGTGGCGGCAGCAAGCAAGGCTTCCTGTTCTGCCACAGCGGACGGCCAGTCGGTGGTCTCACGGAACTTCTGCCACGTGGGAAACCAGACAATGGCGCCCGTCGCGTGGTTGTGGATGTGCTGCAGGCCGCTGTTCTTCTCTGCCACTGCGTGGTCGTGTCCCGCGGCGTCGGCGCCTGACAACAGGTCGGACAACGAGATGGTGGATGAAGTGCTCATAGGTGTGCTGGCTGCTCTCTCTGGGCGGTGGGTTCACCAGCCATAACCCGCGCCGGGGGTGAGGTTATTCCGTGCCCCGCCTGATGCGAAGATGGTGCAGTGAACTCCACCTCGAGCGGCCCTCTTCATACCGGCAGCCTGCTGACGGTTTTCTTCCTGGCACCCAACCCCGGGCCCATGAGCCTGGACGGCACCAATTCATACCTCATCTCCGCCCCCGGAGCCAGCACCTCCGTGGCTGTGGATCCGGGCCCCGCGGACGAAGGCCACCTCCGCCGCCTGGCGGACGCAGGCTCCGTGGAACTCATTCTTGTGACACACCGGCACGCCGACCACACAGCGGGTTCCCTGCGGCTCCATGAGCTCACCGGCGCCCCGGTCCGAGCGGCCGATCCCCGGCACTGCCACGGCGGCGGCGAGCCCCTCCAAGATGGTGAAACCATCCAGGCGGCCGGAGTGACGGTCCAGGTCCTGGCCACGCCTGGCCACACCTCCGATTCCGTTTGCTTCCACCTTCCCGACGACGGTCAGCACGGTTCCGTACTGACCGGTGACACCATCCTGGGCCGCGGCACCACAATGCTGGACTACCCGGACGGCAGGCTGGGGGACTACCTCGAGTCCTTGGACCGGCTTGAAGCCCTTGGCCAGGCCACCGTCCTGCCGGCCCACGGCCCGGTGCTTCCGTCTCTTGCGGCCATTACCCGCGCCTACCGCGATCACCGGCACGAGAGGCTGGCGCAGATCCGCGCGGCGCTGGTGCGGCTAGGCGGGGACGCATCAGTGGCGGACGTGGCAGACGCCGTGTACGCCGACGTCGAACCTTCCGTCCGGCGCGCGGCCGAAATGTCGGTGGCCGCGCAGCTCGACTACCTGCGTGGGCAGGCTGAGGCCTGACAGCACAACGTGACGCAGGGCAGGGGTGGCCGCTCAAGACGGTAGGCTAGCAACCATGCGTATTGCTCGGTTTGTAGTCGATTCTGATCCCCTCTACGGCGTTGTTGAAGGCGAGCCCGGCAGTGAGGAAATCACTGTCATCAACGGCGACCCCTTCTTCAACGGGGTGGAGCGCACCCACGTCAAGCACAAGCTCGAAGACGTCCGGCTCCTGGCGCCGATCATTCCCCGCAGCAAGGTGATCGGTGTGGGCCGCAACTTCGCCGAGCACGCCGCCGAGCTGGGCAATGAAGTTCCGCAGCAGCCGCTGCTGTTCCTGAAGCCGAACACCTCGGTCATCGGCCCCGGCGACCCCATTGTGCTGCCGGAATTCTCAGACGAAGTTTCGTTCGAGGCCGAGCTGTGCGTGGTCATCGGCCGGATCTGCAAGGACGTCCCGGAAGATCGCGTCGACGACGTCATCTTCGGCTATACCTGCGGCAACGACCTCACCGCCCGCGACGTCCAGAAAACGGACCTGCAGTGGGCCCGGGCCAAGGGCTTCGACACGTCGGCACCCCTCGGACCGTGGATCGAGACCGAGCTGGACACCGAAGACCTGGCCATCAAGGGCTGGCTCAACGGCGAACTGCGCCAGGACGGCAGCACCAGCCAGATGATCCGCGGCGTCCGCGAAATCGTCTCCATCGTGTCCCGGGCCTTCACACTGCTCCCCGGCGACGTCATCATGACCGGCACCCCGGCCGGCGTCGACCTCGTCACCGCGGGGGACCGTTATGACGTGGAGATCGAGGGCATCGGCCGCCTGTCCAACCCGGTGGTCCGCCGCTGACGGGTAAAGTTGGAACCACTATGACTACTGCCTCTGCGCTGAACCCTGCCGCCATCCCGTCCGTCACTGCCGATACCCCGGTCCGGGTGCGGTTCTGCCCGTCACCCACGG
This sequence comes from Pseudarthrobacter sp. RHLT3-21, assembly GCF_059383495.1. Classification (NCBI taxonomy): domain Bacteria; kingdom Bacillati; phylum Actinomycetota; class Actinomycetes; order Micrococcales; family Micrococcaceae; genus Pseudarthrobacter; species Pseudarthrobacter sp. RHLT3-21. Next base: position 372,877 of record NZ_JBWZCI010000001.1, read on the forward strand.
GCACCCCGCACGTCGGCCTGATCCGCACAGCGCTGTTCAACTGGGCCTATGCCCGGCACACGAAGGGCACCCTGGTCTTCCGCATCGAGGACACGGACTCGGCGCGGGACAGCGAGGAAAGCTACCACCAGCTGCTGGACGCGCTGAAGTGGTTGGGCATCACCTGGGACGAGGGTGTCGAAGTGGGCGGCCCGCACGAGCCGTACCGCCAGTCCCAGCGCAGCGACATCTACCAGGATGTCATCGGGCGGCTGAAGGCCGGCGGCCACATTTACGAGTCCTACTCCACGCCCGCTGAAATCGAAGCCCGCCACCGTGCGGCCTCCCGGGACCCCAAGCTGGGGTATGACGGGTTTGACCGGCACATCACCGAGGAACAGCTGGCCCAGTACAAGGCCGAAGGCCGCCAGGCCGTGCTGCGCCTGCGGATGCCGGACGAGGACCTCACGTTCAAGGACCTCGTCCGCGGCGAGATCACGTTCAAGGCCGGCTCAGTGCCGGACTTCGCGGTGGTCCGTGCCAACGGCGCGCCGTTGTACACGCTGGTGAACCCGGTGGACGATGCCCTGATGGGAATCACCCATGTGCTGCGCGGCGAGGACCTGCTCAGCTCCACGCCCCGCCAGATCGCCCTGTACCGTGCCCTCTACGCCATCGGCGTGGCCGAGTACATGCCGGAGTTCGGCCACCTTCCGTACGTCATGGGCCAGGGCAACAAGAAGCTCTCCAAGCGCGACCCCGAATCCAGCCTGTTCCTGCACCGCGAACGCGGCTTCATCCCCGAGGGCCTATTGAACTACCTGTCCCTGCTGGGCTGGTCCCTGAGCGCCGACGAGGACATCTTCACCGTCAAGCAGTTGGTGGAGCACTTCGACATCCACGACGTGCTGGCCAACCCGGCACGTTTTGACCTGAAGAAGGCAGAGGCGATCAACGGCACGCACGTCCGGCTGCTTGAGGCGGCCGATTTCCGTGCGCGCCTGGTGCCGTACCTCCGGGCCGCGGACCTGGTAGGTGAGATCCTCACGGACCGGGAGGAGGAGATCCTCACCGAGGCTGCACCCCTCGTCCAGGAGCGGATCACCCTGCTGGGGGAGGCCCCGGAGATGCTCGCCTTCCTGTTCAAGGCCGACGACGCGATCGACGTCGCAGACGATGCCCGCAAGGGCCTGCCCGCGAACCTGACCGAAGTGCTGGACGCCGCCCTTACGGCCCTTGAGCCTGTTCAGGACTGGAACCCGGAGGAGATCCAGACGGCCCTGAAGCAGGCACTCGTGGAGGACCTCGGGCTGAAGCCGCGGCTGGCCTTTGGTCCGGTCCGCACCGCCATCTCCGGGCGCCGGATCTCGCCGCCGCTCTTCGAATCCATGGTGATCCTGGGCAAGGATTCGTCCCTGAGCCGGCTCCGCACCTTCCGCGGCTGATGTCTATCACAGGCACCACTGCTGACGGAGTCCTGAAGACGCGCTTCGGGACCATCCGGGGCGTCCTGTTCGACATCGACGACACCCTGGTGGATCTTGAGTACGCCATGACCACCGCCCTGCGTGAGGTCAGCGAGCACCTCCTGCCCGGCCTGGACCAGACCGGCTGGGAGCGCTTCGGCAGGATCTTCACGCACGAGACCACGCACTACTACGACAGGTACCTGGCGGGGGAGCTGACCTTCAACGATCAGCGCCTCCTCCGGGGACGCGCGGCCCTGGGGCACTTCGGGGTGGAACTTGCCGACGGCGAAGAAGCGCACGGGTGGCTTTCGGCCTACAGCCGGCTGCAGCCCAGCTATGTGCGGGCCTTCGCGGACGTACTGCCGCTCCTTGACGTGCTGGACGCCGCCGGTATCCGCTACGGTGCCGTCAGCAACAACGTGCACGACTACCAGCGGGCCAAGCTCGACGGCGCCGGCCTGGAACGCGTTGTGCGTCTGGTTGGCACGGACACCGTAGGGGTAGCCAAACCTGAGCCAGCCATCTACCTCGAAGGCGTCCGACTGCTGGGGACCGCGCCGGAGGAGACCCTCTATGTGGGGGACAACCGGCTGCTGGACGCTGAAGGTTCGACGGCGGCAGGCCTGGTAGGGGTCTGGCTCAACAGGGTGGGGGAGACCGCGCCGGATTTCGCCGGTCACAAGGTCACCTCGCTATCGCAGCTGCTGGGCTGACGGGCCGGTTACTCCGCAGGCTGCAGCCTTCGCCTATTCCACAGCACGATGTAGATGCCGACGGATCCGAACACGAGCACAGCTACCAGGCCGACGGCAACGGCGGTATCTGACTTCCCCACCATGCTGGTGGGCGAGATGGCGGCTGCGCTCGAGTACAGGGTGTCCGTGCCATCCGCAATCCGGGCATTGCCGTTAGCAAGTTTCTCGGCCCCGGTCGCCAACACCGTCGATCCCGAGGCCAGCTTGGTGTTGCCTGTAGCCAGCTCCGAAGCGCCGCTAGCCAGTGCCTGGGAGCCCTGGAGCAGGCCGGGGTTTCCGGGATCGGCCGGATCGCCCTTGATGCCCGCATTTAAAGCCAGCGTGCCGTCCGCCAGCCGTGAGCTGCCCTCAGTGATCTTGGCCACGGCATTGATCAGGCCCGGGCGGTCGGCATTGCCGGGCACGCCGTCCATTCCGGTGCGGATCTGGGACGTTCCGGCGGCCAGCAGTTCGGTGCCGAGCACAACGCCCGGTTTGTTGGGATCGCGGCTGTTGAGCTTCTCACCCAACGTGGCGAAGCCGGCGGTGAGGCGCCCTGTTCCCGTATGCAGCTGTGCTGCTCCGTCATTGAGCTTCCCGGCGCCAGCCTGCAGTTGCTGCGCGCCGGCGTCGAGCTTGTGGGCTCCAGCGGTGATCTTGGCGATCTTGTCCTTGACAACGGCCAGCGGCGCCAGGCCCTGAAGCGGGTCCGAGGCTGCGGCCTCCAGCAGTTCAAGGGCCTGCGCCAGGGCTGCGGTGCCGGTACCTGCCTCGGGGGAGTTGTTCGCTCCCCGGTAGCCCTTCAGCTGGCCCGTTCCGGCGGCCAGTTCGCCGGTTCCGGAGGCCAGGCGGGCCGCGCCGGCGTCCAGGGCAGTAGCGCCGTCCGCCAGGTTGTTCTCGGCGTTTCCGGTGGCCGTAGGCGTTAGTGCCGCGGCGAGCTGGGTGGCTCCGGCGGCGAGCTTCCGGGCGCCATCGTCCACCTTGTAGACGCCGGGCGCGAGTTTGTTGTTGACGTCAGTCTCGATCTTGACAGCGCCAACGGCGAGCTGGTCGGCGCCGGCCTGCAGCTTTTCAGCGCCCGGTGCCAGCTTCTCGCTGACACCCAGGAAGACTTTGTCAGCGCCGGAGGACAGCTTGCCGGCGCCGCTGTCTGCCTTGCCCGCGCCGGCCGCCAGCTGGCCGGCACCGTCCTTGAGCTGCTCAGCGCCAGCCGAGGCCTGGCCCGCGCCGTCCAGCAGTTTGGCTGATCCGTCGGTTATTCTGCCGGTGACCAGGGTGTAAAAGCCAAGCAAAGCAATAAGCATCAGGGCCAGGACAGCGATGGTGAGCTGCTGTGCCCGGGTTCGGGTCTTGGTGGGCGCGGCGGCACGACTTTGTGTCACGGTGGGTCCTCTCGACGGTTCGCCAGCAGTGAAAGCTGCCGGCCACCCACCTGGACCATGCGGCAGCTCGGACGAGAATCGAAATTCCGAGTTGCCTGCAGCGAAGGCAGGCGGGTGGTTACTCTCTAGTAACTTACCGAGAGTAAACTTAGTCCGGGGGATCTGGCAAGGGTTTCGGAGATCAGGCCGCCAGTGTCGATTTGTGCCAGCCCAAAGTCGCCGATTTGTGCCAGCCCAAAGTCTCGGGTAAAGTAATTTCTCGTGCTGAGGCGCACGGAGCGCGGCTTGAAGCCCGAAACTCCGGCCCGAAAGTATCATTGGGATATGGTGTAATTGGCAACACTACGGTTTCTGGTACCGTCATTCTAGGTTCGAGTCCTGGTATCCCAGCTCTGTTTGGTCGCAGGCTAACCGCGGCAAATCAGTGGTTTCACGTCGGTTCGCCGATTTGAAACGCGCGCTGAGTGTATGAAATACTCACTTAGCAAACCGGCCCAGCGCCGGTCGGAAGTGAAAACTTCCCGGAAGTACGCGGCCCCATCGTATAGCGGCCTAGTACGCTGCCCTCTCACGGCGGTAACGCGGGTTCGAATCCCGCTGGGGTCACCAACGAGCGGTCCCGGGCACCAGCCCGGGGCCGTCTTTCGTGTGGAGTCCGCCGTGCCGGTATCAGGACAAAACAGGGGCCCGGTGGAAAAGCTGCCGCAACTGGCATGATGATGCTGTGACCTCCTCAGACGGGCTTCGTCCCAAGCAGCCTCTGCCGCCTATGCGCGCACCGAAATCGCAGGCTGGCCCGCCCAACCCGAAGCCGGCCGTAGCACTACTCGAGTCGGTGCGTGAGGATCTTTCCGCGGTGTTGTTGCCACTCTCCCTTGCGGACGTCGAACAGGCACGCGAGGACACGCGGAACGCTGTCGCCCAGCTGGACGATTACATCCTGCCGCGGTACCGCAGCCTGGACGCACCGCTGCTTGCCGTCGTCGGAGGTTCCACCGGCGCCGGCAAGTCAACGCTGGTGAACGCTCTGGTGGGGCACCCGGTCACACGCTCCGGCGCCATCAGGCCCACCACCCGGCAGCCCATTCTGCTGCACCACCCGGCCGATGCCGGCTGGTTCGAAGGCCAACGTGTGCTGCCCACGCTCAACCGGATCAGGGGCACCGTCTCCACGGAACCCGTCCCGGCCAGCCGGGCCGGGGCAACACCGGATGCGGAGGCCATTTCCTCCCTGGTGCTGGTGGCGGACCAGGCTGTTCCGCGGGGGATCGCGCTGCTTGACGCTCCCGACGTCGACTCCATTTCCGACGATAACCGCAGGCTGGCCGGTCAATTGCTGGCCGCCGCGGACCTCTGGGTTTTTGTGACCACTGCCAACCGCTATGCGGACGCAGTCCCGTGGAAGCTTCTTCTGAACGCGTCCTCGCGGGACATCATGGTGGCCGTGGTCCTGGACCGTGTGCCGGCGGACGCGGAAGCCGAAGTCAGCACCGATCTCCGTGCGTTGCTGCAAAAGGAAGGCCTCGGCGATGCCCGGCTGTTCATTGTGCCGGAGACGGACCTGGACCATCTCGGCATGCTGCCAGCCGCCGCCGTGGAACCGCTGCGGCGCTGGCTGCAGGACCTTGCAGCCGACGCCGAAGGGCGGTCTGAAATTGCCCGCCGGACCCTCAACGGGACGGTGAAGGCGCTGGCCGGGCGGGTCGGCACCGTGGCGCGCGCGGTCCAGGGGCAGGAGCGGGCCGCGGCATCGCTCCGTGCAGACGCTGAGGCCGCCTACCGCGATGCCGGAACCCGGATCCTGGACGCTACAAAGGACGGCGCCCTGCTCCGCGGGGAAGTACTGGCTCGCTGGCAGGACTTCGTCGGAACAGGTGAATTCTTCCGGGCGCTGGAACAGAACATCGGACGGCTGCGGGACCGGGTGGGAGCGTTCTTCCGGGGCGAACCGACACCGGCCGTACGGGTTGAGGCCGCCATCGAAACGGGGTTGCAGGCCGTCATCCTGGACGAGGCCGCCAACGCCGGCGAAGAGACTGACCAGCGGTGGCGCTCGGACCCGGCCGGCCGCGAGCTCCTGGGGACGGACGATCTGTCCGGCACCAGCCCCGGGTTTGCCGATGTGGCCGCAGCGGAGATCCGGGCGTGGCAGGCAGGCCTGATGGAACTGATCCGCACGGAGGGGCAAGGCAAGCGCACGCAGGCCAGATGGCTTTCCTTCGGCATTAACGGACTGGGCGCCGCGCTGATGATCGTGGTGTTTTCCATGACCGCGGGCCTCACAGGGCTGGAAATCGGCTTGGCGGGCGGTACCGCCGTCGTCGGCCAGAAACTGCTCGAAGCAGTGTTCGGCGAAGACGCGGTGCGCCGGCTTGCGCAGACGGCACGGGATGACCTCCATGCCCGGTGCCAACGCCTCCTGCGGGCAGAGCAGCAGAAGTTTCTCCAACGCCTGCCGGCGGGCGGCACGGACACCGGCAGGATCCTGACCGACCACGCCGCTGCACTGGCCCGGCTGGCGGACAAGGCATGAGCCGCCACAGCGTTGCCCGTGAAGCGTCGCAGCTGGACCGCAGGCTCCAAGCCCTCAACGATGCCCGCGAACTCGCCGAAGGCGTCTTGCCGGACGCCGCACTCGAGGAGGTGTTCCAGCTTCTCGAGCGCGCGAGCTCCCGGCGGTCACTTTCGGCTGATCACACCGTTGTTGGGTTCTTCGGTGCCACTGGCAGTGGCAAGTCGTCACTCTTCAACGCGGTCAGCGGGGCTGAAATCGCGACGGCGGCCACCCGCCGGCCCACGACGTCGGAACCGTTGGCAGGTGTCTGGGGCGCGGACGGCAGCGAGCCGCTGCTGGACTGGCTCGAGGTGCGCAACCGCCACCATGCCGAGCCCGTGGCAGGCTTCGCGGATGAGGGTACGGGGCTGATCCTGCTGGACCTGCCGGACTTCGATTCCACCAGGGCCGCGAACCGCGAGATCGTGGAGCGCATGGTTGGCCTGGTCGATGTCCTGGTCTGGGTTCTGGATCCGCAAAAGTACGCCGATGCGGCAGTCCACAACGATTTCCTGGCGCCCCTGTCCGCACATGGCGCCGTGACCCTGGTGGTCCTCAACCAGGTGGACCGGTTGCCCGAACGGGACGTGCAGCCTGTGCTGGAGTCCTTGAAAGGGATCCTTGCCCGCGACGGGCTCGGCAAAGTGCAGGTCCTGGGAGCATCCGCCTTGAAGGGAACGGGCGTGGACAAGGTCCGGAGCGCCATCCGACATGTGGTGGTGCAGCGCCAGGCGGTTTCGCAGCGGCTGGCCGCGGACGTTTCGCGGGCCTCGGGGCAGCTCCGGGAAGCCGCAGGCGTTGGGGAAGCCGCCGGTGTCAGACCGGCATCGAGATCCCGGCTCACCGATGAGCTGGCGACAGCTGCCAATGTGCCCGTGGTGGTGGACGCAGTCGCCCGGTCCTACCGCATCGAGTCGACGCGCCGCACGGGGTGGCCGGCGACGCGGTGGCTGGTGCGGTTCCGGCCGGATCCGCTCCGCCGGCTCAATCTGAGAAGTTCTTCTCCGTCCCAACTTAACCGGACGTCGCTCCCGGCAGCGGGAGCTCCGGAACGCGCCCGGACGGATGCTGCTGTCCGTGAGTTTGCGGACGCGGCGAGTGCGGGCGCACCCGGACCGTGGCGTGCGGCGATCCGGGGTGCTGCCCGGGAAGGGCGGGACGCGTTGCCGGATGCCTTGGACCAGGCCATCGCGGGCACGGACCTGATGGCGTCCCGGAAGTCATGGTGGTGGGGAGTATTCAACGTGGTCCAGTGGCTCGCGCTGCTGACGGTTCTGGGCGGCCTGGGCTGGCTTGGCGTGCTGGCAGGGCTCGGCTATCTCCAACTGCCCGTCCCGGAGGTTCCGAAGGTGGAAGGCTGGCCGGTGCCGACGTTGATGATTGCCGGCGGGGTGGCGCTGGGGATCTTCCTGGCGCTGACCGGAAAGTTCATTGGGTCAGGAGCCGCGAGGGCGCGTGCAGCCAGGGCCAGGAAACGGCTGCGGGCAGCGGTGGGCGAGGTTGCCCGGGACTTCGTGGTGGAGCCGGCGGAAGTTGAGGTCAGCAGGCTCGCGTCCTTCAACGCGGCGCTGAAGGCTGCGGCCGGAAACTAAGGCCGCTACGCCAGGGCGGTTGCGGCGTCACTGACCTTGATCAGCGTCCGCAGGTTCCGGGTGGTGGTGGTTGCCTTGAACTTTGCCTTGGACGAGATCTTGCTGAAGGGGCTGTCCAACGTCCCGCCGGCCGGAGCCAGCCAGGCCAGTGCCTCCGGGCCGAGGCGCTTCTGCTCAGTCCCGTCAAGGGCTGCGCCGGCCGCGTCCAGCTCATCGAGCATGGCGGTGTCTGAGGCCAGCGTGATGTAGGTGTGCGTTGCCTTGTCGTTCGCCGGATACGGGCAGGCCGCCACGAGTTCGGAGACCCGCTGGGCCGTCAAAACCACCACCCAGGCGTCGTAGCCGAACGCGTCACGCAGGCACTTCTCAAACGTCCGTTTGACGGCGGCAGGATCCTCGTCGCTGGCAAGCACCACGTTACCGCTGGCCAGCAGTGTCTTGACGTCCGCGAACCCCTGCGATGCAAGGGCGTTCCTGAGGTCCGCCATCTTGATGTTGATCCCGCCGACATTGATCCCGCGGAGGAAGACTGCGTAGCTGTTCATGCCGACAGCCTAGTTGCGGGCAGCCACGCCTGGACGGAGGCGAGGCCTCAGTCGTTGCCCTTGCGCAGGGCGTCGGTGAGGAGCCGCGCGGCGTTGCAGACCACCTCGGCGTGGAGGCGGCCCGGCTGGCGGGTGAGCCTCTCGATGGGGCCGGAGATCGAGACTGCGGCGATGACGCGTCCGGACGGTCCCCGGACCGGGGCCGAGACTGAGGCGACCCCGGGCTCGCGTTCGCCGAGGCTCTGGCCCCAGCCCCGCCGTCGTACGCCTGCCAGCACAGTAGGCGTGAATCGCGCGGCCTGCAGGCCTTCAAGGAGCCGGTCGTGGTCTTCCCAGGCGAGCAGCACCTGTGCGGCGGAGCCGGCCTTCATAGAGAGTTTGGTGCCCACGGGTATGGTGTCGCGCAGGCCGATGGGGCGTTCTGCGGAGGCGACGCAAATACGCCATTCGCCCTGGCGGCGGAAGATCTGGGAGCTTTCGCCGGTGGCGTCGCGCAGCTGCATCAGGACCGGCCCGGCGGATGCGATGAGACGGTCCTCGCCGGCGGCGGAGGCAAGCTCCACCAGGCGGCTGCCGAGGACAAACCGACCCTGGATGTCGCGGCTCACCAGCCGGTGGTGGATCAGGGCCAAGGCGAGCCTGTGCACGGTGGGCCGGGCCAGGCCCGTGGCGGCCACCAGCTGCGCGAGCGTGGTGGGTCCGGCCTCCAATGCATCAAGCACATGGGCCGCTTTATCAATGACGCCGACTCCACTAGAATTGTCCATGTAATGATATTGCCGTCTCATTATCTGAGATGCAAATCTTTGGACTGGCACATATTGCAGCCCTGCTGGTTCAGTGGAACCAAACAGCCAAACAGCAGTGAAGGGAGATGGCCGTGGCAAAGACACTGGCCGAGAAAGTCTGGGACGCACATGTGGTGCGCAAAGGCGACGGCGAAGGAGCTAACGCCCAGCCAGACCTCCTCTTCATTGACCTTCACCTTGTCCATGAGGTGACGTCTCCGCAGGCCTTTGAGGGCCTGCGCCTGGCTGGCCGCAAGCTGCGCCGCCCGGACCTCACCATCGCCACGGAGGACCACAACACTCCCACGCTGGACATCCACAAGCCCATCGCCGATCTCACCAGCCGCACGCAGATCCAGACGCTGCGCAACAACTGCGCGGAGTTCGGCGTCCGCCTGCACTCGCTCGGCGACGCGGAACAAGGCATTGTGCACGTTGTTGGCCCGCAGCTTGGCCTCACCCAGCCCGGCATGACCGTTGTCTGCGGCGACTCCCATACGTCCACCCATGGCGCGTTCGGTGCCCTGGCTATGGGCATCGGCACGTCCGAGGTGGAGCACGTCATGGCCACCCAGACACTGTCCCTGAAGCCGTTCAAAACCATGGCCATCAATGTCGAAGGCACCCTGCGCCCGGGCGTCACCGCCAAGGACATCATCCTGGCCGTAATTGCCAAGATCGGCACCGGCGGCGGCCAGGGATACGTCCTGGAATACCGCGGTTCCGCCATCCGCGCGCTGTCCATGGAAGCCCGGATGACCATCTGCAACATGTCCATCGAAGCCGGTGCCCGCGCCGGCCTGGTGGCACCGGACCAGATCACCTACGACTACATGGATGGCCGCCCGCACGCGCCGCAGGGCGCGGATTGGGATGCCGCCGTTGAGTACTGGAACACACTGAGGACCGACGACGACGCGACGTTCGACGTCGAGGTGGACCTGGACGCCAACACGCTGGAGCCGTTTGTCACCTGGGGCACGAACCCGGGCCAGGGCGTTTCGCTTTCTTCCAAGGTGCCGTCCCCGGAGGACTTCGGCGACGAAAACGCCAAGGCGGCCGCCGAACGCGCCCTGCAGTACATGGGGCTGACGGCCGGGACGCCAATGAAGGATATCCGGGTGGACACGGTCTTCCTGGGCTCCTGCACCAACTCGCGCATGGAGGACCTCCGGGCCGCCGCGGACATCATCCGTGGCCGCCAGAAGGACCCCAACATCCGGATGCTGGTGGTGCCGGGCTCGGCACGCGTTCGCCTCGAGGCGGAGGCCGAAGGGCTGGACAAGGTCTTTAAGGACTTCGGCGCCGAGTGGCGCTTCGCCGGCTGCTCGATGTGCCTGGGCATGAACCCGGACCAGCTGGAGGTGGGGGAGCGTTGCGCCTCGACCTCCAACCGTAACTTCGAAGGCCGTCAGGGCAAGGGCGGCCGCACGCACCTGGTTTCGCCGGTGGTGGCAGCGGCCACAGCCATCCGTGGCACCCTGAGTTCGCCGTCGGACCTCGATCCGGCTCCCGAATCCGCCGCCATCCGCACCGACGCAGCCTAGGAGGCCGCCATGGAAAAGTTCATTACCCACACCGGCATCGGCGTCCCGCTGCGCCAGAGCAACGTTGACACGGACCAGATCATCCCCGCGGTCTACCTCAAGCGGATCACCCGTACCGGCTTCGAGGACGCACTGTTCTCCGCCTGGCGCAAGGATCCTGCCTTTATCCTGAACCAGGCGCCGTTCAACGCCGGCTCCGTCCTGGTGGCGGGCCCGGATTTCGGTACCGGTTCGTCCCGTGAACACGCCGTCTGGGCCCTAAAGGACTACGGCTTCAAGACCGTCCTGTCATCCCGTTTCGCTGACATTTTCCGCGGCAACTCCGGCAAGCAGGGGCTGCTGGCTGCCGAGCTGGCCCAGGACGATATCGAGCTGATCTGGAAGGAACTGGAAAACGCCCCGGGCACCGAAGTCACCGTTGACCTGCCGTCCAAGACCGTCAGCTGCGGAAGCATCGCGGCGCCCTTTGAAATCGACGATTACACGCGCTGGCGCCTCCTGGAAGGCCTGGACGATATTGGCCTGACACTCCAGCACGAAGAGGACATCACCGCGTACGAGGCCACCCGCCCCGCCTTCAAGCCCACCACGCTTCCGGCCCGCCTTTCCTGAGCACCGCTGGGGGCATCGCGGGGTCACTTGCGGCCCATGTCAGGTCCCAGGACGGGCCGTAGGTGACCCCGCGATGCATCTCTCCTGATGGCCGCGACGGGGGGAAGTAACGACGGCGCTGGGCACGCCGTATTTCGGTTCGGTAACGCAACCTCCTATGCTTAGCTGGAGCCTTTGCAAGGATTTTGGGGCGAGTAATCGTAAGGAAACCGGTATATGAGTAGTGTTCTGACAATCCGCGGCGGAGTCCCGCTTACAGGCCGCGTCAGCGTCCGGGGGGCCAAAAACCTAGTTCCCAAGGCAATGGTGGCAGCATTGCTGGGCAACGAGCCGTCGGTGTTGCGGAATGTTCCGGAGATCAAGGACGTCGAGGTTGTCACCTCGCTCCTGCAGCTGCACGGGGTGACAGTAGTCAAGGATCCCGTCAGCGGTGACCTCACCTTGGATCCGAAGGCGGCCAAAACCGCCCCGAGCACTGCGATCGATGCCCACGCCGGTGACTCGCGCATCCCCATCCTGCTCTGCGGACCCCTGATCCATGCGATCGGTGAGGCCTTCATTCCGGACCTTGGCGGCTGCAAGATCGGCGACCGGCCCATCGACTACCACCTCAACGTGCTCCGCCAGTTCGGCGCCGTGGTGGAAAAGCGCCCGGGCGGCATTCATATCTCGGCCCCCAAGGGCCTGCATGGCGCCAAGATCAATCTGCCCTATCCGTCGGTCGGCGCCACGGAACAGGTACTGCTCAGCGCCACCCGCGCAGAAGGGATCACCGAGCTTTCCGGCGCCGCCACCGAGCCTGAGATCATCGACCTCATTGCCGTGCTGCAGAAGATGGGCGCCATCATCAGCGTCCAGACCGACCGGACCATCCGCATTGAAGGCGTCCGGGACCTGGGCGGCTATAACCACCGCGCCCTCTCCGACCGCAACGAATCGGCGTCGTGGGCTTCGGCAGCCCTGGTGACCCGCGGTGACATTTTCGTCGAGGGCGCCTCGCAGCGGGACATGATGACGTTCCTGAACACCTACCGGAAGGTAGGCGGCGGCATGGACATCGGCGAGGACGGCATCCGCTTCTACCACCGCGGCGGCAAGCTCAATCCGCTGGTCCTGGAAACGGATGTTCACCCCGGCTTTATGACCGATTGGCAGCAGCCGCTGGTGGTGGCCCTGACCCAGGCTGAAGGCGTCTCGATCGTCCACGAGACCGTCTATGAAAACAGGTTCGGCTTCACAGATGCACTCATTCGGATGGGCGCCAGCATCCAGGTGCACCGTGAGTGCCTGGGTAGTGTGCCGTGCCGCTTCGGCCAGCGAAATTTCCTCCATTCCGCCGTCATTTCCGGCCCCACCCAGCTCAAGGGCGCCGACATCGACGTCCCCGATCTGCGTGGCGGCTTCAGCCACCTGATCGCTGCGTTGGCCGCATCCGGCACGTCCCGCGTGACCGGGATCGACATCATCAACCGCGGCTACGAACGTTTCACCGAAAAGCTGGCCGGCCTCGGCGCCGATTTCGACGTCACCTCGGCAAAGTAGCGGTGGGTACGTGAAGGAATCGGCCAAGAGCCAGGCCACATTCGTTGTGGTCGCAGCCATCGTGCGCACGGTGCTGAACGCAATGATGAACAAGAAGTGGGAAGGCCTTGAAAACCTCCCCGCCGGCGGATTTATTGCCGCGCCCAACCATTGCACGGAAATCGATCCCCTCATCGTGGGGCACATTCTCTACAACCAGAAGCGCGCCCCGCACTTCCTGGCCAAGGCCGGGCTGTTCAAGGTTCCGGTCCTGGGCGCGGTCCTGCGGGCCACCCGGCAGATCCCAGTGGAACGTTCGACGGCGGGAGCGAACCGCTCGCTGCAGCTCGCCCAGGAGATTGTGGCCGACGGCGGGGCCATCATCATCTACCCCGAAGGGACTCTCACCCGCGATCCCGCCCTGTGGCCGATGAAGGGCCACACCGGTGCTGCCCGCCTCGCCTTGGAAGCGGGCATTCCCGTGGTACCGATTGCGCACTGGGGCGCCCATGAGGTGTTCCCGCGGTATGCGAAGCGGTTCCACCTCTTCCCGCGCAAGACGTCCCGCGTAATGGTGGGCAAGCCCGTTGACCTCAGCCAGTACGCCAACCGGCCACTGGATAAAGCAACGCTGACCGCGGCCACTGAGACGATCATGGATGCCGTCACCGAGTTGCTCGCCGGCATCCGCGGGGAGGATCCTCCCGCTGAACGCTGGGACCCCTCCAAGCACAATCAAGCCACGCACGGTCGCTTCGTTGAGCGGGGAAATCCTGACGACGCGGCGGATGCAACGTGATGGCTGACGGACGCCGCCAGGGTTCCGCCCGGTCTGTCGCCGTCCTGGGAGCCGGTTCCTGGGGAACCACTTTCGCCAAGATCCTCGCCGATGCAGCGGACGCAGCGGGGGAACAGCGGAGCATCCGGATCTGGGGCCGGCGCAGTGAAGTGGTGGAACAGATCAACAGCTCCCACCGCAACGTCCAGTACCTGAAGGACACCGAACTGCCGCCCGGCATCACCGCGTCCACGGACGTCCGTGACGCGCTGTCGGGCGCGGACCTCGTGGTCCTCGCTGTTCCGGCCCAGTCACTGCGCCTCCAGCTCCGTGAATGGAAAGAGCTGATCGCTGCTGACGCCATGGTGGTGTCCCTGATGAAGGGCCTGGAGCTCGGCACGGACGCCCGCATGAGTGAGGTCATCAGCGACGAACTCGGGATTCCCGCGGACCGCATCGCAGTGGTTTCCGGCCCCAACCTGGCCATGGAGATCGCCCGCGAGGAACCCACGGCCTCCGTGGTGGCCTGTACCGACGCGGCGGCCGCAGGCTGGATCGCGAGGAGCTGCACCGCGCCGTACTTCCGTCCTTACACGACGGCGGACGTGGTCGGCGTTGAAATCGGCGGCATCGTCAAGAACGTCATCGCGCTGGCCGTGGGCATCTGTGAAGGTAAACAGATGGGGGACAACACCAAGGCCTCCGTGATCACCCGGGGCCTGGCCGAAACGTCCAGGCTCGCCCTTGCCCTCGGTGGCGAGGCCCGGACCATGGCCGGTCTCGCCGGCCTCGGGGACCTGGTGGCAACGTGTTCCTCGCCGCTGTCGCGGAACCATACGGCTGGCCGGATGCTGGGCCAGGGACTTACCCTCGAGCAGTTGGCCCAGCAGATGACCCAAACCGCCGAAGGCATCAAATCCGGCCCGGCCGTGCATGAACTTGCGGGGAAACTGGGCGTCGAAATGCCCATTACCGCCGCCGTCGTAGCCGTCCTGGCCGGCAAACTATCCGTTGACCAACTGGGGCCGCTGCTGCTGGCCCGGGACCTGAAACCCGAAGGCGATTACTGACGATGTCCGACGATAACCTGACCGCAGCGGATCCAGCCCCCCGGGCCAAACCCCGCGTGGCGGTGCTTTTTGGTGGCCGGTCCAGCGAGCATGCCGTGAGCTGCGTGACCGCCGCCGGCGTCCTGGGCGCCATCAACAAAGACAAGTACGATGTCATCCCCATCGGCATCGCCAAATCGGGGCAGTGGGTGCTGGCTGCGGGGGATACCGCCCAGTGGTCGCTGTCCGCGTCGTCGCTTCCGGAGGTCCCGCCGTCATCGGAAACAGTGACACTGGCCGAGATCGGCGGCGAGCACCAGCTGATCGTCGCCGCACCGAACCAGGTACCGCAGGAACTCGGCACGGTTGACGTTGTGTTTCCGCTGCTGCACGGTCCCTTTGGCGAGGACGGAACCATCCAAGGACTCCTGGAACTGTCCGACACCCGCTACGTCGGCGCCGGAGTGCTCGCATCGGCTGTGGGCATGGACAAGCACTACATGAAGGTTGTGTTCGAGGCAGCCGGGCTACACGTGGGTCCGTACATTGCCGTGACGGACCGGCAGTGGGTCAAGGACGCGGAGGCCGTCCGCAAGCAGGTGGACCAGCTTGGCTTTCCAGTGTTCGTCAAGCCAGCGCGGGCGGGTTCGTCCATGGGGATCTCCAAAGTGGACTCGCTTGAGGAACTCGACGCCGCCGTCGAGGAAGCCCGACGCCACGACCTCAAACTGGTCATCGAGGCGGGCATCGTAGGGCGTGAAATTGAGTGCGCCGTCCTGGAAGGACGCGGGACCGATTCCCCCCGGACCTCTATGCCGGGTGAAATCTCCGTCGCCGCAGGCACGCATGAATTCTACGATTTCAATGCGAAGTACGTTGAGGACGACGCCGCCGCGCTGAGCTGCCCCGCCGAGATTCCCGAGGAAGCGATCGTGCGTGTCCGTGAACTCGCGGCAGCTGCCTTTGACGCCGTGGGGGCCGAAGGCCTGAGCCGCGTCGACTTCTTCTATACGCCCGACGGCGAACTGATCATCAATGAGATCAACACCATGCCGGGGTTTACGCCAAAAAGCATGTACCCGCAGATGTGGGCAGCATCGGGCCTGAATTATGCGGACCTGATCGATGAGCTGATCTACCTGGCCTTGAACCGTAAGACCGGCCTGCGCTGACCGGTGGGTTGGTAGTCGAGCTGGCCGAGACCTACTTGCTGGAGGGCAGCTTCTGCAGGTCTTCCTGACCCACGCAGTTCCGGCTGGCCGGGATCTTTCCGGCGGAGGCGGAAAGATCAGCCAGGACCGTTGCGGAGCTGATCTTCTCCGGATCCATCAGGATTTCCGTGGCGGGTTCGCGGCCGAAGGTAGTCAGCGTCCAGACCGGATCGCCCTCCTTGATGACCCAGTCGATGCCGTTGACACTCACGCACCGGTCCGTCGTCGGGCCTGGAACGTTAACGCCGCAGCGCAGGATCACCTGTGAAGGGTCCCCCCAGGCCGCGGTGGCCTGGCTGTTGGTCTTTCGCAGGGCGGCGTCGCCGATGGCGTCCGGAAGGGCCACCATCATCGGCGCGCACGCCGGGTTCGCCGCATCGCCGGCGGCGGTGACATCCACAACGGGGGCACAGGCGGAAAGAACCGCTCCAGTGAGGGTCGCAGTCACCAGGATTCCGGACACGCGGACAGGCAAGGAAAAACGAGGATTGCGCATCTGTCCAGCGTAGCGCCGCCGCCGTGTGGAGCGGGACGCGCGTAGGCCGTGCGCCGGTTGAGAGCACCTCATAGGCAAGGGGGCGGATCAGCAATGTCGGCGCCGCGCTGTAGCGTAGGGGCGTGCCTGAAATTCCCTTAACTGAAGAAACGCTGACTGTTGCCGCATTGTCCGAAGCCGAATTGTTGGCCCGGATCTTTCCGCGGCTGGAAATGGGCGGAACGCACGGTTCGGCAACCCTGCTGGGCCCGGGAGACGATGCCGCCATCGTCTCCGCTCCGGATGGCAGGGCAGTAATCAGCATCGATACCCAGGTGCAGGACCAGGACTTCCGGCTGCAGTGGCCCAACGGATACCGGACCACGGGCTTCGACGTCGGGTGGAAGGCGGCAGCCCAGAACCTCAGCGATATCAACGCCATGGGCGGCGTGGCCATGTCGCTGGTGGTGAGCCTGACGTTGCCGCCCGAAACTTCCGTTACCTGGGTGGCGGACCTGGCCGACGGCCTCACTGCCGGAATCAGGGAACTGGGGGCCACTTACTGCTCGGTGGCAGGGGGTGATTTGGGCCGCGGCAGGGAAATCTCCGTGACCGTCGCCGTGCTGGGCTCACTGGCTGGCGGCACGGCGGTCCTGCGATCAGGGGCCCGTGCCGGCGACGTCGTGGCCCTGGCCGGGACGGTGGGCCGGGCCGCAGCCGGACTTGCGCTGCTGGAATCGGAGAACGCCGTGCAGTCGCTGGCGCCGGCGCAGCGGGCGCTCGTGGAACTGCAGTGCAGGCCGCGGCCGCCCCTGTCCGCCGGGCCGCCGGCTATGGCGGCCGGCGCCACGGCCATGCTGGATATCTCGGACGGCCTCGTCCGCGACGGAACCCGGCTGGCCCTCGCCAGCGGCGTGGTGCTTGACCTTGACCCCGCGGCACTGAAACCCCTCGCAGAAGCCCTGCGGCCGGCGTCGGACCTTCTCAGGGCTGACCCCATGGCCTGGGTGCTGGGTGGCGGAGAGGACCACGGGCTGCTGGCCACATTCCCGGCCGGCGTTCAGCTGCCTGCCGGATTCACTGCGATAGGCTCAGTGCAAGCCCCGGAAAGCTCCACACCTCCGGGCGTCACAATTGCGGGCCACGCCGCTGGCACCGGGGGATGGGATCACTTTGCAGACTAAGGTTGCCGCCAACGCGCAAGCGATGAAGCGGTGGTTGGACAAGGCCGAAACCGCCATTGCCAACCACAGCGACCGCCTCAATGCCATCAACATCTTCCCCGTGGCGGACGGTGACACGGGCACCAACCTTTACCTCACGGTTCGGGCAGCAGCCCGTGCCCTGCACAGCGACCCTGCGGGCCAGAGCACGGCAGTCCCCGCTGACGCCGGCCAGGCGGATGTCGGAGCAGTGCTGGCGCGCGCCGGCAGGGCCGCGATGGAGCAGGCCCGCGGCAACTCCGGAACCCTCTTCTCAGTCTTTCTCTGCGCCGCGGCCGAGCCACTCGCCGGTCACACACGCCTGACGTCAACCCTCCTGGCCGCCGCGCTGAACCGCGCCCAGATCCGGGCCTGGTCCGCGTTGAGCGATCCCGTACCAGGGACCATGCTTTCTGTCATGGAAGCAGCCGCCCGGGCCGCCGCTGCAGTGGAAGCCGGACACAACGGCGACGACAGCAACCAGGCCCTGGGCAGAGCCCTCGACGCTGCCGTCAACGCCGCGCTGAGAGCAGTAGTCAGCACCGAGAGCCAGCTGGCCGCCCTTGAAGCCGCGCATGTGGTCGATGCCGGGGGCGTTGGCATGCTGCTCATCCTCGACTGCCTCCGCTCCGCCGTCCTGGGCGAAGAACTGCAGGGCGAACTCCTCGACGGGCTGCACGGCTATGACGTCCAGGACCCCCACATCCATGCCGACATGCCGGTTGACGACGGCGTTGAGGTCATGTGTACCATCAGCCTTTCGCCGCTCAGCGCGGCCACACTGCGCCAGCGGCTCGACGAGATCGGCGAGTCCGTCATCATGAGCCAGGTGGACAGCCTGGCCGATGCTGAGGGCAGCTACCGGTGGCGCGTCCACGTCCACGTCCCCGACGCCGCACCCGCGGTCGCCCTGATCCGTTCCCTCGGCAAACCCAGCGACATTTCGGTCAGCGAACTCGCCATGGCCCGCGATCCCGAACCAGCTCCGGTGAACTCCAGTGGGCATGAGCGCTGAACTCGGCCTGGGCCTGGAACACCTGATCGGAAAACGGTCAGCGTCGGCCATTGAGAAGCACCTGGGCATCGCCACAGTGGGTGGCCTGCTGAACTACTTCCCCCGCCGTTACCTGAACCGTGGCGAGCTGACCCCCATCAGCGAGCTGCCCGTGGACGAGGAGGTCACCCTCATTGCGCGGGTGCTCTCCAGCAGCACCCGCAAGATGCATACCCGCCGCGGTTCCATTACCGACGTCGTGATCACCGACGACGCCGCCTCCCATGGCCGTCCGCGCCTTGCCTCAGTCGGCCCCGGCAGCGGGCACGGCACGCTCAAGGTCACTTTCTTCAGCGGCTACCGGGCCCAAGCCCAGCTCCTGCCCGGCCGGCGCGTGATGTTCTCCGGAAAGGTGACCCGGTACGGCCCGTCATTGGGCCTGACCAACCCGGACTTCCACCTCCTCGACGAGGACCCGGACATGCCGGCCGTGGACCCTGAAAAACTGGCTGCCATGCCGATTCCGGTGTATCCGGCCACCGCAAAGCTCACCAGCTGGTCGATTCAGAAAGTCATCTCCACGCTCCTGGAAACCGTGGATCTGGGCGCCCTGCCGGATCCGCTGCCGGAGACGGTCGTCGCGCGGGAGGATTTCCTGCCGGTGTCCGAGGCCTACCGGCTCATCCACAAGCCGGAATCGCACGCTGACTGGAACAAGGCCCAGGAGCGATTGCGCTACCAGGAGGCCCTGGTCCTGCAGGCAGCATTGGCACGGCGCCGTGCCCAGCTTGCGGCCGAGGAAGCCACTGCGCGGCGGCCGGCCACCAACGGGCTGCTGACGGCGTTCGACAGGCAGCTTCCCTTCACGCTCACCGCCGGCCAGGCCGCCGTAGGAAAAACTCTGGCCACGGAACTGGCGCAGGACAGCCCCATGAACCGGCTGCTGCAGGGCGAGGTCGGCTCGGGCAAGACCATCGTCGCGCTGCGGGCCATGCTGCAGGTGGTGGATGCCGGCGGGCAGGCTGCGCTCCTGGCGCCAACGGAGGTCCTCGCCGCCCAGCACTTCGACTCCATCCGGCGGACCCTCGGCGCCCTGTCCCGCGACCCGATGCTGCTGGGCGGCCTGGCCGAAGGGGCCGTGCAGGTCGCCCTCCTCACCGGCTCCATGCCCGCGGCCGCCCGGAAACGGGCCATGCTGGACGCCGCGTCCGGCGCGGCCGGGATCGTGATCGGCACGCACGCGCTGCTCAGCGACAACGTCGCGTTCTACGACCTTGGCCTGATCGTGGTGGACGAACAGCACCGGTTCGGCGTGGAGCAGCGGGACGTCCTCAGGTCAAAGGCCAACAAGCCGCCGCACCTGCTGGTCATGACGGCTACGCCGATTCCACGAACCGTGGCCATGACGGTCTTCGGTGACCTCGAAACCTCCATCCTGGACGAGCTCCCCGCAGGCCGGGCACCGATTTCCACGCATGTGGTGGGCCTCGCCGAGAACCCCGGCTGGGCAGACCGCATCTGGTCCCGTTCCCGTGAGGAGATCGACGCCGGGCATCAGGTCTATGTGGTGTGCCCCCGGATCGGAACGGACGACGACGGCGATTTCAGCCCGGGGGAAGCGGAACCTTCCGCGGCTGACCTGGCGGGCGACGGCGCCGCGCGGGAGCTCGCGTCGGTGACCGCCGTCGTCGAACATCTCCACCAGGAGCCGGCCCTGGCCGGTGTGCCGCTGGGGCCGATGCACGGCCGCCTGGACCCTGCCGCGAAGTCCGCAGCGATGGCGGACTTCACCGCCAACCGGACCAAGCTCCTCGTCTCCACCACCGTCATCGAAGTCGGCGTCGACGTCCATAACGCAACGTTGATGGTGATCCTCGACGCCGACCGCTTCGGCATTTCGCAGCTGCACCAGCTGCGCGGCCGGGTGGGTCGGGGCGGGCTTCCCGGAACATGCCTGCTGGTCACCAGCCTGGAACGCGGGCACCCGAGCCGGCGCCGGCTGGACGCCGTGGCAGCAACCACCGACGGCTTCGAACTGTCGCAGGAGGACTTGAAGCTGCGCCGCGAGGGCGACATCCTGGGCGCGTCGCAGTCCGGCGGCCGCTCCACCCTGAAACTATTGCGGGTGCTGGAGCACGAGGACATCATCGCGCAGGCGCGCCAGGACGCCCAGGAAATTGTGGGCTCGGATCCGGCCCTGGCGCGGCATCCGCGGTTGGCAGAGGCCATTGACGAGTACTTGAACCCCGAGAAGGAGGCGTTCCTTGAGCGCGGATAGGAGGCGGCCATGAGCCGCATCATCGCGGGCGCCGCAGGCGGGACCCCGCTGGTCAGCGTCCCCGGCTCCCTGACCAGGCCCACTACCGACCGCGTTAAGGAAGCGCTGTTCTCCCGGCTCGACGCCTTCGGGATCATCGCCGGCGCCCGGGTCCTGGACCTGTACGCAGGGTCCGGATCGTTGGGGGTGGAGAGCGGAAGCAGGGGCGCTGATGCCGTTGACCTTGTGGAATTCGATGCCAAGGCCACTTCCGTGTGCCAACGCAACGCGGACCTGATCAACGGTGTGCTGGGCCGCAAAGGTGTGACGGTCCACCGGTCCAAGGTGGAGTCCTTCCTGGAGCGCGCGGCGGAGACGGCCAGCTGGGACCTGGTGTTCCTGGACCCGCCGTATCCGCTGGATGACCCTGCCCTGTCGGCTGTGCTGGGTAAACTCGCCGATCATCTGGCTCCGGCGGCCGTGGTGGTGGTGGAGCGCTCCTCGCGCTCTCCGGAGCCGTTCTGGCCGGCCGGCCTGGAACG
Organism: Pseudarthrobacter sp. RHLT3-21; assembly: GCF_059383495.1. NCBI lineage: Bacteria > Bacillati > Actinomycetota > Actinomycetes > Micrococcales > Micrococcaceae > Pseudarthrobacter > Pseudarthrobacter sp. RHLT3-21. The sequence continues at coordinate 394,108 of NZ_JBWZCI010000001.1, forward strand.
GTTTGCCGAGAAGAAGTACGGCGAAACCCGGCTCTGGTTCGCGGAGCCGTTTGTGCCTGACGCCGTCGCGCCGGACGTTGTTATTGAGGAGCGGGAGCAGGAGCAGGCGCCCGGCGAGGCGCGGAACGCCTGAGGTGCAGGGGAGTCCTGGCTCAGCCGGCGAGCCCATCGAGGTCCACGCCGGCCAGAACCTTCGCGGGGTGGGGGCCGCGTGCCGTCAGTTCGGCTGTCCACGCTTCGGGCCAGGGCGTCTGCGTTCCGGCGAGGATGATGTTGCCGGGGTAGCGGCCCGCGAACATCCCGGTTTCGGCGAAGGCGGCAACGTCCGTCATGGCGCGGCGCATGGCGGCGGCCTGGCTTCGCACCAGTGTCAGGCCCGGTTCGTCGCCCACGTTGATGATCAGCAACCCTTCCGGTGCGAGGCGTGCTCGGGCCTCCTGGTAGAACTCCCGGCAGGCGATGTGGGCCGGGGCTTCCGGACCCGAGAAGATGTCCAGGATCACGACGTCGAACTGAAGTTCCGGGTGCAGGTCCGCCAGGGCGTCGCGGGCATCGCCGATGACGGTATGCAGGTCGGTTCCGCCAGGCAGCGGGAGTTGCTGCAGGACAAAGTCGAGGAGTTCCCGTTCCAGCTCCACCGCGTACTGGACGGATCCGGGTCTGGTCGCCTGGACATAGCGGGCCAGGGTCAGCGCCCCGGCCCCAAGATGCAGGGCCGTGATCGGCTGGCCTTCGGGAGCGGCGAGATCCACCAGATGGCCGATCCGCCGCAGGTATTCGTAGAAGATCTCCTCGGGGTGCGCCAGATTAACGTGGGACTGCTCGGCCCCGCCGATGCTCAGGACGTAGCCGCCGTCGGTGAAGGCATCGGGCTCAATCGAGGCGTGCTGTCCAGTGGTCCGCAGGAACCGCGTGGAACGTATGCCGCCTGGATCCGCCATCAGAGCTTTCCGCTCAGGGTCGCCAGCCTTGCAGCGGCCTCCTCGAGGACCTCAACTTTCTTGCAGAACGCGAACCTGAGCAGGCTGCGTGTCCGTTCCGCGCCCTCCGGGTGGCAGAACACCGGGACGGGGATCGCGGCTACTCCCACCAGCCCGGGCAGCCTGCGGGCCAGGTCCACGGAGTCGCCAATGCCAAGTGGCGCGGTGTCCACGCTGACGAAATATGTGCCCTGCGGCGTGTAGACGTCGAACCCTGCGGCGCGCAGGCCTTCGCTGAGGATGTCCCGCTTCTTCCGCAGAGTGGCCGAAATGCCTTGGTAGAACTCATCCGGCAGTGCCAGGCCGGTCGCAATGGCAGCCTGGAACGGTGTACCGGAGCTGTAGGTCAGGAACTGCTTGACCGTGCGGACCGCCGCCACCAGGTGATCCGGGCCGGTCAGCCAGCCGATCTTCCAGCCGGTGAAGGAGAAGGTCTTTCCGGCGGACGAGAGGGTGATGGTCCGCTCAGCTGCCCCCGGCAGGGTGGCCACAGGAATGTGCTGGGCGCCGAAGGTGAGGTGCTCGTACACCTCGTCGGTGATGATGAGGCAGTCATGCTTCGCGGCAAGCTCGACGACGCGCTGAAGAATGTGGCGGGGGAAGACCGCGCCGGTGGGATTGTGCGGGTTATTCAACAGCACCACCTTGGTGCGGTCGGTGAAGGCCGCTTCCAGGGCCGCCATGTCCGGGAAGAAGTCGGGAGCCAGCAGCGGGGCCGTGACGTGGGTGGCGCCGGACAGGCCGATGACGGCGCCATACGAGTCATAGAACGGCTCGAAGGTCAGCACCTCATCGCCGGGGCCGACGAACGCAAGCAACGTTGCCGCGATCCCCTCTGTGGCGCCGGTGCTGATGATGACCTCGGTCTGCGGATCCGGGGTCAGCCCGTAGAACCGTTCCTGGTGGGCAGCCACGGCCTCACGCAGTTCCAGGATGCCCTTGCCGGGCGCGTACTGGTTGGCCCCGGCTTCGATGGCGGCCATCGCGGCCGCCTTGATTTCCAGCGGTCCGTCCTCGTCCGGAAAGCCCTGCCCGAGGTTAATGGCGCCGGTCTGTGCCGCCAGGGTGGTCATCTCCTCGAAGATGGTGACGCCCAGCCGGCCGGCAGGTCCCAGCAGGTTGGCGCCTGAGGCCGCGCGCTGCCACGGGGCAGGCGCGGCGGGCGTTGAAAGGTCCCGTGGTGGATGCATCCAGTCATGGTATCCCGGCCGCCCCATGCGGTAGGTTCGGTGCATGAGACGCGCTGTCTGCCCCGGATCCTTTGACCCTATTCATAACGGCCATCTCGAGGTCATCGCCCGTGCCGCCGGCCTCTTTGACGAGGTGATTGTTGCGGTTTCCACCAACTATGCGAAGAAGTACAGGTTCAGCCTGGGGGACCGCCTGGACATGGCGCGCGAAACCCTGGCGTCCCTGAAAGGCATTGTGGTGGAACCGGTGGGCGACGGTCTCCTGGCGGAGTACTGCCGCCAGCGCGGTGTCTCCGCGATTGTGAAGGGTCTCCGCTCATCCTCCGACTTCGACTACGAACTTCCGATGGCTACGATGAACCGCCAGCTCAGCGGCGTGGAAACGGTTTTCCTGCCGGCCGAGGCGCACTACCTGCATTTGTCGTCCACCCTGATCAAAGAGGTGGCGGGCCTGGGTGGCAGCGTGTCCGATTATGTGCCCCGTTCGGTACATAAAAGGTTGCTCGCGGGCGAGTCGGGACCCGATAAGCTTCCAAGAGGGTAGGCTAGTCCGGTACTTCGACGGCCGTCCGTCGCCTGGTTTGAGTCCCTGCGGTTCTTCAGGCTAAGATGGTACGTCGGTCATATGTTCAACAGGAGTTCTCATTAAACGAGATGCTAGTTCGCCCTTGGCGTTCGACGTCAAGGACATCGGGCGCAGCCCGGGAAGCATGCGGACACTGAAAGAACATGTACCCGCACCAAGTGATCTTGGTGTGGCACTCATTGGCGTTCAGGAAGGCTCGGATATCGAGCTGGATCTGAGGCTTGAGGCCGTACACGAAGGAATTCTGGTATCAGGAACCGCGGTCGCCGCAGTAAAAGGCGAATGCGGCAGATGCCTGGATCCCCTTGCGTATGACCTCGAGGTCAATGTGCAAGAACTTTTCTTCTACGAGGGCGTCCTGCTTTCGGACGAAGAAGACGAAGAAGAGCAATATCGAGTCGAGCGCGATCTGATCGATCTTGAACCGGTGTTGCGGGACGCAGTTGTAACCATGCTGCCGTTCCAGCCGGTGTGCCGGGAAGACTGCCAGGGCCTTTGTTCCGAATGCGGAATTCGCCTGGAAGACGAGCCGGGGCACCACCACGAGGTCTTGGATCCTCGCTGGGCTGCCCTAGCTGATATGGCTAAGCCTGACCGGCAAAATTGATTTGTACGTGTTTGTCTAGAGAGAAATGAGTTAGCCGTGGCTGTTCCCAAGCGGAAAATGTCTCGCTCGAATACCCGCGCCCGCCGCTCCCAGTGGAAGGCAACTGCCCCCCACCTGGTGAAGACCGTAGAGAACGGCCAGGTTACTTACAGCCTGCCGCACCAGGCGAAGGTCGTCACCGACTCGGCTGGCACTGCGTTGTTCCTTGAGTACAAGGGCCGCAAGGTCGCAGACGTCTAATCGGCCGCTTGGGCTGACATGATGTCTTCAACTGAAGAGCTTCTGAAGCGTCTCGGTGTCTCCATTGACGCCGGGACGCTTCGTCTTGCTCTCACGCACCGTTCCTACGCCTACGAAAACGGCGGCATCCCTACCAACGAGCGGCTCGAATTCCTGGGCGACTCCATCCTGGGCTTCTCCGTGACCGATGCCCTGTACCGGGACAACCCCACACTGCCCGAAGGCGACCTTGCCAAACGCCGTTCTGCGGTGGTCAGCACGCGCGCCCTCGCCGGCATCGGACGAAGCCTCGGCATCGGGGACTACATCTATCTGGGGCAGGGCGAAAAGCTCACCGAGGGCAAGAACAAGGCCTCCATCCTGGCGGACACCATGGAAGCGCTCATTGGTGCCACTTACGTGTCCAACGACATCGAGACCGCCCGCCAGCTGGTCATGCGCCTGATCGGCCCGCTCCTCAAGGATGCGGCCGCCCTCGGCGCCGGCACGGACTGGAAGACCAGCATCCAGGAACTGGCCGCCAGCCGGCAGCTTGGCACTATCTACTACGCCGTTGAGGGGGCCGGGCCGGACCACGCCCGCACGTTTAAGGCTGTCCTGAACATCGGGGGCAAGCCATACGGCAACGGATCAGGCCACTCCAAGAAGGAAGCGGAGCAGGAAGCCGCCGCGGACGCATGGCGTCAGCTCTCCCCCAGCGCGGGAGCCGCCGTAGTCTCTGCATCGGAGGGCGCATCACCAGAGTCCTCCCGCAGCGTCTAGGAATCCGTGCCCGAACTGCCTGAAGTTGAAGTGGTCCGCCGCGGACTGGTGAGTTGGGTCCGCGGCCGGACCATCACTGCGGTAGAGGTGCTGGACCCACGCTCCCTCCGCCGCCATGCCTTGGGCCCTGAGGACTTCAAGGGCAATCTCCAGGGCACTACGGTTGTGGACGTTGTGCGCCGCGGAAAATTCCTGTGGATGCCGCTGAGCGAGACTGCGGATTCCGTCGGCGCACCGTCTGTCGCACTGATGGCCCACCTCGGGATGAGCGGCCAGCTCCTGATGCAGGACGGCGACGTGCCGGATGAGAAACACCTCAAGGTCAGGCTGCGCCTGAGCCCCGTAGCCGGAATGCCCGAACAACTCAGGTTTGTTGACCAACGGATTTTCGGCGGGTTGTTCGTCGCCGGCATGGTTCCTACGAACGACGGCGGCCCGGGAGGCCAGGCGGAATCGCCCGCTGCGCTTATCGCCGAGGAAGCGTCCCACATCGCCAGGGACCCCCTGGACCCGGCGTTTTCCTTTGACCTGTTTTACAGCCGGCTGCGGAAGCGCAAGACGGGCCTAAAGCGTGCCCTGCTGGACCAGGGGCTGGTTTCGGGAATCGGCAATATCTATGCCGACGAGGCCCTGTGGCGGGCAAAGCTGCATTACGCCAGGCCTACGGATACGCTGCGCCGCGGCGATGCGGAGCGGCTCATCACCAGCGCGCGCGAGGTCATGCTGGACGCACTCGCGGCCGGCGGCACCAGCTTCGATTCCTTGTACGTCAACGTCAACGGCGCCTCCGGCTACTTCGACCGCTCCCTGAATGCCTACGGGCGGGAAGGGAAACCCTGCAGCCGTTGTGCCGCCGTCGGAATTAACTCCACGATCCGCCGCGAGCAGTTCATGAACCGCTCCTCCTACTCCTGCCCGGCCTGTCAGCCGCGCCCGCGCAACGGCCGCTGGTAGTCCGAAGCGAAAGTGTGCGGATTCTGCGGTTCCGCAATGTGGATTCCATTGGCAGACTGAGGCCATAAAGCGGTCGGCCGCCTGCAGGCGGCCGTCCGTGCCCCGTCCCTGAGCAGGAACCAGGCAAGCCCTTGTACCTTTCGATGTCGGACCGCACCGGCGGCCAGAAGGACCCGCACTCAGTAATGCCCGCTGCTGCCGCTACGGCGTTTCGGCTGTCCCCGGTGATCATCTGGCTCGGCATCGTCAGCATGATGACGGACATTTCCTCGGAATCCGTGGCAGCCATACTGCCGCTTTACGTCACGGGCTTCCTGGGCCTGTCCACCATCGCCTTCGGAATCATTGACGGCATCAACCAGGGTGCCAGCGCCGTGGTACGGATCGCCGCAGGCTGGGTCTCGGACCGCACAGGGCAGCCCAAACGCGTTGCGGTGGCCGGTTACGGTCTCTCCGCGGTGGCCCGGATCGGCTTCCTGTTCGCCGGGGGATTCTGGGCAATCGCTGGCATCGTCACGGGAGACAGGATCGGAAAGGGCATCCGGACTGCGCCCCGCGACGCTTTGATCTCCGGGGCTGCGCAACCGGACTACCTTGCACGGTCCTTCGGCGTTCACCGCATGCTGGACAGCATCGGTGCCGCCACCGGGCCGCTGCTGGCATTCCTGGTGCTGGTGCTGATCCCGAACGGTTTCAGCACTGTATTTATCGTTTCGCTGGCCTTCTCGGTCCTCGGCGTGGCCGCCCTGGTGCTGATGGTCCCGGGCCGCGGACGGGGTCCTGTTGCGCCGGCGCGTGAGGTCCGTCCGGGATTTCGGTGGTCCCGGCTGCAGTGGGCCACCTTGAAGAAGCAAGGACTGGCACGGCTCCTGGTGACAGCCGGCCTGCTGGGCATCCTCACCATCGGCGACGGATTTATCTACCTGATCCTTCAGGACAAGGGTTCCTTTGCCGTGCAGTGGTTTCCGCTGCTGTATGTGGGAACCAACGTTGTCTTCCTCCTGTTCGCCATCCCGCTGGGGAAACTGGCCGACCGGTGGGGACGCATACCGGTCTTTCTGGGCGGACACCTGGCACTTCTGGCCTGCTACGTCCTTGCCGCCCTGCCCTTCGGCGGCCTGGGCGCCACACTCGGGTGCCTGCTCCTGCTGGGAATTTTCTACGCCGCCACAGACGGTGTCCTCGCCGCAATCGTCAGCCAGCTGTCGCCGGCAGCGAACGTGGCAACGGCCCTTGGTACCGCGCAGACAGTGGTTGCCTTGACCAGAATGGTCGCTGCCGCCGGATTCGGCGTGCTGTGGTTCCTGCTCGGACCGGTGACAGCCATGTTCTGGGTGGCTGGGCTGCTGGCCGCAGCACTCGTCACGGGCACGGTCCTGATGGGCGGAGTCCGCCGGTGGATGGCCGCAGCGTGAGCCGCGGTCCGGCGCGTTGGCTTATTTTGCTGGCCGTGGCGGTTCTGCTTGCCGCGGGGACGGCAGCCTACGCCGCCTCGGCGTTCCAGGCGGCAAGAAGCAGCCAGGCAGCGCCGTCGTCCGTTGAAATCGTCACCGCCGGATCCCTTCCCTCCGCACCATTTGTGATGTTCAGGAATACCGCGCCGGGCCAAGGCTTCGGGGAGGCCGCCACCGTGCTGCTCGCTGACCCCTCCGGCCAGCGGGCCCTCAGCGGACACGCGTGTGACCGCGTCTACGCGGTCCGCGGCCTGGTCAGCTGTCTGCGCACCAAAAACGAGATCCCCACCAATTTTGAAGCGACCACGTACGACGACTCCCTGGACGCCGTCGAATCGTGGGCGCTGGCAGGAATTCCCAGCCGCACGCGCATCAGTGCGGACGGCGCACTTGTGGCGACCACCGTGTTCGTTGCCGGGCACTCGTACGCCAGCGCAGGGTTTTCCACGGAGACGGTGGTCCGTGGCCGGGACGGCACCATCCACGGCAACCTTGAGGAATTTCTCCTGATCTCGGGCGGAACACAGATCAAGGCCACTGACCGCAATATTTGGGGTGTGACCTTCGTGCCAGGGGAGCCCGATGCCTTTTACGCCACTGCCTCCTCCCAAGGGAAGATCTGGCTGGTACGGGGAAGCATGCAGGACCGGACCCTTACCGTCACGGCCACCGGCATTGAATGTCCCTCAGTTTCTCCGGACGGAACCCGGATAGCCTACAAAAAGAGTGTCAACGGCACCCTGGTGGGTCACCGCAACATCGCGGTGCTGGATCTTGCCACAGGAACGGAAACCGTCCTCGCGGAACAACGCGACATCGACGACCAGCTGGAGTGGCTCGACGCAAGTACAGTTGTCTACGGCGTTCCGCGGGATGATTCCGGCCAGGACAGCGATATCTGGTCACTGGCCATTGACCCGGCGGCGCAGCCCTCTCTCCTCATCGAGCATGCCTGGTCTCCTGCGGTGGTCCGGCAGTAGCTGCCACAGCGGACGGGCCCAAATCCGCGGAATTCCGCAGGGACGCAGTAGATTTGGGAAAGCAAAGCAGCCGCTTCAGCCACTCAGGAGAACAGAAACACCTTGCACCTCAAAAGCCTTACCGTCCGTGGGTTCAAGTCGTTTGCGTCGGCCACAACCTTCGATTTTGAACCCGGAGTCACTGCAGTGGTGGGGCCGAACGGTTCCGGCAAGTCCAACGTGGTGGACGCCCTCTCCTGGGTGATGGGGGAGCAGGGCGCCAAAACGCTCCGCGGCGGCAAAATGGAGGACGTCATTTTTGCGGGGACTTCCGGGCGGCCGCCGCTGGGCCGGGCCCACGTCTCCCTGACCATCGACAACACCGACGGCGCCCTGCCCATCGAGTACAGCGAGGTCACCATCTCGCGGACCCTTTTCCGCACCGGGGGCTCCGAATATGCCATTAACGGTGCCAGCTGCCGCCTGCTCGACATCCAGGAACTGCTCTCGGATTCCGGTATGGGGCGGGAAATGCATGTCATTGTCGGCCAGGGCCAGCTGGACAAGGTCCTGCACGCCACCCCCGAGGACCGCCGCGGCTTCATCGAGGAAGCGGCCGGTATCCTCAAGCACCGCCGCCGCAAGGAAAAAACGGTCCGCAAGCTTGAAGCCATGCAGGCGAACCTGCAACGGCTGAGCGACCTGACGGGGGAGATCAGGCGCCAGCTCACGCCGCTGGGCAAGCAGGCCGATGTGGCACGCCGCGCCCAGCGGGTCCAGTTCGATGTCCGCGACGCACGCGCACGGCTGTTGGCCGACGACCTTGTCCAGCAACAGAATTCACTCGAGCAGGACGTGGCCGACGAAACGGCCCTGAAGGCCCGCCGCGCCGTGGTGGAGCTGCAGCTGGAGGCGGGGCGCCGTCAACAGGCAGCCGTGGAACAGCTCGCAGCCGAGGCCACGCCAAAGCTCAACGCCGCGCGGGATATCTGGTACCGGCTCTCCGCGTCCAGGGAACGGCTCCGGTCCCTGGGATCGCTGGCCCAGGAACGCGGCCGGCTGCTGGGCGCCGTTGATGCTGAACCGTACTCGGGCAGGGATCCTGAGCAGCTGGAACGCCAGGCCGCCTGGGTCCGGGATGAGCTGACGGAGCTGGAGCGCCACATCCTTGGCCGGCGCAGCGCGCTGGACTCAGCGACGGCGGCGAAGACCGGGGCCGAACTCGAGGCGACCGCCGAGGAGAAAAGGCTCACTGCTGTCCTCCGGGCTGCCGCCGACCGCCGCGAGGGTCTGGCGAAGCTTGCCGGACAAGTTGGTGCGGCAAGATCGCGGGTTGAATCCGCGCAGGCCGAGCTGGGCAGGCTGCGGGAGTCACTCGCCGCCGGACAGGAACGCCGCCGCCGGGCCCAGTCCGAGTTCACTGCCCTTGAAACCCAGGTGGCGGGGGTCGAGGAAGGGGAGGAAAGCCTCGACGCCGACTACGAGGACGCCAGCGCAGAGCTCGACGCCGTTGTGCAGGAGATTGCCGATCTGAGCTCCACAGGGGGAGAAGCTGTCCGCGAACGTGACGCCCTTGTTGCCCGCCGGGATGCGCTGCAGCTTGGCCTTAACCGCAAGGACGGCACGGCGCACGCCCTCAACTCCGGACTGGATGGCGTTGTGGGCACCCTTGTCTCTGCCCTCACCATTCACCCGGGGTACGAGACGGCGATTGCCGCGGCGCTGGGCGATGCCTCCGAAGCGATCGTGGTCCGGGACCCTGACGTGGCCGCCGTCGTGGTGCAGCTCCTGAAGGACGACGATGCGGGGCGCGCCTCCCTGCTGCTGGCGTCTGCTGTTCCCGCGCAGGTCGCAAACCCCGCCACAGGCGGATCCTTGCCGGCGGGCGCACGCTGGGCTGTGGACCTGGCTTCCGCCGGGGGCGGGCCCGCCCCCGCCGTGGCCGCGCTCCTGACCCGGGTGGCAGTTGTTGAAGACCTGGACGGTGCGGGGCTGCTGGTTGCCGGACGCCCGGACCTGACAGCCGTGACCCGCGCCGGGGACGTTTTTACCGCCCTCACAGTGACTGGAGGCTCGGCAAAGGCGCCGTCCCTGCTCGAGGTGCAGGCCGCCGTGGACGACGCCGAGGCCCGGCTGGCCGTTGTCACCGCGGATCTGGAACGGAACAGGTTCGCCCTGGCCGGCGCCGAGGTCCGGCGCGCCGGAGTCCGGACGAGGGCCGAGGCTGCCCTGGACCGCCTGCACGATTCCGACGCCCGGCTCGCGGCCGTGGCCGAAAAACTCGGCCACCTGAACTCCATCCTGCGCAGCGCCGTCGGCGAAAGCGACAGGCTGGCCACATCACTGGCCAGGGCGGAGGCCAACGTCGCGTCAGAGGAACAGGCGCTCGCCGCCGTAGCGGCGCGGCTGGCTGCGGCGCAGGAGGCGCCGGCCGAAGAGGAACCCTCCACCGAGCAGCGCGATGCCCTCGCCTTGGCAGCGTCGCTGGCCCGGTCTGCGGAGATGGACGCGAGACTGTCGCTGCGCAGCACGGAGGAGCAACTGACGGCCACCCGCAACCGGGCCCTCTCGCTGGAGCGGGCAGCCACCGCCGAACGCCGGGCGCGTGAAGAGGCCGCCGAACGGGCGCGCCGCCGTCGGATCCAGGCCGGACGGGCCGCCGCCGTCTCCGCCGCGGTGGAGCTGGCAATCCGGTTCATCGACGTGTCTGTTGAGCTGGCCCGGCGTGAACGCGACCTCGCCGAAGAAAACCGGGAAGCGCGGGACCGCGCACTGCTGGAGACCCGGACAACCAATGACTCCCTCGCCCGCGAGCTGGCCGAACTGACGGATTCGGTTCACCGGGACGAACTGGCCCGCGCCCAGCAGCGGGCACGGATTGAAGCCCTGGAAACACGTTCCATCGATGAACTCGGGATCACCCCCGACGTCCTGGTGGCGGACTTCGGCCCGGACGTCCCGGTGCCCGTCCCCGCAGAGGAAAGCGGGGACAAATGGGCGGCACTACGGACACCCGTGGATGATGACGGCACACCGGTCCACGAAGGCAAGCCCTTTGCCAGGGACGAGCAGGAGAAACGCCTCCGCAAAGCCGAACGGGACCTCTCAGCCCTGGGCAAGGTTAACCCACTGGCGCTGGAGGAGTTCGCGGCGCTGGAGGAACGGCACCAGTTCCTCAGCACCCAGCTGGAGGACCTGAAATCCAGCCGCAAGGACCTGCTGGACATCATCAAGGAAGTGGATGACCGGGTCCAGCGCGTCTTTACCGGAGCCTTTGAGGACACCCGGGACCAGTTCGTCCACGTCTTTGAACGCCTCTTTCCCGGCGGCGAAGGCCGGCTGGTCCTCACCGACCCTTCGGATATGCTGACCACCGGAATCGAAGTCGAAGCGCGACCTGCCGGTAAGAAAATCAAGCGGCTCTCACTGCTGTCCGGAGGCGAACGGTCCCTCACTGCCGTCGCTCTGTTGGTGGCGATCTTCAAAGCCCGCCCCTCGCCGTTCTATGTGATGGACGAGGTTGAAGCGGCCCTTGATGACACCAACCTCGGGCGGCTCATCACCATCTTCGAAGAGCTCCGTGAGTCCAGCCAGCTGATCGTGATCACCCACCAGAAACGGACCATGGAAGTGGCTGATGCCCTCTACGGCGTCACCATGCGCGGCGACGGCGTGTCCACCGTCATCAGCCAGCGGCTGGGCGCCGACGTATAGCGTCCGCGCAGGCGGCAGCCCCGAACGCCTGCCACGTTTGTGAGAAGCTAGGGGAGTGAATGACATCCTCCCCATTATTCTGTCCATTGTTGCTGCCCTGGCGGTTATCGGCGGGCTGATTCCGGTCCTGTTGAAGACGCGGAAGAACATCACCCAGTACCGCGGGACGCGCGACGCCAATGACCCCGTCACCGGCGGCGGAACACTGCTCGAGGACGCGCCCGGGGTTCCGGCCGAGCCCAACGCTCCCGCCGGCGTCGACCTCGAAGACCTCGAAGTCACCGATGTTCCTGATGACGTGGCAGGCCTGGAAATCATCCAGGTTGAGACCCCCCTTCCCGTTGCGGGCCGCCTGACCCGCCTCCGCGAGCGTCTGGTCCGGTCGAACAACATCCTCGGCAAGAGCCTGCTCGCGTTGCTGTCCAGCGACAAGATCGACGAGAACGTCTGGGATGAAGTGGAGGAGACCCTCCTGCTGGCCGACCTCGGCACTGAACCCACCATGCAGCTGGTCGATGCCCTCCGGGAGCGCGTTAAGGTGCTCGGCACCAGGAGTCCCGAGCAGGTCAAGGCACTGCTCCGCGAGGAACTGATCAAGCTGGTGGATCCCACCATGGACCGCGCACTGCGCACTGACAGGCACGCGGACAAGCCGGCCATCGTGCTGGTGGTGGGCGTCAACGGCGTGGGCAAAACCACCACTGTCGGCAAGCTCGCCCGCGTGCTCGTTGCAGAGGACAAGGACGTCCTGCTGGGCGCGGCGGACACCTTCCGCGCCGCGGCCGCCGAACAGCTGGCTACGTGGGGCCAGCGTGTGGGTGTTCCCACCGTGAAGTCCGACGTCGACGGCGCAGACCCAGCGTCCGTCGCCTATGAGGCGGTCAAGGCCGGCATTGAGCAGGAAGTCGACGTTGTCATGATCGACACCGCCGGCCGCCTGCAGAACAAGACCGGCCTGATGGACGAACTTGGCAAGGTCAAGCGCGTCATCGAGAAGCTGGCGGAGGTTGACGAGGTTCTGCTCGTGCTGGACGCCACCACCGGCCAGAACGGCCTGAACCAGGCCCGCGTCTTCTCCGAGGTTGTGAACATCACCGGCATTGTCCTGACCAAGCTGGACGGGACCGCCAAGGGCGGCATCGTGGTTGCCATCCAGAAATCACTCGGCGTGCCGGTCAAGCTGATTGGTCTTGGCGAAGGGGCCGATGACCTTGCTCCGTTTGAAGTTGAGAGCTTTGTGGACGCCCTGCTGAACTAGGAACTGGGTTTACCCAAACACCGGGTTTGCACAAACGAGGGGTGAGATCCCGCCGCTAAGCAGAAGCTATGGCGGCGGGATCTCACCCCTCGTTGTGTTTCAGCGGCTCGCGCGTTACGGACCAGCAGGCCGCCGCGAGCACCAGCACGCCGCCCGTGACTCCGAATGCCCAGCCGTAGCCCAGCCGGTCCGCCAGGACCCCCACCAGCACTGGTCCGGCGATCGCCCCGACGTCCGAGGTCATCTGGTACGCGGCCAGGACCCGCCCGCCGGACCGCTCATTGCCGATGACATCCGCGACGGCGGCCTGCTGGGCAGGTCCCAGCAGTCCGGACCCAACCCCGGCCACAACAGACGCGGCGAGGAACCACCCCAGGTGGGACGTGAAGCCGATGGCGGCCGTGGCGACCCCGGCGACCAAGAGCCCAACGACCATCAACGGCCGCCGGCCCAGACTGTCCGCCAGCCGGCCGGAGAACGTCAGCGCGGCGGCGTTGCCCGCAGCAAAAACGGCCAGAGCAAGGCCCGCAGCCTCAGGGCCGGCGCCGAGCGCAGCAACGGCAAACAGCGGGACGGTGGCCATCCGCACACCGAACGTGGCCCAACCGTTGGCGAAGCTGGACAGCAGCGCCGAGCGGTACACACCGACTCCCCAGGCCTCGGTGAACCGCATGTCAGGGGCGCGGCTCACCGTGGACCGGGCCGCGGACGGCGCGTGGCTGAGCTGGGTCTGGACCACCGCGGCAGCAAGGACCAGGGCGGCCGCGTAGCCAAGGAACGGTACCCGCAAGCCGAATCCGGCGAGCAAGCCACCAACCACCGGACCCAGGACGCTGCCGATCAGGAACGCGGACGCATAAGCGCCGGACACCCTGCCCCGGCTTTCCGGCGGCGCCAGCCGCACCACAAGCGCCATGGAAGCCACCGTGAACATCACCGAGCCCACGCCGCCAAGCCCCCGGAAGACCAGGAGCTGCCAATAGTCCTGGGCAAACGCGCACGCCGCGGTTGATGCCGCCACAATCAGCAGCCCCGCCACATAGACCGGCCGCTCACCCCATCGGCCGATCAAGGCCCCGCCGGCCGGGGCGAACACCAGCCGCATAAAGGCAAAGATGCTCACGATCACGGCGGCGGCTGTCGCCCCGACGTCGAACGTGGTGGCGAATTGCGGCAATACGGGCGCCACCAGGCCGAAGCCGAGGGCAATCAGGAACGCCGCAGCGAGCATCACCTTGATGTCGCGCGGAAGCCTGGGCCGCTGCGGGCGGATAACGGACAAAATCCGTGTTGTGGCGCGGCTCACGCGTGATGGTGCCGTCATGGGGCGGGTTCCTTGCAAAGTAGGCAGCCGGTGGCCGGCGGCAGGGGTGAAACATAACCGTAACAAGCCCGATATGCACCATTTACTTCCGGGAGGTTGTTGTAACAATCCCGCAATGTAAATCCTCCGCGGGCGAAACACGGCAGGGACAGACTCGATGCAGGACGCAAAAGGCGTTAGTAAGGCGGAGCATTCCGCAGCATCGATCATAGGGAGGACGTGCACCATGGAACTTACCGCAGGTCACGTATGGCTCATGGTGGCAGCAGCACTCGTGCTGTTCATGACACCAGGTCTGGCATTTTTCTACGGCGGCATGACGCGCGCCAAAGCTGCATTGAACATGATGATGATGAGCTTCATTTCCATCGGCATGGTCGGCGTGGTCTGGGTCCTCTGGGGCGCTTCGATGAGTTCCGGCGAGGGCTTCCTGCAGATTGTCGGGAACCCGTTCGCCACCTTCGGCCTTGAAGGCATCACGAGCCCGGACGGGCTCATCAAGGTCGGCTACGCCGCCACCTTCGCCATCATCACCGTCGCCCTCATCAGTGGCGCGATCGCTGACCGCGCCAAATTCGGCGCCTGGTCCGTCTTCGTCCCCGTCTGGGTCACCCTCGTCTACTGCCCCCTGGCCTACATGGTCTGGGGCGGCGGCCTCTTCGGCCCCGAGGGCGCCATTGGCCAGGCCCTCGGCCCGGCCATCGACTTCGCCGGCGGCACCGTGGTCCACATCAACGCCGGTGTGGCAGCCCTCGTGCTGGTCCTGATCATCGGCAACCGCCGCGGCTTCGGCAAGGACCCCAACCACCGCCCGCACAACATCCCGTTCGTAATGCTCGGTGCAGCCATTCTCTGGTTCGGCTGGTTCGGCTTCAACGGCGGCGCGGCCACCACTGCTGAGCAGGGCGGCCTGATCTGGGTCAACACCCTCGCAGCCCCGGCCGCGGCAATGCTCGGCTGGCTTGTCACCGAACGGATCCGCGACGGCCACCCCACCTCCCTTGGTGCTGCCTCCGGTGTGGTTGCCGGCCTGGTTGCCATCACCCCGGCCTGTGCCAACGTCAGCCCGGTGGGCGCGCTCGGTCTCGGCGTCATCGCCGGTGTCGCCTCGGCCCTGGCCGTCGGCCTCAAGTTCCGCTGGGGCTTCGATGACTCCCTGGATGTTGTGGGCGTTCACCTGGTCTCCGGCATCATCGGAACGGTTGCCCTGGGCTTCATCGCCCTCCCCACGGACGGTGTGGGCGGCGGCCTCTTCTACGGCGGCGGCCCGGCCCAGCTTTGGGCCCAGCTCGCAGTGGCAGGCATCGCCATCGCGTACTCGGCAATCCTCACGGCGATCATCGCCTTCGCCATCCACAAGACCATGGGCTTCCGTGTTTCGCAGGAGCAGGAAGTCGTTGGAGTTGACCTCAGCCTGCACGCCGAGACGGCGTACGAGTTCGGAGTGGGCGGCCACGGCGGGAGCTTCCAGCCGCTCCACGAACTGATCACGGGCAAGGCAACATCGACGGAGGGTGCAACCGCCGTCGCGTCCGGTGCCAAGAAGACTGAGCCGGCAGCCGGCAAGGAAAGCGTGGAAGCATGAAACTGATCACAGCGATCGTCCGTCCGGAGAAGCTCGAAGCCATCCGGGAAGGCCTGGAATCCTACGGTGTCCAGGGGCTGACGGTCAGTGCGGCCAGCGGCTACGGCCGCCAGCGCGGCTACACGGAGGTCTACCGCGGAGCTGAATACAACGTGGACCTCCTGCCCAAGATCCGGGTTGAAGTCCTCGCCACGGACGAGCAGGCCGATGACATCCTTGACGTCATCATCGCCAGCTCCAACACCGGCCGCGCGGGCGATGGCAAGGTCTGGACCGTGGACGTCTTCGAAGCGGTCAGGGTCCGCACGGGAGAACGCGGCGTCGCCGCAATCTAGCGCTTCCAAAAGTCTATTGAGCCACAAGCAAGAGCGGGCAGGAACCTCGAAAGGGTTCGCTGCCCGCTCTGTTTGTTGTGGCCTACTCAGCCGGCGCTTAGCCAGCCGGCGCAGAACCTGGCCATCCGGCGGGACCGGCCGTACCGGCGTCGTACTTTTCCAGCGGCACCGTGCCCCGCTGCCAGGCCTTCAGCACCGGCTCAAGAATCCGCCAGCAGTCCTCCGCGGTGTCGCCGCGCACCGAGAGCAGCGGGTCGCCGCTCAGGACGCCCTCCAGCACTTCGCCATAGGGCAGCAACTCAGACGCGCTCAGGTCCGCATTCAATGTTGTGCGGCTCAGGCTGAACATGCTGCCGGGACCGTTGACGTCGACGTCGAACGCCAGGGTATCCGGCCCGAACCCGATCCGCAGCTGGTTGGGGGAGTCCACGCCCGTGAATCCTGCCGGAAGATGCGGGACGGGGCGGAAGGTGACTACGGCTTCCTTGCGTTTCACCCCGAGGGCCTTGCCCGACCGCAGGATGAACGGGACCCCCTTCCAGCGCCAGTTGTCGATGTCCACCCGGACTTCCGCCAGGGTCTCCGTCCCGCGGGCTGCATCCACCCCTTCTTCCTGCGTATAGTCCGGGACCTTCCTGCCGGCAATCGAACCCGCCGTATACGTGGCCCGGCGCGTGGATTTCGCATACGGCGCGCTGATGCTGCTGGCGCGGAGCACGGCCGCGATGGCGTCCCGGAGGTCCCGCTCCCCGATGGTGGCCGGCGGTTCAACGGCCATCAGGGCCATGATCTGCAGCAGGTGGCTCTGGATCATGTCGCGCAGGGCGCCGGCATTGTCGTAATACCTCGCCCTACCCTCCAGTGCCAGGTCCTCGTCGAAGATGATCTCGACCTTTTCCACATGCTCGCGGTTCCAGACCGGTTCCAGGAAATTGTTCGCAAAGCGCAGGCCCAGGATGTTCAGCACCGTTGCTTTGCCCAGGAAATGGTCCACCCGGTGGATGCGGTCCTCCGGCACCAGGGCGGCGAGCGTGCGGTTGAGGGAACGGGCCGAAGCTTCGCTGGAGCCGAAGGGTTTCTCCATTACCAGCCGTGTTCCGGCCGGAACCTGGTCAGGGTGCAGGGACTCGCAGGCAAGCTGGCTGACATGGGGAGGCAACGCAAAGTAGATCGCGGTGGGGCCTTCCAGCCCGGCCAACAATGCCGCCAGGGCCCCGTCCGCCGTAACATCAAGCTGGTGGTAGGCCGTGGCCTTCGCCAAGGCGGTGAGGGCCTTTTTTCCAGCCGTGTCGGCAGCCTCAGCTGCCGGGGCGAAGGCCTCGTGGACCCGGGTCCGCCACTGTTCCGGGGTCCACGCGTCGGAGCCGGCGCCCACCAGGAACAGGTCATCGGCGCGGCCGGTCGCCACCAGCCGGGCCAATCCCGGCAGCAGGAGCCGGCCGGTCAAATCGCCGGAGGCACCGAGAATGAGCAGGGTTTTTACACTTGTTTGGCTCGTCACCCTGCCAGCATGCCATCCGGCAAGCCCGACTTGGTACCCTAGATAGTCGAGTCCCCCCTGTAAATCCACTGAAAGAAGTGCGCGGCGCGTGTTCAATTCACTCTCTGACCGGTTGACAGCAACCTTCAAGAATCTCCGTGGCAAGGGCCGCCTCACCGAGGCCGATGTCGATGCCACAGTCCGCGAGATCCGCCGCGCCCTCCTGGATGCCGATGTTGCCGTTTCTGTGGTGCGTGAGTTTACGGCCCGCGTCCGTGAGCGTGCCCTCGGGGCAGAGGTATCGGGGGCGCTGAACCCCAGCCAGCAGATCGTCAAGATCGTTAATGAGGAGCTCGTTGAGATCCTCGGTGGCGAGACCCGCCGCATCCGCCTGGCCAAGACCGGCCCCACCATCATCATGCTGGCCGGCCTCCAGGGTGCCGGTAAGACCACCCTCGCGGGCAAGCTCTCCAAATGGCTCAAGGCCCAAGGCCACAGCCCCCTCCTGGTGGCATGTGATCTCCAGCGGCCCAATGCCGTCACCCAGCTCCAGGTCGTCGGCAAGCGTGCCGGCGTGCCCGTTTTCGCCCCGCACCCCGGAGCCACCTCGGAACTGGAGCACCCCGCCGGTGACCCGGTCGCCGTCGCCCGCGCCGGCGTCGAGGAAGCGCGCCAGAAGCTGCACGACGTTGTGATTGTTGACACCGCCGGTCGACTCGGTGTTGATGCCGAGATGATGGATCAGGCGCGCGAGATCCGCCGCGCCATCGTCCCCAATGAAGTGCTGTTCGTGATCGACGCCATGATCGGACAGGACGCCGTGAACACTGCTGTGGCGTTTGACGAGGGTGTGAACTTCACCGGAATCGTGCTGTCAAAGCTCGACGGCGACGCCCGCGGCGGTGCCGCACTGTCGGTCGCGTCGGTCACCGGTAAGCCGGTTATGTTCGCCTCCACCGGCGAAGGCGTGGATGACTTTGAGCTGTTCCACCCGGACCGCATGGCCTCCCGCATCCTGGACATGGGTGACGTCCTCACCCTGATTGAGCAGGCGGAGAAGAACTGGGACAAGGACGAAGCCGCCCGGATGGCGAAGAAATTCGCCGATCAGGAAGACTTCACGCTGGACGACTTCCTCTCCCAGATGCAGCAGATCCGCAACATGGGCTCCATGAAGAAGATGCTCATGATGATGCCCGGAGCGCAGAACATCCGTGAGCAGCTGGAGAACTTTGACGAGCGCGAGATCGACCGGGTCGAAGCGATCGTCCGTTCCATGACGCCGCACGAACGCGTCGCCCCCAAAATCATCAACGGCTCCCGCCGGGCACGCATCGCCCGAGGTTCAGGCGTGCACGTCTCCGAGGTCAACGGCCTGCTGGAGCGCTTCGGCCAGGCCCAGAAGATGATGAAGAAGATGGCCCAGGGCGGCGGCATGCCCGGAATGCCCGGGATGCCCGGCCTGGGCAGCCCCGGCGGTGCTCGGAAGGGCGGCAAGAACGCCCCGAAGAAGAAGGCCCGCTCCGGCAACCCTGCCAAGGCTGCCCAGGAGCTCAAGGACGCCGAGGCCCGGCGGGCCGGCGCGGCGAAGGCTCTCCCCACAGGGGCAGCGTTCGGCCAGCAGGGCGGCGACTTCGACCCTTCGCAGCTGAACCTGCCCAAGGGATTCGACAAGTTCCTCGGCAAATAGCCACCTCTCCCAACCTGGTAGAAGTTAGTGTCGTTTTGGTCGCTCATAACGACACTTACGGCTACCCGGTTGGGATGTCATTGCCGTGGAATAGGGTTGGCTCATGTTTAAGCAGCGCGTAGTGTTCGTGCACGGCGCCGGACCTTTCGGTGCGGCGGCGTGGCCGCGCCAGCATGGAATGGCGCTGACGTACGACGCCCTGTTCCTGCGGCGGCACGGCTTTGACCCCGTCGCTGAACCCATGGAGTCCTCGTTCACTGAAGACACTGCCATCATCCTGCGCTCCCTTGCCGATGACGGCCGCGGTGCCGCCGGCGGCCACGTTGTCGCCCACGCCCAGGGCGCCATTGCGGCCATGATGGCCGCCGTCGAACGCCCCGATCTGGTGTTTTCCCTCACCCTGGTTGAACCGGCGTGCCTGTCCCTGACCGCCGAACTTCCGGCCACATCTGCCCACAGGGCCCTGATGCAACCGCTGTTCGACGTCCGGCACCAACTCAGTGACGAAGACTTCCAGCGTGAGTTCGTACGGAGGATGTTCGCGGCGGACCTGCAGGAGCCCGCCACGCCGGAGGAACAACGGTCAGCACGCCGGCTCCGGTTGCAGGCACCGTCCTGGGACGCGCCGCTGCACATTGTTCCGGGCGTCCCCACCATGGTCCTGACTGGCGGCTGGGAACCGCTCTACGAGGAGATCGCCGGATATCTGCAGGAAACCGGTGCCCTGCACCGCATTGCTGCGGGAGGACACCGGCCCCAGGACTCTGCCGAAGGTGACCGTGCCATCCGGTCCTTCATCGCCGACGTCGGCAGGTCACGCTCAGTTCAGGCTTCCTGAGCCATCAGCTCCCGGCAGGGATCCGCAGCTCGGGGAGGTAGACCTTCCCGCCGGCGGCCAGGAACTCCGCACTCTTTTCGCGCATCCCGCTGTAGGCCTCGGCGATGGCCGCCTGCGAATCTGCGGAACCGTATTCGTCCCTGATGTCCTGGCTGATTTTCATGGAGCAGAACTTCGGGCCGCACATGGAGCAGAAGTGGGCCGTTTTCGCCGGCTCGGCCGGCAGCGTCTCGTCATGGAAGGCCTCCGCTGTAACCGGGTCAAGGGATAGCGCGAACTGGTCGCGCCAGCGGAACTCGAACCGGGCTTTGGACAGGGCATCGTCCCGTTCATGGGCGCCGGGGTGGCCCTTGGCAAGGTCGGCTGCATGGGCGGCGATCTTGTAGGTGATCACCCCGGTCTTCACGTCGTCCTTGTTCGGGAGGCCAAGGTGTTCCTTGGGCGTGACATAACAGAGCATCGCCGTGCCGTAGCGGGCGATCTCGGTGGCTCCGATGGCTGACGTGATGTGGTCATAGCCCGGGGCAATGTCTGTGACCAGCGGCCCCAGCGTGTAGAACGGGGCGCCCTTGCAGAGTTCCTGCTGGCGTTCCACGTTCTCCCGCACCAGGTGGAAGGGGACGTGCCCGGGACCCTCCACCATGACCTGTACATCGAATTCCCACGCCCGCTGGGTCAATTCGGCCAGGGTGTCGAGCTCGGCGAACTGGGCGGCGTCGTTGGCGTCCGCCGTCGCTCCCGGGCGCAGTCCGTCGCCCAGGGAGAACGCGACGTCGTATTTGGCGAAGATCTCGCAAAGCTCGTCGAAGTGCGTGTAGAGGAAGTTCTCCTGGTGGTGGGCAAGACACCAGCCCGCCATGATCGCACCGCCCCGGGAGACAATGCCGGTGACGCGGTTTGCCGTCAGCGGCACGTAACGCAGCAGCACACCGGCGTGGATGGTCATGTAGTCCACGCCCTGCTCGCACTGCTCAATGACCGTGTCCCGGAAGATCTCCCACGTCAGTGCGTTGGCCTCGCCGTTGACCTTCTCCAATGCCTGGTAAATGGGCACTGTTCCGATGGGCACGGGGGAGTTGCGGATGAGCCATTCCCGGGTGGTGTGGATATCATCGCCGGTGGACAGGTCCATCACCGTGTCGGCGCCCCACTGGGTGGCCCATTGGAGTTTGTCCACTTCCTCGGCAATGGAGCTGGTCACCGCGGAGTTGCCGATGTTCGCGTTGATCTTCACCAGGAAGGCCTTGCCGATGATCATCGGTTCTGATTCCGGGTGGTTGATGTTGTTGGGGATGATGGCGCGGCCGGCAGCGACTTCGCTGCGGACCAGTTCCACGCCGCAGTTTTCGCGGAGGGCAACGAACTGCATCTCCGGCGTGATGAGACCCTGCCGGGCGTAGTGCATCTGCGTGACATTCTTGCCCCCGACGGCGCGGCGGGGCACCGGCTGCGCGCCCTTCCACTCTGCGGAGGCTGCGCCGCGACGCACTGCTGACTTGCCGTCGTCGAGCAGGTTCCGTTCCCGGCCGCTGTAGGGCTCGGTGTCGCCGCGGGCGGCGATCCACTCCGAGCGGAACGGGTTGAGACCCACCACCGGATCACTGCCCGGACCGGCCGTGCGGTAGGTCCGGAAAGGCCCGTTCGCCTCGCCGTTCGGTGACGGTTCCAGCGCGATCTCGGTCACGGGAACCCGGATCCCGGTGGCGTCATCAGTGATAAACGCCAGCGAATGGGACTTCAGTGACTGGGTTTCAGGCTGGACCGTTTGATCCTGGTCGGCTTCATTTTGGGCAGGGATCAGCTGTGTTTCTTGTGTATTCAATGAATACTCACTTCCTTCGCCGGCATTACCCGGACAGGTTCAACGGTCGCAGGCTGCGTTAGCCCGATCTCAGCCCCTGCAAGGGCTCCCGTGTGGTCAATTCGAAGCTACCACAGGCCGAGGGTGGCCTGGTGACAGCAATCACGGGAAGCGGTCGCAACCTGTCTGCTCAGCCACTTGAATTAAATTGAAGCTTCAAGTAAATTGGAGCTATAGTCGCCTTCGACCCCGAAGGCCACCGGACCGGGAGTTTTCAATGTCTGCAGAAGCCACCAGCCAGGATCTCCTTCCTGCCGATCTCTCCATGGGCACCGTGATGCTCAAGGTAGGCGACATGAAGCTGATGACCGACTACTACCAGCGTGCGCTCGGCCTGGAGGTTGTCGCCGAACAGGACGGCGGAATCTACCTTGGCCGGCTCCAGCGCCCCCTGGTCCACCTCGCGGCCGCGCCGTCGTTGAACCTGCCCGCGAGGGGAGAGGCCGGGCTGTTCCATACCGCGCTGCTCTTTGATGACCAGGCTTCGCTTGCTGCAACGGTAGCCACGGCCGCACAGTACGAACCCCGCTCCTTCACCGGCAGCGCAGACCACCTCGTCAGCGAGGCCTTCTACTTCAATGACCCCGAAGGCAACGGCATCGAACTCTACTGGGACCGGCCCCGCGAAAACTGGTCTTGGAACGGCAAGGACGTGGTGATGGACAGCCTGGCCCTGCCGCCGCAGCGCTACCTTGAGCAGCACCTGACGCCGGAATCCATGAGCGGCCAGCAGGCCACCGAAGCCGGCATAGGCCACGTCCACCTCCAGGTGGGCGACGTCCAGTCGGCGCACGATTTCTACGTGGGCACGCTTGGCTTCGAGAAGACCGCGGGCTGGCACGGGCAGGCCCTGTTTGTCTCCGCGGGCCGGTACCACCACCACATGGCCATGAACGTCTGGAACAGCCGCGGCGCCGGGCCCCGCAAGGACACCCTGGGCCTGGGCGAGGTGCTCATCGAGGTCCCTTCGGGGGACGACGTCGGAGCGCTCGCCGACCGCCTGAAGGTCGCCGGTGTGGCCTCGCACCACACGGGCGCTGAACTTCGGTTCGAGGATCCTTGGCGCAACAGCATCCGTGTCGCCGTCCGCTGAGTGCGGATGCCAAATGTGCGGCGCGCCTTGTACTAGGCTGATTCTGAACGGCCGGGGCGGCGCCTTATGCTGCCCTTCTGGGCCGCACCGTCGACGGAATGAGAGCTGTTCCCATGGGCTTCACTGAAATTTTTGTTGCCACCCACGATGCCGCGCTAAGGCGGGCCGATGTCCTTGATGACGGCGGCTCCCCGACGGGCCCTGCCCTGCGGATCCCCGGAATCAGCGATTTCGAAATCGAACAGCTGGGCGACCTTGCCGGTGCTGCGGTCCATGCCGGTGGCGCGGACTACGAACTGGCCATGGTTGACGTGGCCAGTGATTCCCTCCTTGGAGTTCCGCCGGCCATGGTGCGTGCGCTGGCGGACCTGCTCAGCTATGAGACTGAAGGTGAAGGCAATGTCCTGGACGACGTCGCTGAAAAGTGGGCCACCCAGGATGACATGCCCTTCGGCGCGGCCGAGGCCCGGACCTATGTCCAGCAGTTCGCGGAGCTGGCCAACTCCATCGATGACGCCGCGCGCACCGGGGTATATGTCTGGTCGTCCTAGGCCGGCTGCGGCCTGCCGGGTCCGCCCGGCTGCTCCATCCGTACGTGTCAAGTCGAAATCCGGACGCTGATCTGGCACAATAAACAGGTACTCGATCTGCGTGGCCCCTCTCTCCGCGTCTGGATCCTGTCCTTTGAACCCTCAAGTATGGCCCGCCCCACGGGTGCAGAACGTCGGTTCACCCCTTTTCTGAAACAGGAGTGACCACAAAAGTGGCCGTAAAGATTCGCCTTAAGCGCTTTGGCAAGATGCGCGCACCGTACTACCGCATCGTCGTCATGGACGCACGCTCCAAGCGTGACGGCCGTGCCATCGAAGAGATCGGCAAGTACCACCCCACCGAAGAGCCCTCATACATCGAGGTCGACACGGACCGTGCCCAGTACTGGCTCGGCGTCGGCGCACAGCCGTCCGAGCAGGTTGCCGCGATCCTCAAGATCACCGGTGACTGGCAGAAGTTCAAGGGCCTCCCGGGCCAGGAAGGCACCCTGAAGACCAAAGCTCCGAAGGTTGCCTTTGTTGCCCCGGAAAAGGGTTCCGTGATCATCCCGGAAGCCATCACCAAGAAGGCAAAGCAGTCTGACGCAGCCGAGGCCCCGGCCGAAGCAGAGACCACCGAGGCTGAGTAGATTGCTGGCAGAAGCGCTCGAACACCTCGTCCGGGGAATCGTTGATTCGCCGGAAGATGTCAAGGTCAGCTCGAAGAACAACCGGCGCGGGGACACCCTCGAGGTCCGTGTTCATCAGGATGACCTGGGACGGGTGATCGGCCGCCAGGGCCGCACCGCACGGGCATTGCGCACCGTTGTGGCAGCACTGGCAGACGGCGAACCGGTCAGGGTCGACGTCGTCGATACCGACCGCCGCCGCTAAGCGCTCGGCAACATCAGTTTTTTCTCCGGCCCTTCCACCAGCAACGGTGGAGGGGCCGGAGTGCTTTCACCACATCGCCTAATCCCGGCACGATCAAAGACAGAGGAACAGATGCAGCTTCAGGTGGCACGAATCGGCAAACCGCATGGAATCCGCGGCGAAGTGACGGTCCAGGTGCTGACCGACGCTCCGGGGGACCGGTTTGTTCCCGGTACGGAATTTGTGGTGGAGCCTGCATCCGCCGGCGCCCTCATTGTTGAGAGTGCGCGGTGGAACAAAGACATCCTGCTCCTCGCGTTCGAGGGAATCGAGACCCGCAACCAGGCAGAGACCCTGCGCGGCGCCAAGCTCTTCATCGAAACCGAAGAGCTGGACGAGGACGACGACGAAGGCTGGTACGAGCACCAACTGGTTGGGCTCGAGGCGCGGGTTGG
This sequence comes from Pseudarthrobacter sp. RHLT3-21, assembly GCF_059383495.1. Classification (NCBI taxonomy): domain Bacteria; kingdom Bacillati; phylum Actinomycetota; class Actinomycetes; order Micrococcales; family Micrococcaceae; genus Pseudarthrobacter; species Pseudarthrobacter sp. RHLT3-21. The sequence continues at coordinate 418,876 of NZ_JBWZCI010000001.1, forward strand.
CTCGCAAGTGGTCGGCAAGATCGCCGCCCTGCACACCCTGCCCGTCCAGGACCTGCTCGTGGTTGAAACTCCGGACGGCAAGGAAATTCTTGTCCCGTTCGTGGAGCAGATCGTTCCGGAGGTCAATGTGGCCAACGGCTTTGTTCTCCTGACGCCGCCGGACGGACTCTTTGAGGTCAACGACGGCGAAGCCGGCCCTGGCGAACCCGAGGAAAACGCGTAGATGAGAATCGACGTCGTCAGTATCTTCCCGGAGTACCTGGCGCCCCTGGAACTCTCGCTCATCGGCAAGGCCCGCCAGGACGGCCTGCTGGACCTGCGCGTCCATGACCTGCGTGATTTCACCACCGACAAGCACCGCTCAGTGGACGACACCCCCTACGGCGGCGGTGCAGGCATGGTGATGAAGCCGGAGCCGTGGGCACAGGCGTTGGCTGCTGTCGCCGGAGACGGTGAAGCCAAGGACGGCGACGAAGTAACGGCGGGCAAGTCCGCCAAGCCGGTGCTGATCGTCCCGTCGCCGGCGGGGGAGCGCTTCAACCAGGCCTTGGCCTACGAGCTCGCCGAAGAGGATCAGCTGGTTTTTGCCTGCGGCCGTTATGAGGGCATCGACGAGCGTGTCATCGAGTGGGCGGAAGAGCACTTCACGGTGCGCCCCATGAGCCTTGGTGACTATGTGCTGAACGGCGGCGAAGTGGCCGTCCTGGCCATGGTCGAAGCCATCGGCAGGCTGCTGCCCGGCGTGGTGGGCAACCCCGATTCCCTGGTCGAGGAGTCGCATTCGGACGGGCTGCTGGAATACCCCGTGTACACCAAACCCTCCAGCTGGCGGGACCGTGAGGTCCCTGCGGTGCTGCTGAGCGGCAACCACGGGAAGATCGCACAGTGGCGCCGCCACGAGCAGTACCGGCGGACGGCGGAACGCCGCCCGGACCTGCTCGAAACGTTCGACGCCGGGAAGCTGCCACGTGCCGACCGTACGGCTTTCGGCGACCTCGGGTACGACGTCGTCGACGGTCACCTCCGGGCGCGGCGGCAGGCCGGTACCAGCCAGGACAACGGAACCGACGCCTCAGCCTGAACCGGCGCGGCGGCGGTCTACGGCGATTGGCTGTGGGCCTGCGAGTGTGGCAAAATTAGTCTTTGTGTCTGCTGGGTCCGCACCTGCCACAGGGGGAGCGCAACCAACAGCTGGACACCCCGGGACCTTCAATCAGTGAAGGAACCGGACCCACTTAACTTTCGGCGGTAATTTCCGGTGCTTCCGGGCTTGCCCGCCGTGACCCAAAGTGAATGACCTGTGGCGTTCACCAGGAGTGCAATCATGCATATTCTCGATTCAGTAGATGCAGCCTCGCTGCGCACCGATGTTCCTGTCTTCCGCGCGGGTGACACCCTCAAGGTTCACGTGAACATCATCGAAGGCAAGAACTCCCGTGTCCAGGTATTCCAGGGCTTCGTCCTGGGCCGCCACGGCGACGGTCTTCGCGAAACCTTCACCATCCGCAAGGTCTCCTTCGGCGTCGGTGTGGAGCGTACCTTCCCGGTGCACTCCCCGATCATCGACAAGATCGAGGTCGTCTCCAAGGGTGATGTGCGCCGCGCGAAGCTGTACTACATGCGCGACCTGCGCGGCAAGGCTGCGAAGATCAAGGAAAAGCGCGACTTCCAGCCCAAGAAGTAAGTCCCCAGGGACCTACAAAGCAGGCCCCAGCCGTACCAGGCCAGCGCCGGAGCCCTTCGCAACAGCGCCCCAGGAATACGGATCATGGACCAGACAACACGCCAGCCCAGAAGAATGGGCTGGCGTTTTGTGTTCCTGGCACTTCTCCTCGCCGTGGTTATGAGCGGGCTGGTCCGTTCCCTGTGGCTGGATGTGTATTACATTCCGTCCGAATCCATGGAGCCCGTCCTTGCGAACGGGGACCGCATCCTGGTTTCCAGGACAGACTTCCACACCAAACCCATCCGGCGGGGCGACATTGTGGTCTTTGACGGCAGGGGTTCGTTTGCTCCACTGAACAGCGGGAAGGGGCCCCTTCTGGATTCCGTTGCCGCGGCCGGGCAGTGGCTTGGCCTGGCCGGCAGTGACACCACATACGTCAAGCGTGTCATCGGGCTTCCGGGCGATACCGTGGTCTGCTGTGATACGCAGGGAAAGATCACCGTCAACGGCGAGGCGCTCGATGAGCCTTACCTGTTCGACGGAGACCGCCCAAGCACGCAGGTCTTCAGTGCCGTGGTGCCCGACGGGAGGCTTTGGCTGCTCGGTGACCACCGCTCGGCGTCCGCTGATTCGCGCAGCCTGCTCGGTGCGCCCGGCGGTGGCATGGTGCCAAAAGACCGGGTCATCGGCAGACCGGTCCAGATTGTCTGGCCACTTGATAGATTTGCTGCAATACCACGGCCGCCAGCGGCAGGATCAACAACAGAGGACGGACAGTAAATGCCCGAGAACAATGCCCGGACACCCGAGCCGCCTCGCGAAGGCGCCCCCGGTGCCGACGTCGACGGTGCGTCCGCCAACGCGATTTCCGCCGAAGGGGCCTCCGCCGTGATTGCCGACGGCGGGGCCTCTGACGCCTCGGACGGCGATGCCGATGGCAGTACTTCGGCGCCACATTCCGGAAGGCGATCCGCGGCGCCGAGTACCGAGCCGGCCGCACCCAGCCAGCTCTTTATCTGGCTGAAGGAGGTTGCTACGGTGGTGGTGATCGCCGTAGTCCTGTCCTTCCTGATCAAGACCTTCCTGTTCCGCGCGTTCTATATTCCATCCGAGTCCATGGTCAGCACCCTGGACGTCAACGACCGCATCTTCGTGAACCTGTTGGTTCCGGAGCCGTTTTCCCTCTCACGCGGCGACGTTGTGGTCTTCCGTGACACCAAGGGCTGGCTGAGCACCGCGCCGGATGAACCGAATGGACCGTTCACATGGGTTCAGGACGGCCTGACATTTGTCGGACTCCTGCCGGACAACTCCGAGCAGCACCTCGTCAAACGCGTCATCGGGCTTCCCGGTGACGCGGTGATCTGCTGCGACGCCGGCGGTAAACTGACCATCAACGGATCCCCTATTGATGAAACCTATGTCAACGGGGCCGAAGAACCGCAGATCCGTGCCTTCGACGTCGTTGTTCCGGAAGGAAAGATCTGGGTCATGGGCGATAACCGGAACCACTCCGCGGATTCCCGCTCGCACCTGGAGTCCAATGGCGGATTCGTCGACCTCGTGGACGTCGAGGGCAAAGCCGCCGTCATCGCGTGGCCGCTGAACCGGATCACTGTCCTTGACAACTATCCGGCCGTCTTCCGGAATGTGCCTGCGGGAGGCTAGCAGTGTCCGCAGTGATTCCGGCCACGACGGCCATCAAGGCCAACGCTCCCGCCCGCCAGAGGCCGGGGGTCCGCTCCAAAGCGCCGACGCTGCGGCATGAGCGGACCTTCAAAGCGCAAGGTGCCCGCTACCTGGCCGGCGTGGACGAAGTGGGCCGGGGGGCTCTGGCAGGGCCCGTGAGCGTCGGGATCGCCGTCGTTGACCTCCACAGCCAGAAGCCCTTGGCCGGTGTGCGGGACAGCAAGCTCCTCAGCCCCGCAGAACGGGAACGAATGGAACCGCTGGTCCGACGCTGGAGCGTTGCGTCGGCAGTCGGGCACGCCTCCGCGCGGGAAATCGACGAGCTGGGCATCATTGCTGCGCTGCGGCTCGCCGGAACGCGCGCGTGGCAGGACATCCTTGCGGCCGGCGTCAGCCCTGATGTGGTGCTGCTCGATGGCAGCCATAACTGGCTCTCGCCCGCCGGGCAGCCTTCCCTGTTTGACGCGCCACCCACGGATTTCGCTTGCCTTGCCCCCGTCCACACCAAGATCAAGGCGGATATGCAGTGCCTGAGCGTGGCCGCGGCCAGCGTGATTGCAAAGGTGGAACGAGACCAGCAGATGCGCGGCCTGCACAGCGAATACCCCGAATTTGGCTGGAACATCAACAAGGGCTACGCCACGGCAAGTCACCGGGACGCGCTCCGCGCCGCAGGAGCCACACCGTACCACCGGGTGAGCTGGAACCTCCTGGGCGGCGAGCTCTGATTCCCTGCCGCACTAGTGTGCGGCTCACGCGGCGCGGACGCTGCGACTGCGGCGCCCTGGATGGTGCAAGATGGAAGCATGAGTGCAGAGGATCTTGAAAACTATGAAACCGACATGGAGCTGCAGCTCTACCGTGAATACCGCGATGTGGTCGGGCTCTTCAGTTACGTTGTCGAGACCGAACGACGCTTTTACCTCGCCAACCATGTTGACCTGCAGTCCCGAAGCGCCGACGGCGAAGTCTACTTCGATCTGACGCTGCAGGATGCCTGGGTGTGGGACGTGTACCGTTCGGCACGGTTCGTCAAGACAGTCCGCGTCCTCACGTTCAAGGATGTCAACGTCGAAGAACTGCCCCGCAACGAGGAACTCGCCCTGCCGAAGGACGTTGACCTCGGCAACTGACGCCGGCCCACTTCTCCTCAACAGCTCCGCCGTAACGGGCGTTCTTCCCGGGTTACTCACATACGCGAATAGCCGCCTGTCCTCCGCTGTCCTGCCACTGCAGGCTGGTTGCGGAGGTAGAAATGAAATCCAAAGACCTGTTGGGCCGGCGTGGCGAGGAGCTCGCCGCCGGCTATCTTGAATCGCTAGGCATGCTGGTGGTGGAACGCAACTGGCGCTGCACCGAAGGTGAAATAGACATTGTGGCCCTGGACGGGGACGCGCTGGTCATCGCAGAGGTGAAAACCCGCCGCTCCCTCGACTACGGGCATCCGTTCGAAGCCGTGGGTCCGGACAAGCTCGCCCGGCTGCATCGGCTCGGTTCGGCGTGGTGCCGGGACAGGGAGCTGCGGATGCCGCTACGGCGCGTGGACGTGATTGCCGTGGTGGACGACGGCGGCGGCGACCCCTTGGTGGAACACCTCAAGGGGGTGGGGTAGATGGCGCTGGGCCGGGCCTACTCCGTGGCGCTGGTGGGTTTGAACGGGTACATCGTGGAGGTGGAGGCCGATATCGGCCAGACGCTGCCGGCTTTCGTGATCCTGGGGCTGCCGGATGCCGCCCTCAACGAGGCCAAGGAGCGGATACGTTCCGCGGCCAAGAATTCCGGAATTCCGCTGAGCAGGCGAAAGATCACAGCCAACCTCATCCCCGCGTCGCTGCCCAAACGCGGTTCCGGCTTCGACCTTGCCGTGACCATGGCGGTCCTGAGGGCCGCAAATGACATCAAGGCCACCGGCCGGACCGTCTTCATCGCCGAACTCGGGCTGGATGGCCGGCTGCGGCCGGTACGCGGCATCTTGCCGTCGGTGATGGCGGCGGTGCAGGCCGGTTATCCGGACGTCGTGGTCGCGCACGCCAACCTCGGCGAAGCCTCGCTGGTCCCCGGAGCCAACGTCCGGGGGTACCGCACGCTGGCGCGGCTGGCGCTCGATTTCGGTGCAGACCCGCAGGAGCTCGCCCTTGATTTCGAACCGGAGGACGAGGCCTGTCACGGGGATTCCGAACCGGGAGTGCAGACCGTTCCTGACATGGCCGACGTCTCCGGCCAGGGCGAAGCCAGGCGTGCACTCGAGGTGGCCGCTGCCGGGGCCCACCATCTGCTCCTGACCGGCCCTCCGGGCGCGGGCAAGACAATGCTGGCAGAAAGACTGCCCGGTCTCCTGCCGGACCTTGCCGACAATGAGGCCATGGAAGTCACCGCCATCCACTCGCTCTGCGGCCTTCCTTCCTCCGCCGTTCAGCTCGTGCGGCGGCCGCCGTTCGAAAATCCGCATCATTCGGCTACAGCCGCCGCCATTATCGGCGGGGGCTCCGGGTTGCCCCGCCCGGGTGCGGCGTCGCGGGCCCATCGCGGAGTCCTGTTCCTGGACGAGGCCCCGGAATACGAACGGCGGGTCCTGGACGCCCTTCGCCAGCCCCTGGAGAGCGGGGAGTTGGTCATTCACCGCTCGGCAGGAACGGCGGCCTATCCAGCCAGGTTCCAGCTGGTTCTTGCCGCCAACCCCTGTCCCTGTGGAAAGGCTTCGGGAAAGGGCCTGGACTGCACGTGCACGCCCATGATGCGGCGCCGCTACGTGGCCAGGATGTCCGGTCCGCTGCTGGATCGGGTTGATATCCAGCTGCAGGTGGAACGCGTGTCGCTGGCCGACTTCGGCCAGGCGGGCGCCGAAGAGGACACTGCCGCCGTGGCCCGGCGGGTCTTTGACGCACGCCGAAGGCAGGCTGAACGGCTGCAACCGCTGGGGATGGAAACGAACTCGCAGGTGCCCGGACGGATTCTGCGCGGTGCTCTGCGGTTGCCGGCCGGCGCCACCCGGATCCTGGACCACTCACTGGAGCGTGGCGTGCTGACAGCCAGGGGCTATGACAGGGTTCTGCGGCTACGGTGTACACGTAATTAGCAGACGTTGAAATTTAGGGGACCGGCAATGACGCTCGAAGAGATGAAAGACAAGTTTGCCGGCAAGCGTGTGCAGTTCATCGGCATGACGGGCGACGTTGACGGGCCCATCGGGAAAGTCTGGCGAGTCACCAACCGCGGCGTCTGGGTCACCTTCGAGGATGACCACCGCGAACAGCTCCACCCTGAAGATATCCGCGTCATCTAATTGTCTGCCCGTCAGGGTAGGCTCACGGCATCCCGCGGGGGGATGCTTCCAATCAAGTATGAAAGTTGGTCTCAGCCATGACTACAACCATTTACAAGATGCCTGCCGGATTCACGCCTAACTACTTCGTGAACGAGTTCCTCGCCGGCGACACTCTCGAACTGGTCGACTACTCGGCGCCAGTCATCGAGCGGCCGGGCTACAAGATCCTGAGCAGCTGGACTCCAGGCGCGGGATTGAGCTTGTTCATCGACCGCGAGAACGACGAGCCGTTCACCGTGCCCGAAATTCGCGACTTGATCGCCACACTGACCGGGGCTCTGAAGGATATGGGGGAAGAGGCTGAGTAGCCCGATTTCCTAAGCGCGTAGGAACTGCCCCGGCACCTGTCATAGGTCCGGGGCTTTCCTGTGCCTGCTCCAATTTGTCTGTGCCCGCGGTTACAGTTGCGACATGAATAATCAGGGGAAGCTTTTCAAGATTTCTGGACTCGTCGCGACTGCCGGCCTTGTTTTGGCTCTCGCCCTAATGGTCGTTTTTGGTGGCGTCAGAGGCGGCGTCACTGGGCTAATCGCCGCTGTGGTTAGTTTGCTTGTCATTGCTGCCGCGTCATTGTGTGTGGCGCTTGCTGCATACCGGGAGCAGGGCCGCAAGCCTGGGAGCACTCCGCTCATTTACGCAGTGATTGCATTTCCCCTGGGATTCGTGCTCATTTTTGTCTACGCTGCGTTGCAGTTTCCCCCGCTGATGATGATTGCATTGCTTGCCGTCGTTACGAGCATTCCGGCTCTCATCATCGGGATTGTCAAGAAACTGTCCTTGAAGGCTGCATCCGTTCCCGTCTCAGCCGAGACCGTGCCGTAATCCCACGAAGAACTATTTAGCACGCCCGTGCTGTTTCCCGCCCGCTAGTAGCGTTGCCCACACCGCCTGGTTGCCAGGGCGCCAAACAAAAACCCCCGCCAGCACACCGCTGGCGGGGGTTTCGAGCAAATCGACGCTACGTGAGTATGTAGCTCTCGTTGGCGATTTTGGCACGAATCTCGATCGTGCCTCCGAGCGCCTCAACGTACTTTTGAATCGTGTCTAGCTGCGTGTGCTCGATATCGCCACGTTCAATTTGAGACACGCGGTTTTGGCTAATATGGGCAAGCTGCGCCACGGTTTTTTGGCTAACGTTCAACTCTTTACGGAGGTCAGCCAGGCGATAGGCTTCAACCTCACGCAGCATCTCTGCCTTCAGCGCGTCGACTGCGACTCGATTGGCAGGGCGGCGCTTGAGTTGATCACTTAGAGATACGGGTGTCATTTTTGATCCTCCCCAGATGTTCTGTCCACAAATTGTCTGCTACAGGAATGAACTTCTTGTACCAAGATTTCCACTTATTTTCCTTGTCCCCAGCCACGAGCATTATCGCTCGCCGCTCCGGGTCAAATGCAAACAATATGCGGATCGCTCCCCGACCCTTAGTGCCAGGTCGGAGTTCCTTCATGTTGCTGTGATCCGAGTGCTGGATAATATCAACCAGAGGGCGCCCAAGATTCGGACCCTTGTCTTCGAGGATTTCTAACGCTGCGACGACCGCAGAGTAAGAGTCTTCATCCAACCCGTCCAACCATTCCTGGATCTTCTCCAGATCTACGTTCCAAGACATATTTACGATAACAACAACCCAGAACTTGTACAAGTCCTAGGTTGTATCCCCCTCGATCAACTAAGCGACATCGGCAGTTTTCCGGCCTGTTGCCTGAGTCTATAGCACTGCTTTGAGAGCTTCGGAGTGCTTGCCGTAGTCGTTGGGTGGATGACATTTCAGGTTGCTCTGAACTGCGAGGGTGCTCACCCTCGGTGGTGCTTAGTGCGTGCCTATGGATTGGGTGCCCACCTGCCTTTGGTGTCGCTCGCGCTGGAGTCCAAGGATGGGCTTATGGTTGAGCCACATCTATGGGGAGGAGCCCTGCTATGTCAGAGACGCGTGAGCTTGTGTGGGATTGCGATGTGTGCGGTCAGGAGGTAGCCGACTTCGATGGCTATGTCGTGGTTGACATGCCAACGGTGAACCGGGCGCAGGCGGCTCAGGCTGATTGGGATGCTGAGAACCAACCAGACCCGACTACCCCGAAGGCTGTGTCTTTCAACGACATCCTTCGGATGCCTGACCGTGTGCCTTGGCACGTGTACCACGGCGCCTGTGATCCTGACCCGGAGGGCACAACCTATGCCCTGGGCACGGCGGATCTCCGTTCGGTGAAGCAGGTCCTGTCATGGACCCTGCATTTCATGGACACGAAGTCTTGGATGGTTCATACAACTTGGACTGACCTGATCAAGAAGACCGCGGGCGCCGAACTGAACGCCTCCACACAAAAGCCCTAATTCGCGGCGGTACGCGTTTTGCTCCCCGGTGGTCCGCAATTGGGTCCCCTTGAGGGTATGCCCGCACCCGGGTAGGGCCGTGCTTCAGATCCCGGCAAGCGTACACAACATAATCACCTTCCCCGGCGGGGAAATTCCAGGGGGCCGGGGCGAGGGCGGCGGCCCGGGTGTGGTCATTCGAACGGGTCATCGTCGTCCTGCTGATCGGGGCAGACTAGGCGCGTTCAAGGCATGGACAAACTCCGGCATTCCTGGGCTACTCATGCCGTGCCCTCCGTTGTGCCTGCTGCGCGGCGCCTTAGAGGCCCAAGCGCTTGAGGATGTCGGGGAAGTCTTCCGGGTTAGATGCACGTGAATATCCGTTCGGGCCGTAGTCGGTCGAGGACCACCGAACACGGGTAACCTGGTTGCCGCGCATGCTGGCCCACACCTTCCCGAACACCGGATGCTCAAAGGCATGTGTCCGCGAAACATTGGCGACATGATCCGGCGGTTCGGCCGATTCTTTGCGGGCAAGACGCCGGTTACTCGCCATCAGAGATCACCCAACCGAGGGAAAGCATCCCTTGAGGCGTGAGGCCAAGCTGGGCCCCAAGGTGGCGCATCTCCTGAGCCTGCCACGCTGCCGCTTCCCCCGAGTAAACCGCGGTCGCATGGCAGACATAAGCGGCGACGGCAGCCATATAGGAGTCATCCCACTGTGTTGCCTGCGGCGATTCCCACAGATTCCGCCATAATTTGCGCTCTTCTGGGGTCCATTTGCGCGGCCTGGGAAGGGTCGGCACGGGCAATTCGCAGCCCTCAGCCGGTAGTTCGATCATGCCCGTAGTCCGCGAGGTTCCGCGGTGCCGGCGGCTATGCGGCTTCATCGGGTTTGCTGCTGGTCCTGGCATTGAAACGGTCCTTTCGGGACGGTTGGAGTGAGGCCATCCGGTTTGGAAAGGAGCTTTCGTTCTCCCCGGCGGGCCGGATTCGGAGGTCGGCTTACGGGAAGGTCCCCACGCGCCTTGTCATCGGTCCTCCTGCTGGTGGTCACGGCGCGGGCCAGCCTGTCACTGGCCCGCGCCGTGTGCCTGTTCTAGTTGAGCTGCATCTTGCCGTTGGTCGCGGTCGCCAGGCTCAGCCACGATTCGAGGGGTGATGTGAAGTTGCTGCGGCCGGCGCTGTTGTTGGGGTAGGCCACGATGTACCCGGATGTGATGCCGGTGTCCGGGTGGACGAAGCAGGCGGTGTAGTCGGTGAACGGGTCGTCACTGTAGGGGGTCTGCGGTGCGATGCCGAGGGTGGTGGAGAGCTTGCCGCGTAGGCTCTTGATCCCCTCGAGGGTGCGGACGTGGCCGGGCAGGTCATTCCAGATGACGGCTGCTGCTGCGTCTTCGAGGTTGAGTACGTCTTGTGGGGTGGACTTGGCGGTGATGCCCGCGGCTATGGCTTCGGCCAGGCGTGATGCTGCGGCGTCGAAGGCGGGGCGGAGGCCTTTGATGATGCGGGGCGTGTCGGCGGCGAGCACTTCCAGCACTTCGCGGTTGAGCTGGTCCTGTACCAGTGATGCTGCCGTGCCGACTGCAACAATGCCGTTGCCTTGGATGGACTGCGCCATCGTGCGGGCGATTTTGATAGTGTGCTCAACCGCCTGGTTTTCGGTGAGATCCAGAATGCGCGCCGTTGGTCTGGTGGCCGTTCGGTGGTGAATCATGTCGTGGATGTTGATGCCGTGGGCAACGGCGGGATCGGGCTTGATGCCGTAGGCAACGGCGGACTCTACGACGTCGCGGAGTTCGCTGATTGTGATCAGGGCGGGGTTGAAGCGGGGCATGGTGTTGCCTTTCAGTTGTTGGGGAAGTACTGGGTGTAGAGGTCTTGGTCTTCGGTGGTGAGTTCGGAGGGCTGCGGTCCGCCGTAGATAGTTTCGTAAAAGGCGTCCCCGTCTTCCTGGTCGGTGGGCTCTGGGGTGTCTGGCTGTTCAGTCACGGTTGTCTCCTGGGTCAGTTCTGGCGGTGGTATTCGAGGGCGGTGGCGATGGAATCAGCCACCTTGTACGCCTGCGTTTCGTCCAGTGCGTACTGGAATCCGTGGCCGTTGAAGATGATGACTGCGGGTTCCGTGGCGCCGTCGGGCTTGGCGATGAATCCGTGAGCGGCGCGGAGCTTGGAAGCGCGGAGTACATTGTCGGCGTAGTACTCCGGCTTGGTAGTGAAAAGTGTGGGGCGGATGGTCACTTGCGGTTCTCCTTCTCGGTGGGCTGCTGCTCGGTCGAGCCCCAGCCGTCGCGGTTGATCTGGTTGCAGGTAAAGCAGATGCTTGGCTGCGGCGTGGGATGCATTGAGCATTGGCTGGTGGCGCGGGTCATTGGTTCTCCTGACAGTGGTGGGCGAGCATCCGGGACTCTGCTGAGGTTGCCCGGCGCCTCCAGTAGTCCACTTGCTCTTGCAGGTGCTTGGCGCGTTCCCAGAGGGCAGCGGCCGCAGCGGGGGCGTTCCAACCGTTGAGGGTCCGGTCTGAATAGATGCCGGCTGATGATGACGCGGGGCGGGGTGTGAGACTGTTCTCCACGTCAGTTCTCCTTTGCGTGTGCCAGCAGGATCTGCTGTAGCTGGGCGTCGCCGTCCGGGATGGCGCGGAGGAATGATGCAGCCATTTCGGTGAGCGCCAGGACCAGTTGCGCCACGGATTCCGGGTCTGCGTCCGCTGCCGCTTCCTTGGCTACGTGGGTGAGCCCTACCTGGTCCGCCTGGCGGACGGCGAGGATGGCGCGGATGGCGCGGGCCCTGTCGATTGGGCGGACGTTGACGGCGGGGATGATCATGATGTTGCCGTCGTCGTAGGCGTGATGGGTTCGCCCCACGGAATCCCGCGTTGGATGGGGTTGGGCTGGCCTGGGGCGGCCGGCGGCGGGGCTTCGAACGTCAGCGGGGCTTCAGGTGGAACATTTGTTACAGGTGTCGGGGCGGTGGGTTCGGGCGTCTGAGTGGTCATGGTCTATCTCCTACTTCAGGTAAAGGGCAGTGGCGGCAATGCTGGCCTGATTGGCTGCGGCGGCTGCCCATGTGCTGGATCCGACACGGGTGGCGACACCTACCGTGATGGTCTGCCCGCCTGACAGGCCGGTAAGCGTGGTGTTGAACGGGGAGGCTAGCCCGGCGCCTAATCCGGCGGGGGCGGAAGTGTAGAGCTCTCCGCCGTTGACGGTCTGCACCACAGCGGCCACATAGAGGTAATCCGCGGCGGCGCCGCTATTCGTGCCCATGGCCGTTGCGTTGGCTATTATGACTGCCTGAGTAAAGCCGGCCGGGACGGTCAAGGTCACGAAAGCCCGGACTGTTGATGTGGTGGTGATGGCGTAGTTGGAAATCCCGTTGCTTGCCGTGCCGATCTGAAGCGGGTTAGCAAGGGCGGCGTCCCCGATGATGCCGGCGGGAAGACCCATTGAGCCCGTGACCGTAAACCCGCCCGCTACCGCTTTGATACCCGCGGTTGCCAGCGGGTTTGTTGCCATGACTTGCTGCATCTGCCGCTCAAGGTCTTTGACCCTGCGACCCATTGCGTCCTCGCCCGGAAAATTTGATCCGGCGATACCTGGCTGACTGCCCATTATTTGCTGTCCTTTTCGGTGGTGGGCCGCTGCCCGGTTGGGGTGGGTTCGGTGGTGACCGTGCTCATGAGCAGGGCTCCATTCCTTCGGGCCCGTGATCGGTGAAGGACCGGATGACACGGCGGACGCGGTGGGGAATATCGTCTTCGCGGGCGGTGAGTACCGGGGATTCCGGCAGTGGTTCCTCTGGGGTGCCGTTGGCGGATGTTAGCTGGGGCTTGGCGCTCATGCTGCTTTCTCCTTTTCCGCGTGTTTCCGGGGTTTTTGGGGGCTCAATGTAGGGTGATGTAGCCCTTTCGGGAACTTTTCTATATCCCTGCTCATGAGAGAGTTTGCAAAAGGGGTGCATGACCCTACATGTCCCCTTCGTTTTGGTCGTCGTCAGCGCGTAATCCGAGCCCCTGACGGACCATTCCGGCCGTCGTCCGCTTGGCCGCGTAGCCGAGCCTGTCCAGTTCCTTGGCGAACGGCGTTTCCTTGAGCGGATCCGCGCCGTCTGCGGCTACCCATGATGTCCAGGCGTGGAACAACTCTCGAGTCTTGGCGTGGACGTAAGGCCCGGTGATGCACTCGGCTTGGATGAATCGCTTTACGGCGTCGGATTCGGTCTGGTAGTTATCCGTTGCGTTCACTACTGATGCCGGCTCATGCATTCCGCCTAGATCTTCGTAGGCGTACCAGCCCTCTACCGCCCATGTCAGAATCGCGTCCGCGGAGTGCTTGAGCTTTTCCGGCAGTTCGGGGTCCCGCTGGTCGTCGGCTACCACGATGTCGAACGGGATCACTCGGACGCGGCGCCACACTGCCGGGTCATTGCCTTTGACCTTGGGCAGGTGGTTGGTCACGTACACGAGCTGGTGAGTCGGGGACCACTTCACGGGCTCTTGGTAGAGCCGCCGGGCGGTGAGTTCATCGCCGCCGGTCAGGCGCTTCATGGTGGCCGCGTCGAGCTGCCGGCCCTCTTCCGTCTCGGAGCCGATAACCAGCCGGGCGCCTAGCAGGGTCATCATTTCCGGGCCTCCGCCGCCCCGCTCTGAGGTCATCAGGATGTCTGGATTGATGATGGTGGCGTAATCCCCCATCGCGTTGGTTATCGCCCCGTAGGCGGTCCCCTTGCCGTTTGATCCGGTGCCGGTCAGGACGGGGAACAGGTGTTCCCGCACGCTGCCGTAAACGCTCTGGCCTATGACGCGCTGTAGGTATTCCCGCTCGTCTTTGTCTGGCAGGACGGATCCAAGGAACGTGTTCCAGTGGGCCCGGTCGCACATCATGTTGTAGGAACCGCGGGTGACGCGGGTAATTCGGTCAGCCGGGGAATGTCCCCGCAGTTCGCGGGTGCGGAGGTCGAGCGTCCCATTGGCGCAGTTCAAAAGGAACGGGTCTGAGTCCAGGTCAGCAATCGCGGCCCGGAGCGCCGGCAGTGCTGAGGCGATATCCAGGACGCCGGAAATGCCCGCAGATGATTCGCACTTTCGCACATCGGAACGCAGCTCCTTGTCCTCGATGGAGTCAGCCAGGGCCCGGCGCAGCACGTCTAGAACCGCATTCTTCGCGGTGTCCTTCTCATCCTCAGCCCACCGCAGCCCATCCCAGACGTGCCAGCCGATGCCGCGGACGTACATGAGGCGGGAACTGTAGGCAGCTGCGAGACGGTAGGCCATGCGGGCCTGCCCGCGGTGCTTCTCCCCTTCAGCCGTGATGTCATCGGTAGTGGCTACGTCGTCGAACGCGTCAGCCCGGAAGTAGTCAGGAATTGTTGTCATCGGCTACCACCGGCCATCGGCACGTAGCAGGATTCCGGGGACGCACGGTGGACCATGACGCCGATCCAGTCACCAGCCCGCCGTGCAATGGTGCGCACGTCCGGGGCATCGGCCATGAATTCGCGGATCTCGTCATCGGTCACAGGTCTGCACCGCTTGCAACGGGCACCAGCCGGCACAAGATGACGTGAGCGGAGTGTCCTGCCATGACGGCTTTGTCAGCTGCCTTTTGCGCTCCTGGCAAATTGAAATAGCAACGGCGGCGGTACTTACCGGCCGGGGTCTCCACAACCACGACATGCACGCCGGTAACCAGTGCGGCCGCCGTCGTATCGTCGGCGTCCGCTGATATGCTCTGGTTATCTCCCCTAGAGATTTCAGCCGTCCGGGTTCCCCCACCTGGGCGGCTTTCTCGTGCCTGCGTCAAGCGGCACCGCCGATGGGGCGGAAGAGCATGGCGAGTCTGTCTCGTTGCTCGGGGGAGAGCGGCGGGGCTTCTGCCACCACTTTGGCTACGTAGGATTCGATTTTTGCGGCCGCTAGATCACGGCGGGCTAATGCCTCGGCTTCCGGGTCACCGCGGCGGACCGCTACCCCTACTGCGCTTCGGGCTTTGAGCATCTGGGACAAAAGAAAAACTCCCTAGTGAGAGCATCGTGAGATGCATTTCACTGGGAGCTTCTAGGCTACTTCCCCTTTTGGGGCCCTGTATGACGGAATCCTAGGCTTCCGCAACCATGTCCAATAAACGTACCACAACAATAAGTCTAGGTATGCAACTGCACGACTGGCCGCTTCCGCGTGTCACTGGCGAGCGCAGCTAGAGCAGCCCGGTACAGCCAGAGGCGAGTCCTTCTGGATCCTTGGCGCTTGGCCATGGCCGACATCCAGGCAATACGACGGCCTGGGTTGGGTTCCCCGCCCGGCGCTGGCGGCGTGGGCGGCGCAGCCTCACAGACGCAGGGAAACTGCATCGGCACATTTACCGTATCTTCGCCCGTCAGGCGGAATTCCTGCGTGACGGCATCCGTGAATGCGGGATTCGCATGGACGATCATGACCAGTTCAACTCTGCCGCTCACGATGCCGAACGCAAGACTCTTGCCCTCAAGCCTCGTACCGCACCGGATGGGGATGTCGGCCGTGCGCCCGATGGATTTCTTGACACGCTTTGAGACCATCGCAAGTATCGCGGGGTCGCTTCTCAGTCGCTCGATTTCGGAGTCTTCTGTTTCCCGCGTTTCGGCGTAGTCGACCAACTGGCCGAACTCTTGAGACCCGTCCTTATTTCCCCACGAAAACGGATCACGGCCCGTTCTTCCCCTGTCCCATTCCCAGCTCATACTGTCTTCCATTCGATAGTGACGGTTTCAGGGTTGAAGATCCGGGCTCCGCGCCCTGGCGGATGGACGGTCACGGTTGCCAGTATGTCGATGACGGCGCGGCGCTGGCTGGTGTGCATGGCGTCCCAGGCGGCGCGGACGTCGCTGGTGTTGATTAGCGGGCCTAGGAGGTTCACGCGGCCGGCGTCTGCCATGGCGGACTCGGCGGCGGTCAGCTTTTCCTTGATGCGGGCCGTCGCGGCTCGGAGCTGCTGGGCTGTCAGGTCGCCCTCCGCAAAGTCAGTTGCGAGGGTGTTTAGGCGCTGCCGGAGTGCGGTGGCCTCGGTGCGGAGCTGGGGCAGGTCAGGGCGTTCCGTGTCCGTGAGGAGGTGGGCGGCGTCTGGCAGGGACAGGCGGGCTGTGATGACCTGGGAGACGTATTCCTCTACGGGTGCGGCGACGCGGGAGAAATGGCCCGTAGTGGCGGCGCAGCGGTAACCGCGGATCCCCGGGCGGGCCGATGCGCCGGCATGGATGCCACCACCACACACACCACAACGGCCGATCCCGGAAAGGAGCTGCTTCGCTGCGGCCGGGGACCGATGCCCGGCGCGGTGGGCCAGGATGCCCTGGGCTGCCTGCCATGTCTCTTCGGGAACAAGTGCGGGCCATACTGCATCGGCGACAATTTCGCCCTTGTGCGCTCGCTTGCCCATGTACCGGGGGTTGCCCAGTACGTCGCGGACACTGGACCGAGTCCACGGCGAGGGTTGGCCGGCGTTGATTCCTTGCCGGGCCTGGCCTGTCACAAAGCCGTCAGAGTTCCAGCGGCGGGCTATCTCGGCAACAGGGATACCGGCGAGGAAGTCATGGAATCCCGCGGCGACGGCTGCAGCCTCCGCGGGGCGTACCGTGATGCCGTCCTGGTCGTAGCCGAAGGGCCGGCGCCCGCCTTGGCGTTTCCCTGCCGATGCGGCCTGCTCTGCGGCGCGGCGCTGCCGGTCGGACTTCATCTCTACTTCCATACGGGCGACACTACCGAGAGAGTCGGCGAGGAACCGCCCACCGGCTGTTGAAAAGTCGAGGTCAGCGCCGTTTACCAGGGCGAGCTGGGCGCCTTTGTCCCGGCAGGCCTCATACAGTCGAACCTCGTCGCGGCGGTTACGCTGCAACCTGTCCAGTGAGTACGCAATGACTACTTGGGCGGTGCCGGTGTTTACGGCGTCTAGGATGGCCTCGAAGCCGCGGCGGCGCTTGCCGCTGTACGCGCTGATGTCATTGTCGGTTTCCACCTTGAGGATTTCCAGGCCGCGCTCGGATGCCTTGCGCGTGCAGTCTTCGAGCTGGCGGGTGACGCCTAGCTCCTGGCCGGTGCGGTCTTCGCTGATGCGTAGATAAATGATTGCCTTCACATATGCAACTATAGCATCCACGTGCTTGCCTGGACCCTGGCGGACCTGTCGCACCGCGACAGGCCCGACACCAACGACATCGGTCAGGCCCTGGGCCTCCGGCAAGCTGCTTCGGCAGCTGCGTGAAGGAAGAATCCACATGGACAACGAACGGATCGCCCGGGCCGCCCTGTCGCGGCTCATGGAACCGCAGGATGCTGCCGGACTGGCCCTCGTGCAGGCCGCCGGCGCACTCGACGCCTTGAAGATCGCCACCGGCCAGGCGGCCGCCGGGCCGGCGCTGGAGCGGGAGATCACTGGACTGCTGGCGGACGACGGCGCAGGTACCAGCTGGGCCGGGATGGCTGCCTCCCTCAAACGCTGGGCTCCCCGCATTCCCGATCTGGCGCCCGAGCGTGACCTGGCCACCATGGCACGCCTTGGCGGCCGGCTGATTATCCCCTCGGATGATCTCTGGCCTGCCCAGCTCGGTGACCTTGGTATGCAGGAGCCCATCTGTCTGTGGTGGCGGGGCCTGGAACAGGAGCTTCCCGGTCCGGCACGGAGCGTGGCGATGGTGGGGTCCCGCGACAGCACCAGCTACGGCGCCTCGGTGACCGGGGACCTTGCCTACTCGCTGGCCCAGCGGGGCTTCACTGTGGTTTCCGGGGGCGCGTACGGCATCGACGCCCACGCGCACCGGGCAGCGCTGGCCGGGGGATCAGCGGCCGTTCCTACCATCGCGGTGATGGCAGGTGGTGTGGACCGGTTCTACCCGTCCGGCAACGATGAGCTCCTGCGGGCGGTCTGCAACCAAGGAGCGGTACTCGCCGAGGTGCCGCCGGGTTCGGCGCCCACCCGCTACCGCTTTCTCCAGCGGAACAGACTTATCGCGGCCTTGGCCGCTGTGACGGTGGTGGTTGAAGCCCGTTGGCGATCCGGTGCGCTGAATACGGCCCACCACGCGGAGGCGCTTGGCCGGGCGGTCGGAGCCGTTCCGGGGTCCGTGCAAAGCGCCAACTCAGCTGGCTGCCACCGGCTGCTCCGGGATGGCGGCGCTGTCTGCGTGACTGACGCCGCGGAGATCGCCGAGCTGGCCTCGCCAAGCGGTGTGGGGCTTGCGGAGCCCCGAACCGCGCCTGCGGCCGACCATGACGGACTGACCTTGGAGGACCTGATCCTTCTTGATGCCCTGCCGCTGCGGTCCACCACGTCCGTGGAAAAGCTCTGCGCAGTTGCAGGCCTCAGCGCGGAATCGGTGCGGGCTGGATTGGGCAGGCTAGGCCTGCTGGGGCTCGCAGTCTCCGAAAGGGGCGGCTGGAAACGGGCCAAGGAATCAGTGTAGTTGCCTGTGTCCGGCAGGGGATTCCGCGCGGAATTCTGGGACAGTGGAACAGTGGAGAATCAGGAACTGCCCCGGGCGTTTGAGCAGGCCCTTGCCGGCTTCGGCAGATACCTGACAGCCGAGCGGGCCCGGTCCGGGCATACGCTTCGGGCATACGTGTCCGATCTTCGAAGCCTCCTGGAATACGCCGCCGCCGAGGGCATTACGGATCTGCCAGGCCTGGAGCTGGGCACTCTCCGGCGCTGGCTGGGGGCGCAGAGCCAGGCGGGCATGTCCCGGGCCACCCTTGCACGGAGATCGGCTACATCACGATCCTTCACCACGTGGGCCGTGCGGGAAGAACTCATCGTGACCGACCCTGCACTCCGTCTCAGGGCTCCCAAAGCTGAAAAGTCCCTGCCCGGGGTGCTGCAGTCCCAACAGCTCCTCAGGCTGCTGAACAGGCTGGAGGAAGCCGCGACTGACGGGTCACCGGTTAGGGTCCGCGACCGGGCCATGGTGGAGCTCCTGTACGCCACCGGGCTGCGGGTGGGGGAGTTGGCTGCATTGGATGTGGACGATCTCAACCCGGACCGCCGGACGCTGCGGGTGGTCGGGAAGGGCAACAAGGAGCGGACGGTGCCCTACGGCGTCCCGGCTGCACTCGCTGTCGACGATTGGCTCCGCAGGGGCAGGCCGCTCCTGGTTACGGGGCACAGCGGACCGGCACTATTCCTGGGCGCCAGAGGAAACCGCGTTGACCAGCGCCAGGTCAGGACCGTGGTGAATGCCCTCTTCGAAGCCCTGGGAGACACGTCAGCAACCGGCCCGCACGCGCTGAGGCATTCCGCGGCAACGCACCTGCTCGATGGCGGCGCGGATCTTCGTGCGGTCCAGGAAATCCTGGGCCACAGCAGCCTCGCCACCACGCAGATCTACACACATGTGTCCGTTGAGCGGCTCCGGAGCAGCTACCAGCAGGCACATCCCCGGGCCTGAGCGCCGTCGGATTCCCGCCGAGGACCGGCAAATCCTGGACCATGTCACGTGTGGCGAATCGCACTGGCGTAATTACGCGGCGTACGGCACAATAAGAGTCACGTCCGGCAACTTTCAAGTTTCGCTTGAAGCTCTTTTGCTTCGCGCGGCACCTCAAGTCCGGACACAGCTTAATAATCAGGCAGGGAACACCGCCGCTGGACCTTACAGCACCGGGCAGTTTCATCCAGGCAGAGGTCGTTGGGGAAGACGTACCTACAGCTATGGAGGATGGAATGTCTGTTGCAATGACCCGCGGTGTGCTGTTTGTTCACTCAGCCCCTACAGCACTGTGCCCGCACGTTGAGTGGGCCATTGGATCCGTCGTGGACAAGCGGACGGATCTTGAGTGGACGCCTCAGCCTGCCGCGCCCGGAATGTTCCGCGCCGAGCTTTCCTGGACGGGAACCCCGGGCACCGGATCGCTGCTGGCTTCCTCACTGCGCGGCTGGGCCCATCTTCGCTACGAGGTCACCGAAGAGCCGAGCCAGGGCGTTGATGGCGGCCGCTGGTCACACACACCCGAACTCGGAATATTCCACGCCACGACGGATGTCCACGGAAACATCATGGTCTCAGAGGACCGCATCCGGTACGCCTACGAATCGGGCGCCGGCGATCCTTCTGCCGTGTACCACGAACTCTCGCTGGCCCTGGGTGAGGCCTGGGACGAAGAACTCGAGCCTTTCCGCCACGCAGCCGAGGGCGCTCCGGTCCGCTGGCTGCACCAGGTGGGCTGACCGCCGTCACGCCGTCATACTTCAGGACGTCTGTCCTGGCAAAAGCCGTGCAGGATTGGAAAGCGGCGCTACATAGCAAACGGAGAGGCCCCGCCATATGGCGAGGCCTCTCCGTTTGTCTGCGGTACTTGCTGGTGCCGCGCGGCTGCTAGATGCTGCGGATCGCGATCACGGCGTTGTGGCCGCCGAAGCCGAACGAGTTGCTCAGCGCCACAACGTCGGCAGCCGGCAGCTCCCGGGCCGACGTGACGACGTCGAGCGGGATCTCGGGATCCTGGTTCTCGAGGTTGATCGTGACCGGAGCTTTGCGGTGGTATACGGCCAGGACAGTGAGCACTGCCTCCACGGCGCCGGATGCACCCAGCAGGTGGCCCATCTGCGACTTGGTGGCGGACACCGCAACGTTGTCTAGGTGGTTCCCCAGGGCGGCACGGAGCGCCGTGTACTCGGGCTTGTCACCGACGGGGGTGGAGGTGGCGTGCGCGTTGACGTGGACAACGTCCTCGGCCTGGATCCGGCCGTCGAACATGGCTGCCTTGAGCGCGCGGGTAGCGCCCAGGCCCTGGGGGTCCGGGGCGGTGATGTGATACGCGTCCGCGGTCACGGACGTGCCTGCCAGCTCACCGTAGATACGGGCGCCGCGGGCGAGGGCATGCTCCTCGGCCTCAAGGACCAGGGCACCGGCGCCTTCGCCCATCACAAAGCCGTCGCGGCCCAGGTCGTAGGGGCGGGAGGCTCCCTGGGGGTCGTCGTTGCGGCGGGAGAGCGCCTGCATGGAGGCGAACGCGGCCAGCGGCATGGGGTGGATGGCAGCTTCCGCGCCGCCGCACATCACCACGTCGGCCTTGCCGGAGCGGATCAGCTCCAGGCCCAGGTGAAGGGCTTCGGTGCCGGACGCGCAGGCAGAAACAGGGGTGTGGGCGCCGGCACGGGCGCCCAGGTCAAGGCTGACGGCTGCTGCGACGCCGTTGGGCATCAGCATGGGAACGGTCATGGGGAGGACGCGGCGAGGACCCTTTTCCTTCAGCGTGTCCCACGCATCCAGCAGCGTCCAGACGCCACCGATGCCGGTGGCGAAGGCGACCGCGAGGCGGTCGTGGTCAATTTCCGTGATGCCCGAATCGGCCCAGGCTTCACGGGAAGCGATAACGCCGAACTGAGTGGACGGGTCCATCCGCTTGGCTTCGACACGGCCCAGGACCTCCAGGGCCGGGGTGGAACAGCGGGCGGCAAAGTGGACCGGCAGCTCGTATTTGGCAACCCATTCGTCTTCCAGCGTGCGGGCACCGGAGACCCCCTTCAGCGCGTTGTTCCACATGGTAGGTACGTCGCCGCCGATGGGCGTGGTGGCACCCAGACCGGTAATGACTACTTTGCGTGTCATTGGATCACTCTCTGTCGGTGGGCAGGCCGTATCCGGTAAACTCCGGCGGGGTCCCGCGTGTGGGGCAGCTGGCTGCCGAATAAATAAGGTGGGCTGCCGGTCCGGCCTGAGCACGGACCGGCAGCCCAGTCAGCCGTAAGGGGCTGAAGCCTTGGCTAGGCCTGTGCGCCGGCGATGAAGCTGACGGCGTCGCCCACGGTCTTGAGGTTCTTGACCTCTTCGTCCGGGATACGCACGCCGAACTTCTCTTCGGCGTTGACCACGATGGTCATCATGGAGATGGAGTCGATGTCCAGGTCCTCGGTGAAGGACTTGTCCAGTTCCACAGCCTCGGGGGCAAGGCCGGTTTCTTCGTTGACGATTTCAGCCAAGCCGGCCAGGATCTCTTCGTTGCTAGCCATTGATGGCTCCTTTTCTTGTTATTGCCGGCAGGGGGTGCCGGAAACGGTGCAGTCCGCGGATGCGGCCTGTGTGGGGCGTTCCTAAGGAAGGACGATTACCTGGGCGCCGAAGACCAGCCCGGCGCCGAAGCCGATCTGGAGTGCGAGGCCGCCGCTGAGCCCAGGGTTTTCCTGGAGCAGGCGGTGGGTGGCCAAGGGGATGGAGGCTGCCGAGGTGTTCCCGGCGTCGGTGATGTCCCGGGCCACGGTAACGGATTCGGGAAGCTTGAGTTTCTTGACCATTTCGTCGATGATCCGCATGTTGGCCTGGTGGGGAATAAACGCGACAAGGTCTTCAGCCTGGACGCCTGCGACGTCCATTGCTTGCTGTGCCATCTTCGCCATTTCCCAGACCGCCCAGCGGAAGACCGTCTGGCCGTCCTGGCGCAGGGTGGGGTAGAGCTCCTGCGCCTCTTCGAGCAGGGCAAAGTCGCCCGATTCGTCGGACTGGCGGGCGGCCATGCTGAGGTCGCGTACATCCAGGATGGAACGCGTCATGCCGATGGCGTCCCACTTGCTGCCGTCCGAACCCCACACCGACGGTCCGATGCCGGGAGTGTCCGAAGGGCCGATGACAACAGCGCCCGCACCGTCGCCCAACAGGAAGGAAATGGTGCGTTCCCGGTTATCGATGACGTCGGAAAGCTTTTCCGCGCCAACCACCAGCACGTAGGTGGCGGTACCGGCACGGACCAAGGCATCTGCCTGGGCGATGCCGTAGCAGTACCCGGCGCAGGCGGCCGAAATGTCGAAGGCTGGCGCCGGCGTCGCGCCGATCCGGTCAGCCAGGGCGGCAGCGGCCGACGGCGTGGCGTACGGGTGGGTGACGGTGGAAACGATGACGGCGCCCAGTTGGGAGGCTTCGATGCCTGCTTTCTGCAGGGCCTCCCGGGCGGCGCCCTCTGCCATGTCGATGACGCTGACGTCGGCGGCGGCCCGGTGACGGGTCACGATGCCGGTCCGCTGGCGGATCCATTCGTCCGAGGAATCAATCCACTGGCAGACGTCGTCGTTGGTGACGATAACGTCAGGCCGGAATGCCCCGAGGCCGAGGATGCGGCTGTATTCGTTTACGGGAACCTGTTTCAGCGTGGGAACGCTCATGCATTTCCCTCCAATTCTGCGAAGAGTGCCAGTGCGGCCGTGAGGTCGTCCGGGGTTTTGACTGCAACGGTCTTGACGCCGGGCATGCCGCGCTTGGCGAGCCCGGCCAGGGTTCCGGCCGGGGCCAGCTCAATGACACCGGTGACGCCACGCTGCACAAGAGTTTCCATGCAGAGATCCCAGCGGACCGGCCGGGAGACCTGCGCGATGAGGCTCTCGACGGCGGCGTCGCCGTCGGTCACTTCCCGGCCGTCAAAGTTGGAGAGCAGCGGCACCTGCGGCTTCTGCGGCTTAAGGCCCGGCTTCAGCGCCTCGAGGGCGCTCACGGCGGAGGACATGTGCGAGGTGTGGAACGCTCCGGCCACCTTCAGCGGGATGACGCGCGCCTTGGCCGGCGGGTTGTCCGCCAGGGCCTTGAGCTGTTCGAAGGTTCCGGCCGCCACGGTCTGGCCCGCTCCGTTGACATTGGCCGGCGTCGCGCCGGAAGCCTCGATGGCAGCCAGGACCTCTGCAGGGTCGCCGCCCACGACGGCACTCATTCCGGTGGGCGTCACGGCAGCGGCGGCGGCCATGCTGTTGGCGCGTTCACGGACGAACGTCATGGCTTCCTGCTCGGTGAGCACACCGGCGAGGGCCGAGGCGGTGATTTCGCCCACGGAATGTCCGGCAAGGATCACAGGAAGGGTGCCGAGTTCGACGTCGAACAGGGACTTTGCGGCGACCAGCCCGGCGGCAACAATCAGGGGCTGCGCAACGGCGGTGTCCTTGATGGTTTCTTCGTCCGAAGTGGTCCCGTGGGCTGTCAGGTCGATGCCTGCGATCTCACTGAGGGAGGCCAGATGGCCTGCTGCCGAAGGCAGTTCCAGCCAGGGGGCCAGGAAACCCGGGGTCTGTGAGCCCTGTCCAGGGCAGACTATTGCAAGCACGTATCCAGCTTTCCAAATTTCGGGGTCATCCAGCGGTGTATTTCTGCACCAAGCTCAAGGGGTCAGATTGTAGGAAGTCTACAACGACTCAGGGCTGATTCCGCGCCGGATGACGTTCGGTCGGCGCTTTTGGCGGTGCCGAAAGCCGCCCGACTACCAGCGCCGCCTGCAGCACAAACGCCTCCCGGGGGAGGAGCGGATCCCAGCCGGTGACGTCGCAGACGCGCTTAAGCCGGTACCTGACAGTGTTGGCGTGGACAAACAATTCGCGGGCAGTGGCCTCCAGGGAATGGCCCAGCTCCAGGTAGGTGCCCAGGGTCTCCACCAGCCCGTTGGAGGCAGCGACAAGCGGACGGTAAATGTTCTTCACCAGGGAACGGCGCGCCGCTTCGTCACCGGAGATGACGCGTTCCGGCAACAGGTCATCGGCGGCCACGGGCCGGGGAGCGGCGGGCCAGGCCCTCGCGGCGGTCAGGCCGGCAAAGGCCGACTGTGCTGATCCGCTGGCCTCCAGCAGGGAACCGGCTTCCGGGCCGTAGACCACGGGTCCCGGGGCGAACATTTCGCTGAGCTTCAGGTACGCCGTCTCGCGGTCCTGGACGCCGCCAAGGATCAGGATCAGCCTGTCGCCCTGGATGCCCACCAACGCGTCCTCGGCATAGCGGCCTGCCAGGCGGCGCAGTTCGCTGACATAGCTGGCGCTGGGTTCTGACGGCGAATTGCCCACCATCACAGTGAACCGTTCCTGGGCCTTCCAGCCCAACGCGGCGATCCTGGAGCGCAACGCGTCGGTGTTTTCGCCGCGCAGGATGGCGTCCACGATCAGCGCTTCCAGGCGTGTGTCCCAGGACCCGCGGGATTCGGCTGCCCTCGCATACACGTCTGCGGCGGCGAAAGCCACTTCCCGCGAGTACCGTAGTACGGCTTCGCGGAGCGAGGTCTGGTCCGCTTCGGGTGCGATGACGGGCACCTGGTCCTCCACCACCTCAACCACGATCCGGATGAGCTGAAGCGCCTTCTGGAGGCTGATGGAGCGCGTCAGCTCCGTGGGGGCCGTCCCAAAGACGTCGGAGAGGATCCACGACGGCGAGCTGGGCCGCTCGTACCAGGTGACAAACGCTGCGATGCCGTTTTGCGCCACCATGCCCAGCGCCGAGCGCTCATCGGAGCTGAGCCGGGAATACCACGGCAGCGATTTCTCCAGCTGGCGAAGGGTGGTGGTGGAGAGCTGGCCCACGCTTGCCCGGAGCTTTTTCAGGGTTTCGGATTTCTCCGGTGTCATGCTGCGCGAGGACGGCTTGCGCTTCACGGGCGGGGTGGTTGGCTCTGGCATCCTTCGAGCATACGGTGCCTGCCCGGCAAGCTCCATTTGTGCAAAGGCTACAACGGTGTTGGACCTGCATCACAGGCGGTCTCCTGTCCAGAAACGCAAGCGAACGACGACGGCGACCCTCGCCTTTCGGTGAGGGTCGCCGTCGTCGTTCATTTCCGCTGTCAGCAGGAGTTGATCAGGACTCGCCTCCGGCGCCGCCGGTGGTCCCGGCGTTGACGTTGTGCAGCCGGTACTTCTCGATGGCCTGGGCCGGGGTCTGGGCATCAACTTCGCCGCGGCGCGCCAGCAGTTCCAGGGAACGGACCACGATGGAGTGGGTGTCGTTCTTGAAGAAGCGGCGGGCAGCTGCGCGAGTGTCCGAGAAGCCGAAGCCATCCGCTCCGAGGGTGGCGAACTCGTTCGGCACAAACTGGCGGATCTGATCCGGGACGGCCTTCATGTAGTCCGAGACTGCCACGACGGGGCCGGTTGCACCCGCGAGCTGCTGGGTCACAAACGGAACACGGGCGGGCTTGCCCGGGTTCAGGAACGCCTCTTCCTCCGCGGCCATGCCGTCGCGGCGCAGTTCGGTCCAGGACGTGACGGACCAGACGTCGGCGGAGACGCCCCAGTCCTCCGCGAGGATGCGCTGGGCTTCGATGGCCCAGGGGACCGAGACGCCGGAGGCCAGGATCTGGGTCCGTGGACCGTCGATCTTCGCCGGAGCCAGGAGGTAGATGCCCTTGAGGACACCTTCAACGTCGAGCTCCTCGGGTTCCGCGGGCTGGAAGATCGGCTCGTTGTAGACCGTGATGTAGTACATGAGGTTCCGGTCAGCGGAATCGGGCCCGTACATGCGCTCGATGCCGTCCCGGATGATGTGGCCCATCTCGTACCCGTAGGCAGGGTCGTAGGTGACCACTGCCGGGTTCGTGGAGGCCAGCAGCGGCGAGTGGCCGTCGGCGTGCTGGAGGCCTTCGCCGGTCAGGGTGGTCCGGCCGGCGGTGGCGCCGATGATGAAGCCGCGGGCCATCTGGTC
This sequence comes from Pseudarthrobacter sp. RHLT3-21, assembly GCF_059383495.1. NCBI lineage: Bacteria > Bacillati > Actinomycetota > Actinomycetes > Micrococcales > Micrococcaceae > Pseudarthrobacter > Pseudarthrobacter sp. RHLT3-21. The sequence goes on from NZ_JBWZCI010000001.1 coordinate 445,266, forward strand.
CCCGGCGGCCCAGAAGGCGTCGCCGGTGCGCTGGAAGCCGAACATGGAGTAGAACACGTACACCGGGATCAGCGGTACACCGTGGGTGGCGTAGGAAGTTCCGGCAGCGGTGAAAGCCGCGACGGCGCCTGCCTCATTGATGCCGGGGTGGATCAGCTGGCCCTGGGCCGATTCCTTGTACGCGAGGACCAGGTCCCGGTCCACGGACAGGTAGTTCTGGCCCTTGGGGTTGTAGATCTTCGCCGTGGGGAAGAACGCGTCCATGCCGAACGTGCGGGCCTCATCGGGGACGATCGGCGCGATGTGCTTGCCGAAGTTCTTGTCCCGCATGAGGTCCTTGAGGAGCCGGACAAACGCCATGGTGGTGGCGGCCTGCTGCTTGCCGGACCCGCGCTTGGCGACCTCGTACGTTTTTGCTTCGGGGAGGGCGAGCTTCTGGTGCTTGGAGCGGCGCTCAGGAACAGAACCGCCCAGCTGGGCCCGGCGTTCCATCATGTACTGGATCTCCGGCGCATCGGTGCCCGGGTGGTAGTACGGAGGCCGGTACGGGTCCTTCTCCAGCTGCTCGTCGGTGACCGGGATCCGCAGGTGGTCGCGGAACTTCTTCAGGTCGTCCAGGGTGAGCTTTTTCATCTGGTGGGTCGCGTTGCGGCCCTCGAAGTGGGGTCCGAGTCCGTAGCCCTTGACCGTTTTGGCCAGGATCACGGTGGGCTTGCCCTTGAATTCGGTGGCTGCCTTATAGGCGGCGTGGACCTTGTTGTAGTCGTGGCCGCCGCGTTTGAGGTTCCAGATCTCGTCATCGGAGAGGTCCGCGACCATGTCCTTGGTCTGCGGGGTCTTGCCGAAGAAGTGCTCGCGGACGAATCCGCCGGACTCTGCCTTGTAGGTCTGGTAGTCGCCGTCCGGGGTCTCGTTCATGATCTTCACGAGCGAGCCGTCGGAGTCCTTGGAGAGCAGGTCATCCCACTCCCGGCCCCAGACGACCTTGATGACGTTCCAGCCCGCGCCGCGGAAGAACGCTTCGAGTTCCTGCATGATCTTGCCATTGCCACGGACGGGACCGTCCAGGCGCTGGAGGTTGCAGTTGATCACGAAGTTCAGGTTGTCGAGGTTCTCGTTCGCGGCGAGCTGGAGCAGGCCGCGGGACTCGGGCTCGTCCATTTCGCCGTCGCCCAGAAACGCCCAGACCTGCTGGTCCGAGGTGTCCTTCAGGCCGCGGTTGTGCAGGTACCGGTTGGACTGGGCCTGGTAGATCGCGTTCATCGGGCCGATGCCCATGGACACCGTGGGGAATTCCCAGAAGTCCGGCATCAGGCGCGGGTGCGGGTAGGAGGAGAGCGCGTGGCCTTCCTTGGACTTTTCCTGCCGGAATCCGTCCAGGTCCTCCTCGGACAGCCGGCCTTCCATGAACGCGCGGGCGTACATGCCGGGGGAGGCGTGGCCCTGGAAGAAGACCTGGTCACCGCCGCCGGGGTGGTCCTTGCCGCGGAAGAAGTGGTTGAAGCCGACTTCATACAGGGTGGCTGCGCCGGCGTAGGTGGAGATGTGTCCGCCCACGCCGATGTTGGCCCGCTGCGCCCGGTGCACCATGATGGCGGCGTTCCAGCGCATGTACGCCCGGTACCGGCGCTCGAACTCCTCGTTGCCGGGGAACGGAGCTTCCTGGTCCACCGGGATGGTGTTCACGTAGTCCGTAGTGGTCACCATCGGCACGCCCACGCTCTGGGCGCCGGCGCGCTGGAGCAGGCTCCGCATGATGTATTGGGCACGTTCCGTGCCCTGTTCCTGAATCAGCGTATCCAGGGACTCCAGCCATTCGGCGGTCTCTTCCGGATCACGATCGGGCAGCTGGTTTGTCAACCCGCTGAGGATATGGGAGGTATCTTCTCCTGCAGCCACGTCCAACCTCTCTTTGCGCGCATGCATCGGCGCCCACATACCGGGCAGGGTGACTGTCCGGCATGAATGCGACGTGTGCGACGTATCGGTTACAACAGCCCGGTCATGTGCGCCGGGCAGGGTCCTATCACGCCTATGTCTGCCATTGAGTTCCAGGCGGTCGCCCCGCAGGCATAGTTGTCACCAGTCACTCTAGCTGTGACTCCAGCGCGATGCGTAGCCGCGTCCATGGCGTCCCGGTTGTATTTCGCCGTCATACTGGTTGTGTGACGAAAGCCGCTGCAACGCAGGCTGACGGTGCCGGATGTGACGCAGAATATGGCGGATCGCGGTGGTGGCAGCTTGAAGCGCAGGCACAAAGGGTGTTGGCTGGGAGTAATGGAAATCACTATGCGCACTGCATGTATTAGGCATTGGAGGAACACGTGAGCGAGGCCGACGCCGCCACTTCGGTAAATGTGGCGGAAAAATTGGGTTTCAAAAACGGGGATCTGATTCAGGAGTTCGGTTACGACGACGACGTCGATTTCGACTTACGTGATGATATTGAGGACCTGACAGGGTCCGAGCTCCTGGACGAGGACGACCACGACGTTGTTGACGCCGTCATTTTTTGGTGGCGGGACGGCGACGGGGATCTGGTCGATACCCTCATGGATTCCCTGACTACCCTGAGTGAAAACGGGGTTGTCTGGGTGTTGACGCCAAAGTCCGGGCGCACCGGGTATGTGTCGCCGGCGGAAATCCAGGAAGCGGCGCCCACTGCGGGCCTGCACCTCACCACCTCAGCAGGTGTGTCGAAGGACTGGAGCGCCACCCGTCTGGTCAGCAGGAAGAACAAGTGACGGCAGCTCTTGCCGTAGCCGGGCAGACTGTTCCGGCGGTGGGGGAGCTTGCCCCGGACTTTGAGCTGGTGAACCAGTTCGGAGAACCAGTCCGGTTGTCCTCTTTCCGCGGTCAGAACGTTGTGCTGGTGTTTTATCCGTTTGCATTTTCGGGTGTCTGCACCGGCGAGCTCTGCGAGATCCGGGACAACCTGGCCGCGTTCGAGGATGCCGGGGCCACCGTCCTGGCAGTGTCCGTGGACAGCAAGTTCAGCCTGCGGGCCTATGCCGAGAAGGAAGGCTACGGCTTTGATCTCCTGGCCGACTTCTGGCCGCACGGCGCTGTCGCTACCGCGTACGGTGTCTTCGACCCGGAGAGCGGTATGGCTGGGCGCGGGACGTTCATCATCGATGCAGCCGGAACAATCCGCTACGTTGTGGTGAATCCGCGTGGGCAGGCCCGCGAGCTCGCCGAGTACCAGGATGCTCTGGCAGGTCTGGAACAGGCCTGACGCCGGCATGGACCAGCAGCGGCACGGTATCGGCCTGACGGGCTTCGCCAGCCTGCCGGCCGCTGACCCCGCTGCTCTGTCCAGTGCGGACCTTCAAGGGCTGGAACGGGTCCGGGAGTTGTTGTCCGGCAAGCGGCTGGCGCTGCTGACCGGCGCAGGTCTGAGTACCGACTCGGGCATTCCGGATTACCGTGGGCCGGGCGCCGTTCCACGTTCGCCCATGACTTACCAGGAGTTTGTGCGCGACGCCGCCAACCGCCAGCGCTATTGGGCGCGGAATCACATCGGCTGGTCCCACTTGCGGCACGCAGATCCAAACGCTGGGCACCGTGCGGCGGCAGAACTGGAGCGGCGGGGACTTCTTACCGGGCTGATCACGCAGAACGTGGACCGGCTGCATGAAGACGCTGGCAGCCGGAATGTCATTGACCTCCACGGCCGTTATGACCGGGTGGTGTGCCTGGATTGCAAACGCACCTACACACGCCACCTGCTGGCCGGGGTGCTCGAGGAACTGAATCCCGGCTTCCTGGCGCGCGCCACCGCGTCCGGCTTGGTGGAAGTGGCGCCCGACGCCGACGCCACTGTTGAGGACACAGCGCTGATCAGCGGTTTTGTGGTTGCTGCCTGCCCCGCTTGTGGCGGAATGCTCAAGCCTGACTTTGTCTACTTCGGCGAGAATGTGCCCAGGGAGCGCGTGGAAGACGCCTACGCGATGGTGGACAGCGCCGCTGCTTTGCTTGTTGCGGGATCATCGCTGACTGTGATGAGCGGACTGCGCTTCGTCCGGTACGCGGCGAAGGACCGCAAGCCTGTAGTGATCATCAACAGGGGCGATACCCGGGGCGACCAGTACGCCGCCATCAAGCTCCACGCAGGCGTCAGCGAGGCAATGACCTGGCTCGCCGTCGAACTCCCCGTTCTTTGATCCGTGCGGGGCCGAGTGTGTCGATTGGCTTTTCGTCCCGCCCGTCAGGTAGAGTTTATGTTCGTTGGTTGACGCGCTGAGGTGCGAAAAGCTGGCAGTATGGGTCTTTAGCTCAGCTGGTAGAGCGCCACGTTTACACCGTGGATGTCATCGGTTCGATCCCGGTAGGACCCACCACCACACCCCGTTGTTCCTGGCCCCAGCGGCTGGGACGGCGGGGTTTTTGTTGCCCTGCGCGGTTCAGGGCGTAGGGTCGGCAGCACACTTAAGGTCGCCAGCTTCAAACGCAGGCTGGCGGATCAGAAATGGCGCCATATTGTCGGTGGCAGTCCCTAGTGTTCCCGCTATGGAATATGTGGTGGTGAAGACGTCCAGGGACGGCAGCCCGACGGCGGTAGTCAGCAACGGCAGGGAATGGGCAGTCGGTGCCGACTCGGTGAGATGGTTTGAACGTGTGAGCTGGTGGGAGGCGCAGCGCCGTATGCCCAAAGGGCTTGGCCGCGTGGATGTTGAGGTGTTGCAGGTCCAGGTGCGGCTGGGCGGCAATCCGCACTCCGCACTGACCACCATGATGCTGGAGCGCGACGGCCTTGGTGGCGGCTGGAAGCTGCGGGAATCCGCGGCGGATGTTGCCTGAACCCGGCGGCAGATGCCAAGACGACATTTAGGCATTGGAAAACCCTCCACCGCGACTATTGGGGGATGCCGCGGTGGAGGGTCTGAAATGAATATACCGTGAACTTCCTGAAACAAACAAATGCCACGCGAACGGGGTTGCGTGGCGCGGCGGAACGCGCCTTGCCTCGGGCCCTGAATCGCCGCTAAGCCATTATGATGTTTAGTGTTCAGCAGAATGAACGCATCTACGCGAAGCGCCCCGGCGTGCCGATCGAAGGAGAATCATGGCCGATTCCCGCACCCCCCGCTCCTCTGAGGGTTTGGGGAGCACATCGCCCGCGCCGGCGGTCACGCGTGCCGCCGCCGTTATGGACGCGCTGGCAGCCTCTGCTACCGGAAGGCTGACACTGAGCGACCTGGCCCGCGAGCTGGGAATCCCCAAGTCGTCCACCTCCAACCTGTTGCTGGCGTTGGAAGAAGCCAGGCTGATCAGCCGCCAGGGCGCCGAATTCACGCTGGGCCGCAAGCTCGTGGAACTCGGTGCCGCATATCTCAGCCGGCTCGACGAGGTGCAGGAGTTCTACAAGTTCTGCGAGCAGGCGCCCACCCTTTCCGGGGAGACAGTACGCATCGCCATGCTGGACGGAATCAACGTGATCTATCTGGCCCGCTACGAGGGGCATCCGGCGGTCCGCCTGACGTCCAACATCGGCGACAAGATGCCAGTGTCACTGTGTGCCGTGGGCAAAGCCCTGATTGCCCGCCTTCATGACCACGACATCGAGGCAATGTTTTCCGATGATGCCGAGCTTCCGGTGCTGACCCCCAAGTCCCTCCGCAGCGGGGCCGAGTTGAAGGCCCAGCTGACCACCATCCGTGAACTGGGCTATGCGTTCGAAGATGAGGAATCCACTACGGGAGTAGTCTGCCTGGCCGTCTCGGTCCCGACGCGCGGCGCCCATGGCCCGAGCCTTGGTTTGTCAGTCACGGCACTGAAGGCCACATACTCCGAGGAACAGGGTTCCCGGATGGTCAAGGAACTGAACGAACTGGCGCGGTCCTTGGGCAACCCTATGGGCTGAGTGCCGCGCCCGGGCGGCGCTATTTACGTTCATAACCCCGGTTGTGAACAAAATATCCGCCGACCACTTGCTACGTGTTCAACTTGCTGTACTCTGTTCAATATAGTGATCGACGCCACGGGGTGTCCTCGCTATCCCACCAGGCCAACGGGGGCCTGGAGTGTTTTTGAGGGAGTTCTTGTGACAACTCGTACTAAATCACCGCAGACCGACGTGGACGGCGCCGCCGTCGATCCGGAGCAGCTGCGAAGGGCAACTCTTGCCAGTTCAGTAGGGTCCGCACTGGAGTACTACGACTTCTACATCTACGGCCTCGCCTCGGCCTTGATCTTTGGACCGCTCTTCTTCTCACCGCTGGGGGAAAGCGGCGCGGTGATCGCGTCGTTCGCCACCTACGGTGTGGGCTTCGCGGCCCGGCCGTTCGGCGGCGTCGTCTTCGGCTACATCGGCGACCGGTTCGGACGGAAGATGGTCCTGATCCTGACCATCGGCCTGATGGGCATGGCCAGCTTCGCCATCGGGCTGCTGCCCACCTTTGAACAGGCCGGAATGGTCGGCGCGGTGCTCCTGGTGGCCCTTCGAATCCTCCAGGGCCTGGGCGCCGGTGCCGAGCAGGCAGGCGCCACCACCCTGATTTCAGAAGTGGCCCCGCGCCGCCGTCGTGGTTTCTTTGCCGCACTGCCGTTCGTCGGCATCCAGCTGGGCACCCTGCTCGGCGCAGGCACCTTCGCACTGATGGCACTGGCCGACAAGGAAGTGCTGCAGGGCTGGCTGTGGCGCGTTCCGTTCCTGGCGAGTGTCATCCTGATTGTCATCGCGGTCTTCATCCGGCTCCGGCTTAAGGAAACGCCGGTCTTCCAGGAACTGGAAAAACACAAGGCCGTGGTCAAGAACCCCGTGGTGCAGATCTGGAAGCACTCAAAGAAGAACGTGCTCATCGGCATCGGCCTGCGCATGGGTGAAAACGGAAACTCCTCCATTTACTCCGCCCTCCTGGTGTCCTTCATCAGCATGCCCGCCGGAATCTTCGCCGGCGACAAGTTCATCGGCCCCGCCGGCCTCCTCATCGCCGCCGGATTCGCAGCGGTCATGGTGGTCACCTTCGGCGCCCTGTCCGACCGCTTCGGCCGCGTTCCGGTGTACCGCTACGGCGCCCTCTTCCAGGCTGTCATCGCCCTGCCGGCCTTCTATCTGGTCACGCTTGGCAATGTCACCCTCGTCTGGGTGGTCATGGTGGTGGGCATTTCGCTCGGGGTGCAGTCCATGCTGGGTCCGCAGTGTGCCATGCTCCCGGAACTCTTCGGCTCCCAGCACCGGTTCACCGGCGTAGCGCTGAGCCGTGAACTCTCCGCCGTCCTGGCCGGCGGATTCGCACCCATGATCGGTGTAGCGCTGCTGGCTGCGACCGGCCACTCCTGGCTCGTTCCCGCCATCTACTCACTGGTCCTGGCGCTGATCTCCTTCGGCACCACCTTCTTCACCCCGGAAACCAACGGCCGGGACCTGCTCCTGGTGGAGGATGCCAGCTAGGCACTCCACTCACGCAATAGGCGGCCTCCCCTGGATGGGGAGGCCGCCTTCCTGCGTTAATGCCCACGCCAGATGCGCGTTCCCGGTGCCACCCGGCTGGTTGTTCCCCGGCTGGACGTCGAGATAGCCGCCGACACAACCGCCGACACGACGCTGACACAAAAGAGCCCCTGCTGCGGATTCCTGTTTCCAGGATCCACGGCAGGGGCTCTGTGCTGCGGGCCGGGGGGCTGTCCGTTAGTAGAAGTGGACCGGGTCCACGAGATGGGGGAGGTCGCCGCCGTTGAGGAACGTGCGCAGGTTGCTGCAGAAGCGCTCCGCGATGAGGCGGTTCTCCGCTGCGCTGAGCGCCGAGGTGTGCGGCGACACCATGACCTTGGGGTGGTTCCACAGCGGGCTGTCCGCAGGGAGGGGTTCCACGGCGAAGACGTCGAGGCAGGCGTAGGAGACCTGGCCGTTGTCCAGGGCCTCCAGCAGGGCGTCCTCGTCCACCACGTTGCCGCGGCCGACGTTCACAAACACCGTTCCCGGATTCATCGCGGCAAACACCTCACGGTTGAACAGCCTTTCCGTGTACGGCGTCCCCGGCAGGGTATTGACGACGGCGTCCGCCGAGGCGAGCAGCCCGGGCAGTCCGTCGTTGCCGGCAACCTGCTCGATTCCTTCGATCGGCTCAACGTTCCGCTTGGTGCCGCTGACCGTCATGCCCAGGGCGCGGGCGATCCGGGCCGTCTCCAGGCCGATTTCGCCCAGGCCGGTCACCACCAGCGTGGAACCGCTGACCAGACGGGTGGGGGTCCGAAGCTCGGGCCACACCTTGGCGGCCTGGTCCTGGGCCAGCTCGGCACTTCGCTTGAAGCCGTTGAGGATCCCCAGGGCCGCGAATTCTGCCAGCGGCAGGGCGTGGACGCCGGCGGAAGTAGTCACCTTGAATTTGAGGAGGGTTTCCTGGTCCAGTCCGGATGCCTTAACGGCACCGCCGGCGCCGGCGGCCATCGCATGGACCCACTGGAGCCGCGGATTCTCGCGCGCAATGCGTGCCAGGCCCGCGGGACTTTCATTGGGCAGGCCGTACAGCACCTGCGCCTGGTTGAGCATGGCCCAGTACTGCTCCTCCTGCGCGGGAGTGCGTTTGAAGTCCGGATCCCCGGAGTGGTCGGCCGGAAAACGCTCGGGCGGAAGCAGGTCTGGCTCATAGAGGACAGTTACGGAGGGGTCTACGGCGCGGATGCGCTCCACCAGCTCTGCTTCGAGCGGGACGGCGATCGCGACGGTGGTTAGAGTCGTCATAGTGTTCATCATACTGAATAGCGGCTAGGATATTGGACAGATTTCCCTTCATTAACCACACAACGATGTGAGTCGAGGCCTATATATGGAAGACAGAACAGCGGGCTTTGTAGGCCTGGGGCTGATGGGGCTGCCCATGGCGGCGAATCTTATCCGCGACGGCTGGACAGTCACGGCCTGGAACAGATCCGAGGGACCCCTGCAGGAGTTCCTGGCGCAGGGTGGCCACTCCGCGCCGGACGTTGCATCCCTGCGGGACCTGCCAATCATCGCGTTTATGCTCCCGGACCTGTCCTTCATCGAGCAGGCCTCGGCGGGGCTGCTGGCGAGCTGGGAAGAAACTCCGCCGCAGGCCGGCACTGCCGTGGTGGTCATGAGCTCCGTCTCAGCGGAGAAGGTCCAGGACTTCGGACGCTGGGTCCAGGAGGCAAGCCACGGCCGCGCCACCGTGGTGGACGCCCCGGTCAGCGGCGGAACCAAGGGCGCGACCGACGGGACCCTGGCCATCATGGCCGGCGGCACCGCGGACGATTTCCGGCGGCTTGGGCCCTTCTTCAACGCGATGGGGACCACCGTCAGGCACATGGGCCCATCGGGCGCGGGGTCGCTCGCCAAGGCCTGCAACCAGCTCATTGTAGGAACCACGACGGCGGCGCTCGCCGAGGCGGCCGAGCTCGCCGAGCGCTCCGGGATGGATCCGGCAGCGCTTTTCGACGTCCTGGCCGGCGGCCTTGCGGGCAGCCGTGTGCTGGAGAACGTGGGACCGCGTCTGGTCCGGAAGGACTACACACCAACAGGCCCGGCGAAATTCATGCACAAGGACCTGTCCTTTGTGCTCGCATCAGCCCGGGCGGCCGGCGCTGCCGTGCCGATGGCGACTGCCGGCGTCGAGCTTTACGCCGAACTCAAGCGCCAGGGCCTTGGCGATCAGGACCTTGCCGTGGTCCGCCAGGCCATTTCGAACCTGAGCGACAACACCAATATCGCGGAACCTGCGGATGCCGTAACGAAAGGGACAGCTGCACCATGAGTGGACTTTTTGATCTGACGGGGCGGGTTGCCTTGGTGACGGGTTCGAGCCGGGGGATTGGTAATGCGTTGGCGCGGGCTTTGGCTGAGGCCGGGGCGACGGTGGTGTTGAACGGGATCAATGCGGAGCGGTTGAAGGCTGCGGAGGTGGCGATGGCTGCTGACTTCGCGCCGGGGCGGGTGCACAGTGTCGCGTTTGATGTCACGAGTGATGCCGAGGCTGCGCGGGGTATTTCGTGGGTGGAGGAGCATGTGGGGCCGTTGCAGATCCTGGTGAATAACGCCGGGATCCAGCACCGGGTGCCGATGCTGGAGCTGGATGTGGCTGATTGGGAGCGGGTGATCAGGACGGATCTGACGAGCGCGTTCCTGGTGGGGCGGGAGGCGGCACGGCACATGATCCCGCGGGGCAAGGGCAAGATCATCAATATCTGTTCGGTGCAGACGGACCTGGCCCGGCCCGCGATCGCCCCGTATGTTGCGGCGAAGGGCGGGCTGCGGAACCTGACCCGGGCGATGACGGCGGAGTGGGCGGGGTCCGGGCTGCAGATCAACGGGATCGCCCCGGGCTACATCCATACCGAGATGACCCAGAACCTGGTCGATGACGGGCAGTTCAATGCCTGGATCCTGGGCCGGACCCCGGCGCACCGGTGGGGCACGGTCCAGGACCTGGCCGGCCCGGCGGTGTGGCTGGCCTCGGACGGGTCGGACTTTGTGAACGGGCAGACGATCTTTATCGACGGCGGCATGACGGTGGTGGTCTGATGGGCACGAACACAACACTGCCCGGGGCGGCTGTCACCGGGTCTGTCCTGCCCGCTGCTGCCCTGCCCAGTTCTGCCTTGCCGGTTTCGGGTGCGGCGGTGGTGGCGTATGCGGCGGGGGACCTGCGGATCGAGGAGGTCCCGCTGGCGGGACCTGCCGCGGGTGAGGCCGTGGTCGAGGTTTCGTATGGCGGGATCTGCGGGTCGGACCTGCATTACTGGCTGCACGGCGCGGCGGGGGAATCGATCTTGAAGGCGCCGATGGTGCTGGGGCATGAGATTTCCGGGACCGTGGTCCGGGCCGCGGCGGACGGGACCGGCCCGGTAGTGGGGACCCCGGTCGCGGTCCACCCCGCCACCCCGGGCCCGGGTGCGGGGGATGTGCGGTATCCGGCGGACCGGCCCAACCTGTCCCCGGGCTGCACCTATTTGGGCAGCGCGGCACGGTTCCCGCACACCGACGGCGCGTTCGCCCGCTACGTGAACCTGCCTGCCCGGATGCTCCGGGAGCTCCCGGCCGGCCTGGACCTGCGGACCGCGGCCCTGATCGAGCCGGCCGCCGTGGCCTGGCACGCCGTCGCAAGGGCGGGGGACGTGGCGGGCAAGAGTGTCCTGGTGATCGGTTGCGGCCCGATCGGTGCGCTGGCCGTCGCGGTCCTTAAACGTGCCGGGGCGGCCCGGATCACCGCCGTCGACGTCCATGCCAAACCGTTGGAGATCGCCGCCGCCGTCGGCGCGGACGCGGTCCTGCAGGCCGGCGACGCGGACGCGATCGCCGCGGTGCAGGCCGATGTGGTCATTGAATCCTCGGGCAGCCACCACGGCCTGGCCTCAGCGATCCAGGGTGCGGCCCGCGGCGGGACCGTGGTCATGGTCGGGCTGCTGCCCACCGGACCCCAGCCGGTCCTGATCTCCCTGGCCATCACCCGGGAACTGGACCTGCGCGGATCCTTCCGCTTCAACAACGAGATCGACGACGTCATCACCGCCCTCGCCGACGGCACCCTGCACATCAGCCCCGTCATCACCCACGAATACCCCCTCAGCCAAGGACTCGAGGCCTTCGAAACAGCCAGGAACTCCGCCGAATCAGGAAAAGTACTCCTCAACTTCCAACCCGAGTAGCGCCGTTGCGGACGGGCTGGTTCCGGGCGCGGTCAGTTCCGGCGGACCGGGATAAACACCCGGGGCTGGTCCGTCCAGGTTCCGGACAGCCGGGAGGTGGTGCGGCGCATGATCTGTTCGGACGCGTCCCGGGCCGTGGCGGCGTCCCCGGCTGCGACCGCTTCTGCCAGGTCGACGTGCCACTGGAGCGCCCCCTCATGGGGGTGGTCCGGCATCAGTCCGTGGACCGTGCGCCCAGTCAGCGTCTCCGCCACCTGCCCCATCAGGTTGGCGAACATTTCGTTGCCCGACCCGGAGAGCAGGACCGAGTGAAAAGCGATGTCCAGCTCGAGGAACTTCTGCGCGTCCCCGGAGTGGCCGGCGTCGCGCAGGGCATGGGCAATGTCCACCAGTTCCCGCCGCAGCTGCGCCGGTGCATTGTTCGCTGCCAGTTCGGCAGCGGCGGGCTCGACGGCGGAACGCAGTTCGACCAGTGACCGCAGCTGGGCGCCGCGGGCGTCGCTGGACAGCCGCCAGCGGATGACCTGGGAATCGAAGGGGTTCCAGCGGCTCGGCGGCAGCACGCGGATGCCCACCCGCTTGGTGGTTTCCACCAGGCCCAGGGACTGGAGGACCCGCACGGCCTCGCGGACCACGGACCGTGAAACCTTCAGCTCTTCCTCAAGGTGCTCGGCCAGCATGATGTGTCCGGTGGGCAGCTCGCCCGTGATGATCCGGGTGCCAAGGTTCTCAATGGCACGGTGGTGCAGGCTGGTCGACATGGACTCAAGCCTAAACTGGGATTGACTGGCCCCGTTCCACAAAGTGGGCACCGCTTCCCTCAATCCGATTGAATATATATGCTTTATTAGGATCGATCGGTTCGTGACAGCGTGCTTCGCAGCGAACGCGGAGCCATCTGCACATCCATTTGCACAACGAAATTGGAGTTTTGATGTCTGCACACATCGGTGTCACCGGCCTTGCGGTGATGGGCGCCAACCTGGCCCGCAACCTGGCCCGCAACGGCTTCACCGTTGCCCTGCACAACAGGTCCGTCGAAAAGACTGACGCGCTGCTCGCTAAGCACGGCACGGACGGCGACTTCGTCCGCACCGAAACGCTGCAGGAGCTGGTTGACTCCCTGGAGAAGCCCCGCCGCGTCCTGATCATGGTCAAGGCCGGCAAGCCGGTTGACTCGGTCATCGAGCAGCTTGAACCCCTGCTGGAAGCCGGCGACATCATCATCGACGCCGGAAACTCACACTACGAGGACACGCGCCGCCGCGAAGCCGCACTGGCGAAGAAGGACCTTCACTTTGTCGGCATCGGCGTCTCCGGTGGTGAAGAAGGTGCCCTGAACGGCCCGTCCATCATGCCCGGTGGTTCCAAGGAGTCCTACGACGCCCTCGGTCCGCTGCTCGAAAAGATCGCCGCCCACGTCGACGGCAAGCCCTGCTGCGCCTGGATCGGCACCGACGGCGCCGGCCACTTCGTCAAGATGGTCCACAACGGCATCGAATACGCCGACATGCAGGTCATCGGCGAAGCCTTCGACCTCCTCCGCTCCGGCGCCGGCATCGAGCCCGCCGACCAGGCCAAGATCTTCGAAGAGTGGAACAAGGGCGAGCTCGCCTCCTTCCTCATCGAAATCTCCGCCGAGGTCCTGGGTCACGTTGACACCCGCACCGGCAAGCCGTTTGTTGACGTTGTGGTGGATGCCGCAGGCCAGAAGGGCACCGGACGCTGGACGGTCATCTCCGCGCTGGAGCTTGGTTCCCCGACGTCGGGCATCGCCGAGTCCGTTTTCGCCCGCGCCCTCTCATCGCAGGCCGAGCAGCGCAAGATCGCCCAGGAACTGCTCGCCGGTGAGGAAATCGCCGTCGACGTTCCGGACACCTTTGTTGAGGACGTCCGCCAGGCGCTGTACGCCTCCAAGCTGGTTTCCTACGCCCAGGGCCTGGACATGCTGACCTCCGCTGCCAAGGAATACGGCTGGGACCTCAAGCTGGACGAGATCGCTTCGCTGTGGCGCGGCGGCTGCATCATCCGTGCAGAACTGCTCAAGGAAATCACCAAGGCCTACGCCGCCGAAGACAAGCCGGCCAACCTGCTGTTCGCCCCGGCGTTCACCAAGGCCATCGCCGATGTCCTGCCGGCATGGCGCCGCGTGGTCTCCACCGCCGTCCAGCTCGGCATCCCCGTGCCGGTCTTCTCCTCTTCACTGGCCTACTACGACGGCCTGCGCCGTAAGCGCCTGCCGGCCGCAGTGATCCAGGGCCAGCGCGACCTCTTCGGCGCGCACACCTACGGCCGTGTCGACGCCGAGGGCACGTTCCACACCCTCTGGGGCGAGGACAAGTCCGAAATCGAAGCAGTGGACACGCACTAATCACCACGCTCTGATTGCATCAAGCTGAAAACCCTGCGGCCGGCATTTCCCAGATATTCTGGGAGCTGCCGGCCGTTGGCGTTTCCGGCATTTGTGGTGTCCGTCCATCCAAGGAGTCAGAATGCCCAAGCCAGTCGCATTAGTTACGGGAGCCTCCACGGGTATCGGCTTCGAGGCGGCGAAGAAGCTCAGCAGCCACGGCTTAATCGTCTATGCCGGCGCCCGCCGGGTCGACAGAATGGAGCCGCTGAAAGCCCTTGGTATCCAGGTCCTGGCGCTGGACGTGACGGACGACGATTCGATGCGTGCCGCCGTCGGCCGTGTCCTGGAAGAGCGCGGGCGGATAGATGTCCTGGTCAACAACGCCGGCTACGGGTCCTACGGGGCGCTGGAACAGGTGGATCTGGCCGAAGGCCGGCGCCAGTTCGAGGTGAACGTCTTTGGCCTTGCCAGGATGACGCAGCTGGTCCTGCCGGCCATGCGGAGTGCGGGGCGGGGCAGGATCATCAACATCTCGTCCATCGGCGGCAAATTCTACGAGCCTCTCGGTGCCTGGTACCACGCCACGAAGTTCGCCGTCGAGGGCATGAGCGATGCACTGCGGCTGGAACTCAAGCCGCACGGCATCGAGGTAGCCATCATTGAACCGGCGAGTACGCTGAGCGAATGGGGCCGGATTTCCGCTGACGGGCTGCTGGCCAGCAGCGGCGAGGGGCCGTACGCTGCCCAGGCAAGGCACATGGCGGATGTCCTGGCGTCCACGGACAGGCCTGAAACGTCAACGCAGCCGGCGGTGATTGCGGCGGCTGTCCTGCACGCGGCCACGGCTGCGCGTCCCCGGACCCGGTATCCGGTGGGCAGGGGAGCGGCGGCCATTCTGGGACTTCGGCGGGTCCTGCCGGACCGGCTCTACGATGCGGTGGTCATGGCAGTCCTGAAGCGTGTCGCCGGATGAGCCCCAGCTGAAGGTCAGATCCGGTATTCGATGTCGTATTCGGCCGGATCCACAGCGGGCTTGGTTTCGCGCTGGGCATCGCGGTGGCGCCACTTGGCGGGCACCCCGGTAACGATCGATTCCGGTGGCGCATCCTTGACCACCACGGCGTTGGCGCCCACGGCGCTGTCCCGGCCGATAGTGATGGGTCCCAGGATTTTGGCTCCGGCACCGATGGTGACCCGGTCTTCAATGGTGGGGTGGCGCTTGACCTTGGCCAGGGAGCGGCCGCCCAGCGTGACGCCGTGGTAGATCATCACGTCTTCGCCGATTTCGGCGGTCTCGCCGATGACCACACCCATGCCGTGGTCGATGAAGAAGCGCCGGCCGATCGTGGCGCCGGGATGGATCTCGATTCCGGTCAGGAAGCGGCCCAGCTGCGAGACCAGCCGCGCCGGGAACCGCAGTCCCGAGGTTTGCCACATCCGGTGCGTCAGCCGGTGGATCCAGATGGCGTGAAGCCCGGAATAGGCGAAAAAGTTCTCAAAAGAACCTCGGGCCGCCGGGTCATGTGACCGGGCGGCGTCGAGGTCTTCCTTCAGTCTTGCGAAAAAGCCCACAAAGTTCTTTCTACAGGAAACGGGGCGACAACGGACTGATCAGCCGCGGATGTCGTCATAGAGCACGGTGGAGATGTAACGCTCACCGAAGTCGCAGACAACCGCCACGATCAGCTTGCCGGCATTCTCCGGACGCTTGGCGAGTTCCAGGGCACCCCAAACGATGGCGCCGGAGGAGATGCCGCCGAGGATGCCTTCCTTGACGCCGAGTTCACGGGCGACACGGACGGAATCCTCCAGCGTGGCATCCAGGACTTCGTCGTAGACGTTGGTGTCCAGGATTTCCGGGATGAAGTTCGCACCGATGCCCTGGATCTTGTGCGGCCCGGGAGCGCCGCCGTTCAGGATGGCGGAGTCCTTCGGTTCGATGGCAACAATCTGGACCTCAGGCTTGCGCTCCTTCAGGACCTGGCCGACGCCGGTGACGGTTCCGCCAGTGCCGATGCCGGCGACGAAGATGTCCACCTTGCCGTCGGTGTCGGACCAGATTTCCTCGGCGGTGGTGGTGCGGTGGATCTCAGGGTTGGCCTCGTTGGCGAACTGCTGGGCCCAGATGGAGTTCTCTGTGTTGGTCACGATTTCCTGGGCCTTGTCCACGGCGCCGCGCATACCCTCGGAACCCGGGGTCAGCACAATCTCGGCACCGAACGCCCGGAGCATGACGCGGCGTTCGGTGGACATGGTCTCGGGCATGGTCAGGATGACCTTGTAGCCGCGGGCTGCGCCCACCATGGCCAGGGCGATGCCGGTGTTGCCGGAGGTGCCTTCAACGATGGTGCCGCCGGGCTTAAGGGCGCCGGACTTCTCAGCGGCGTCAACGATGGCCACGCCGATGCGGTCCTTGACGCTGTTGGCCGGGTTGTAGAACTCGAGCTTGACGGCCACAGTGGCGTCCAGGCCCTCGGTGAGCCGGTTCAGGCGGACCAGCGGGGTGCCGCCGACTAACTGCGTTACATCGTCATAGATCCGTGCCATGTAGATATGCCTATCTCTCAAGTGTGAATACTGAGGTCAGCCTAACGATGGCTGAGCAGCCGCTGCTAAGCATTAAGCCACGCAGAGTAATATTTCCTGGCCTTGGCGAGCTTCGGATTGATGATCACCTGGCAGTAACCCTGCTCGGGATACTTGGCGTAGTAATCCTGATGGACGTCCTCCGCGGTATGGAACCGTGGCAGCCGACTGACCTCGGTCACGATCGGGTGCGACCACAGTGCCTGGTTCCGTTCGATGGCTTCCTCGAAGAGAATCTTCTCTTCGGTGGTTTCATAGAACATGGACGAGCGGTACTGCGTGCCCGCGTCGTAGCCCTGGCGGTTAAGCGTGGTGGGATCGTGCAGCGCGAAGAACATGTCCAGGATGATCTCGGCCGGGATGATGGTCTCGTCAAAAGTGACTGCAACTACCTCAGCGTGGCCCGTGGTCCCGCCGCAGACGGAGTAGTAGTCCGGCTGGGGGTCGTGGCCGCCCGTGTAGCCGGAAACCACCGACGCGACGCCCTTGGTTTTCTGGTAGACAGCGTCAAGGCACCAGAAGCAGCCCCCGCCAAGAACAAAAGTTTTCATGACCTCTTCAATGGTTGAGCGCGCCGGATGATTCCCTGACTACCCTACGAGATTTTGAAACATGCCGGGCAAATGGCCGGATGGGGTAAAACTGGGAGCATGGAACCTGCAGACATCGGTGTCACACATGCGGACAAGCACGACGACGGGACGCTATTCGGCGAGGACGCTACAGCGGACGGTCCGGCTGCTCCCACCCTGGGCCAGGTGCTGCTGGCGGTCGAGGAACTCTGGCCCGAGTCCCTGGCCGAAAACTGGGACGAAGTGGGGCTTGTGGCCGGCCATCCGTCTGCGCCCGTTACGAGGGTGATGTTCGCCGTTGATCCGACGCTTACGGTGATCGAGGAAGCCGTGGAGCGGGGTGCGGAGCTCCTGATTACCCACCACCCGTTGCTCCTCAAAGGCGTCACGTCAGTGGCGGCCACCACCGCCAAAGGACAGGCCATCCACCGGCTGATCGAGTCTGGAACCGCGCTGTTGACCGTCCACACCAACGGTGATTCCGCCGTCGGGGGCGTTTCCGATGTCCTGGCTGACGCGCTGGGACTGGAGGGCGTTGTCCCGCTGACGGTTGCCGCGAACGGACTGCCCGAGGAAGGCATCGGACGCGTGGGGGACCTGGCTGACGTGATGAGCCTGGGCGATTTCGCTGCCCGGGTGTTCGGCATCCTGCCGTCCGTAGCCGGGGGAGTCCGCGTGTCAGGGGACAAGGACGGCCTGGTGCGGCGCATTGCGGTGTGCGGCGGCGCGGGCGATTCCCTGTTCAACGAGGTGCGGGCCAACAACGCCGACGTCTATGTCACCGCCGACCTCCGCCACCATCCTGCGTCCGAAGCGCGCGAAGCGGCAGTGAACGGCCGGCCGTACCTGATTGACGTCTCGCACTTTGCCAGCGAGTGGTTGTGGCTTCCCGCCGCGGCGTCGGCACTGGGTAATGTGCTCGCCGATCAGGGCCACGACGTCGAGATCCAGGTAAGCACCACCAACAGCGATCCGTGGGACTTCATTCTGACTCCGGGCGGGGACTAGAGTCTATAGAGCGCCGATACGGTGCCCGGCTTCGGCCGGATTGGATTTAGCGGAGGTAAATAGTGGCCAAGGCAGCACCGGCGGAACAGTTGAAGTTGCTCGAACTGCAGGGGCTGGACGCAAAGCTCAAGTCCCTGTCCAACCGCCGTCGCGCCCTGGAAACCGATCCCCGGATCGAGGACCTGCAATCTGCCCTGTCCGTCGCCAACGGTGAACTCGGCTCCGCCAAGATGGCCGTCCATGACGCCGAATCTGAGCTGAAGCGCGCCGAGGCCGACGTCGAACAGGTCGCCTCCCGCATCGAACGCGACGAAGCCCGGCTCAACAGCGGAACGGGGCTGTCCAAGGACCTCGTTGCCCTGCAGAAGGACATCGCATCGCTGAACAAGCGCCGCTCGGACCTTGAAGACGTTGAGCTGGAAATACTGGAACGCCTGGATTCGCTGCGCGAGCGGCAGGCTGCCCAGCAGGTCATCGTGGACAACGTCCAGGGCTCGTTCGGCGGCATCCGCGCCGAACTCGATGAAGCCCTGGCCGAAGTAGCCGCTGAAGCGGCCGTTGTCCGTGGCAAGCGTGCCGAATTCGCTGAAGGACTTGACGCCGGGATGCTGGCGGTCTACGAAAAGACGCTGGCGAAGCGGGGAGTGGGCGCCGCCCGGTTGTTCCACGGAACCTCTGAGGCCTCCGGAATGAAGCTGAGCCCCGGAGACCTCGCCGAGATCAAGGCCGCCGCCGCAGACGTCATTGTGTTCTGCCCGGATTCGGGAGCCATCCTGGTGCGCACCGCCGAGTGGAACACGCCCGCCCCAACTAGCTAGCAGCCCGCCCCAACTAGCTAGCAGCCCAAGTAGGTCGCACTAACTGTCGTTTTGAACGCTCAAAACGACAGTTAGTGCTACCTAGTTGGGCAGGAGAATATTCAGGGCATGCGGCTTCCGCGCTGAACCATCCACCAGCTCCGCGTCCCATTTTTCGCGCGCGGCCTTCAGCAGTAGCGCCGGGGTCTGCGGGGCGTTGCCGCGGCGGGCCAGCAGGTGCCGCGCCAGCTCGCCGCGGGTGTGCTTGGCGAAGTGGCTGACCACCTTGCGTACGCCGTTGACCTCGGTGAAGACGTTGACGGCCACCGTCTGAGCCGGCGGCGGTGCCCATGCCGCGGCATACGTGCTGGAGCGGCAGTCCACGAGCAGGTGCCCGGACACGGACTCCGCGAGGGCCTCCGAAAGCTGTGGCTTCCAGAACGAGGCGAGGCGGCCGACGTTGGGCAGTGCCGTTCCCATCGACAGCCGGTAGGCGGGTACACGGTCGGCGAAGCGGATGGCACCCCATAGTGCCGAGATCACCAGCACCGAAACATCGGCCTTCCGGCGCTGCGCGAGGGTCAGGGATTTGTAGCCAAGGGCGTCGTACAGAACGCCCGAATAGATCTGGTGCGCAGGGGCCGCCGGTTCGGCATGGAGGCGGGTGTTGCGTTCGACGTCGTCCTGCAGCGATGCGCCGACGCCCAGCAGGGCGAGGGCATCCTCATGTGCGCTGACCGTCCCCAGTGCCTCCAGGACCTTGGCCCGGTAGGTGTTGAGTTCGGGAAAGCTCAGTGACGGCCAGTCGACGGCGGACCCGCGGACTGCCGGGGTCTTGCCTTCGGAAGGGGGAAGCAGAATCAGCACCGTACGATCCTACCGGCGACGGCGGTTCCCCCTTCCGGCGGTAGACTGGCTGCGGATGGGTTGACCAGGCGGCCGCGCGTCACGCAAGTGACTCGAGGAACGTCCGGGCTCCGCAGGGCAGGGTGGTGGGTAACGCCCACTCGGGGTAACCCGCAGGCCAGTGCCACAGAGAACAGACCGCCTGCGTCTTCCGGCAACGGAAGGTCAGCAGGTAAGGGTGAAACGGTGGTGTAAGAGACCACCAGCTTCCCGGGTGACCGGGAAGGCTAGGTAAACCCCACCCGGAGCAAGGCCAGACAGGACACGTTTGAGGGCTGCCCGCCCGAGTGTCCGGGTAGGCCGCTGGAGGGCGTCGGCAACGGCGTCCGTAGATGGATGGCCGCTACTCCCGCGCTGGTAACGGCACGGGAGCACAGAACCCGGCGTATCGGTCAACCCATCCCACCACCATCACCCGGCACGGACCTGCCCCGCATGTGAGTGATTTCACGCTGGCGGCGGCGGTCCGCGGGGGCTGCTCCAGCCTAGAATGAAGAGCGAACGTAGAGGTTCTGCCGCCGGGTCTGCGTTCGCAGCCGGCGGCCTTTCTTTACGCTTCTCCACGGCACCCGGGATGGACTGCATCCTGCCGGTGCCAGAGCCCCTGGACAACATCAGGTGGCCGCCAACCGCGTACGACGACGTATGCGGCTGAACCGAGGAAGGTAGTTCTGTGAGCCAGACGTCAGATTCTTGTCTTGATACGTGGATGGGCCGGGAGGCTCTCGCCGAGGCCATGATTCCGGTGATTGGCCGGCTGTACCGCGAAAACAACGTGGTGACCAGCATTCACGGCCGCAGCCTGATCAACAAGTCCACCATGAACATCCTCAAGGCGCACCGTTTCGCCCGCCGCATGAGCAACACCGAGCTCCTGCTCGAAGAGACCGCACCGCTGCTGAACATCCTGGCGCAGCTGGAGCTTGGTGCGGCAGCTATCGACGTCGCCCGCCTGGCGGAGAAGTTCAAGGCAGAAGGCGACGGCGCCACCCTGGAAGAGTTCCTCCGCGCCGAACTTGCCGAGGTAGTGGGCAAGCGCGGCGGCGATGACCGCACCAGCACCGACGTTGTGCTTTACGGCTTCGGCCGGATCGGCCGCCTGCTGGCCCGCCTCCTGATCGAAAAGGCGGGCGGCGGCCACGGCCTGCGCCTGCGCGCCATCGTGGTGCGCCGCGGCTCGGACAAGGACCTCACCAAACGCGCCAGCCTCCTGCGCCGCGACTCGGTCCACGGCTCCTTCGAGGGAACCATCCGTGTGGACGAAGACGCCAACACCATCACCGCAAACGGTGTCCAGGTCCAGGTCATCTACTCGGACAATCCCGCCACGATCGACTACACCGCCTACGGCATCCACAACGCCCTGGTGGTGGACAATACGGGACGCTGGCGCGACGCCGAGGGCCTGTCGCAGCACCTGCAGAGCAAGGGCGTTGCCCGCGTTCTCCTCACGGCACCGGGCAAGGGCGAACTCAAAAACATTGTGCACGGCATCAACCACCGCACCATCGAGGACACGGACCAGATCGTGTCCGCAGCGTCCTGCACCACCAACGCCATCACCCCGGTCCTGAAGGCCATCAACGACAAGTTCGGTGTAATCCACGGCCACGTGGAGACCGTCCACTCCTTCACCAACGACCAGAACCTGATCGACAACTTCCACAAGGGCGACCGCCGCGGCCGCTCCGCCGCGCTGAACATGGTGATCACCGAAACCGGCGCCGCCAAAGCCGTGGCGAAGGCGCTGCCCGAGCTGCTGGGCAAGCTCACAGGAAGTTCCATCCGCGTCCCCACCCCTGACGTCTCCCTGGCCATCCTGAACCTCAGCCTGGAAAACGGCACCACCAAGGATGAGGTCAACAACTACCTCCGCGAGATGTCACTGCACTCTGACCTGCGTAAGCAGATCGACTACATCGACTCACCTGAAGTGGTTTCCACGGACTTCGTCGGCTCCCGCCGCGCCGGCATCATTGATGGCCTGGCCACGATCTCCAACGAGAAGAACCTGGTCCTCTACGTCTGGTACGACAACGAGTTCGGCTACAGCTGCCAGGTAGTCCGGGTTATGGAAGAGATGGCCGGCGTCAACCCGCCGTCCTTCCCTGCCAAGGAACCCGCTGCTGCCTTGGCCGCAATCGCTGTCTAGAGGCTCGCCTGCCGGGCCGGCTGCCCGACATTCCCGGCTGATTCACTGGAATCAGCCGGGAATCGGGACCACACTGGTGGCATGGATAACGAAACTCTCCACGAGACCACCCTTGAGCACGCCCTCGACGTCGCCAAGGCCAACCACAAGGAAGCCATCAGGCTCCTGGACCAGGCGCGCACGTCCCGGATGTCCGGCGACGTCGGGGAGGACCGGGTGCGCCAGCTCGAGGGGCTCCTCCAGGTTGCCGAAGAAGACCTGCGCCGCGTGGCCCGGGAGCAGTAACCGGTCCTAGCAGGTAGGTGGCCTGCCCGGCCACTCTTCCTCCCCAATGTGGACAACTGCTTCAGTGTCAGAGGCGTGGCCTAGGCTCTTCTGGTGCATTACATTTCCCGAAGAGCAGGTTGCCCATGACCGTCAGCTGGCGTGCCTACCGCCGTGCCCGCCGCCGCTCGAGGCAGGCCTGGACTTTCCTGGCGGTGCTGGCACTGTCAGTGGTGGGCTCTGCGGTGTGGTTTTTCACTGCCGGCCAGTTCGCAGCGGCAGAACCGGCAATCGCAGGACCCAGCGAGGCGCCTGTTTTCGACGGGACCTGGATGAAGCCCGTGGTTCCGGTTCACGTAGTACCGCAGGGGAGTGCACGGGACGCCCTCGAGGGGCTGGCCGTCAAGGGGCGGGCTCCCAAGGACAACTACCAGCGTGAGGCCTTCGGGCAGGCCTGGCTGGACGTGGACCGCAACGGCTGCGACACCCGCAATGACATCCTCCGGAGGGACCTGACCGCCGTGGGCTTCTCGGAGGGGTCCAAATGCAGGGTAGCGACAGGGGCCATCCAGGAGCCGTACACGGGGAAAGCCATGGAGTTCCGGCGTGGCCCGGAGAGCAGCAAGGAAATCCAGATCGATCACGTCGTGGCGCTCAGCGACGCGTGGCAGAAGGGCGCGCAGGGGCTGACCCCGCAGCAGCGCCAGAGCCTGGCCAACGATCCGCTGAACCTCATCGCTGCGGACGGTCCCGCCAACCAGCAGAAGAGCGCAAGCGACGCGGCCACCTGGCTGCCGAAGAACAAGAACATCGGCTGCCACTATATTGCCCGCCAGATCTCGGTGAAGGCGTCCTACGGACTATGGGTCACGCAGCCGGAGAAGGATGCGATGAAGCGTGTCCTGGACTCGTGCCCGGACCAGCCAACCATCAGCGCCCGGTAGTGCGTGGCCTGCGCCGGTTTAGTGGCCGAACGGGTCCGGATCCACGCCGGGCATCCAGGTCAGCCCGGGCACGCCCCAGCCGCTCTTCTTGGCCTGTTTCATGGCCTTCCGGGCATAGCGGTCCGTCAGTCGGTTGACGTAAAGTTTTCCGTCGAGGTGGTCGTATTCGTGCTGGATCACCCGGGCGAACCAGCCTGTCGCTTCGAATTCAACCGGCTGCCCGTAGCCATCAAAGCCTTCCACCCGTGCCCACTCCGCACGCTTGAGCGGGTATGCGCCGCCCGGAAACGAGAGGCAGCCCTCTTCCTCGTCGTCGGGGTCGGGCACGGCGCCGGAGATTTTGGACAGCGTCAGCACGGGGTTGACCAGGGCTCCGGTGGGGGGAGCGCCGTCGTCATTGTCGTACTTGTAGATGAAGATTCTCTTGCCGACCCCAACCTGGGGCGCCGCCAGACCCACGCCGTTGGCAGCGTCGTTGGTTTCAAACATGTCCGCGATCAGGGTGCGCAGTTCGTCGTCGAACACCTCCACCTCTGCGGCGCGGCGGTGCAGCACCGGTTCTCCCCAGACGGTGATTGGCAGAACTGTCATGTCAGGCGGCCCTTCGTGCGTGCGGCGTGACGCCGGCGTTATGCAAAAAAATGGAGGCCGCACCGGATATCCGGTACGGCCTCCAACTGGACGGCTGTTACTTCCGCCCTATGAGGGTGAGCTACGGGGGTTGAACCCGCGACCTCCTGGACCACAACCAGGCGCTCTGCCAACTGAGCTAAGCCCACCATGTGCCCCGCAGATTTCCGGTGATCCGGTGTTCTGGAAAGGCAACTCAAATAGCTTACCTGCTGTTCGGGGGTGCTTGTGCCACTTTTGGGGCTTTTGCGAAAATTTCCGCCAAACGTGGTGCAGATTACTCTTTGGGGATACCTGCTGTGCCGGGCGTGGCAGTGATGCGCTGGGCGACTTCGCGGGCCGTTGCGCTGTCAGGTCCGGGAGCCGGTACAAAAACCGCCTCGCGGTAGTAGCGTAGCTCGTCGATGGAATCATGGATGTCCCCCAGGGCGCGGTGGCCACCCTTCTTGGCGGGGGACTGGAAGTAAGCCCGGGCGAACCAGCGGCGGGAGAGTTCCTTGATGGTGCTCACGTCGATCACGCGGTAATGCAGGTGTTCTACGACGGCCGGCATGTCGCGGGAGAGGAAGACGCGGTCGGTCCCCACGGAGTTGCCGCCCAGCGGTGCCTTCCGCGGGTCCGGCACCCACTTTTCGATGTACTCCATCACGGCGGCCTCGGCCTCGGCCATGGTCTTGCCGTGCGGCAGTTCCTTGAGCAGCCCGGACCGGGTGTGCATGTCCCGGACGAAGTCGTTCATCTGGGCAAGGGCAGCATCCTCGGGCTTGATCACCACGTCCACACCGTCGCCGAGAATGTTGAGCTCTGAGTCCGTCACCAGCGCCGCCACCTCGATCAGGGCGTCGTTCTTGATGTCCAGGCCGGTCATTTCGCAGTCGATCCAGACGATGCGTTCGTTAGATATAGGCACCGGACCAGCCTACCGTTTAGCTCCGGCGCAACCGTCCGATGCTAGGATTTCGGGTACATGGGGGCGAGGATTTTGCCGCCGTGCTGTGCCTGCGCGGCCCGGGCGGCCACTGCCGCCCGCGGGGCTGGAGCGCCGAATGCAAAGAGATTGGACGATCCTGAGATGACGGCGCCTGTGCCTGCAACGGGGGAGATGGCCGCCAGCGTGGTCCCGGAGTCCGCAGCGGCTGAAGTGGATAACGCCAGGTCTCCCATCCTTGCCGGTCTTGTCGGCTCTGTCCTTATGGTTATCGGATCCCTCGGCGTCGGCTGGCTGGCCCCCGTTTCCGAACTTCGCCGGGTGCCGATCTTTATCTGGATGCGCACGGAGGCCATCGGCGTTGCCCTGGCCATCGTGCTGGTTGCGGTGGGCGGCATGCTCCTGGTCCGTTCCTGGCTGAGGCTCGGCCAGCGGGTCCGCGTGTGGGGGCCGGCGGCGCGAAAGGCAACGCTGCAGGCCATCGCCGCGTGGGGCCTTCCGTTGATGTTCACCGTCCCGCTCTTCAGCCGCGACGTGTATGCCTACATAGGTCAGGGCAGGCTGATGGTGGAGGGCTTCAACCCCTACGAGAACGGCATCTCGGCGCTTTCCAACTATTTCCAGCTTGGCGCCGACAAACAGTGGACCGAAGCTCCCGTGCCGTACGGCCAGCTGTTCCTGTGGATTGAGCAGTTTGTGGTCTGGTCCACCAACGTCCAGCCCGAGGCGAGCGTCATGCTTTTCAGGCTCGTTGCGCTGTTTGGCGTGGTCCTCTGCGTCAT
The DNA here is from genome assembly GCF_059383495.1 of Pseudarthrobacter sp. RHLT3-21. NCBI lineage: Bacteria > Bacillati > Actinomycetota > Actinomycetes > Micrococcales > Micrococcaceae > Pseudarthrobacter > Pseudarthrobacter sp. RHLT3-21. Next base: position 470,792 of record NZ_JBWZCI010000001.1, read on the forward strand.
TTTTGTGCCCAAGCTGGCAGAGCTTCACGGCGTCAATCCGCACCGCGCCTTGTGGCTCACCGCGGCCAACCCCCTGTTCCTCACCAACTTCATCGCCAGTGTCCACAACGATGCCCTCATGATCGGGTTGGCCCTTGCCGGGCTGTACTACGCGGCCACCAGGCGCGTGGTGCTGGGCATAGTCCTGGTCACACTTTCCATCGCCGTCAAGCCCATCACCATCGTTTTCCTGCCGTTCATCGGCCTGATCTGGGCAGGCAAGAATGCCGGTTGGCCGCGGAAATTCCTATTCTGGGGACTGACGGGAGGGCTGAGCCTGGCCATTCTGTATGGGCTGAGCCTGGTCAATGGTTTCGGCTTCGGCTGGGTCAACGGGCTGTCCGCCCCTGGCAGCCTCTTCATCTGGTACGCGCCGGTGGGCCTGGTAGGGCTCGTGGTCGCTTCCGTTTCGAATGCCTTCGGCCTCGACGGGTGGACCATCGCAGACTGGGTGTTCGACGCCGGCAAAATACTTGCCATAGGCATCGTCGCCTTCCAGATCTTCAAGGGTGAGCATGAGCGGCTGATTCGCCGCCTCACCTTAGCCTTTGCGGCCATTGTGGTGCTGGCACCGATGATCCAGTCCTGGTACGTGGTGTGGCTCATCCCGCTGTTCGCGGTGACGGGCATCCGCAATGACTGGCAGGTCAAAGCCCTGTATTTCATCGTCTCGTTCTTCATGATCTACGCCATTTCCGACCAGCTGGAGGTATTTCCCTACCTCCAGACCGAGGACCTGGGACTTGCTTTGGTCCTGGCCCGGTTCGCGGCGGCGATTACCGGCCTGCTTTTTGCCATGTACCTGATTTTCATGGATCCAGGCACCAAGCGGCTTTTCCGGAAGTCGGCGGAGCCGGTGACCGAACGCCCCGTTATCTAGTCTCCGCAGGCGCCGCTATCCGGCGCCCGCGATTCCCGCCGTCGTGCCTTGTTCCAAATGCCGCAAGGCTTCCTTCCGGGATAGCGGACTCAACTGGGTTCCCTTTTCCACCACGAAATTGCGCACCCAGTCCGGGTCCGTCTTGGCGTATTCCCGAAGCGCCCAGCCAATGGCCTTCTGGATGAAAAACTCCGGGTCCGCCAGGTTCGGCTCGATCACGGCCCGCAACAGGGCCTGATCCGTGCGGATCTTGGCCTTCAACTGCGAGGTGATGGCCGACCGCCTGATCCAGAAGTCATGGTCTGTACTCCAGGCCAGCATCAGTTCGGTCATCATTGGCCGGTGGGCCTGAAGAAGCCCGACGATACGATGCGACACCCCGTCAACGAAGTCCCACCACGCGCCGGTGCGGATGATCTCCTCATAGATAGGGAGCATCAGCTGGTCACGGGCCACTAACCGGAGGCCCGTCAGGTCAATGGCTGCATAGCGTTCCTCGCGCACCGTGGAGCCGCGCCAGAGCTCAAGCACCGTGCCCCGCAACTCGCCCGCCGACGTAAAGGGATGGGCGCCGGCCGCGGCCAGCGCCAGCCGCCTGACCTCCGGGACCCTGACGCCCAGTGACGGCAGCGTGGACTTCATATACGCCTGCGCTCCGGCTGCCCGCACCGGGTCCGTCCGCTCCCGCAGCGCCGCGCGGACGGTGTGGAGCAACACGCGGTTCGGAGCCTCCGTGGCCGGAGCTGCCGTGTCCGAAGGCTCCTTGTCCAGCGATTCCTCATTCGGCGATAATCCGTCCATGCTGCAACTGTAGCGAGGCGCCGGCGACGTGGATGCCGGCGGGTTTGTCCCCAGCGGGACGGCTCTAGAGTGGGACCAGACAAACTGCACGCTCCCTTGGGCCGTGCGACCCGACGTCGGAGGTTCCCTGCATGTCCATGATCAAGACTCCCGAACAGATTGCCCTGATGCGCGAAGCCGGGCGGGTGGTGGCAAACACCCTGGCGGCCGTGCGTGAGGCGGCCGGAGTAGGCGTCACCCTGCGTGACCTCGACGCACTGGCCGCAGAGACCATAGCCAAGGCAGGAGCCACACCGGCCTTCCTGGACTACCACCCGCGCTGGGCCTCAGTTCCCTTTCCCGGAGTGATCTGTGCCAGCGTGAATGACGCCGTGGTCCACGGGATCCCCGACGGATACACGCTCCTGGACGGTGACCTGCTCAGCGTGGATTGCGGGGCATTCCTGGACGGCTGGTGCGGCGATGCCGCCATCAGCTTCATTGTGGGAACACCCGATCCTGTGGACCAGGCCCTCATCGATGCCACGGACGCCGCCCTGGCACGGGGGATCGAGGCCGCCAGGATCGGCAACAAAATGGGCGATCTTGCCTACGCGATCGGCGGCGCCGCGCGGCGGGCAGGCTACGGGCTGCTGGCTGACCACGGCGGCCACGGGATCGGCTGCACCATGCACGCAGAACCGCCCGTTCCGAACGACGGCAGGCCGGGCCGCGGGATCAAGCTGACCGAGGGCCTGGTCATCGCCATCGAGCCCATGCTGATCCAGGGCCGCAAAGACGACTACTACCACGACGACGACGAATGGACGCTGCGCTCCGCCAACGGACGCCGGGCCGCCCACAGCGAGCACACGGTTGCCATCACCGCTGATGGCCCGCTGATCCTTACCCTTCCGTAGGTCCGGTGGTTCCGGCCGACAGTTCAGTCGGTACTGCGGTCCATCCCATCCTGTCCAGCCAGGCCGCACACAGAGATGTCCATTGATCCGGACCCGGCAGCTCACGGGCCAGGCCGAGGCCATGGCGGCCCTGTGGAAAAACGTGGAGTTCGGCCGGCACGCCGGCGCGGACCAACGCCCCCGCGTAGGAGAGGCTGTGGCGGACCGGTACCGCCGCATCATCGGCGGTGTGCCACACAAAGGCCGGCGGCGTGGCGGCCGTGACCTGGAGATCGGGGGACAGCGCCCGGAGCAGATCGTCCGACGGCGACCCGCCCGCTAAGTTGTCCACTGACCCCTGGTGGACCGCGTCCGTGAAGGATACAACCGGATAGCACAGAATCGTCAGGTCCGGAAGGGCGGCCTCGACATCCAGCGAGGCATTTCCGGTGGCGACCGCCGTCGACAGCGTTGCCGCAAGGTGGCCGCCGGCCGAGAAGCCCAGGACGCCCACCCGCGTGTTGTCCACCGCCAGGCCAAGGGCGCCTTCGCGGATCGCCAGAAGGGCCTCCTTGCCGTCCTCCAGCGGCGCCGGATGGCGGTGCGGGGCAACCCTGTACCGCAGCACATAGGCATGGATCCCCAGCGCGGCGAGCCACTCGGCAACCGGCTCTGACTCGTGGTCGGCCTGTCCTGCATACCCTCCACCGGGAAGGACGAGAACCGCCGGGCGCGGCCCTGCATTGCCGCGGGCAGGCACGGCAGTCAATGAGCCCGGGAGCATCCTCAGGCCACCGACCCGGCGCTGCTCGGTTGTGCCACGTCAGTGCTGCGCCGGAGTGTGACCTGGCCGGTTATCGGGGACGATCCGGCGTCGTTGGACGCCAGGCCGGCCGCGCTCCAGGCGGCCTGCCGTCCGATCTCCTCCAGGGGAAGGTGCACCGTGGAGAGGGCCGGGCGGAAATCACGAAGGGTCTCAATGTCGTCAAAACCGGCAACAGCGGCGTCCCGCGGGATCCGCAGTCCCTCGGCGCGCAGCGCGGCGGCGGCCCCGATGGCCATAACATCATTGACGGCAAAGATGCAGAGCCGTTTTGTCCCGCCCCCGGGTTGGGACGCTGTGATCCGTGCAGCCAGGGCGAGGCCGGCCTCGAACCCGCCGGCACGGTTGAAGTCCGTGCGGATGACGTCCGCGGCAGGCAGGCCGGCGCTGGCAAGACCGTGCTGGAACCCACGGATCCGGTCGTCGGACGTGAACAGCCCTTCCGGGCCGCCGATGATGACGAAGTCTTCTTCGCGCGACGCGGCCAGCTCAGCCGCGAGCTGCGCGGCCAGCTCCTCATTGGGCACACGCACCACGTGGTAGCCGTCCGCTGCGGTGGCGCCCACAATCCCGTGGCCGATCACGCCCACGTGGCCGCCGTTGCGGCAGTAGCGGTCCAGTTCGGCAGCGAGTTCGGTGTTGCCTTCCCGGTCCCCGGCGCGGGAAGTCCGCGATCCTGCGATCACGATGGAATCGGCGCGGCGTGCGGCGAAGGCAGCCACGGCTTCCTTCTCACTCTCCGGGGCGCCCTCGGTGGTGGCCAGCAGTACCATCTTGTGCTGTTCCCTCGCGGCTTCCTGGACGCCGCGGGCGATGGCGGCAAAGTACGGATCGGCGATGTCGTGCACGATCAGCCCGATGAGCCCGGAGCTGGACTTGGCCAGCCCCTGTGCCTGGGCGTTGGGAATGTAGCCGAGGGATTCGGCAGCCTGGCGCACCCGGTCGGCAATATCCTTGCCCGGTATCCGGGCGGAGCCGTTCAGCACGCGGGAGGCGGTGGCCGGCGAAACGCCCGCCAGCCGGGCCACCTCGGTGAGGGTACTTGCAGCCACAGCTTCTCCTGTTCGTACAGACTTTCAGCGCTAAGGGCGCCGACTTCAGTATGGCAGTTTTGAGATACCCGGGGAAAGCGCTTGCCAATGCCGAGCTGAACGGTGCATGATGGATGCAGTGGGAATGCGCTTTCCCAATACAGCTTGAGTAACATTGCTCACTCACCGTGGAGGACACATGGGCTTCGAAACAAAGACGATCCGTATCGCCATGAACGGCATTACCGGCCGGATGGGTTACCGCCAGCACCTGCTGCGTTCCATCCTTCCCATCCGCGACGCCGGGGGATTCACACTGGAGGACGGCACCAAGGTCCAGGTGGAGCCGATCCTGGTAGGCCGCAATGAAGCCAAGATCCGCGAGCTGGCAGAGCTGCACAAGGTGGCCGAATGGACCACCGACCTGGATTCCGTGATCAACGATCCCTCGGTAGACATCATCTTCGATGCCTCCATGACCAGCCTCCGTGCCGCCACCCTGAAGAAGGCCATGCTGGCCGGCAAGCACATCTTCACCGAAAAGCCCACCGCCGAAACCCTCGAAGAGGCTATCGAACTGGCCCGCATCGGCAAGGAAGCCGGCGTCACGGCCGGCGTTGTGCACGACAAGCTGTACCTGCCCGGCCTGGTCAAGCTCCGCCGCCTGGTGGACGAAGGCTTCTTCGGCCGCATCCTGTCCATCCGCGGCGAATTCGGCTACTGGGTCTTCGAAGGAGATGTCCAGGCAGCGCAGCGACCGTCCTGGAACTACCGCAAGGAAGACGGCGGCGGCATGACCACGGACATGTTCTGCCACTGGAACTACGTCCTCGAAGGCATCATCGGCAAGGTCAAGAGCGTTAACGCCAAGACCGCCACGCACATCCCGGCGCGCTGGGACGAGGCCGGCAAGGAGTACAAGGCCACCGCCGACGACGCTTCCTACGGCATCTTCGAACTCGAGACTCCGGCGGGCGATCCGGTCATCGGCCAGATCAACTCCTCCTGGGCCGTCCGCGTCTACCGCGACGAACTGGTGGAATTCCAGATTGACGGCACGCACGGTTCTGCCGTGGCCGGTTTGAACAAGTGCGTAGCCCAGCAGCGCGCCCACACCCCCAAGCCCGTCTGGAACCCGGACCTGCCCGTCACGGAATCCTTCCGCAGCCAGTGGCAGGAAGTCCCCGCCAACGCCGAGCTGGACAACGGCTTCAAGCTGCAGTGGGAGGAATTCCTCCGCGACGTCGTGGCCGGCCGAGAGCACCGCTTCGGCCTGCTGTCGGCAGCCCGCGGCGTACAGCTCGCCGAGCTTGGCCTGCAGTCCAACGACGAACGCCGCACCATCGACATCCCGGAGATCACGCTCTAATGACTTCCCTGATCCTTCCCACGCACGACGGCGGCACCCGCGAGTACCGCCTCCAGGGCGGCGTGTCGTGGGCCCGCCCCACCGCCCCGCTCACGTCGCGGCGGGCCTACGCCGCCGCGCACGTCATTCCCGAGGTCCTGGCGGACAACACGCCAGGTGCCCCGGCCAGCCTCGACTGGGATGCCACCATGGCGTACCGGCACGAACTCTGGTCCTACGGCCTGGGTGTTGCGGACGCCATGGACACGGCCCAGCGCGGCATTGGCCTGGACTGGGCCGCAACCCAGCAGCTCATCAAGCGCACCGGTGTGGAAGCCGCTTCGGTGGTCTCCGCCGGAAATGCCGCCACCGCCGGCAAGACTGTCCGCGATCTCGTCTCCTGCGGCGCCGGCACCGACCAGTTGGACCTTGCCACGCTGCCCACCGGCAGCGCGGGTCTTGCCGCCGTCCTGGACGCCTACCGGGAGCAGATCGCCGTCGTCAGTGAAGCCGGGCCCAAGATCATCCTGATGGCCTCCCGGGCGCTGGCCCGCGTGGGCGCCGGTCCGGACGACTACCTGCACGTCTACTCAACGCTGCTGCAGGAAGTGGACCAGCCGGTCATCCTGCACTGGCTCGGCACCATGTTCGATCCCGCGCTGGCCGGTTACTGGGGTTCTGACGACGTCGCTGCCGCGACCGAGACGTTCCTGGCCCTGATCCGCGAGCACGCGGACAAGGTGGACGGCGTGAAGGTGTCCCTGCTGGATGCTTCGCATGAGGTTGCCCTGCGCGCTGCCCTTCCCGAAGGCGTCCGCCTCTACACCGGCGACGACTTCAACTACCCGGAACTGATCGACGGCGACGGCAGCCACCACTCGGACGCGCTGCTGGGCATCTTCGCGGCGATCTACCCGGCGGCTTCGGTTGCGCTGCAGAACTACGACGCCGGCAAGGCTGCGGAAGCGCGCGCCATCCTGGACTCCACCCGCGAGCTCGGCAAACACATCTTCAGCGCCCCCACGTTCTACTACAAGACCGGGATCGCCTTTATGTCCTGGCTTAACGGCAAGCAGCCCGGCTTCCAGATGGTGGGCGGCCTGCACTCCGGCCGCTCCGTCTGCCACCTGGCCAAGACCTTCGAACTGGCCGACAAGGCAGGGCTGCTGAAGGATCCGGCGCTCGCCGCGTTCCGGATGTCCGACTACCTGCGCATCAACGGAGTGGGAGTATGAGCGACTTTTCACGGCTTTCCCTGAACAGCGCCACCACCAAGAATTTGACCCTTGCCGAAGTGGTTGATGGCTGCCTCCGCGCGGGAATCCCCGCGATCGCCCCGTGGCGCGACCGGGTTGAAGAAGCGGGGCTGTACAAGGCCGCGAAGCTGATCAAGGACGCGGGCCTACGGGTCTCCTCCTTATGCCGTGGCGGCTTCCTGACTGCGGCTGACGCCGACGGCCAGGCCGCTGCCCTGGCGGACAACCGCGCTGCCGTCCTCGAGGCGGCTGCGCTGGACACCAGGGAACTCTTCCTGGTGGTCGGCGGACTGGCGCCGGGGGAGAAGGATGTGGTGGCTGCACGCCAGCGGGTGGCAGACCGCCTTGCCGATCTTGTGCCGTTCGCCTCGGAGAACGGCATCCGGCTGGTGCTCGAACCCCTGCACCCCATGTACGCCGCGGACCGCGCCGTCATCTCGACCCTGGGCCAGGCCTTGGATCTTGCAGCCCCGTTTGATGCGCAGGCGGCGGGCGTCGCCGTCGACACGTTCCACGTCTGGTGGGACCCGGAGCTGAAGGCGCAGATCGAACGCGCCGGCAGGGAACGGCGCATCGCCTCCTACCAGGTGTGCGACTTCAACATGCCCATCGCGGCCGATCCGCTGCTGTCCCGGGGCTTTATGGGCGACGGCGTCATTGACTTCGCCACCATCAGCACCTGGGTCAGGGACGCCGGGTATGCCGGGGACATCGAGGTTGAAATCTTCAACCAGGAGATCTGGGACGCCGACGGCGACGTTGTCATGGAGACCGTCAAGGCGCGCTACGCGGAACTTGTCCTGCCTTACGCCTGAGAAACGGCAATTCCACACCAGTCACACAATGAAAAACACCCCGGTCTGCTGACCGGGGTGTTTTTTGCTGACCGGCGCACCCGTCAAGGACGTGCCAACTCATCATCTTGTGCCCCAGGAGGGAATCGAACCCCCGACCGGCGGATTAGAAGGCCGCTGCTCTATCCCCTGAGCTACTGGGGCACGTGGCGCCACGACCATAGATCCGGCGCATAAAAAGTCTACATTGCCCCGACGTGCAGCCGCGTCAGCGTCGCCCGCTGCCGGTACTTCTCCTCAACAAGGCGGGTTCAGGCAGGGTTGTGCACATACGCGAAGTTGTCCCTCGCGGCCCGGTGCCGTCCGCGCGAAGCTGGTTTTGCCGCTAAGGCGCCACCCTTCGAGACAGGACACGATGATGACTGACTACCAAACATTCCGGGGCTTCGTTGCCACGGATATCAAGACCTCCACAACCCCTGGCGGCGTTGGCACCGCCTCGTTCCGCCTCGGTTCAACGGCGCGGCGTTTTGACCGGGCCACCAGTACCTGGGTGGATAGCCACACGAACTGGTTCAACGTCCAGGGCTACCGTCAGCTGGCCGGGAACATGGCCTGCAGCATCAAGAAGGGCCAGTGCGTCATCGTCGTTGGCCGGCTCAAGCTGCGCAGCTGGGAGAAGGACGGCCGGGTCTACCATTCGGCCGAAATCGATGCGGATTCCGTGGGCCACGACCTCAAGCGTGGTTCGGCCAACTACATCCGCACCAGTGACACCGGACTGCACCTCGTTTCAGACAACGGCGCGGCAGGCCAGGAGACGGCGGCGGGCAGCAGCATCGGCCCTGCTGATCCTGACGATGACGGAGGAGACCCGGAAGAAGGGGAGCACGCGGACGACGACGCTGCAGCGTTGGGAGTCTTCCACGAGGATGCAGACGGCAACCACATTCCGGTGGACGCTGAAACAGGCGAGCTCGCCGGAGCCACCGTCTGAAAGTGCAGGCGTTGGATACCGCACGGGACGCGGGCGGGCCCGGTGCCGGCAGTCCGCCCGCGCCGGGACCGTTCCGTCCCAGGCTTGGCCGCGTGGAAGAATGGCGGCATGAATCGCGCGACGGACAACCGGCAGGCAACCCCAATCATCAGCCGGACCACCCGTTCCCGGCGGTTTGGGTCACATGCGGGACGGGCGCCCACGGCGCTCGCCGGAAGCCTCCTGATGGTTCTCGCGCTTGCAGCCTGCACCGGCGGCTCCCCAACAGGGGCCGGTCAGGGCGCTGCCACCCCCGGCGAGGTCGTCACCCCCTCGGAGCCGGCCACCACGGGCTCCACCCAGCCCGCCGCCACGTCCCCGGCGGAGGATCCGGCCACAGCGGTCATGAAACAGACGGTGACGGATGCGCTGGGCAGGCTGGCGGCGGGGACACCAAAGCCGGCCACAGCCCAGGTGACCGATGCCCTGACCGGCGCCGGGATTGCCCCGGCGGCCCTTGAAGTGTCGGCGAGCCGGACGCCCACCGGGCTGGAAGCCGACGCCATTGAAGCCGCAGTGCTGCAGGGCACCGACTGTGTGGTGGGACAGGTCCGCGACGGCAACGTAACCGTCATCGTTCTTCCGGTCCTGGCCAGCGGCAAGTGCTTCGTAGGGGCGGCTGCCTGAGGCCCCGAATGTGAGTTAAGCCCGCCAACCCACTAGATTTGGAACCATGGCGGAATTTATCTACACAATGACCAATGCCCGCAAGGCAGTTGGCGAAAAACTCATTCTTGACAACGTAAGCATGTCCTTCTTCCCGGGCGCCAAAATCGGTGTTGTTGGCCCGAACGGTGCCGGTAAGTCCACCATCCTGAAGATCATGGCCGGACTGGACATCCCCTCCAACGGTGAGGCCCGGCTCAGTCCCGGCTACACCGTGGGGATCCTGTTGCAGGAACCGCCACTGAACGAGGAAAAGACTGTCCTGGGCAACGTCCAGGAAGGTGTTGGCGAGATCTACGGCAAGATCCAGCGCTTCAACGAGATCTCCGAGGAAATGGCCAGCCCCGACGCTGACTTCGACGTCCTGCTCGAAGAAATGGGTCAGCTGCAGGAGGCCATTGACGCCGCGGAGGCCTGGGATCTCGACTCCCAGCTCGAGCAGGCCATGGACGCCCTCCGCTGCCCGCCCGCGGACGCCGACGTGACACTGCTCTCCGGTGGTGAGCGCCGCCGCGTGGCCCTCTGCAAGCTCCTGCTGCAGAAGCCCGACCTCCTCCTCCTGGACGAGCCCACCAACCACCTGGACGCCGAGAGCGTGCTGTGGCTGGAACAGCACCTCTCCAGCTACGCAGGCGCAGTCCTGGCCGTCACCCACGACCGGTACTTCCTTGACCACGTCGCGGAATGGATCGCCGAGGTTGACCGCGGCCACCTGTACCCCTACGAGGGCAACTACTCCACGTACCTGGAGAAGAAGCGTGCCCGCCTGGAAGTCCAGGGCAAAAAGGACGCCAAGCAGGCCAAGCGCCTCACCGAGGAACTCGAATGGGTACGCTCCAACGCCAAGGGCCGCCAGACCAAGTCCAAGGCCCGTCTGGCCCGCTACGAGGAGATGGCAGCCGAGGCTGACCGCACCCGCAAGCTTGACTTCGAAGAGATCCAGATTCCGCCGGGACCGCGCCTGGGCGGGCTGGTCCTGGAAGCCAGGGACCTGCAGAAGGGCTTCGACGACCGCACCCTGATCGACGGACTGTCCTTCACTCTTCCCCGCAACGGCATCGTAGGCGTCATCGGCCCCAACGGCGTGGGCAAGTCCACGCTGTTCAAAACCATCCTGGGCCTGGAGCCGCTCGACGGCGGAGAGCTGAAGATCGGCGATTCGGTCAAGATCTCCTACGCGGACCAGAGCCGCGGCGGCATCGACCCGAACAAGACCCTGTGGGAAGTTGTTTCCGACGGCCTCGATTACATCCAGGTGGGCCAGGTCGAAATGCCGTCCCGCGCCTACGTTGCCGCTTTCGGTTTCAAGGGTCCGGACCAGCAGAAGAAGGCCGGTGTGCTCTCCGGTGGTGAGCGCAACCGCCTCAACCTTGCGCTGACCCTCAAGCAGGGCGGCAACCTGCTGCTCCTTGACGAGCCCACTAACGACCTCGACGTCGAGACCCTCAGCAGCCTTGAAAACGCGCTGCTGGAGTTCCCCGGCTGCGCCGTAGTGGTATCGCACGACCGCTGGTTCCTGGACCGGGTGGCCACCCACATCCTGGCCTACGAAGGCGACGAGGAGAACCCCGCCAAGTGGTACTGGTTCGAGGGCAACTTCGAATCCTACGAGGAGAACAAGGTAGAGCGGCTCGGACCCGATGCTGCCAAGCCGCACCGGGTGACCCACCGCCGCCTCACCCGCGACTGATCGCAATGAAAGGCCGGCACCCCGTCAGGGGCGCCGGCCTTTCTGCTGCCTGCCGGAAGTCAGGCCCGCCCGGCCTTGCGGATCTGGTGCTCCAGGACTTTGGACTGGAAGGCACCAACTACCTTGTTTTTCAGGTCGGTGGGAACCCGGACCATGCCCTCCTGCGCTACCGAGGCAACGTGCTGCCCGGCCCGGTTGAAGATCTTGCCCGTGGCGAGGCCGCGGGCTCCCTGGGCGCTGGGCGATTCCTGGACGTAGAGCAGCCATTCGTCCACACGGGCGGGACGGTGCCACCACATGGCGTGGTCCAGGCTGGCGACACTCATGCCGGGCGTGATCCAGCTCAGCCCGTGGCGGCGCAGGATGGATTCCAGCAGCGTGTAGTCGCTGGCGTAGGCCAGGGCGGCCCGGTGCAGGTTTGAATCATCGGGCATGGGCCCGAACGTCTTCATCCAGACAGCGTTCCGGGCCTCCTTCTTGCCCTTGGCCGAAACGTAGAGCGGCGGGTCAACGTGCCTGATATCAAAGGGCCGTTCGTAAGCCCAGTGCTGGGCGATGGGGTGGTCGAACTTGCCCAGCAGGTCGGCCGTGCTCGGCAGCGACTCAGGATCGGGAATGCCGGCGGGCATCTTGGATTCGTGGTCCAGCCCTTCGTCCAGGTCCTGGAAGGACGCGATCATCGAAAGAATCGGCACGCCCTCCTGGTAGGCATGGACACGCCGGGCCGAAAAGGACCGCCCGTCACGCAGGCGCTGGACACCGAACGTGATGGGCTTGTTGGCGTCGCCGGGCCGGAGGAAATAGCCGTGCATGGAATGGACAAACCGCTCCGGGTCCACCGTCCTCATGGAGGCCACCAGCGACTGGGCCAGCACCTGGCCGCCGAACACGCGCTGCCGGGGCTGCTGCTGCGATGGGCCAAGGAAGATGTCCTCATCGGTCCGGGCGCCTTCAAGCTCACCGAGGTCAAGGAGTTTGATGAGCGTTTCGGTGGGGTCGCCGCTGGGTGGCGCCAGCAGTCCGGTTTCGGCTTCAGTCATGGATTGACTCTAGACGTCGCCCCGCCGCTGCTCAACCAAGCTTCAGCCGGTAGTGTTCCTAGTGTGTCTGACCTACTTACGAAGTCCTTCCGGTTCGCCGACCCGCGTGATCTCGCCGATCTGCGCACCTTCACCACCCGTGCCAAGGCCGTGGATGACGGCGCCATCCGGCTTCAGGCCGCAGGTTCCGTTCTCGCGGCATACGTCTGCGTTCTGCGGCCCCGCCTGCTGGGCGAATCCACCCCCACCATCCTGGGCCTGCGCACCATGGCGCTGGCGGAACCTTCCGCGATTGACGTGACGGTGCCGCTCTCAGCCGTACTTGACCGGCTTGCCAGGGCAGGGGAAGACGACGTCGAGCTGCCGGTTCCGCCGTCCACCGTGACCGAATCGTGGACGGGCGTCGGTGCGCCGCGCACCGGCTGGGAGCTGGTGGGTGTGTTGTCGGACGCCGAACTCCGGCGCGCGGCTGAAGCCGGCATCACCGAAGTGGCGGGCATCGTGCCCGCCCGGCCGGGGGCACTGATCGTCAACAACGCACGCGCCGCTGTGTGGGGCCGGGCCCTTGACGACTCCGGCCTCCCGGCAGGGGCCGCCTTCGCTGCCCTCACCCTGGGATTCCTCGCAGACGCGGACCAGAAGCTGTACCGGGCGGGCCGCTGGTTCCGCCTCAGCGGTCCGCGCGGGCACGTCCTGGCGCGGACCGGCAGCGGCCTCTAGTACCCGGCCAGCCGTCGTCGTACGCGTTAGGACGCAAAGCCCGCGGGCCGGGCGTCAGGCGTCCGAGGGGCTGTTCACCATGGACAACGCGGCACGTTCCATGTAGTCCCAGAGCGTTCCCTCGTACAGGGGAGGCAGTTCCAGGGAATCGACGGCCGTCCGCATGTGGAACAGCCAGCGGTCCTTGGCCTCGGGTGTGACACGGAACGGTATGTGGCGCATCCGCAGGCGCGGGTGGCCGCGCTCCTCGCCGTACGTGGTGGGCCCGCCCCAGTACTGCTCCAGGAACATCAGGAACCGCCGCTTGGCCGGCTCAAGGTCCTCCTCCGGGTACATCGGGCGCAACAGCGGGTCCGTGGCGACGCCGTCGTAAAAGACATCGATCAGCTTGACGAACGTCTCGTGTCCGCCCACGGCATCGTAGAAGTTGTCCGTGTAGCCGGGCTGGCTGAAGGGATCGTTCTGCATAAGCTGGCGTGCCTGCTGCGGCTCGGCGGGTGTGGTCATGTCTCTATTCTCCGGCCTTTTGCTCTGTCTTTTTCGCCTCGGTGGCAGGGGCACTGAGGGCAGTGTCCGGCCTGGCCTCCGGCGAGTCCGGTACCGGCGGGTCCTGCACCGGCACGTACTTGCCCTGCGAACGGTTGCCGACGCGAAGGATCTCGCCATTGCGGAGGTACCAGATGGCGCCGTCCTCCGACCGGACCCGCGTGATGCGAAGCCCCATGGACTCGACCACACCCACCACTTCGCTGGTTTCGATCACGTCGCCGATCCCATACTGGTCCTCAATCGTGATGAAGATGCCGGCGAGGAAGTCGCGGATCAGCTGCTGGGCGCCAAAACCGATGGCGATACCCAGGATTCCCACGCTGGTCAGGAGCGGGGCGATGTTGATGTTCAGGTTCTGCAGCACATACATCGTGGTGATCACGGCCACCAGCACGCCCACGATGCTGTTGAGCAGGGAACCGATGGTTTCCGCCCGCTGCACGCGGCGCTCGTGATCCAGGGCCCGCAAGGCGGGGGCAACCCACTTGAAGTGCGGTTTCTTGAAGAAATTGGTACCCGACGCCACTCGCTTGCTGATCCGGGAAATTACAAAGGTGGCCACCAGCCATATCGCGATTCCGACGCCAAGGCTGATCACAATGCCCGTGACGCTGACGCCGTTGGGCTGCGAGGTGAGAGGCGGGGGTGTAAGCGACATCGTGCTGAACATAGGGGCAGAACTCCTTGGGGGGATCACCGGCGGCGGCCGGGGGATGACGTCGGCCCATGCACAGGTTCGCCCGCGGCATAAGGCTCTATTCTCTTTCCACCCTAGCGCCGTAGCGTGGCCCCATGCGCATCCTCATTCTGGGCGGAACCGCCTTTTTCTCCTCTGAAATCGCCCGGCAGGCCGTTTCCGCAGGTCACGCGGTCACCTGCCTTGCCCGCGGATCGGCGACGGAACCGCCGGACGGAGTCCAATGGGTAAAAGCGGACCGTTCACTCGGCGCGAACAGCTACGCACAGGTGGCGGGGGACTGGGATGCGGTCATTGACGTGGCCCGCGATCCTGTCCTGGCCAAGGAGGCGCTGACCGCCCTGGCCCGCCGGACCGCCCACTGGACGTTTGTGTCCAGCTGCTCGGTCTATGCAGACCCTTCGACGCTGGGAGCGGCTGAGGACGCTGACCTGCTGGCACCGCTGCCAGCCGGCACAGAATCCACCCCGGAGAACTACGGGGAATCCAAGTCAGCGATTGAACAGGCCACCCTGGAGGCCGCGGGAGACAGAGCCCACCTCTGCCGCGCCGGCCTGATCAGCGGCCCTGGGGACGGGACGGACCGGTATGGCTACTGGCCCGCAAGGTTCGCCAGGGACAACGGCCCGGCCGTGGTCCCGGCCATCGCCAGCCACGCCACGCAGGTCATTGATGTGCGGGACCTCGCGGCCTGGATCCTCGCGGCCGCGCAGCGCGAGGTGACCGGGCCGCTGAATGCCGTGGGGGACCAGGTGCCCTTCGGAGAGTACATCGAGGCGGCCACAACAGTGGCCGAATACCGGGGCGAGGTCCTCAAGGCCCCGGAGGATTGGCTGGTCAAACGCGGGATCGACTATTGGGCCGGACCGGATTCCCTCCCGCTGTGGCTGCCGCCCGGCCACGAGGGGTTCTGCAACCGCAGCAACCAGGCCGCCATGGCCGCCGGGCTCGCAATAAGGCCTTGGCAGGAAACGCTGGCGGACACGCTTGAGGACGAGCGCCGCCGTGGCCTGGACCGCCCCCGCAAGGCAGGGCTCACGCCCGCCACCGAAACACGGCTGGCAGCGGAGCTTCTTCGAAGCCGCTGACTCCGTCCCCCCCGAACTGGGTAGCACCCCACCCAAGTAGGTAGCAGTAACTGTCGTTATGAGCGCTCATAACGACAGTTAGCGCGACCTAGTTGGGGGTCTCAGGCCACCACAGTTACGGGTGAATGAAGCACGGGAAAATTGACGCTCCGGGCGATGAAACAGACAGCGTTGGCTTCGCGGTGAAGCTGTTCGGCCAGATCCACATGGGCCGCGTCCGCCACGGTCACCCGGGGGTTCAGCGTGACGGACTCAAACTGTCCGCTGCCGTCGCGGTTCAGGCGCATAACACCGGTGGCGTTGTCCTGATAGTCGGTCACCACCACCCCGTGCCGCACGGCCACGTGCAGGAAGGACAGCATGTGGCACTGCGCCAGCGCCGCCAGGAGCAGTTGTTCAGGGTTGTAGCGGTCACGGTCGCCATGGAACGTCGGATCGGCGGAACCCGGCAGGACCGGCAGCCCGGGGATCCGGACATCGTGGTCCCGTGAGTAGCCACGGTACGACGACGTGCCGTCTCCCAGGTTGCCGGTCCACTGCACCGTCAGGGAATAGTGGTGCTCGCCCAGGCTCATGGCGCCGGCCTACAGCTCGCCCGGCAGCACGTCGGCCGCGCGTGCCCGCAGTGCCCGGGCCACGCCGTCGCGGTTTTCGAGCATCATGCGGCACAGGGCGGCGCTGTCTGCCGGAAGGCCGGCGAGGAAAGCATCCGTCCGGTCCACCGTTGCCTGCGTGGTCAGCAGTGCCGGGTAAAGCCCGACGACGATCTGCTGGGCGAGAGCGTGGGTGCGGCTTGCCACGATCGAGGGAACAGCTTCGAAGTACTTTTCCGCGTACGGCTCCAGCAGCGAACGGTCCAGCACCCGCATAAAGCCGTTGACCGCTGAACCCTGGAGTGCATTGGAGAGTTCTCCCGTGACCACGATCGAGTCCCAGGCGGCGGCCTTGGCTTCGGTGGTGGGGATGGCCGCCGTGGCCTGGGCTGCGGCGTTCTGTCCGCTCGCGGTGTTGTCGCGTTCCAGTTCGGCGGCGATCTCAGCCTGGCCCAGCCGGGCACCGGCCACCAGCGAGGCCAGCAGCTCCCAGCGGAGGTCCTGGTCCACGGCCAGCCCGTCAAGGGTGGCCGTGCCGTCCAGGAGCGCGGCGACAGTGTCCAGCTGGCCTGAGCTGCGGGCCAGCAGGGCAAACGACTTCACAAACTGCAGCTGGGCGTCGGACCCGCCGAGTGCTGCGCTGGCAAGGTCCCACAGCGTGTCCACGGCGGCGACCGTGGTGGCCTCGCGGTGCTCCCCGGCCACATAGAAGTTCAGCGTGGTGGCCAGCTGGCGCAGCTGGACCAGGATCACCGAAGAATCCGATTCCGCGGCCACGTTGGCCAGGATCAGCTCCACGTACCGGCGCGCCGGGGACTCGCCGTCGCGGGCAGCGTCCCAGGCGGAGTTCCACACCAGGGTGCGCGGCAGGCTCTCGCTGAAGTCCTTCAGGTGCGCCGTTGCCGTGGCGAGGGACTTCTCGTCCAGCCGGACCTTCGCGTAGGCGAGGTCGTCGTCGTTGACCAGGATCAGGTCAGGCTGGGCCAGGCCCGCCAGGTCCGGGACCTCGGTGCGCTCGCCGTCGACATCGAGCTCCTCACGGTGCACGCGCTCCAGCTTGCCCGCGCTGTTCAGGTTGTAGAACCCCACGGCGAGCCGGTGCGGACGGATGGTGGGCCACTCCTCGACGGCTGATTGCACGATGGTGAAGGACGTCAGCGTCCCTGTGTCGTCCACGGCGAGTTCCGGCTTGAGCGTATTGACGCCGGCGGTCTCCAGCCAGAGGCGGCCCCACTGGTCCAGGTCGCGGCCGCTGGCCTTCTTGAGCTCCACCATGAGGTCGCTGAGCTCGGTGTTCTGCCAGGCGTGCTTGGCGAAATACTCCCGGACCCCGGCCATAAACTGCTCCGGCCCCACCCAGGCCACCAACTGCCGCAGGACTGAGGCACCCTTGGCGTAGGTGATTCCGTCGAAGTTGACCTCCACATCCTGCAGGTCGTTGATGTCGGCGAAGATCGGGTGCGTTGTGGGCAGTTGGTCCTGGCGGTAGGCCCAGGACTTCTCCACGGAGGCGAACGTGGTCCACGCGCTCGTGAAGGACGTGTTTTCCACGGCCGCGAGGTGGGACATGTATTCGGCGAAGGATTCGTTGAGCCAGAGGTCGTTCCACCAGCGCATGGTCACCAGGTCGCCGAACCACATGTGGGCGAGTTCGTGCAGCACGGTGATGGCCCGGCGCTCGATCTGCGCCCCGGTCACTTTGCTCCGGAAAACGTAGCCTTCGAGGATGGTCACCGCGCCGGCATTCTCCATGGCGCCGGCGTTGAACTCGGGCACAAACAGCTGGTCGTACTTCTCGAACGGGTACGGGAAACCGAACTGCGCCTCGAAGAATTCGAAGCCCTGACGGGTCAGCTCAAAAATGTTGTCCGCATCGAGGTACTGCATCAGGGACTTCCGGGCAAAAACACCAAGCGGGATCACCCGGCCGTCGGAACTGGCCACTTCGCTGCGGACCGACTGGTACGGGCCGGCGATCAGGGCAGTGACGTAGGAAGACAGCCGCGGTGTGGGGGCGAACGCCCAGACCGAGCGGGCGCCGCCGTCGTCCGCTGGTGTGGCCTCAACCGGGGCAGGGGCAGGGGTGGGGGAGTTGGAGATGACATCCCAGTGCGAGGGCGCCGTGACGGTGAACCTGAAGGTGCCCTTGAGGTCAGGCTGCTCAAACACCGCGAACATCCGGCGCGAATCGGGAACCTCGAACTGCGTGTACAGGTACACCTCGTTGTCCACCGGATCCACAAAGCGGTGCAGGCCTTCGCCGGTGTTCATGTAGGGCGCATCGGCCGCTACCGTGAGTTCGTTGAATTCCGCCAGGCCGGGCAGCTGGATCCGGACGCCGTCGGACACTACCTCAGGGTCGAGGGCGCGCCCGTTGAGCGTGACGCTGTGCACGGCGTGGGTGACGGCATCAATGAACGTGGCGGAACCCGGGACTGCCGTGAACTTCACCGTGGTGGTGGTCCCGAAGACCTTCTCGCCCCTGGTCAGGTCCAGAATGACATCGTAGGAGTCAACGTTGATGAGTTCGGCACGCTCGCGGGCTTCGGCGCGAGTCAGGTTCATACCTGGCAAGTGGGGCCTCCAGAAGGGGTTGCGGTTGCCGGCGGGCGGTGGCCAGCACCGGCACAGTGAAGTCATTCTGTCACGGCCTCCGGCGGGAGTAGCGTTAATGCATGGGAAAGTTCCGGGATTCGGTGGATACCAAGGCACTGCGCTTCGCGTTGGGCTTTCCCGTGGTCCTGGCGGCGGCTTTTGTGTTCTGCGCCTTTTTGCTGCGGCCCGATCTGCCGGACCCCGTGGCGATCAGCTGGACGGCCGACGGCGGCGCCTCCTTTGCCCCGTTCGGCGCCTATGCGGCCGGCGGCGCGCTGCTCATCATCGCCTCAGGCTGGCTGGTGCTGTCCCAGGCGGTGCCGCTGTCCCGGCCCGCTGTTATGCGCCGGATCATGATGGGGACGGGATTGTTCCTGAGCCTGTTCATCACGAGCGTCCTTGCCGCCGGCCTGGTGGGCCAGGCCGGCCTCGCCGACGCCCGGGAGTCCCGGGTGGATCTTACGGTCCTCGCTCTCGGGAGCGGGGCGGCGTTGTCGCTGGGCGTCATCATGGGGTTTGTCTTCAAAGCCGACAGGCAGTGGTCGTCCGAGGATGACCGGGCCCTGGAGTTGGCTCTCGCCCGCGAGCTTGACCCGGAGCTTGCGGGAGACACCTTCCGGATGTGGGTGCACGCCCGCAGTTCCGTCTTTGTGATGATCGCGGTGGCCAGCCTGTTCCCGGCCGCGCTGATCGCTGTGGCGCTGCCCTGGCTCGGGGCCCTGGTCGCTGCCCTCGCTGTGGTGGCCGCTGCTTTCCTCTGCGCCCGCGTCAAGGCCGACCGCCGCGGCCTGCGCGTCCTGGTGGCCGGCGTGCTGCCGGTCATGGATGTGCCGGCTGCCGCGATCTCCACCGCAAGTGCCGCGGACGTCCGCGCCGCCGACTACGGCGGGTGGGGCTACCGCAACCACAGCGGCACCGCAGCGATGCTGGTCAGCAGCGGCCCCGCCGTCGTTGTGCATCAAACCGATGGGCGCAACCTTGCGGTCAGCGGCGGCAGCCCGGCATCCGCGGCCCGGCTGGCAGAAGTCCTGACCCGGGTGGCTGCCAGGGCACACGGGGGTGCCTCGGGCGAACGTGCCCCGGAGTCTGAGTCCTAGTAACCTTGTCCGTGATGATCTGACCCTGGCCTGAACCAGCACTGCTGGCCCCCGGCGCCTAAACGAACGGATACTGCTGTGACTTCTTCCCCTGCCTTCCCGCGGGTACACATCGCCACCGACCACGCAGGCATGGAACTCAGCGCCCACCTGGTCAGCCACCTCGCGGCCAAGGGCTACGACGTGGTGGACCACGGCCCCAAGGAATATGACGCCCTGGACGACTACCCGTCCTTCTGCATCAACGCAGCGCTCGCCGTCGTGGCCGACCAGCAGGCAGGAATCCACGCCCTCGGCATTGTCCTGGGCGGCTCGGGCAACGGCGAACAGATTGCGGCCAACAAGGTCAAGGGGGTCCGCGCAGCCCTCGCCTGGAACCACTCCACCGCCACCCTGGCACGTGAACACAACGACGCCAACGTGGTGGCCGTGGGCGGCCGCCAGCACACGGTCGAGGAAGCAACCGAACTGATCGAGGCCTTCCTGGCTGAGCCCTTCAGCAACGACGAACGGCACGTCCGCCGCATCGGCAAGATCGCGGCTTACGAAACTACGGGCGAGGTCATCGAGTAGTGCCCGAAGGGCATTCAGTCCGCCGCCTGGCGCAACAGTTCGGGGACGTTTTTACCGGCGAGGCGCTGTCCGTCAGCAGCCCGCAGGGCCGGTTCGTTGCCAGCGCAGCCCTGCTGGACGGCCAGGTCATGACGGATTCGCGCGCCCACGGCAAGCACCTCTTCCTGCATTTTGACCACGCCGTGGTGCTGCACATCCACCTGGGGCTCTATGGTGCCTGGGACTTCGGCGGCGACGCGACCTTCAGCGGCGCCTCCAGCATCGGCGCGCCGCGGAAGATCGGGGAGCGCGAGGTATTCGACGACCGCAACACTGTCGACGACGCCGGGACGGTTGAGTACGCAGGCCCGCCCGAGCCCAAGGGAGCCGTACGCGTCCGGCTGGTCAGCCGCCATGGCTGGGCAGACCTGCGCGGTGCCACCACCTGCGCGGCCATCACGGAGGCAGAAGCGCGGGCCGTCCTGGCCCGGCTGGGGCCGGATCCGCTGCACAACCATCCCGCGGACAGGACCCGCTTTGTGACGGGCCTTTTGTCCCGCAAGACGCCGATCGCTGCGCTGCTGATGGACCAGAAGGTGATTGCCGGCGTCGGGAATGTCTACCGGGCTGAAGTGCTGTTCCGGCAGCGGCTGGATCCGTGGCTGCCCGGTACTGGACTCTCCAGCAGTGCCGCCGGTCTGTTGTGGGACGATACCTCCGCAGTAATGGCCGACGGCGTCCGCGACGGGCGGATCATCACCACGCCGGCGGATTTTTGGGAGCCGGATTCCTGGGAACCAGGGGCGGTCCTGCCCTCGGGCGTCGACGCCCACTTTGTGTACAAGCGGGAAGGGCAGCCTTGCAGGGTCTGTGCCGTGCCGGTGGCCGTCACCGAAATGGTGGGCCGCAAGCTGTACTGGTGTCCCGGCTGCCAGCAGTAGCCAACAAAAGTCGGCCAACACCTAAGTCGGCCAAACAAAAAGCAGGGCCCCTCAGCGAGGGGCCCTGCTTGTGTGCGGAGGGGACGACGGGAATCGAACCCGCGTAATCAGTTTGGAAGACTGAGGCTTTACCATTAAGCTACGTCCCCGGAAAAATGCAGCTCAGCTGTTGAATCAGGCTGTACTGCGTTTCTTCGGGCTGGCTGTTGAAGCCGGATACAACTAAACCTAATTCATGCCCCACGTGTCAAATGTGCAAAGAACGCCCGGATGAACGTAGACTTGCCTGTGCACTTACGGGGTGTAGCTCAGCTTGGCTAGAGCACCTGCTTTGGGAGCAGGAAGTCGCAGGTTCAAATCCTGTCACCCCGACTCTGCGGCTCGGGCCGTGCATACGGCCCGGGCAGAAAACTGCGTTTGCAGAAACCCATCCCACAAACCCAGGAGTACTTAGACCGTGAAGAGCGCTGTCGAGAACCTCACCCCCACGCGGGTCAAGCTCAATGTTGAGGTCCCTTTTGAGGAATTGAAGCCCAGCATCGACGAGGCATACAAGACTGTTGCTTCGCAGATCCAGGTCCCTGGCTTCCGTAAGGGCAAGGTCCCGTCCAAGCTGATCGATCAGCGCGTTGGCCGCGGCTACGTGCTGGAGACGGCCATCAACGAAGGCCTCAACGGCTGGTACCAGGCTGCAGTCCAGGAATCCGGCATCCGCCCCCTGAGCCGTCCCGAGGTTGAAATCACCGAAGTTCCGGACCCCAGCTCCACGGACGGGGAACTGAAGTTCCACGCCGAGGTTGATATCCGTCCGGAGGTCGAACTCCCGGACTACGCCGGCATCAAGGTCGAGGTAGCCGCAGCGGAATCCTCCGACGAGGACGTTGACAAGGCCCTGGATGAACTGCGCGGCCGCTTCGGCACGCTGAAGTCCGTGGACCGCCCGGCCGCCGATGGCGACTTCCTGACCATCGACATCACCGCCACCATTGACGGCGCCGACGTTGATTCCGCGTCCGGCCTGTCCTACCAGGTGGGCACCGAAACCATGCTTGAGGGCCTGGACGAGGCCGTCACCGGCCTCAGCGTTGACGAAGACGCCATCTTCGAAACCACACTGGTGGGCGGTGACCACGCCGGCGAGTCCGCTCAGGTGAAGGTTGTTGTCAAGGCCGTCAAGGAGCGCGAGCTTCCGGAAGCCAACGACGACTTCGCCCAGCTGGCCTCCGAGTTCGACACCCTGGCCGAACTCCGCGAGGACCTGGCCAAGCAGGCTGCCGACTCCAAGGTTGTTGAGCAGGGCGTAGAGGCCCGCGACAAGGTCCTGGACAAGCTCGTTGAACTCGTCCAGGTTCCGGTTCCGGACTCCGTGGTCGAAGAGCAGGTCGAAGCCCACTTCAAGGAGGGCAACGGCCACGGTGAAGGCGAGCACGACACCGAGGAGCACCGCGAAGAAGTCAAGGCCAACACCGCCCGCGCCTTCCAGAACGAAGTCATCCTCGACGCCATTGCCGAAAAGGAAGAAGTCAACGTCAGCCAGGCCGAGCTGATCGACTACATCGTCAGCGCCGCCAGCCAGTACGGCATGGACCCGAACCAGTTCGCCCAGATCATCGATCAGAGCGGCCAGGTTCCCATGATGGTTTCCGAGGTCCGCCGCCGGAAGGCACTGGCCGTTGTCCTGGGCCAGGCCACCGTGACCGACACCGCCGGCAAGACTGTTGACCTCAGCGACTTCGTCCGCCCCGGCGGCGAAGAAGAGGCTCCCGCCGTTGAGGCCGAGGCCGCTGAAGACACCAACGCCGAGACCGAGGCCACCCCGAGTGACGACCCGGCAGCCGTGAAGTTCTAGCACGCCCCTGGCAGTGCGACTAAAGGCAGCCCCCGGACCTACTGGTCCGGGGGCTGCCTTGGTTAATGGGCAGCCGCAGGGGTCGTGCGCCGTCAGCGAACAGCGCGATTCCGGCGAACAAATCGGTGATCAAACCGGTTAGTGTCCAAGTAGTGAAGTTCAGTGATGTCACCGTCACCAGCGAGAGGTAAGTACACATGTCACAGCACGCAGAGGCCCCCCGGATGGCGACTGTCGATCCGGCCAGCCAGGACAACTACATCTACAACCGCCTCCTGAAAGAGCGGATCATCTGGCTGGGCTCCGAGGTGCGTGACGACAACGCCAACGCCATCTGCTCGCAGTTGCTGCTCCTGTCCGCCGAGAACCCGGAAAAGGACATCTACCTCTACATCAACTCTCCCGGCGGCTCCGTGACCGCGGGCATGGCCATCTATGACACCATGCAGTTCATCACGAACGACGTCGTCACCGTCGCCACCGGCCTGGCAGCCTCCATGGGCCAGTTCCTGCTCTCCTCCGGCACCAAGGGCAAGCGCTACGCCACTCCTAACGCCCGCGTCCTAATGCACCAGCCCTCCGGCGGCATCGGCGGCACAGCCTCGGACATCAAGATCCAGGCCGAGCTGATCCTGCACATGAAGAAGGTCATGGCTGAACTGACTGCGGAGCAGACCGGCCAGGCGGTGGAAACCATCCTCAAGGACAACGACCGCGACAAGTGGTTTACTGCCACGGAGGCCCTCGAATACGGCTTCTTCGACAAGATCGCGGCCCACGCCGGTTCCGTCTCCGGCGGTGGCGGAACCGCTAGCGGTACCTCCGGCGAGTCGGCGTCCGAGAAGTAACCCGGCACTTTCGAACACTCAGATCAGGAGCAACAAAAATGAACTACAACTTCGGATCGACTGCCGGTAACCTTCCGACCAGCCGCTACGTACTTCCCCAGTTCGAAGAGCGCACGCCTTATGGATTCAAGCGCCAGGACCCGTACACCAAGCTGTTCGAGGACCGCATCATCTTCCTCGGCGTCCAGATCGACGACGCCTCCGCTGACGACGTCATGGCCCAGCTGCTGGTGCTCGAGTCCACCGACCCGGACCGCGACATCACGCTGTACATCAATTCCCCGGGCGGCTCCTTCACCGCCATGACCGCGATCTACGACACCATGACGTACATCCGCCCGGAGATCCAGACCGTCTGCCTCGGCCAGGCCGCTAGTGCTGCCGCCGTGATCCTCGCGGCTGGCACACCGGGCAAACGGCTGGCCCTGCCCAACGCCCGTGTCCTGATCCACCAGCCGGCACTCTCCGGCGGCCAGGGCGGACAGGCATCGGACCTTGAGATCCAGGCCGCTGAAGTCATGCGGATGCGCGCCTGGCTTGAGGACACGCTGGCCCACCACTCGGGCCGCACCTCGGAGCAGGTCAACAACGACATCGAGCGTGACAAGATCCTGACCGCGGCGGAGGCCTTGGATTACGGCCTCATTGACCAGGTCCTTGATTCCCGCAAGATGAAGCCGCAGGCAATTACCAGGTAGTAAGGCTCTTCAAAGGCCGGTGCGGTCCAGTTTGTTTTTGGGCCGCACCGGCCTTCTCTTTCCACCCTTGAGGCCGAATGTGACCTAGAGTGGAAGTTGTCACGGCCGGCCCTCCCAGGCCCGCCACGATTCCAGCAACGGTGCACAGCTGCCTGGCAGCAAGATTCTAAAGGGGTTCACATATGGCTCGGATTGGCGAGAGCACGGATCTGCTGAAGTGTTCTTTCTGCGGAAAGAGCCAGAAGCAGGTACGCAAGCTCATAGCCGGGCCCGGTGTCTACATCTGCGACGAATGCATTGAGCTCTGCAACGAGATCATTGAGGAAGAGCTTGCGGAAGTCGCCGATCTGGGCAGCTTCGAACTGCCCAAGCCCCGCGAGATCTTCGACTTCCTGCAGGAATACGTCATCGGCCAGGAGCCTGCCAAGCGCTCCCTCGCCGTCGCCGTTTACAACCACTACAAACGGATCCAGGCAGGCCACGCCCCGAAGAGCGGCAGCCTCGCCGATGGCGGCCACCACGACGACGTTGAAATCGCCAAGTCGAACATCCTCCTGATCGGCCCCACAGGCTGCGGCAAAACCTACCTCGCCCAAACGCTGGCACGCCGGCTGAACGTTCCGTTCGCCGTCGCGGACGCCACCGCGCTCACCGAAGCCGGCTATGTGGGTGAGGACGTGGAGAACATTCTCCTCAAGCTCATCCAGTCAGCGGATTACGACGTCAAAAAGGCCGAGCAGGGCATCATCTACATTGACGAAATCGACAAGATTTCGCGCAAGAGCGAGAACCCCTCCATCACCCGGGACGTCTCCGGTGAGGGCGTGCAGCAGGCTCTCCTGAAGATCCTCGAAGGAACAGTGGCCTCCGTTCCGCCCCAGGGCGGACGCAAGCACCCCCACCAGGAATTCATCCAGATCGACACCACCAACGTGCTGTTTATCGTGGCGGGCGCCTTTGCCGGGCTGGAAGAGATCATCGGTTCGCGTTCCGGACGCAAGGGCATCGGCTTCGGCGCCCCGCTCAACGACGCCAGCAACAAGGTGGACTCCTATGGGGAAGTGATGCCCGAGGACCTCCTGAAATTCGGACTCATCCCGGAATTCATCGGCCGCCTGCCCGTGATCACCACGGTCTCCAGCCTGGACCGCGACGCCCTCATCCAGATCCTCTCCACGCCGAAGAACGCGCTGGTCAAGCAGTACCAGAAGATGTTCCAGATCGACGGCGTGGAACTCGTCTTCGATGACGACGCCCTCAACGCCATCGCCGACCAGGCCCTTGAGCGTGGCACCGGTGCCCGCGGCCTCCGCGCCATCATGGAGGAAGTGCTGCTCCCGGTCATGTTCGACCTCCCCAGCCGCGAGGACGTGGCCAGCGTGGTCATCACCGCTGACGTTGTTCTCAGCAAGGCAGAGCCCACCCTCATTCCGCACGTGACCAAGCGACGCAAGTCCGCCTGACGCGTCCGCCACCCAGCCTGACACTTCCACCTTCCATCCCCGCACGCCCAGGAACCAGAGGACTCACGCATGACTGAAACAACCATCAACCAGGCCGACTTCTGGTTCGATCCGCTGTGCCCGTTCGCCTGGATCACCTCACGCTGGATCGGCGAGGTAGAGGCCGTCCGCGATATCGAGACGGTGTGGCATGTGATGAGCCTGGCCGTCCTCAACGAAGGGCGCGAACTCGACGCCGGCTATCGGGAGCTCATGGACAAGGCGTGGGGCCCGGTCCGGGTCATCATCGCGGCCCAGGAGCAGCACGGTGACCAGGTGGTGAAGCCGCTCTACGACGCCATGGGCACACTGATCCATCAGGGTGGAGAGAAGGACTTCGGCGTTGTCATCAGCAAAGCGCTGGCCGAGTGCGGACTCCCGGCCAGCTTGGCAGACGCTGCCACCACGGACGCCTTTGACACCCAGCTGAGGGCCAGCCACGAAGAGGGTATCTCGTTGGTGGGCCAGGAGGTTGGAACGCCGGTTGTTGCCTTCAACGGAACTGCTTTCTTCGGCCCCGTGCTGACCCGCATCCCGCGCGGAGAACAGGCCGGCCAGCTGTGGGATGCCACCGTCACGCTCGCCTCCTACCCGCACTTCTTCGAGATCAAGCGCAGCCGCAGCGAACGCCCCGAATTCGGCTAAACGCAGACAGCGAAAAGCCCCGGAAGAACTACTCTGATGTAATTCTGCCGGGGCTCTTGCGCATCCAAACCGGCGGGACAACAATGGTCTTACCCACTTCGAAAGAAGCGGGACGCAGGAACCAAAGATTCAGTGATATGTATCCGACGCAGCCATCGGCAAAGTCAGATACAAGCTACCAGTGACGAGGTAGGAAGACCTGAAGATCCGAGGATCCTGCCAGACCATCAAAGACGTCACCAGGATGGCCGCAAAGTCGAAGCCCCACCAACGGCAAAACGCTGATGGGGCTTCCCCTTTGCCCAAAATCAGGCCAAAATCCGGTCAGGCCTTGGGCTGCTCCTCCGGAGCTGCCAGGACAACGTCACTGACTGTCAGTTCGCCGTCGCCAGCCACGAGGGTCAGTTCGCGGGCGTTCGAGGCTGCCTTCAGGTCGCCGAGGCCGGCCTTCAGCTGCGTGGTCAGGGATTCCGACGCCGTGATGGTGGCGGAGAGGACCTCGGTGCGCTGCTTGACCTTGGCCTCGGACTTTGCCTTGCGGACGCCGCTGAGGGCCGTGCCCACGGTGGCGAGCAGGGTGGTGTCGCCGTCCACCT
This sequence comes from Pseudarthrobacter sp. RHLT3-21, assembly GCF_059383495.1. Taxonomy (NCBI): domain Bacteria; kingdom Bacillati; phylum Actinomycetota; class Actinomycetes; order Micrococcales; family Micrococcaceae; genus Pseudarthrobacter; species Pseudarthrobacter sp. RHLT3-21. The sequence goes on from NZ_JBWZCI010000001.1 coordinate 498,044, forward strand.
CTACGGCGGTGGGCCACTGCGCGCGGTGCACGGAGCCGTTTCGCCACCAGCCCCAGACCTCTTCGGTGGCGAAGGGCAGGAACGGGGCGAACAGGCGCAGCAGGGTGTCCAGGCTGGTGGCGAGGGCTGCCAGCACGGATTCCTGCTCGGCGTCGCCGGCGGCACCGTAGGCGCGGTCCTTGATGAGCTCCACGTAATCGTCCGTGAACTGCCAGAAGAAGCTCTCGGTGATCTGCAGGGCCCGGGCGTAGTCGTAGTTCTCAAACGCCTTGGTGGACTGGCGCACCACCTCGGCCAGCTGGGCCAGCACCGCGCGGTCCAGCGGGTTGGCCAGGACCGAGAGGTCGCCGGAGACCACAGAATTCTCCGTCGCACCCAGGTTCAGGACGAACTTTGAGGCATTCAGCAGCTTGATGGCCAGGCGGCGGCCGATCTTCATCTGCGCGATCTCGTAGGCCGTGTCGGCGCCGAGCTTGGCGGACGTGGCCCAGTAGCGGACGGCGTCGGAGCCGAATTCGTCCAGCACGTCGGTGGGAACCACCACGTTGCCCTTGGACTTGGACATCTTCTTCCGGTCCGGGTCAAGGATCCAGCCCGAGATGGCAGCGTGCTTCCACGGTGCGGCGTGCTGCAGCGCATCAGCCTGGACCACCGAGGAGAAGAGCCAGGTGCGGATGATGTCGTGGCCCTGGGGGCGCAGATCAAAAGGGAAGACCTTGGCGAAGAGGTCCTCGTCCCGGCTCCAGCCGCCCACAATCTGCGGCGTCAGGGAAGACGTGGCCCACGTATCGAGGATGTCGGCGTCGCCGGCGAAGCCACCGGGAACACCGCGCTGGGCTTCGTCGTAACCTGGTGCGGCATCGGCCGCAGGGTCAACCGGCAGCTGCTCGTCCAGAGGCACGATCGGGGCGTCGTACTGCGGGTTGCCATCGGCATCCAGCGGGTACCAGACGGGGATGGGCACACCGAAGAAGCGCTGGCGGGATACGAGCCAGTCGCCGTTCAGCCCGGAGATCCAGTTCTCGTAGCGGGACCGCATAAAGGCCGGGTGGAAGTCGATCTCGTGGCCGCGCGCGATCAGGCGGGCGCGGCGCTCTTCGTCGCGGCCGCCGTTGCGGTAGTACCACTGGCGTGAAGTGACAACCTCGAGGGGCTTGTCGCCCTTTTCGTAGAAGTTCACCGGGTGCATGATCTTCTTCGGTTCGCCGTCGATCAGATCTTCGGCGGCCAGGAGCTCCACCACTGCTTCCTTGGCGCTGAAGACGGTCTTGCCCGCGATGGCCTCGTAGGCGGTGCGGCCTGCGTCGGTGGTGATCCAGCCCGGGGTTTCGCCGATGATCCGTCCGTCCCGGCCAACGATGGCGCGGGTGGGCAGCTGGAGTTCCCGCCACCAGGTGACGTCGGTGAGGTCACCGAAGGTGCACACCATGGCGATGCCGGAGCCTTTGTCCGCCTTGGCCAGCGGGTGGGCCCTGACTTCAACCTCAACACCGAAGACCGGGGACGTGACCTTCTTGCCGAACAGCGGCTGGTACCGCTCGTCGTCGGGGTTTGCCACCAGGGCGGCACAGGCTGCCAGCAGTTCAGGACGGGTGGTCTCCACGTAGATCTTGTCGCCGTCTTCGGTGAAGAACGGGTAGCGGTAGTACGCGCCGGCAACTTCGCGGTCTTCCAGTTCAGCCTGGGCCACGGCCGTGCGGAAAGTGATGTCCCACAGGGTTGGTGCCTCGGCCATGTAGGCGTCGCCGGCTGCCAGATTGGCCAGGAAGGCGCGCTGGGAGACTTCGCGGGAGGCGTCATCGATGGTCCGGTACGTCAGCTGCCAGTCAACGGAGAGCCCGAGCTGCTGGAACAGGCTTTCGAAGACCTTCTCGTCCTCCACGGCCAGTTCTTCACACAGCTCGATGAAGTTCCGGCGCGAGACGACGTCGAAGTCGCGCTGGTTCTTGGCAGGCTCGGCCGGTGCGCGGTAACCGGCATCGTACGGGATGGCCGGGTCGCAGCGCACGCCGTAGTAGTTCTGCACGCGGCGCTCGGTGGGCAGGCCGTTGTCATCCCAGCCCATCGGGTAGAACACGTTCTTGCCGATCATGCGCTGGTAGCGGGCCAGCACATCCGTCTGCGTAAAGGAGAACATGTGCCCCACGTGCAGGGAGCCCGACGCGGTGGGCGGGGGAGTGTCGATCGAGTAGACCTGCTCCCGGGTGGTGTCCGGGTTGAACTTGTAGGTCCCTTCGGCAAGCCAGCGCTGCGTGAGGGCAGCTTCGAGCCCCTCAAGGGCGGGCTTGTCCGGAACGTTGATAGGGGCGGTGGAGGGCGTGTCTGTACCCTGAGTGTCTTCAGCCATCTGGCAATTGTTTCATGTTCCGGTGGCGCGGCCTGCCGTATCATGCCGGAGATGGGCACAACCGCGGAATCTTTTGTGATCAAACGCATCTATGACGCGCCAACGGACGACGACGGCTGCCGGGTTCTGGTGGACAGGCTCTGGCCCCGCGGGGTCAGCAAGGAAGCCGCTGAGTTGGACGTCTGGCTGAAGGACATTGCGCCTTCAGCGCCGCTGCGGCAGGAATTCGGGCACATGAAGGAGCACTTCGGCGACTTCCGGCTGAAGTACCGCCAGGAGCTGGAAAGCAACCCGGCTGTCGCCACCCTCCTGGAGCTGGGGCTCGCGCATAGCCGGGTGACCCTCCTCTACGGAGCCCGGGATCCTGAGGTCAACCACGCCCGGGTGTTACTGGAGTTCATGCGGGAGCATCCGTAGCGCCGATGCCGTTAGGGTGGTGCCATGACTGAGGATTCACGGAACAAAGCAGCAGTTGTTACAGGGGCCAGCACCGGCATCGGCGAGGCAACAGTCCGCGCCCTGACGGCAGAAGGCTGGACCGTGTTCGCCGTGGCACGCCGCGCAGAACGGCTGGCCGCGCTGGAAGCTGAAACGGGCGCCGTCGGAATTCCCGCTGATATCACCGAGGACGACGACGTCGCCCGGCTGCTTGCCCGTGTCACCAAAGCGGGCGGTGTGGGGACGCTGATCAACATCGCCGGCGGGGCTCGGGGCGCCGACCTGGTGGGCGCTGCCAACACCGAGGACTGGGAATGGATGTTCCGGGTCAACGTCCTCGGCACCATGAAGCTCACCCGGGCGTTCCTGCCGATGCTCCGCGCCAACGGCGAAGGAACTGTCCTGAACCTGACGTCCACCGCCGGGCTGGTGGCCTACGAGGGCGGCGGCGGCTACAACGCCGCCAAGTTTGCCCAGCACGCACTGACCGGTGCCCTCCGGCTGGAAGAGGCGGAGCACAACATCCGCGTCATCGAGGTAGCCCCCGGCCTTGTCCACACCGAAGAGTTCGCGCTCAACCGCCTCGGTGACAAGGACGCTGTCGCGAAGATCTACCAGGGTGTGGAGAAGCCCCTGACGCCGGCCGACGTAGCCGACGTGGTGCGCTACGCCGTCAGTGCACCGCACCACGTCAACCTGGACCAGATCGTGATCCGGCCCGTTGCCCAGGCGGCCACCCACAAGCTGATCCGCAAGGGGTGAACTGGTCCGCTGCGGCCGACCGGCAGTACTTCGTGGCGTGTGCCCCCCTGGCGGGTGCCTTGTGGCGGGTGCTTAGCCGGCCGGGACGGCGAGCGTGGCCAGGACGGCCGCATGGTCCGTGCCCGGCACGCGCTGGACCTGGTATCCGGTGCTCCCCACCAGCGGTGTGGTCACCAGGTGGTCGATGGCGATCCCCGGCAGCCGCGGACCCTCCATCGGCCAGGTGGGCACCAGCCGGGATCCTGACGCCATCCCCACGTCAACCAGTTCCGTACGGTCCGGGGCCGCGCCAAGCAGCGCCCGGAACTCCTGGTGGTCATAGGTGGCGTTGAAGTCGCCGATCAGCAGCCTGTTGCCGGGACGCTCCGCCAGCCGGCCTACGGCCGCGAGGTCGCTGCGCCACTGGTCAACCCTGACATCCACCGGCGGCAGGGCGTGGACGTTCGTGACTTCCAGGACCGCCACCGATCCACCCGATGCGGCCGTCACCCGGACGGTGGGCATCCGGAACGGCGTGTCCGGGAGGATGCCCACCAGGTCGAGGGGATAACTGGAGTACACGGCACTGCCGGCGCCGTCATCAGTCGGATCGCTGATCCGGTGGGGCATGAGGCTGTCCAGGCCTTCGGCGCTCAACCGGTCCTGGAGGGCCTGCGAATGCTCCTGGACCGTCAGGAGGCCTACACCGTTGTCCTTGACCAGTTGCACGATGCGGGCCGCATCCGCCTGGCCGAACTCCGAGTTGATGTTCATCGCCGTTAGTTCCACCGTGGCTCCCGCACTGGCAGCGGCGGCAGGACGCGCCGCATCGAAGGGGAAGAGCCAGAAGATCTGGCACAGCAGAAGCGCTCCGGCGGACGTCTGTTGCCACCTGCTCCGGCCAACAACGGCCAGGATCGTGGCCAGCGCAGCGGGCACCGCCAGCCAAGGAGTGAAGGACAGCAGCTGGACCGCGAGCACCGGCCAGTCGGCAGGGATCGCGCGGAACACGGACAGTACCAGGACGGGCAGCACAGCAAAGAGTGCCAGCCAGCGGCAGGCCGTGCCGAGAAAGCCGTGGGCGGAAGTCATGGCTCCGAGTCTAGGCACAGACGTGCCTGTTGGCGGGAGTCAGGCTGCTATCCGGGAAGCGTGAGCTCTGCCACGACGGCGGAGTGGTCGGTGCCGGGAACCGTGATGGTCGCGAAGGCCATGACCTCGATGTCCGGGGTTACGAGGACATGATCCAGTGCTACGAACGGCGGGATGCTGGATCCGGACGGCCAGGTTGGCGCCAGGCCCTTGCCGGCCGCCTGGGCGGCATCCATAAACCCGGTGGCCAGAAGCTCCCGGAACTCGCGGTGGTCGTGGCCGGCATTGAAATCGCCCAGCAGGATGGCGGGCGGCGAACCGGGCAGCGCCCGCTGGAGATCTCCTAGCTGCCGCAGTTCTTTCCGCCAAAACGGTGTATGCCCCGGCCGGGGCGAGTCTATGTGAACGGCCGTCACGTGGATGCCACCGGATGTCCCGGGAATGGCCGCCTCGGCCCTGCTCTGGTAAAAGTTGCTTTCCGGCACGCGCGCCGAGGAGTCCAGCGGGAACCGGGAAAGGATTGCGCTGCCTGTGCCTGCCCAGTCGACGTCCAGCGCACGGTAGGGGAATTGTGCGGCCAGCCCAGCAGCTTCGAGGGCTTCCAGCCCTGGCGGAGCAAGCTCCGGCAGGGCCAGGATGTCGATGTTCCTGACGCGGGCCAGCGAGAGCAGCGCGTCGGCATCAACTCCCATTGAGCCCACGTTGAGGGCCATCACCGTCACCGTCCGGCCGGCACCAAGAGAGCCAGAGGCCCCCGCAGCCTGAAGTGCCGTTGCGGCTCCTTCGGTGGACATAACGCGGGGCGCGACCGCAACCAGCTGGAGCAGCAGTACGGCGGTTACCAATGCGGCGAGGATGGTGCGGGCGGGCCGGGGATCCAGGCACACGGCGAGGACCATGGCTCCAAGGGCTGTCGCCGTGGCCAGCAGGCTTGCGGGAAACAGGGACAGCAGCTGGATCCAAGGCGTGCCGAGGTCCCACGGGATAAAACGCAGTACTGTCAGCGCGGCGCCCGGCAGGCAAAGGACTACCGCGACGGCCCAGCAGAACCACGCGCTTACGCGCCGGAACCGCCTGTCCTCCCCGCGCATACCGGCCGTCTGCATACCGTTCATTATTGGGGGCCGGCACGCATCCTCCAATGACTTGGCCCGCTAATGCTGCCCCTGATCCTCAAACTGGTCCCGGCGCGGGTCCCCGCGCTCCGGAGAATGGCGGTAGACGGGCAGGCGATAGTAGACTCAGACATGGCTACGACCCGGCGATCACCGGTGAGCTTCCGGAAGAACGCACCGACCGCCAGGCATCTGGCAGCCGGTGTTACTAGAACCGGACGGGTAAGCCCGTCACAGCAGTAATGAGCGGCCGGCGCAACAACAGCTCTCCACGGAGCGTGGTGGAGTGCCGGTAAGTGAGGTGGTACCGCGGTCAGCGTGCAGTCCCAGGACAGCACACGAGCCGTCCTCGCATCCTGAACGGAACCAGTCAGCAGCGGCTGAATGGTTCACCAGCTCAACCCAGGATGTCGAGAATGACGTATTACCCCAAAGCCTCAGCCTCCCCTTCGGCTACCGTTTCGAGCGGCGCTGCCGCTGGTGTCTCCCACTCCGTGAAGTTCCCGGAGATCGAAGAGCGCATCCTGAAGTACTGGGACCAGGACGGCACCTTCCAGGCCAGCATCGACCAGCGCAGCGCCGACGCCCCCGGCGGGCAGCCCGGCAGCAACGAATTCGTCTTCTATGACGGTCCTCCCTTCGCCAACGGCTTGCCGCACTACGGCCACCTCCTGACCGGGTACGCCAAGGACCTCGTGGGCCGCTACCAGACCCAGCGCGGCCGCCGTGTGGAACGCCGCTTCGGTTGGGACACCCACGGCCTGCCGGCTGAACTGGAAGCCATGAAGCAGCTGGGCATGACTGACAAGACCCAGATCGAGACCATGGGCATCGACAAGTTCAACGACGCCTGCCGTGCCTCCGTGATGAAGTACGCCGATGAATGGAAGAGCTACGTCACCCGGCAGGCCCGCTGGGTGGACTTCGACAACGACTACAAGACGCTCAACGTCGAATACATGGAATCGGTCCTGTGGGCCTTCAAGCAGCTGCACGAAAAAGGCCTGACGTACAACGGCTACCGCGTGCTGCCCTACTGCTGGAAGGACGAAACGCCGCTGTCCAACCACGAACTGCGCATGGACGACGACGTCTACAAGAACCGCCAGGACCAAACAGTCACGGTGACGTTCCCCATCACTGCAGGGGAGACGGAGTTGTCGAAGCAGCTCGCCGGCGTGCAGGCGCTCGCCTGGACCACCACGCCCTGGACGCTGCCCACCAACCTCGCGCTCGCCGTCGGGCCTTCCATCACCTACGCCGTGCTGCCCGCCGGACCCAGCGGCGTCAAGGCCGCCTCGCCGGACGCCCCGGTTACCGGAAGCTTCCTCCTGGCCGCTGACCTGCTGGCCGCGTACGCCAAGGACCTGGGCTATGAGGATGTGGATTCCGCCGAGGCCGCCGTGACGTCAACCCACACCGGCGCGGAACTTGCGGGCCTGGCGTACCAGCCGCTGTGGAACGACTTCCGCGACGACGAAAAGTACGGCACCCAGAACGCCTGGCGTTTTCTCGTGGCCGACTACGTCACCACCACCGATGGCACCGGCATCGTCCACCAGGCGCCCGCCTACGGTGAAGACGACCAGAAGGTCTGTGAAGAGGCCGGCATCCCGGTAGTCCTGTCCGTCGATGAAGGCGCCAAGTTCCTGCCGCTGTTCAGCCACGGCGACCTGCACGACATCGTGGGCCTGCAGGTGTTCGAGGCCAACAAACCCATCACCCAGGTGCTGCGGGCGCAGGGTCGCCTGGTCCGCCAAGCAAGCTACGAGCACAGCTACCCGCACTGCTGGCGCTGCCGCAACCCCCTGATCTACCGCGCTGTTTCCTCCTGGTACGTGGAAGTCACCAAGTTCAAGGACCGCATGTCCGAACTGAACCAGGAGATCAACTGGATCCCCGGGAACGTCAAGGACGGCCAGTTCGGCAAGTGGCTGGCCAACGCCCGCGACTGGTCCATCAGCCGCAACCGCTACTGGGGCAGCCCCATCCCCGTGTGGCAGTCCAGCGACCCCGAGTACCCGCGCACCGACGTCTACGGCTCCCTGGCCGAGATCGAGGCGGACTTCGGCCGCCTGCCACTGAACAAGGCCGGCCAGGTTGACCTGCACCGGCCGTTCATCGACGAACTGATCCGCCCGAACCCGGACGACCCCCGGACCCCCGAAGAGGGCCAGTCCGTGATGCGCCGAGTGGAGGACGTCCTGGACGTCTGGTTCGACTCCGGCTCCATGCCGTACGGCCAGGTGCACTACCCGTTCCAGAACGAGGCCTGGTTTGACACGCACAACCCGGCGGACTTCATCGTGGAGTACATCGGCCAGACCCGCGGCTGGTTCTACATGCTGCACATCCTGTCCACGGCTCTGTTTGACCGTCCGGCCTTCCGGAACGTCATCAGCCACGGCATCGTGCTGGGCTCGGACGGGCAGAAGATGTCCAAGAGCCTGCGCAACTACCCGGACGTCTCGGAGGTCCTGGACCGCGACGGCTCCGACGCCATGCGCTGGTTCCTGATGTCCAGCCCCATCCTGCGCGGCGGCAACCTGGTGGTCACCGAACAGGGAATCCGCGACGGCGTCCGCCAGGTCATCCTGCCGCTGTGGAACGTCTACATCTTCTTCACGCTGTACACGAACGCAGCCGGCGGCGGTTCGGGCTACGACGCGAAGCTCCGCTACGACGGGTACGCAGACACCCTGGACCAGTACCTGCTGGCCAACACCGGCGACCTGGTCCGGAACATGACCGCCCAGCTGGACAGCTACGACATCTCCGGCGCCTGCGACGAACTGCGCAGCTACCTGGACATGCTCACCAACTGGTACGTCCGCCGCAGCCGTCAGCGCTTCTTTGACGAGAGCGCTGACGCGTTCGACGCGCTCTACACAGCGCTCGAAACCGTGTCCCGCGTGGCCGCCTCGCTGCTCCCGCTGGTCTCCGAGGAGATCTGGCGCGGCCTCACCGGCGGCCGCTCCGTGCACCTGGCCGACTGGCCGGACGCTGACCTGTTCCCGGCCAACGCTTCGCTGGTGGAAGCGATGGACCGCGTGCAGCAGATCTGCTCCACCGGATCCTCGCTGCGCAAGGCCGCCAACCTTCGCGTCCGGCTGCCGCTGCAGGAACTGACCGTTGTGGCACCCGGCGCGGATGCGCTGGGAGGCTTCGCCGCCGTCGTCGCCGATGAACTGAACCTGCGCTCCGTCCGCCTGCTGGACGCCGAGAGCGCCTCCCCGGAGGAGTTCGGCATCGAGCAGAAGCTGGTGGTCAACGCCCGCGCCGCGGGACCGCGCCTGGGCAAGAACGTCCAGCAGGCCATCAAGGGCGCCAAGTCCGGTGACTGGTCGGTTCAAGAAATAAACGGCGTCGCTGGAGTCGTTGTTTCCGGCGGCCTGGAGCTGGAACCCCAGGAATACACGCTGGAGACAGTAGTGGCGGAGTCCGACGGCGGTTCTGCTACCGCATCCTCTGCTGTCGCAGTATTGCCCGGAGGCGGCTTTGTGGTGCTCAATACCGAGGTCACGCCCGAACTTGAGGCCGAAGGGACGGCCCGCGACATGGTCCGCGCCATCCAGCAGGCACGCAAGGACTCCGGACTGAACGTGAGCGACCGGATCCGGACCACCGTTACGGCCGTTCCCACCGTGCTCGATGCTCTGCTGGCCAACGCCAAGCTGGTCAAGACCGAAACCCTGACCCTGGAGCTGGCCACAGTTCCGGCTGAGTCAGGCGAACCACGCATCACCGTCGAAAAAGCAGAGGCCTGAGCCATGACTGACGAATTCTCCGTGGAAAGTGTCTACGCCGAGCTGCTGGGGCGTGCACCGGAAAACAAGATGGAGCCGCGTCTCGCGCCGCTGTTCCGGGCGATGGATGTACTGGGGGAGCCCAACAAGGCCTTCCCGATCATCCATGTGACCGGCACCAACGGCAAGACCTCCACGGCCCGGATGATTGAGGCCGGGCTGCGCGCGCACGGCCTAAGCACCGGCCGCTACACCAGCCCGCACCTGTCCAAGGTCACTGAGCGGATCAGCATCGACGGCCACCCCGTCTCTGACGAAACGTTCGTCCGGATCTGGGACGAGATCCGCCCGTACCTGCAGATCGTCGACGACGAACTCACCGCGGCGGGGGAGCCCCGGCTCACGTACTTCGAGTGCCTGACCATCCTGGGCTTCGCGATCTTCGCGGACCAGCCCGTCAACGTGGCCGTGATCGAGGTGGGCCTGGGCGGCATCACCGATGCCACCAACGTGGGCGACGGCCTGGTTTCGGTGGTCACCCCCATCTCGCTGGACCACACCGACCTGCTGGGCGACACCACCGAGGACATTGCCTACGAGAAGGCCGGCATCATCAAGCCCGGCGGTTACCTCATCAGTGCCTCGCAGCCCGTTGATGCTGCGCAGGTGCTGCTCGAGAAAGCCAAGGAAGTGGCAGTCCCGTTCCGGTTTGAAGGCGTGGAGTTCGGCGTCGAATCCCGGACGGTAGCTGTGGGCGGCCAGGTAGTGAGCATCCAAGGCATCGCCGGCCGGTACCCGGAACTGCTGCTGCCGCTGCACGGCGCGCACCAGGCCCAGAACGCGGCAGTGGCCGTGGCAGCACTCGAGGCCTTCTTCGGCGGCGAAAAGGAACTTGACGCCGAGGTGCTCCAGGAAGCCTTCGCGTCCGTCACGTCCCCCGGCCGCCTTGAGGTTGTCCGGACGGCGCCCACCATCATCGTGGACGCGGCCCACAACCCGGACGGCATCAGGGTCTCGGCCGAGGCCATCCAGGAGGCCTTCACTTTCACCCGGCTGGTGCCGGTGGTCGGAGTCCTGAAGGAGAAGGACGCCGAAGAGATCCTGCGCCAGCTCAAGGAATCCCTGGGCGACATCGCCCAGGAATACTGCTTCACCCAGTCCAACTCGCCACGGGCAGTGCCCGCGGCCGAACTGGCCGAACTGGCCGTTGAAATGGGCTTCGGGGAAGACAACATCCACATTGCTGAGAAGCTCGACGACGCCCTCGAATGGGCCGTGGAACGCGCCGAAGCCAACGACGACCTCTCCGGCGGCGTGCTGGTGACGGGTTCCATTACCCTGGTGGCGGAAGCCCGGATCCTGCTCGGAAAGACGGAGGCCTAGGCGTGGCCAAGCTAACCAAAGCCCAGCGCGAATGGCGCCCGGGAATGCCCAAGAAGCGCCGGTCCACCAAGGTGATGTTTGCCTCCACAGTCCTGCTGCTTGAGGCGTTTGTGGTGTTCTTCGCAACGCTGGCCGTCTTTGGACTCAAACGCGGTGAGTTTCCGCCGGCGCTGATCCTGGGGATCGGCATCGCGCTGAGCGTCGTGATGGTCCTTGCCTGCGCTGTGCTGTCCAAACCGTGGGGCGTGGGGCTGGGCTGGATCCTGCAGATTGTGCTGATCCTGACGGGCATTGTTGAGCCCATGATGTTCCTGGTCGGTGCGCTGTTCGGCCTGGCCTGGTGGTACGGAATCCGCACCGGCATCAGGATCGACTCCGAGGCCGCACAGCGCGAACGCGAACAGACCGAGTGGAATGCGTCGCACGGGGACGCCACGGAATCCTCGTAGAATAGTCCCGAAACCCACCCATTACGCATTGGAGCAGCTATGACCATTGAGCGCACCCTGGTACTGATCAAGCCCGACGGCGTTGCCCGCAACCTCAGCGGCGCCATCCTGGGCCGCATTGAGGCAAAGGGCTACACCCTCGCCGAACTGAAGAAGGTTGACGCCAGCCGGGAACTGCTGGAGCAGCACTACAAAGAGCACGTGGGCAAGCCGTTTTACGAGCCCCTCGTCGAATTTATGCTCAGCGGACCGGTTGTCGCCGCGATCTTCGAAGGCCACCGCGTCATCGAAGGCTTCCGGTCCCTGGCTGGCACCACCGATCCCACCACTGCGGCTCCCGGCACCATCCGTGGCGACTTCGGCCGCGACTGGGGCCTGAAGGTCCAGCAGAACCTGGTCCACGGCTCCGACTCCGTGGACTCGGCCGAGCGCGAAATCAAGATCTGGTTCCAGGACTAAGTCCCGCACCGCCAAGTAAAGGCGCGAACCGGCACGTAATACCCTCAAATCTCGGATTTGAGGGTATTACGTGCCGGTTCGCGCCTTGTTGTGTGTGGTATTTGTGTGCGTTTTGCGGGGCTCGCTTAGAAGCCTGATGTTCCGGCAAACACCTGGATGAACGCGAAGAAGATGCTGGCGATGACTGCCACGTACAGCAACGCGGTGATGATCCAGCCCGATTCGCCCAGCACACGTGCCGCACCTGCCGGGACGGGGATGATGCCATGGACGACGTTACGGATGGTTACCCAGACGAAGAGTGGGATCATCGCGGCCCAGACGATCATGCAGAACGGGCACAGAATGTGGATGTCGTAAAGTGCCTGGGACCAGAGCCACACCACAAAAGCGAAGCCGAGCGTGACGCCGGCCTGGAGTCCTGCCCAGTACCAGCGTGCAAACGTGGCGCCGGACAACAGGGCCATGCCCACGGTGATGATGACAGCGAACGCCACGATGCCAATAAACATGTTGGGGAACCCGAACGCCGAGCTCTGCCAGGTCTGCATGACCTGGCCGCAGGAGATCCACGGATTTACGTCGCAGGCCGTTACGTGATTCGGATCCTCCAGGAGGGCGAGCTTTTCCAGGACCAGTGATCCCGAGGCCAGCCAGCCGATGGCGCCGGTGATGACCATCAGCCAGCCGAACGCTCGGTTACGTGCCATCGGCGGCACAGTCCCGGGCGTGGCGGGCAACGGCTCTGCCGCAGGGGAAGCCGCCGGCGTGTCGGTGCCGTGGGAGGAAATGCTGGGCATGGTGTGTGGCGTCCTTTGCTTCGGGTGCTCCTTTCCCCGATTGTAACGCCGGTGGCTGGAAGCAGCATTCAGTCGGGGCCCTCACGTCCTGATCCGTTGCCCTTGCTTCCGCCGTCTTTCAGCCCGGGTGTGAGAGAATGAACATGGCTGGAGGCCGACCCACATTCGGACTCCGGTCCGGTGGCTTGTTTCAAGACCGCCAATGATGAGCAGGGCAGGCTTCGGATTCTCTGATCCGGCTTCCCGCAATTCCATTGGTCGGCACCTGGTTGTGGCGTGTAGAACAACGGGTTTCAGGACACAGCCGACGGCTCCCACGGGCTGCCGCACCCCTCTGCCGGTGCGAACCTGGGAGTATCCACTTGACTTCTGTCAACGCCTGCGGGTTTTGACAATATGTGCCCCAATGGGTGCCGGATGTGGCGGTACGTCAGGGGCAGGAGTGTTGCCACATATGGAAAACGAACAAGCACCAGCCGTTAATGATGAAGCCGTCGAGGCTGCGGAAGCGCCCAAGAAGGTCACCCGGACGCGTCGGAAGGCAGTGCCGAAGGCCGCAGAGGCCGCACCGGTGACTGACGCTGCTGAGGACGTCGCGCCGGAGCCCAAGGCACCGGTTCGCCGGACCCGCGCACGTAAGAAGGTGGACACCGCCGAGCCGTTGCCGGCTTTCGCGGCTGAGGCCACTGAAGCACCCGCCGCCGCGATTGTTACCGAGGCCACCGTAGAGCCCTCCGCCGTAGAGCCTGCCGCCGCCGAATCTGCAGCCCCTGAGGCTGCAGCGGAGACCAAGCCTGTCCGCCGCCGCCGCGTGGCCACGCGCAAAACCTCGGCCCCCGACGTCGCCCCCGCGGCCGTGGAACCAACAGCTCCTGAGGCAGCCCCTGAAGCTGCAGCGACGCCGGCCCCGGAAGCAGAGGAAGTCGCAGCTGCGGAGGCCGCCGCGCCCGCAGCAACCGCCGCCGTCGCACCCGCCAAGGCTGCCGCCGTCAACGCTGCCGCCGCGCCGGCTGAAGAACCGGCGGATGCCGAGCCTGCCAGCCCGTTCAGCTCACTGTTCCTTGAGCCGGCGTCCACCACGTCTGTGCTTTTCCAGGCCCCTGACCTCAGCACCGTGGTCCGCCCGGCACCGGCCGCCGCCGTGGTTGAAGAGCCGGAAGAGGACGACGCCGAAGACGGCGAAGCGGACGACGCCAACGGCCGCCGCAGGCGCCGCAGCCGTGGTCGCCGCGGACGCAGCCGCACCGGCGAAAGTGATGCTGACGGCGATAACGAAGGCGACGACGGCGCAGCCGATGAAACTGATGACGAATCCGCCGGGCAGGCCGATGAGGGCGTGACGTCCCGCCGTCGCCGCCGTCGCCGCCGTGGCGACCAGGATCTGGAACTGACCGGCGGAGAAGGCGACGACCCGCCCAACACGGTGACCCGCGTCCGCGCGCCGCGCGCCGCCACCGAAGCGCCGGTCAACAACCGCGTCACGTCCGTCAAGGGTTCCACCCGCCTCGAAGCCAAGAAGCAGCGCCGCCGCGAATCCCGCGATACCGGCCGTCGCCGCACCGTCATCACCGAGGCTGAGTTCCTGGCACGCCGTGAATCAGTCGACCGGCAGATGATCGTCCGCCAGCGCGACGACAGAATCCAGATCGGCGTCCTCGAAGACGGCGTCCTGGCCGAGCATTTTGTCTCCAAGACCCAGCAGGACTCCCTGATCGGCAACGTCTACCTCGGCAAGGTGCAGAACGTCCTGCCGTCCATGGAAGCGGCGTTTGTTGACATCGGACGCGGCCGCAACGCCGTCCTCTACGCCGGTGAAGTGAACTGGGAAGCCGTTAACCTCGAAGGCAAGCAGCGCCGGATCGAAAACGCGCTCAAGTCCGGCGACACCGTCCTGGTCCAGGTCACCAAGGATCCCGTGGGCCACAAGGGTGCACGCCTGACCAGCCAGATCTCGCTGCCCGGCCGTTACCTGGTCTATGTGCCCGGCGGGTCCATGACCGGCATCTCCCGCAAACTGCCCGACGTCGAGCGCAACCGCCTCAAGCGCATCCTCAAGGACCGCCTCCCGGAGCACGCCGGCGTCATCGTCCGCACCGCTGCCGAAGGCGCCTCGGAAGAGGAGCTCACTCACGACATCAACCGGCTGCGGGCGCAGTGGGAGGGCATCGAAAGCCAGTCCACGTCCACCAAGATCCTCGCGCCGGAGCTGCTCTACGGCGAACCTGACCTCACCATCAAGGTGGTCCGCGATGTCTTCAACGAGGACTTCTCCAAGCTGATCGTCTCCGGTGAAGAGGCCTGGGACACCATCGAGGCCTACGTCACCTATGTGGCGCCCGACCTCGTCGGCCGGCTGGAAAAGTGGACCAAGGACACGGACATTTTCGCGGCCTGGCGCATCGACGAGCAGATCCACAAGGCCCTGGAACGCAAGGTCTTCCTGCCCTCGGGCGGCTCGCTGGTCATCGACCGCACCGAAGCCATGACCGTGGTGGACGTCAACACCGGCAAGTTCACCGGCAGCGGCGGCAACCTCGAGGAAACCGTCACCAAGAACAACCTCGAGGCAGCTGAAGAAGTGGTCCGGCAGCTGAGGCTCCGCGACATCGGCGGCATCATCGTCATCGACTTCATCGACATGGTCCTCGAATCCAACCGCGACCTGGTCCTCCGCCGCATGGTGGAGTGCCTGGGCCGCGACCGGACGAAGCACCAGGTAGCCGAAGTGACCTCGCTGGGCCTCGTGCAGATGACGCGAAAGCGCATGGGCACCGGGCTCCTGGAAGTCTTCGGCGAGCAGTGTGAAACCTGTGCGGGCCGCGGGATCGTCACCCACGACGACCCCGTGGAGCACCGCCGCGTCAACACCGTAGCCGCTGAGCACCATGTGCAGCGGGTGGACAGCCGGCAGGACCCCCGCATCAACGATCAGCGCCCGGACACCGTGCGCACGGACAGTCAGCGCCCGGACAGCCAGCCGGGTGGCCGCACTGACCGGAAGCGCCGCCGCGGACGGGGCGGCCAGCCGCTGGAAACTGCACCGGCAGCGCCGGTGCAGATCCACACGGTCCACCCGGAACCCAGTGATTCCGAGCGCCATGCCAAGGCGGAGGCCACGCGGGCAGCGCTTGCGAACATTGCGGCGGCAGCCCACGCTGCGCACATGCACGACGACGAGGTGGCTCTCGCATCAGCCGCCGCGGGACAGCTGCCCGCTGCGCCGGCGCCGGCTCCGGCCGTGCGCTCCGAGACGGACTCCAACGGCCGCCCGGCCGCTGTGCTGACGTTCGGCGGAGAGCAGGTTGTGCTGCCGTTCGTGGAGCATCACGAGGATCTGCCGCACGCGCCTGCCCTGACACTGGACCGCCTCGCGGAGGCCTTCGCCCACCTTGGCGGTTCGGCTCCTGTGGCGGAAAGCAAGCCGTCGGCAGTCCAGGCAACTGAAAGCCAGCCGGCCGGACCTGCCCGTCAGCAGCAGCAGCCTGCCGTGGCGGAGAAGGATTATTCCGACCACACCGAGGAGCCGCGCGCCCGCCGTCCCCGGCGGAACCGGAGTGCCAGCCGTGCCCAGGGCGCAGCCAACGCCACGTCCGTGGAGCATCACGAAGCCGCTCCGGCGGCTGCCGCCGGACACACCCACGCCGCCAAGGCCCCTGAGCCCGTCAAGGCTCCTGTGGCTGAGAAGCCGGCGGCCACCAACGCGCCCATCATCCTGGGCGTAGGGGTTCCGGCCTCGGAGCTCTGACCAAACAGCAGGGCAATCCACTACACCGGCGCCCGGACGTACCCGTGAATTACGGGCTGCGTCCGGGCGTCCGGCGTTAAGTCCTGAGGAACGCTAGGCTGGTGACTGACACGGGGTGCCGCGCAGAGAGCCGGCTGAGATCCACACCCGTTGAACCTGTCCGGTTAGCACCGGCGAAGGGATGTCTCCTTTGGCTTCAACTTCTGTCCTTCCTCCTGCAACGCCCCTGGCTACGGCAACCCCCGCTGTGTACCGGCCCGCCCCAGGCCGCTCTTCTGCGGTCCAGGTGCTGCGTGACGTTCCGCGGGTGCTGTCCATTGCCGGATCGGACCCCTCAGGTGGCGCGGGCGTCCAGGCCGATCTCAAGAGCATTGCGGCTCTTGGCGGCTATGGCATGGCGGCCATCACCGCCCTGACAGTCCAAAACACGCAGGGGGTCCGGGCGGTTCACGTCCCGCCGGCGTCCTTTCTGGGCCAGCAGCTTGAGGCCATCAGCGACGACATCACCATCGACGCGGTCAAGATCGGCATGCTGGGCGACGCCGCGGTGATAGGCGTGGTCCGGGACTGGCTGGAAAAGGTGCGTCCCGCCGTCGTCGTTCTTGATCCGGTGATGGTGGCCACCAGCGGAGACCGGCTGCTGCAGGAGTCGGCGGAGGTAGCCCTGCGGGAACTGCTCCCGCTCGCGGACCTGATCACCCCCAACCTGGCCGAACTGGCCATCCTGGTGGGGGAGCCGCAGGCGCGGGATTGGCCTGATGCGCTCGGGCAAGGGCGGCGGTTGTCCGCCGCGACCGGTGCCACCGTGCTGGTCAAGGGCGGCCATCTCGACGCCGGTGCGTGCCCGGATGCCCTGGTCAACGCCGCCGGGCTGCTTACCCGGGAGGTGGTGGAAGTGAGCGGGGACAGGATCCCCACCCGCAACAGCCACGGCACCGGCTGCTCGCTGTCGTCGGCCATGGCCACGGCTCAGGCCAGGCTGGGGGACTGGGAAGCCGCATTGCGGAAGGTCAAGCCTTGGCTGGTTGGCGCGCTGCAGGCCTCTGACCAGCTCGAGGTGGGCGGGGGCAACGGCCCCATCAACCACTTCCACCACATGCAGCAGGTTCCGGCAGCCGGCGAATTCGCAGAGACGCTGCGTCGGGCGTCGGAGCCGGATCTTCAGGCCATCTACGGGCTGGATTTCATCCGTGACCTGGCGGCCGGCACGTTGGCTGAGGAGCAGTTCGCCTTTTACCTCGCCCAGGACGCCATCTACCTCAACGGCTATTCGCGTGTCCTTGCCCGGGCCAGTGCGCTGGCGCCCACGGAAGCCTCGCAGCTGTTCTGGGCAAAGTCGGCCCGGCAATGCCTTGAGGTCGAATCCGAACTGCACCGCACGTGGCTGAGCACCAGGACAGTGGACTCCGTCCTTGGACCTGTCACCAAGTCCTACGTGGACCACCTGCTGGCAGCCTCGGCCTCCGGCAGCTATGCGGTCCTCGTGGCGGCGGTGCTGCCGTGCTTCTGGTTGTACGCCGAGGTGGGACAGACCCTCCACGCGGAGTTCCTGGCTGCCGGTGCCCCTGCAGCGCACCCTTATGCCGACTGGCTGCGGGCCTATGCTGACGAGGACTTCGCGCAGGCCACCCGCGACGCCATCGCCTTGGCTGACGATGCCGCCCGGAGCGCTTCCGCGGCTGAACGGGCGGCGATGCTGGTGGCGTTCAGGCAGTCCTCCCGGTTCGAAGTGGAATTCTTCGACGCGCCGCGAATTCATTCCTGACAGTTTGGCGTCCACGTGGCCTGTACGATAGTCAGGCACGGTTTTGGATTGTCAGTGCAGTACCTGCTTGTGGGTCCTATCACAGACAACAGACCGTAACCAGCCTCATTTGCGGCCGAAGGCAAAATTAGCGTATTCTAGATCTTCGGTGCTTACGCCAACACTTGGGTTACGACCCCACGGCGTTGAGGCACAGCGAGAACCCAGCCAATTATGGAATCGGGTTCAGCACGCAAATTTAGTAATAAACGTCGAGAGAAGTGAGTTCCCAAGTGGTGTACGCGATTGTCCGCGCAGGCGGCCGCCAAGAGAAGGTTTCCGTTGGAGACTTCGTTACCCTGAACCGCGTCCCCGGTGGAGCCGGCAGCACTTTTGAGTTGCCCGCACTGCTCCTGGTAGACGGTGACAAAGTCACCTCTGCTGCTGCGGACCTGGCCAAGGTAACGGTTACGGCTGAGATCCTCGAAGACCTCCGTGGTCCGAAGATCGTCATCCAGAAGTTCAAGAACAAGACCGGTTACAAGAAGCGCCAGGGTCACCGTCAGGAATTGACCAAGGTCAAGATCACGGGTATCAAGTAACTCTTCGTTACTGTTCAGGTTCTTCAGCAGATTCCCCAGAATTTTAAAGGCAGGCATTTCAAATGGCACATAAAAAAGGCGCGAGTTCCACTCGCAACGGTCGTGACTCCAACGCCCAGTACCTCGGCGTCAAGCGCTTCGGCGGCCAGGTAGTTTCCGCAGGCGAGATCATCGTCCGCCAGCGTGGCACCCACTTCCACCCGGGCGCCGGCGTTGGCCGTGGCGGCGACGACACACTGTTCGCACTGGCTCCGGGAGCCGTCCAGTTCGGCACCCGCCGCGGTCGCCGCGTTGTTAACATCGTTGCTGCTGCAGCTGCAGAGTAACAAATAGTTCTGAATCGGTGGAGCGGGCCATTTGGTCCGCTCCACTATTCTTTTAACCGCATTACAATCGTCTTGGCGCCCTTGGGCGTCCAGGAAAAAGCACTGAGGAGATCCACGTGGCGAGCTTTGTAGACCGGGTAGTACTGCACGTATCCGGCGGTACCGGCGGCCACGGCTGTGTCTCCGTCCACCGGGAGAAGTTCATCCCACTGGGCGGACCCGACGGCGGTAACGGCGGCGATGGCGGCAACGTCATCCTGCGCGTTGACCACCAGACCACTACCCTGCTGGACTACCACCACTCCCCGCACCGGCACGCCACCAACGGCGGGTCCGGCATGGGCGACTGGCGCGGCGGCAAGAGCGGCGAGACCCTCATCCTGCCGGTCCCGGATGGCACCGTGGTCAAATCCAAGGACGGCACCGTTCTGGCAGACCTGGTCGGCGAAGGCGCAGAATATGTGGCCGCCGCCGGCGGCCAGGGCGGCCTGGGCAATGCCTCGCTGTCCTCGCAGAAGCGCCGTGCCCCGGGGTTCGCGCTCCTGGGCATCGAGGGTGACGCCAGCGACGTTGTGCTGGAACTGAAATCCATCGCCGATATCGCACTGGTGGGTTTCCCCTCTGCCGGCAAGTCCAGCCTGATCGCGGCCATGTCCGCCGCGCGGCCCAAGATCGCCGACTACCCCTTCACCACCCTCATCCCGAACCTGGGTGTTGTCCAGTCCGGCGATGTCCGCTTCACCATTGCAGACGTTCCGGGCCTCATCGAGGGCGCCAGCGAAGGCAAGGGCCTTGGCCACCACTTCCTGCGCCATGTGGAGCGTTGCGCCGCCCTGGTACACGTGCTGGACTGCGGCACGCTTGAATCGGACCGCGACCCGCTGGCAGACCTGGCCATCATCGAGGCCGAACTGGAAAAGTACGTCGTGGACATGAGCTACGCGGGTACCGACGGCGAAGTGGTTCCGCTGAACCACCGTCCGCGGCTGGTGGCCCTGAACAAGGTGGACCTCCCGGACGGCAAGGACATGGCTGAATTCGTCCGCCCCGAACTGGAATCACGCGGCTACCGGGTCTTCGAGATCTCGGCCACCAGCCACGAGGGTCTCCGCCAGCTGGGCTTCGCGATGGCGGAAATCGTCCAGGCCGCCCGTGCCGCCCTCGCGGCCGCCCCGCCAAAGGTCCAGCCGCCCATCCTGCGGCCCCGCGCCGTCAACGAGTCCGGTTTCAGGATCCGCCGCGAGGAAAAGAACCTCGAACCGCTCTTCCGCGTCCTGGGCGACAAGCCCGTGCGCTGGGTCAAGCAGACTGACTTCACCAACGAGGAAGCCATCGGCTACCTCGCCGACCGCCTGGCCAAGCTCGGCGTCGAAAACGAACTGTTCAAGCAGGGCGCCAAGCCGGGCGACGCAGTCGTGATCGGCGAAGATGACGGCGTTGTCTTCGACTGGGAGCCCACCATGATGGCCGGAGCCGAAATGCTCGCATCACCGCGTGGCACGGATATCCGTTTCGCGGACGTCGGCGACCGCCCCACCCGTGGCCAGAAGCGTGACGAGCAGCAGGAACGCAAGGATGCCAAGGCCGCCGCCCGCGCCGAGCTCGAAGCCGAGCGCAAGGCCGGGATCTGGACCGAATCGGTCAGCAGCCGCCGCGCTGCCACGCCGCTCAAGGAGAGTGGACTGGGCGTTGAAGATGACGAGTGAGACGGCCGAAGTGACTGAAAATTCCGCAGTAATCATCGAGGAACCAAAGGACGACCGCAGTGTGCTCGCCCGGGCCCGCCGGATCGTTGTCAAAGTAGGATCGTCGTCGCTGACCAGCATCAAGGGCGGCATCTCGGAAGAGTCCCTGACCGCCCTCTCAGATGTCCTGGCCGCCAAACATAACGCCGGCACGGAAATTATCCTGGTTTCTTCGGGAGCCATTTCCGCTGGGCTTGCGCCCCTCGGCCTGGTGAAGCGTCCGCGTGACCTCGCGACCCAGCAGGCCGCCGCCAGCGTGGGCCAGGGCCTGCTCATGGCGCGCTACACGCACGCGTTCGGCGCCCACGGCGTCACCGTCAGCCAGGTGCTGCTGACTGCAGATGACCTCATGCGTCGCAGCCACCACGCGAACGCTTTCCGTGCACTGAATCGCCTCCTCAACCTCGGCGTGGTGCCGGTGGTCAATGAAAACGACACGGTCGCCACGCACAAGATCCGTTTCGGCGACAACGACAGGCTCTCAGCGCTCGTGGCACATCTGGTCCGCGCCGACGCCCTGCTGCTGCTGTCCGACGTCGACTCGCTGTACGACGGCCCGCCCGCCAAGGGTGCCAAGCGCATTCCCCAGGTGGACGGCCCCGAAGATCTTGAGGCAGTGACCATCGGGAAGCCGGGCAAGGCAGGCGTAGGCACCGGCGGAATGCAGACTAAAGTCGAGGCTGCCACCATGGCCGCCGATTCCGGCATCCCCGCGCTGGTCACCTCCACAGCCAACGCCGGAGCCGCCCTGGCCGGTGAAGATGTGGGGACCTGGTTCACCGTCAACAGCGGCCGTAAGTCCGTGCGGATGATGTGGCTGGCCCACCTGGCACACGTTCAGGGTCGGCTCTTTCTTGACGACGGCGCCGTGCATGCCGTGCGGGACAATCACACCTCGCTGCTCCCCGCCGGAATTTCATCGGTGGACGGCACCTTCGAAGCCGGAGACGCCGTCGAGATGGTGGCCGGTGACGGTACCGTCATCGCGCGCGGTTTGGTTAATTACTCTGCCGCTGAGCTTCCCCAGATGCTGGGCCGCTCCACCGTGGAACTGGGCGAGTCCCTGGGCCGCGGATTCGACCGTGAGGTTGTCCATGTGGACGATCTGGTTCTGGTCTGAGCGGTCCGCTCGCCTAGACTTGAAGGATGACTGAGGCATTGATTTCCCAAGCCACTGGCAATTCCGACGATTCGAACGTGGTTCCTTCCGGACCGGAACAGGGGAGTACCCCCACTCCGGCGGAGGTTGAGGCAGCGGTCCACGCCATCGCTGACCGCTCCAAGCACGCGGCCCGCCGGATGGCCGGGGCAAACCGGGCCTGGAAGGACCGTGGCCTGCGCGCCATCGGCGCTGGCCTTCTGGCGCGGAAGGACCAGATCCTGGCCGCCAACGCCAAGGATGTTGCCGCTGGCAAGGCCAACAGCACGTCCGCGGCCATGCTGGACCGGCTGACACTGAGCGAAGCCCGCATTACTGGGCTTGTTGACGCCCTGGAGACTCTGGCCAACCTGCCTGACCCGGTGGGCAACGTGGTCCGCGGCCAGACCCTCCCCAACGGTCTCCGCCTGCGCCAGGTGAATGTTCCCATGGGCGTCGTCGCAGCCATTTATGAAGCCCGGCCCAACGTCACTGTGGACATCGCCGGCCTGGCGCTCAAGAGCGGCAACGCCGTTATCCTCCGTGGCGGCACCGCCGCTGCGGCCACCAACGAAGCCTTGGTCCACGTTCTCCGCGAAGCCCTGGACGGCGTCGGGCTGCCCGCCGATGCCGTGCAGACAGTGGACCAGTACGGCCGGGAAGGCGCGAATGCGCTGATGCGGGCCCGCGGGCGCGTTGATGTCCTGATTCCGCGCGGGGGCCGGGACCTGATCCAGTCCGTGGTGCTGAACGCCGCGGTGCCGGTCATCGAGACCGGCGAGGGCAACGTGCATATCTTTATCGACGAATCCGCCAGCGAGGACATGGCGGTGGAGATCCTGCTGAACGCCAAGACCCAGCGGCCCAGCGTCTGCAACACCGTGGAGACCCTGCTGGTCCATTCGCGGTCCACCGTGCTGCCCGCCGTCGCGGCCGCGTTGCGCGGTGCCGGGGTCACCCTCCACGTCGACGAGCGCATCCGTGCTGCACTGCCTTTATCGGTTGAGTCCGAGCCGGCAACGGATGAGGACTGGGCAACCGAGTACATGGACCTGGACCTCGCCGTGGCCATGGTGGACAGCCTGGATGACGCCGTCAAGCACATCCGGACCTGGTCCACTGGCCACACCGAAGCGATCCTCACCAACGACCTCGCCAACGCGGAGCGGTTCATCGCCGAGATTGACTCGGCCGCGGTGATCGTTAACGCGTCCACGCGTTTTACCGACGGCGGCGAGCTGGGCCTGGGTGCCGAGGTTGGCATCTCCACGCAGAAGCTTCATGCCCGCGGCCCGATGGGCTTGACTGAGCTCACCACCACTAAGTGGATCGTGCAGGGCGAGGGCCAGGTCCGCGGGTAGCAACGCGGTATTATAGACAGAAGTCCGGAACAGCGGGACAATCCGCTGCCACATCCTTGAACCTTAGGGGAGAAAATGCTGCTCCAGCAGATCGCCATGACCGTCGCCGAAGGCGGAGAACACGAACCCGCTCCGCTGTGGGCTGAGCCGTGGGTCTTCGGCGTATCCATTTTCGCCATCCTGCTGGTGTTGATGTTCGTGACGTGGTCCTACTCCAACGTGGGCAACCGGCACACCGTAGCGGAAGAGCACGCCGATCCGCACCGCCAGCACCCCAACAAGCACGACCACGGCCAAGGCCACTGACATTTCGCGTGTTCTGCACCGTGACGGTGCGCAGGGGCGGCTGCGGCTGGGCGTGATGGGTGGGACGTTTGATCCCATCCACCACGGCCACCTTGTTGCAGCCAGCGAGGTGGCCGCCAAGTTCGGCCTGGATGAAGTGGTCTTTGTCCCCACGGGACAGCCGTGGCAGAAATCGCACAAGCAGGTCAGCGAGCCTGAGCACCGCTACCTTATGACGGTGATCGCCACGGCCTCGAACCCCCGGTTCACCGTCAGCAGGGTGGATGTTGACCGGCCCGGTCCCACATATACCATTGATACCTTGCGGGATCTCCGGACCCAGCGTCCGGATGCGGATCTGTTCTTCATCACCGGTGCGGATGCCCTGGCGCAGATCCTGTCCTGGAAGGACATCGATGAGCTGTGGTCCCTGGCCCATTTTGTCGGCGTGACACGGCCGGGACATGTGCTTGATGGCATGGGCCGCAAAGACGTCAGCCTCCTCGAGGTGCCCGCCATGGCCATCTCGTCCACGGACTGCCGTGTGCGTGTAGCCGCGAACAATCCGGTCTGGTACCTCGTGCCCGACGGAGTGGTCCAATACATCGCCAAATATGGTCTGTACGCCGAGGGATCAGATCCCCAGGACGTCCGAATTACCGAACCAGACGAGCCAGCCAGTACTGAATGAGTCCCCAATGAGTCAGGAACAGCCCCCCGTCCGCAGCCGCCGCGAACTGCGGCAGGCCAGAGATGAGAACACGGCTTCCGGGTCAACCGTCCCGGGCCAGGTTTCGCCTGCCTCAAAACAACGGCGGGCGGGTGACGCCCCGGTGGATTCCGTCCCCGAGCAGTCCCAGGCGCAGCGTTCCTCGCAGATCCGTGCCCGCGACCGTGCGGCGTTGCGTGCCATCAAGGAACTTGAGGAGAAAGAGGGCCAGCTTTCCGCCGGCGGCCCTCCCACCCGCAGGCAGCTGCGGCTCCAGCAGCTGAAGGAACAGGCCGTCACTTCGGCCAATCCCATCATTGCCGCCCCCATGGGTCAGCCCCTGCCCAGCCAACCTGCGCCGAGCCAACCCAAACCTGGCGCAGCCAAATCAGGCCAAGCAAATCCGGGCCAGGCCAAGCCGGGCCCAACGAAGCCGGGCCACGGCACCGCCGTATCCGAAAAGGAACAGGCCGCTGTTCCGGCCAATGCCAAGGGCGTTCCGGACGGCATGAGCGTGGAGCAGGCACTCGCGGCCCGCACACTCATTGCCGAGCAGGCCAGGAACCAACTGGCCAAGATGGAGCACATCGCCTCCCTGGACCCCGAAGCGGTGGATCCGGACATCCTTGCGGAACAGATCGCCTTGGCCGAGCGTGCGGCGGTGCTCAACCGCCGGGCCATGGCCAAGCAGAAGCTGGCCGAGCAGGCCGCCCCTGCGCCCCCAGTATCGGCACCCACGCCGGCTCCCAGTCCCCAGTCCGGGGCCACCCAGTCCGTTCCCCAGACGGGCCCGGCCACCGCCGATAACCTGGCCATGGTGACGCCGCTGGAATTCGTGCAGGTGCCCGGCGTCGACCGTCCTGTGATGAAACCCCCGGCCACTTCCTATGTGCCGGTGGTAACCCAGCCCGGATCCAAGGTCAGGCCTGGCGGCAACGGCCGCCGGCCGTCCACGACGTCAAAGGCGCCGGCCGGTGGTTCTGCGCAGCCAGCCGCTTCGGGCCGTTCCCGGGTGATCGCCCGTGCGGAAGCTGCTGCCAGGGCTGCCGCGGAACCGAAGCGCGCCGTCCCTGTCCGGCCGGTCGTGGCCGATGTGCCGGTGGGGGAGCCGGACGATCTGTTCGATGACCTGCCGCGTATCCCGGCCCGGTCAGCGCATGGGCTGGAGCCGCTGGATGCGGCGACGGCAGGCCTGGCCCGCGCGAAGCGGCTCAGGCTCATTCAGGTCCTCGTCCTGGCTTTTGGGATCGTGGCCCTTATTTCCGGCGTCATCCTCATTGTCAGCGGCATCTCCAGCTGACCAGGCCACGCCCTCTTACGAAGCTTTAGAAAACTACAAGGAGTCCCATGACTGCATCAGATTCATCCATAGCCATTGCCCGCCAAGCCGCCAAGGCTGCCGCAGACAAGATTGCCCACGACATCGTGGCGCTTGATGTCAGCGAACGCCTGGCCTTGGCAGACGTCTTCCTCATCGCATCCGCGCCGAGCGAGCGCCAGGTCAACGCCATCGTTGACGGCATCGAAGAGGAGCTTTCCAAGCAGGACCTCCGTCCGGTACGCCGCGAAGGCCGCTCCGGCGGTCGCTGGGTACTGCTGGATTACTCGGATATCGTCATCCACGTCCAGCATGAAGAGGACCGCGTTTTCTACGCCCTGGAGCGCCTGTGGAAGGACTGCCCGGTAGTTGACCTGCAGCTCGGGGACGACACTTCAGCCAAAGCGACGGCGGCTTCCGACGCCGAATAGCAGGCCTTGCCGGCCCGGATATGCCCGATTTGGAATTTTCGGAAAAGCTGGTCTAAGATATTTGAGTTGCTCCGGGGAGACCACGGAGTAACGAAGGTCCGGGGCTGTGGCGCAGCTGGTAGCGCACCTGCATGGCATGCAGGGGGTCAGGGGTTCGAGTCCCCTCAGCTCCACCGGATAATCCGCCGGAATCGAAAGATTCCGGCGGATTTTTTGTTCCAGCCGGACACCCTACTTGCCGGATGCCTGTTCCAGGGCCCGTATGTCTCGGGCACGCACCTTCTCCCCGGGGTGAGAGTCCTGGACTTCTTCGCGGCTCCTGGCCTTGAAGGTTCGGATCCGCGAACAAGCCTATGCATTGTGGCTCCGTGCTCCCGATTGGCGCCGCGCGCAGATTTCTATTAAGCTGATCAGGTTGCTTCGGGCGGTCTGAACCGCGGAGGAGCACAAGTTTGGGGCTGTGGCGCAGCTGGTAGCGCACCTGCATGGCATGCAGGGGGTCAGGGGTTCGAGTCCCCTCAGCTCCACCAAACAGGACGCAGGTCCACCAAAAGAGCCACCCGGCCGGGTGGCTCTTTTTTGTGTCCTGCGTGGGGACCCCGGACGGTGGGCGCCGAGTAGTGGGCGCTCAGATCCAGTCAGTCCGGCGCAGCGGCGGCCCGTCCCCGCCGGCACGCTGGACCAGGACCTGGTTGACGCCCGTGATCCCGGTTTCAAAGCCAAGGGCACTTGAGGCCATATACAGCCGCCACACCCGTGCCCGGCCCAGGCTGGTGAGCCGGACGCCTTCGTCCCAGTTTTCTTCGAGCCTGCGCACCCAGGCCCGCAGGGTCAGGGCATAGTGCTGGCGCAGGGCCTCCACATCCAGGATCTCGAACCCGCCGGTCTCCAAGGCGCTGACCATCTCGCCCAGGCTGATCATCTCGCCGTCGGGAAAGACGTAGCGCGGAATGAACGAGTCCGGGTCCGGCTTGGTGGGGCCGGCGTTCCACGAGATGGCGTGGTTGAGCAGCCGGCCGCCGGGACGGAGCAAGCCGTGCAGTACTTCGACATAGTGGGGTGTCTGTTCCCGGCCCACATGTTCGGACATGCCGATGGAGCTGATGGCGTCGAACGGTCCGTCGGAGATATCGCGGTAATCCTGCACCCGGATGTCGATGTTTTCGGTCAGGCCGGCGTCGGCGGCGCGTTTGCGCGCCAGCACGGCCTGTTCCGTGGAGAGCGTCACCCCCACCACCGTGACGCCGTAATACTGCGCCGCGTGCAACGCGAAGCTGCCCCAGCCGCAGCCCACGTCCAGTACCCTCATCCCGGGTCTCAGGCCAAGCTTCCGGCAGACAAGGTCCAGCTTGGCCTGTTGTGCCTCATCCAATCCGGCCGGAAGGCCGCGGCCGGCGGGGGCGTCGCCGCCGTCGGGTCCATCCGCCCACACAGCGCACGAGTAGACCATCGACGGTCCCAGCACGAGGGCGTAAAAGTCGTTTCCGACGTCGTAATGATGCGAGATGGCCGCAGCGTCGCGCTGCCGGGTGTGGAGCCGGCCCTTCCGCAAGACCCGTGATTCTTCTGTGGGCGGTGCAGGGTTGGGACCCAGCGCGCCCAGCCGGACGGCCGTGCTGACCAGCGTGGCCAGTTCACGCGGGGTCAGGGGCCGGAAGGGGCCGGGCTCGGAAAATTTCCCCACCGAGCTGAGCGCTGTGAAGGCTGCGAAAATGTCGCCGGGGGCGTCGATGTCCCCGGCGACGTAGGCGCGGCTGAGCCCGAGCTGCCCGGGCGACCACAGGATCCGGCGCAGGGCGCGGCGCGACTTGAATTCGAGGACCGGGGCGTCGGGCGGACCCGCCTCGGAACCGTCCCACGCCCGCAGCCTTAGCGGTATCGCCGACGTCCCCAGGACGATGCCCAGTGCGTTAGCCAGCAGCGACGCTGCCCCTTTTTTCGTTGTCATGGTCCTCGCCTTTCGTCTGCCTAGGGCCAACAGTACGACGGCGGCGCGCGCCTGTCAGCGCAGCGGCGCGATTATCATGGGGGAGTGAATGAGACGTTGCCTCCGTGCCCCGAATGTTCCAGTGCCTACACCTACGAGATGGGTGCGCTCCTGGTGTGCCCGGAATGCGGCCACGAGTGGTCCGCCGAGGCAGCGGAGGCCACGGCAGAGGCCGGGCCGCGGGTCATCAAAGATGCAGTGGGCAATCTCCTCGCCGACGGCGACACGGTTACGGTGATCAAGGACCTGAAAATCAAGGGTAGCTCCGGTGTCATCAAGGTAGGCACCAAGGTCCGCGGGATCCGGCTCATGGACGGTGTGGGTGACCACGACATCGACTGCAAAGTGGACGGCGTGGGGCCGATGCAGCTCAAGTCCTCCGTGGTGAAGAAGGTCTAGCAGAATCGGCTAAGAGCATGGACGACGCAACCACCGACGTTGTGGTCATCGGCGCGGGCCAGGCGGGTCTCTCCGCCGCCTACCACCTGCAGCGACGGGGTCTGGAATACAAGGTCCTCGACGCCGAGGAGGGTCCGGGCGGCGCCTGGCGCCACCGCTGGCAAAGTCTGGTCATGGCCACGGTCAACGGCATCAGCGACCTTCCCGGCGTCGCGAAGCGTGACGTGGACCCCGCGGAACCGAGCTCGGAGTTCCTGAGCCGGTACTTCGCCGGCTACGAGCGGGACCTCGGGATTGAGGTCCTGCGCCCAGTCAAGGTCACCTCCGTCGCCAGGGAAGACGCCGACCCGGCAGGACGGCTGCGAATCAGCACCGACAGGGGCCACTGGTCAGCGAAGGCTGTCATCAGCGCAACAGGTACGTGGACCCGGCCGTTCTGGCCTATTTATCCGGGCCGCGCCACGTTCAGGGGCCGGCAGCTGCACGTGGCCGATTACGTCTCAGCCGAGGAGTTCCGCGGCCTGCACGTCATCGTGGTGGGCGGCGGCATTTCCGCTGTCGGGCTGCTGGATGAGGTCTCGCAGGTCACCAGCACCAGCTGGTTCACCCGGCGGGAACCGGACTGGCGCGACGCCGCGTTCGACGCCCAGGCCGGCCACAATGCCGTCGCCCTTGTAGAGGAACACGTGCGGCAGGGCCTGCCGCCGCAAAGCGTGGTGGCCGTTACCGGCCTCATCTGGACGCCTGCACTGAGGGCGGCAGCACAACGGGGTGCGCTGGACCGGCGCCCCATGTTCACCGCCATAGAGCCCGACGGCGTACGGCTCACCGATGCGAGTTTGCTCCGTGCCGACGTCATCCTGTGGGCTACGGGATTCCGTGCCGAGCTCGAGCACCTGGCGCCGCTGCACCTCAGGGGACCCGGCGGCGGCATCGCCATGGAGGGGACCCAGGTGGCAATCGAGCCGCGGGTCCATCTGGTGGGTTACGGACCGTCGTCGTCCACCATCGGCGCAAACCGGGCGGGCCGCGCGGCCGTCTCGGCGATCCTCAAGCTGCCCGCGCTTGCACCAACTGCATCAACAACCAGTACATGACCGGATGGCAGGAACCAGTGGCACAGAACAATCTTGAGGACATCTTCGGCACGCTCCGGCGCCACCCGGACGTCGAAGCCCCGAATCTCCAGGCCTGGGACGCCACGGACCGGCTGCTGGTGGAAGCTGCCGCGGCGCGCCTGAATCCCGACACACGGCTCGCAGTGATCGGCGACCGCTACGGTGCCCTCACCCTCGGTGCGCTGGGCACGCTGGGGGTCCTGCGGGTCCGTGTGCACGAGGACCTCATCACGGGGGAGCGCGCCCTGCGCAACAACGCCGCGGCGTTGGGCTTTGAAGCCGCGGCTCCCGGAGACGTTGAGGCCATGGGGTTCGAACAATTGCCGCTGGGGGAGGAGCTGCTGTCCGGCGCGGACCTGGTGCTGCTTCAACTGCCGCGGACGCTGGCGGAGCTTGAAGAGATCGCGGCCGCCGTGGCGCGTTATGCCGCCCCTGATGTGGTGCTCCTCGCCGGCGGGCGGATCAAACACATGTCCCTGGGAATGAACGCGGTCCTGGAACGCCACTTCGAGACGGTCCAGCCGCAGCTGGCGCGGCAGAAGTCCCGGATCGTCCTGGCCAGCGACGCCCGGCAAACTGGGACGCACGAGTGGAGTCCCGCCGTCGAACGCCTTGCCGAGCTGGACCTGGACGTTGCTGCGCACGGTGCCGTCTTTGCTGGAGCGAAACTGGACATCGGGACCCGGTTCCTCCTGACTTTCCTGCCGGAGATGCCGCAGGCCCGGCACGCCATCGACCTGGGCTGCGGAACCGGCATCCTCGCCGCCATGTACGCCCGCCAGAACCCGGAATCACGGGTCACGGCCACGGACCGGTCCGCAGCCGCCGTCGCCTCCGCCCGGTCCACGGCGCGGGCCAACGGCCTCGCGGAACGGATTACAGCCCTCCAGGATGACGCCATGAGCACCCTGCCCGCCGGAAGCGCCGAGCTGGTCCTGTTGAATCCGCCCTTCCACCTGGGCGCCAGTGTGCATGCCGGTGCGGGCATCAAACTGTTCGAGGCGGCAGCCAGGGTCCTGGCCCCGGGCGGTGAGCTGTGGACGGTCTTCAACCGGCACCTGCAGTACCTCCCGGCGCTGGAGCGGCTGGTGGGTCCCACCACTGTGAAGGGCGGCAATCCAAAGTTCACGGTGGCGGTCAGTACCAGACGGCCGTAGGCGCGCCTGCACGGCAAGGTGGCGCCCCGGCCGCGGCGCGGCCCCACCTCCGGCTCTGGGCGTTGATCAGGAGGTAACGTACGATTCAGACATCATGAATACGCGGCCGAAAACCTAGGGGAGACCGTGCCTGAAATCCGCCAGTCCTCGGCGCCACGGCGCGGGACTAATCTTCCGCGCATGGGGGACTTTAACCTCACGGTCATCCTGGATGCCATCCGCAGGTCATCCGGCGGACTGAGCCGCGTGGAGCTCGCCCAGATTGTGGGCCTCTCGCCGCAGACAATTTCCAACATCTCCCGCCGCTTGTTGGACCAGCACCTGATCGTTGAAGCCGGCAAAGAAGGCAGCGGCCCGGGCAAACCGCGCACCATGCTTCGCCTCAACCCCGGCGGCATGTATGCCATCGGCGTCCACCTGGACCCCGCCGTCACCACGTTCGTGGTCCTGGATCTGGTGGGCGCCGTTGTACAGCATTCACGGATTAAAACCCCCGGCGGGAATGATCCTGCCGCCGTGATGGCCACGATGGCCACCGAGATCGAACAGTTGGTTGCTGAGTCCGGTGTGGACACCAGCAGAATCGCCGGCCTGGGCCTGGCCGCTCCGGGACCCATTGACCTGGACAACGGCACTGTGGTGGATCCGCCGCTGCTGCCGGGCTGGGACCGCGTGGAACTCCGGGACGCCCTGGCCAAAGCCACCGGCTATTCCGTCCTGGTGGATAAGGACGTCACCAGCGCCGCCGTCGCCGAAACGTGGGCCGGCGGGCCCAGCGGCTCGGGCAGTTTCATCTTTATGTACATGGGCACCGGCATCGGCTGCGGCATCGTCCTCAACGATGAGGTGGTCCGCGGAACATCAGGAAATGCCGGCGAGATCGGCCACATTGTGGTGGATCCCGATGGGCCGGGCTGCGACTGCGGACTGCGCGGCTGCGTGAAGTCCTCGGCCATCCCGCAGGTCCTCGTTGCCGAGGCCGTTGCCGCGGGCATCCTGAACGGCTCCGGAAAGCACACCAGCGGAGCCGAAGTGCAGCAGAGTTTCGCGCAGCTGTGCGACCTCGCCGATGCCGGGGACGCCAAGGCTTTGGCGATCATCGACAAGTCGGCGGTGCTGGTGGCCCGGGCCGTTTCCGTGGTCACCAACACGCTGGATGTGGAACGCGTTGTGTTCGGCGGACCCTTCTGGAGCCGGATCGCTGACCGCTACCTGGAGAAGATCCCGGCGCTGGTGCACGCCAACAGCGCGGCCCGCCTGATCCACACCATCGAGGTTGTCGGCACGGGAGTCGGTGAGGACGTTGGGGCCATTGGAGCTGCCTGCCTGGTCCTGGAGCACACACTGGCGCCCCGGGCTCAGCGGCTTCTCCTGGAAATCTGAACCGGACGTCTGACCGGGGCCTCCTTGCCAGTGGCAGGAGCCCCATCTAGCATTTGGATATCGCCGCGGCTGGGGGCCCGCAGACACAGGGGACGGCAGCCATTGACTGAATGGAGCATCATGCGTCGGGCCCTCAAAATCACTTCACTCTTCGCTGCAGCGGGCTTTGTGCTGACAGCGTGTTCCCCTGCTGCCCCCGAAGCGGAGACCAAAACGCTGAAGATGGTGTACCAAAAGACCGATTCCTTCACTGCCCTGGACACCCTCTTCCAGGCGGCCAAGCAGGAGTTTGAGGCCGTCAACCAGGGCGTCACGGTTGCCCTGGAGCCCATCCAGGCGAACGACGACGACTACGGCACCAAGCTTGCCCTCGCTCTTCGTTCGCCTTCCACCGCCCCGGATGTCTTCTATGAGGACACCTTCAAGGTCCGTTCCGACGTCGACGCCGGGTACCTCCTGAAGCTGGACAGCCACCTTGCGGCGTGGGAGGACTGGGATACCTTCGATGACGGCGCCAAGGCGGCCGGCCTGGGGGACGACGGAGGCACGTATGCGGTTCCGCTCGGCACCGACACCCGCGGTATCTGGTACAACAAAAAGGTACTCACCGCCGCGGGCGTCAGCGTCCCGTGGGAGCCCCGCACCTGGCAGGACATCCTGGACACCGCCCGGAAAATCAAGGCCAGTGACGCCACTGTAGTACCGTTCAACATGTACGCCGGCAAGGCCACCGGTGAAGGCACGGTGATGCAGAGCTTCTACGAACTGCTCTATGGAACCGGGTCCGAGCTGTACGATGCCGACGCCAAGAAGTGGGTGGTCGGTTCCCCGGGTTTCACCGACTCGTTGACGTTCCTCAGGACCCTCTACGACGAAAAACTCGCAGTCTCACCGGCGGAGGCCCTCGACGCGAATGTGTGGAAGAAAGTCTTCGGTGAATGGCTGCCGCAGGGCAAGATGGGCGCCACAGTTGAGGGTTCCTACACGCCGTCGTTCTGGCAGAAGGGCGGGAGCTACGAATGGGCAGAGTATGGGCAGGACATGGGCGTGACGGCCTTCCCCACCCAGAACGGCCAGGCGCCCGGCGGCGTCAGCATGTCCGGCGGCTGGACCCTGGCCGTAGGGGCGGAGACCAAGAACCCCGATCTTGCATTTGAGTTCCTGGCCACGGCACTGAGCCAGAAGAACTCCCTGGCCTTCAACATCGCCAGCTCCCAGATCGCCGTACGGAAAGACGTCGCCGCAGATGCCGGCTACCAAGCGGCCAACCCGTTTGTGAAGGACGTGTCCGAGCTTGTGGCCGTTACGCACTACCGTCCTGCCACCGCCGATTACCCCCGGATCTCGGCGGCCGTCCAAGAGGCAACGGAAGCGGTGATCACCGGGGCGAAATCCCCGGAGCAGGCGGCCGCCGACTATGACACGGCGGTGAAGGGCATCGTGGGTGAGGCCAAGACCGTCGCTAAGTAACCTGTGGCGGTTTCTGTAACGCATGACCAGCCCGGCAACCGGCGGCGTCGCTCCGTGCTCCGGCGCCAGGCACGGTTGCTCCCGGTTCTCCCGGCCGTGCTTCTGCTGCTTGTGTTTTTGGCCGGCCCCGTGCTGTGGGCCTTCCACGCGTCGTTCACCAACGCTGCCCTGACGGGCCGCAACGCCCGCAATCCCGGCTGGATTGGGTTCGACAATTACGCCAGACTCCTGTCCGATCCGATGCTGCCTCTCTCGCTTGGCCTGACGGTCCTCTTCGTGGGCGGCTCGGCCATTCTGGGCCAGAACCTGCTGGGACTCACCCTCGCGGTGCTGATGCGGCGGGCACGCCGCCCGGTGGCCGCCGTCGTCGGTACTGCGGTGGTGGCTGCGTGGGTGCTGCCCGAGATCGTGGCCGCCTTCGCCGCCTACGCCTATTTCAGCCGGGACGGGACCCTGAATCAGTTGCTGGGCGGACTGGGGTTCGGACAGACCGACTGGCTGTATTCGTTCCCGATGGTTGCCATCCTGCTTGCCAACATCTGGCGTGGCACGGCGTTCTCCATGCTGGTCTACCGCGCCGCGCTCAATGACGTCCCCGGTGAGGTCACGGAGGCCGCGCTGATGGACGGTGCCGGTGGCTGGCAGCGGCTGGCCTTCATCACCATCCCCATGATCCGCGGCAGCATCGCCACCAACCTCATGCTCATCACTCTGCAGACGCTGGCGGTGTTCACCCTCATCTGGGTCATGACAGCGGGCGGCCCCGCCAACGCCAGCACCACGCTGCCGGTGCTGGCGTACCTGGAGGCCTTCAAGTTCGGCGACATCGGATACGGCACGGCGGTGGCGTCAGTGCTGATCCTCATTGGCCTGGTGTTCGGTGCCGCCTACGTCCGGCTACTGCGGGAGGGCAAACCATGACGACGACGGCGGGGACCTCCGCCCGGGGGCAGCTGCGGTCCGGGATGGGCGCCGTTTCCCGTGCCCAGCAGCGTGCCCGGATGCCGGCGGACGTGTCCCTGATCCTGATCGGTGCCTGCTTTGTCCTGCCGCTGCTCTGGCTGGTGTTTGCGTCCCTTGATGCCTCCGCCGGGCATGAGGCCCGGCTCCCGGGTCAAATCTCCCTGGACAACTTTGCCGCCATCATGACGCCGGGGCTGCTGTTCCAGCCGCTTTGGAACAGCATGGTGCTGTCCGCCGGCACAGCCGCCGTGAACCTCGTGGCAGCAGTGCTCGCCGCCTACCCGCTGTCCCGCTATCAGTCCAGGTTCAAAAGGCCGTTTATGTACACCATCCTGTTTGGAACATCCCTTCCCATCACGGCCATCATGGTGCCGGTGTATGGGTTGTTTGTGCAGCTTCACCTGCTGGATTCGATGCCCGCCACCATCTTTTTTATGGCCACCACCACGTTGCCCATGGCCATCTGGATGACCAAGAACTTTATGGACGCCGTCCCGGTGTCGCTGGAGGAAGCGGCCTGGGTGGACGGTGCCTCGGGACTAACGGCGTTGCGGACCATCGTCCTGCCCCTGATGCGGCAGGGGCTGGGCGTGGTGTTTATTTTTGTGTTCATCCAGGCCTGGGGGAACTTCTTTGTCCCGTTCGTCCTGTTGCTGTCCGAAGCCCGGCAGCCGGCGTCAGTGTCGATCTTCAGCTTCTTCGGACAGCAGGGCGCAGTGGCGTACGGCCAGCTGGCCGCCTTCTCCATCCTGTATTCAGTCCCGGTGCTGGCCCTGTACGTCAT
Source organism: Pseudarthrobacter sp. RHLT3-21 (assembly GCF_059383495.1). Classification (NCBI taxonomy): domain Bacteria; kingdom Bacillati; phylum Actinomycetota; class Actinomycetes; order Micrococcales; family Micrococcaceae; genus Pseudarthrobacter; species Pseudarthrobacter sp. RHLT3-21. The sequence continues at coordinate 533,279 of NZ_JBWZCI010000001.1, forward strand.
CGTGGCGAAGGGCGCGGGCAGTTCCTTTGCGCTCTCGGGTGCCGTGAAGGGCTAGCGACGCCGGGCGACGCCGGCCGGAACCATCAGTCGATGTCCTCGACCACCACTCCGAAGGGAATGCTGTCATCGAGGTGGGCCTGGTGGCCGTGAGGCAGGTTGAGGACCCGCACACCGTGGGCCTGATCCGCCGCCGACTGCATCAGGATGGGCCGCACGGTGTTGATGAAACTCTCGCTTTTTCCTGCGAGATACTCCTGGTAACTGGCTGGTAGCTGGCTCATTCCAAAAGAATAGACCTGACGGACCCCTCATGGGGAGGGGTCCCCATTGCGGCCGGACCGGCAGGTGGCTTGGATAGGATGGCGGGCGGAGTGCAGCCGCCCGGCAGCACCACGGCCTACCAGTCTCAAACCACCAGCCTTCAGGGGGAAATCCATTGCTTCAGACCAGTGCGCCCGCACGAATCGATCCGGCGGAACTGGCCCGGGCACAGCAAGTGGTGGCGAACATTTCCCGCAGCTTCGATGCCAAGGTGGTGGGCCAGGCGCGGCTCCGTGAATCCCTGCTGGTGGGCCTGATGACCGGTGGGCACATCCTGCTGGAAAGCGTTCCGGGACTGGCCAAGACCACCGCCGCCCAGACCGTAGCCGAAGCAGTGAGCGCAGAGTTCCGCCGGATCCAGTGCACGCCGGACCTGCTCCCCAGCGACATCGTGGGCACGCAGATTTACGACGCCGCCAAGGGCACGTTCATCACCCAGCTCGGGCCGGTGCACGCCAACATCGTCCTGCTCGATGAGATCAACCGGTCCAGTGCCAAGACCCAGAGCGCCATGCTGGAGGCCATGCAGGAGCGGCAGACCTCCATCGGGGGAGAGGAATACCGGCTGCCGTCCCCGTTTATGGTGCTGGCAACCCAGAACCCGATCGAGCAGGAAGGCACGTACCAGCTGCCGGAGGCGCAGATGGACCGCTTTATGCTCAAGGACGTGCTGAACTACCCCACTCCGGCCGAGGAAACGGAAATCATCCGCCGGATCGACGCCGGGGTCTTCAGTGCGGAGCAGAAGCCGGCGGCCGCGGCTTCACTGGACGCCGTCATCGGTGTGCAGGAGCTGGTGAAGCGGATCTACATCGACCCGGCCATCATCAACTACATCGTGGGCCTGGTGTTCGTCACCCGGAACGCCGGGCAGTACATCGACCAGCGGCTCGCCGGCTTCATCGACTTCGGCGGCAGCCCGCGCGCCAGCATTGCCTTCAGCCAGGCCGCCCGGGCAGTGGCCCTGCTCAACGGCAGGGACCACGTGATCCCGGAGGACGTGAAGTCCCTCGCCCACCGCGTGCTGCGGCACCGCCTCATCCTGGGGTTCGACGCCGTTGCGGAGCAGGTGCCGGTGGAGACGATCATCGATGCGGTCGTGGCCTCCGTCCAGACTCCCTGAGGCTGCGGTGACCAGCCTCCTGCAGCGCGTGAAGTCGAAGATGGCCATCTTCGCCCACCGGAAAGCCCGTGGCATGCTCGACGGCGAATACGGTTCCGTCTTCCGCGGCCGCAGCCTCGACTTTGATGACCTGCGCGCCTATATCCCCGGGGACGACGTCCGCGACATCGACTGGAAGGCATCCGCCCGGTTCGGCTCGCCGCTCATCAAACGGTACGTCGCCGTGCGGCGCCAGACCGTCATGCTCATTGCCGATACCGGCCGCGGCATGGCTGCCGAGTCCCGCGACGGCGAAATCAAAAAGGACATCGCCGTGATGGCACTCGGTGTGGTGGGCTACCTGGCGCACCGGCACGGCGACGTGGTGGGCCTGGTCTGCGGCGACGGCAACGGGACGCGCTCCATCCCCGCCAAGGCGGGCGAGCCACATCTGGAACGGCTCCTGCGCGAGGTTGACTCGGCCACCTCCTTGGACTCCGGCCCGAGCGGGATCGAGGACCAGCTGGAATACGTGGCCCGCAACGTCACGGGCAGGTTCCTGCTGTTTGTGGTGTCGGACGAACGTGCTGCCGGTCCAGACACGGAACAGCTGCTCCGCAGACTCCGTGCCCAGCATGAGGTCCTTTGGCTCACCATCCGGGACGCTGACCTGGCCGGGGAGGGAAACACCGGCCAGGACGCCTTCAGCGTGGCAGACTCCTCGGTGCTGCCAGCGCACCTGGCGGCATCCCCCGCCATCGCGGCGGCCTATGCCAAGGCAACAGGGGAGCGGGACGCCGCCAGGCACGCCATGCTCCGCCGCACGGGCATCACCCAGGGCCACGTGTCCGGCAGCAGCGCGGTCATGACTGAACTCTTCGCCCTCCTGGAAAGGCACCGGCGTGCAGGCTGAACCGGGCATCTATGGACCCCTCCAGTACAGCCAGGCATGGCTGTGGTCCGGACTCGCCCTCCTGGCAGCGGTCCTGGGCTGGTACGCATTCGTTTTCCTGAGCACGCTCAAACCGAAGGTGCCGGAGCAGGCGCCCCCGTTCACGCCGCCGTCGGACCTTGCGGGCCTCAAGGAGGCCTACCTGCAAAGGATCGACGCCGTCGCAGCCAACGCAGCCGCCGGGCTGCTGACCGCACGTGAATCGCACCAGGAACTGAGCCTCCTGGTCCGCCGGTTCGCCCGCGACGTCACCGGCGTGGACGCCCCCAGGATGACGTTGGCCGAGCTGCACGGTCACCCCCTGCCCCCAGTGGCCGAGGCCGTCCGCAAGATATACCCGGGCGAGTTCGGCCTGGAGCCGCTGCCGCCGGTGGCTCAATCGGCTGAGACTGCCCGCCAGGCGGTGTGGCAATGGAACTGATGTTCTGGTGGCTGATCCCGCCGGCACTGGTCATCGCGGCCCTGGCCGGCTGGCGCGCCTTCCGCCCGGACCGCCAAGCAAACGCTCGACAGCGGCCCGTGGCCAATGCGGACCGCCTAACCGCTCTGCCCGAATACCAGGCGGCCCTCCGCCGGCACCGCCGCTGGCTGGCGGTAGCTGCGCTCGCGGCCGTAACCCTGGTGGTCTCTGCGGTGACCGCGGCGGCGCGCCCGGTGGAGCTGACCACCTTTCAGCCGGAGCAACGCAACCGGGACATCATGCTGTGCCTGGACACGTCCGGCTCGATGAGCAGCGCCGATGCGGCCGTGGTGCAGGTGTTTGCGGAACTGGCGAAGGAGTTCGACGGCGAACGGATCGGCCTCACCGTCTTTGACAGCAGCGCCGTCCAGGTCTTCCCCCTCACCGACGACTACGGGTACGTCCAGGAACAGCTCACGCTGGCCAAAGACGCGTTTGACGGAAACCCCGGCAGTGCGGGATTCCTGGACGGTACCTGGAATGGCCGCGGATCGTCGCTGATCGGCGACGGCCTGGCGTCCTGCGTCAACGGATTCCCGGGTACGGGCGCCGCGGCGACCCCCAGCGCGGAGACCGGCAATGGTGACACTGGAAGCTCGGACACAGGGAGCTCTGACACTGGCAGCTCGGACACAGGGAGCTCGGACACTGACAGCCCTGACGCCGGCCAGCGGCGCTCGCGGTCCATTGTCCTGGCTACGGACAACTACCTGTCCGGCGATCCCATCTTCACCCTGGAGCAGGCGGCCGCCCTGGCCAAGGAGCGCGAAGTGCCGGTGTATGCCCTGAACCCCGGCGATTTCGACTATGGACCCGGCCCCGGCCAGCCCGGAGCCAGGCTGCGCACAGCGGCCGAGGCCAGCGGTGGAGCGTACTACCGGCTGGACAGCCCGGAGGCCGTTGCGGGCATCGTCCGGTCTGTGCAGGAAACCGAAGCCACGGCCATGAAGGATGCACCCCAGGCAGTGGTCTCGGACCGGCCCGATCTGGCCCTCACGCTGGCGCTCCTGTCCGGCCTGGTGCTGGCTGGCGCATCGTGGAGGCTCCGGCCATGACACTGCAACCGATCCTGCCCTGGTGGGTTATGGTCCCGCTTATAGCCGCAGTCGTGCTCTTTCTGGTCTGGCGACTGGTTCAGGCGGCGCGGGCACGCTCTGCCGGTACACGGCGCGACTGGCTGTTCAGGAGCGTCCTGGTGCTGCTGCTGCTGGCTGCGGCGCTCCGCCCGGGTGTTCCCGGTGGAAGTTCCCAGGCCGCGACGGCGGATGTCAACGTCTTCTTTGTGGTGGACACCAGCAGCAGCATCGCCGCCGAAGACTACGGCAGCGGCTCGCCCCGGCTGGATGGGGTGCGACAGGACATCAGGGCAATCGCGGGTGAACTGGCAGGAGCCCGCTTTTCGCTCCTGACCTTCGACAGCGACGCCGTGGTCCGGATGCCCCTCACCACCGACGCCACCGCCCTGGACACCAGCGTGTCCGTCCTGCAGCCCCAGGTCACGGCATTTTCGAAGGGCAGCAGTGTCACGGCTGCCGGTGCCTTGCTGGCTGAGCGGCTGCGGGCAGCGCGGGACAGCCATCCCGAACGGCCGCGCCTGGTCTACTACGTGGGCGACGGTGAGCAGACCAGCGCCAAGGCACCGGAGCCCCTTCGGCTCGACGGCGGCCTGGTGGACGGCGGCGGCGTGCTCGGCTATGGCACTGCCGAAGGCGGCCGGATGAAGGAAAACACGGGGCAGGGTCCGGGGCAGGACGCTGGTGCCGGCTACATCCAGGACCGGCCGTCCGGAACCGGCAAGGATGCGTTGTCGGTCATCGACGAAGGCCGGCTGCAGGGGATTGCCGCGCAGCTGGGGGTTCCTTACGTCCACCGTTCGGCCGGAGACCCGGTGGCGCCGATGATGCAGGCCGCTGATCCAGGGGACTTCCAACGGGCACCGGCGGATGGCGATGTTGTCGGCCGGACCGAGCTGTACTGGCTCCTCGCCGCCGGAGCGTTCCTGCTTGCCCTCCGCGAAACCTTCCTGGTGCTGCGCCAGTGGCGGCAGCTCCGGCCCGGACAGGGAGGTCGAACATGATGCGTCCACCGCACACACCGGTACGCCGGGACCCGGCACCGCAGCAACAGGCACCGCCGGTGACCTCACGGGACCGGCGGGAGCGCCGCCGTCGGCTGTTGTGGTGGTCTGCGCTGCCGGCACTCCTGGTCCTCTGCCTGTCCGCCAAGTTGCTCAGCGTCGGCATGCTCGCCGACACTGCCGCTCGGTCCTTTGCGGCCGGAGACTCCATCAGCGTGGCGGATGCTGCGGCCGGACTGCGGATCGCCAATTTCATCGAACCGCACAAGGCGCCGTTCGCCGAGGGTGACGGGCTGTTCCTCGCGGGGGACTTCGCTGCCGCCCGCCAACGCTTCGAGGAGGCACTGTCCCTGGCAGGCACCACCGACGAGTGCCTCGTCCGGGTCAACCTGGCGCTCACCATCGAACGCCTCGGCGACGCCCAGGCCAAAGCAGAAGATCCGACGGCGGCGGCCCGGCTCTTCGCCGACGGCGTTGCCGTGGTGGAGGCTGCTCCGGAGGGTTGCTTCGACGCCGGCAGAGGAGCCGGCGAGGAGGACGGCCCAGAGGACGGCGCCGGGGAGACGCTGGAACAGGCGGGGGAGCGGCTGCAGCAGAAGGCCGATGCGGCTGCTGCGGACAACACCACCACCCAACCGTCGCAACAGCCCGGGCAGGACAAGGCTCCCGCGGATCCGGGCCAGCAGAGCCAGCTTGAGCAGCTCAAGGACAGTGCCAAGGAGGCCCAAAGCGAGCGGAATTCCGGGCAGGAGCGGGACGAGTACCTCCGGGACGATGACTTCGGGCCGGGCGTCGACCGGCCCTGGTAACGGGCCAATGCAGCCGGGGTCCGCAGTATGCCCCGATGAATTCTTTGACCAAAACGGCGAACAAAATTCTGCACCAGAACGAAACACGCCGTAAAACTGCGTCTTAATTCGGCGGCCGACTTGAAGGGTGCCCCGCCGGCTCCTAGAGTTCTATACAAGTTACCGAGGTAACGTGTCAGCGATCCTCCGATTGTGGAGGGTGTGGGTGCCCCCATGTGGGCCTGACATTTGCTCACGGACAACTTCATTACAGGCGTAACAGTCGCGGCTGCGTCCCTGTGGAGTTTTCCGTGTTCCCAAACTCAAATTCATTCCCGGCACCACCGTCACATTTGCTGACCGGTATCCGGCAATGGCCCAAAGCCAAGGACGCAAATGTCACCGCCAAGCCTTATCGAAACGCATCCGAACCTCTCCGAGACCGCCCCCGTGGCGCTCTCGTACGAGCTCTTCCCGCCCCGCTCGCCGGCCGCGGCCGAGTCACTCTGGACCACCATCCGGGAACTGGAAACCACCGAACCGGACTACGTCTCCGTCACCTACGGCGCCAGTGGCTCGAACCGGGACACCGCCGTCGAACTCATCAACAGGCTCCTGCTGGAAACCACGCTCCGGCCGCTGGCCCACCTCACCTGCGTGGGCAACACGCCGGAGGAACTGGCGGAGATCATCGGCGACCTCCTGGACACCGGGGTCCGGGGCATCCTGGCCCTCCGGGGCGACCAGCCCAAGGACGGTGCACCGCTCGCCGCAGGGTCACTGCGGTATGCGCAGGACCTGATCGAACTCATCCGCCGTGTTGAACAGCGGCGGTCGGCCCTGCTGTGTGCAGGCAAGATCGCCGTGGGCGTCGCCGCCTACCCCACCCGGCACCCGGAATCACCCAGTGAAGCCCACGACGTCGAGGTGCTGCTCGCCAAGCAGCGTTCAGGCGCCGACTTTGCCATCACCCAGGTCTTCTTCCATACCGAGCAGTACGCGAACCTCATCAGCCGCGCACGCCGGGCAGGGGTCACCATCCCCATCATCCCGGGCGTTATGCCGCTCACCAGCCTGCGCCGGGTCACACGGCTCGGCGAACTGACAGGCGTTGAACCGGCACCGGAACTCCTGGCCCGCCTCGCCGCCGCGGACAGTGACTCCGAACGCCTCCGGATCGGTGTCCGGGCCACGGTGGACCTGGCCAACGCGGCCCTCGAAGCCGGAGCGCCGGGCATCCACATCTACACCTTCAACGAACACCAGAGCGCGCTGGAGGTGCTGGACAAACTGGCACTTCCGCGCCAGTCCCGTTCAGTTGGCCGCCGCAGCGCCACCCTCCGGCGCCAGCTCGCCAGCTGACCTTCCAACATCCGCCAGACCATTCACAGTTTCCACTAACACTCAAGGAATCTCCCATGACTGAACAGAACACCACCCCGTTCCCGGCCGCGTCACTCCTCGGCTACCCGCGCATCGGCCGCCGTCGCGAGCTCAAGAAGGCCATCGAAGCCTACTGGGCCGGCAAGATCGACGCCGCCGCACTGGACGCCGCCGCCAAGGGCATCCAGCTGACCATCGCCAAGCACCTGCAGGAACTGGGCCTCACCGAAGCGGCCGCCGTTCCGGGCACCTTCTCCTACTACGACCAGGTCCTGGACGCCACCGCCCACCTCGGCGCTGTCCCGGCCCGCTTCGGCAAGCTCCTCAACGCCGAAGGCCAGCTCGACATCGACGGCTACTTCACGCTGGCCCGTGGCACCAAGGACCAGCAGCCGCTGGAAATGACCAAGTGGTTCGACACGAACTACCACTACCTCGTCCCCGAGATCGGCCCGGAGACCGAATTCACCCTCGCCTCCAACCGCATCGTTGAGGAATTCGAGTTCGCCCTGGCCAACGGCATCGAGACCCGCCCGTACATCGTTGGCCCGGTCACTTACCTGCTGCTCTCCAAGGCTTCAGATGAGGCCCCCGCAGGCTTCGCTCCGCTGTCCCGCCTCGAAGACGTCCTGCCGGTCTACGTGCAGCTGCTCGAGAAGCTCGCCGCTGCAGGTGCCAGCTGGATCCAGCTCGACGAGCCCGCACTGGTGGTTGACCAGGACACCCCGGCCGCCGAAATCGAAGCAGCCGTTGCCCGCGCTTACGAGGTCCTCTCCGGCGCAGCCAAGCGCCCGCAGATCCTCGTCTCCACCCCGTACGGTGCACTCGACGGCCAGCTGGGCACGCTTGCCGCCACCAACATCGACGCCCTGCACATCGACGCTTTCAAGGGTGCGGTCCCGTCCGCAGCGGCCCTGGCCGGCCTTGGCAACAAGACCCTGGTTGCGGGCGTCGTCGACGGCCACAACATCTGGCGCAACGACCTCGCCGTCGCTGCCGCGAAGCTGGACGAACTGAAGGCTGCCGCCGGCCGGATCGCCGTCAGCACCTCTACCTCCACCCAGCACGTCCCGCACGACGTCACCGAAGAAGGCCAGCTCTCCGAGGAGCTCCGCAGCTGGCTCGCGTTCGCTGACCAGAAGGCCGTAGAAGTCAAGACGCTCGCGTCCTACCTGGCCGACCCGGCCTCCGCCAAGGCAGCCATCGACGAGGCATCCGCCGTCATCGCCGCACGCGCCACCGCCGAAGGCGTCCGCCGCGACGACGTCCGGGCCCGCATCGAGGCCCTGACCCCGGCGGACTTCAGCCGCTCCGCCTACGCAGTCCGCGAAGCCGCCCAGGAAGCGGCCCTGCACCTTCCGCCGCTGCCCACGACCACCATCGGGTCCTTCCCGCAGACGTCCGAGATCCGCTCGGCACGTGCCCGCAACAACAAGGGCGACCTCACCAACGAGCAGTACGAGCAGCTCATGAAAGACGAGATCAAGCGCGTCGTCGAGCTGCAGGAAGAGCTGGGCTACGACGTCCTGGTGCACGGCGAGCCCGAGCGCAACGACATGGTCCAGTACTTCGCCGAGAACCTCGAAGGCTTCGATGTCACGGTCCACGGCTGGGTCCAGTCCTACGGCTCACGCTGCACCCGTCCGTCCATCCTCTGGGGCGACGTCACCCGCAGCGCCCCCATCACGGTGGCCTGGGCCGAGTACGCCCAGTCGCTGACCAGCAAGCCCATGAAGGGTATGCTCACCGGTCCGGTTACCATCCTGGCCTGGTCCTTCGTCCGCGATGACCAGCCGCTGGGCGAAACCGCCAACCAGGTTGGCCTGGCCCTCCGCGACGAAATCGCGGACCTCGAGGCTGCCGGCATCAAGGTCATCCAGGTGGACGAGCCTGCACTGCGCGAACTCCTGCCGCTGCGCAAGGCCGACCACGCCACTTACCTGTTGTGGTCAGTGGATTCCTTCCGCCTGGCCACCGCCGGTGCCGCTGACGCCACGCAGATCCACACCCACCTCTGCTACTCGGAATTCGGCGTGATCATCGACGCCATTGACGGCCTCGACGCCGACGTCACGTCCATCGAAGCAGCACGGTCCCGCATGGAGGTTGTACACGACCTCGAGTCCCACGGCTTCGGCCGCGGCGTTGGTCCGGGCGTCTACGACATCCACTCGCCGCGCGTTCCGGGCGAAGCCGAGGTCACCGAACTCCTGGCCACCGCCGTCAAGCACGTCCCGTCCCGCCAGCTCTGGGTCAACCCGGACTGCGGCCTGAAGACCCGCGGCTACGCCGAGACCGAAGAGTCCCTGCGCAACCTGGTCAAGGCCACCAAGACGGTCCGCGCAGGCCTGCTGGAATCCGCGAAGTAACCCACCGCATTAACGCCGTCGGCGGCCGGTCACCTCAGGTGACCGGCCGCCGTCGTACTTTAATCATCGATTGCTGAGCAAGCGCCGTTTTCAGGGCTCAAAAGGGCGGTTATGGAGCAATCGATTCAGGACTCCCAGAGGATTTCGTCGTCCACCACGCCGTCTTCGTCGGCGGCCACCACCAGCACCTCGTCCGTGAAGTGTGAGCCCAGGGTGAAGTCCATCACGAAGTAGCGCTCAGGCTGGCCGGGGAAAATTCCCACATGGCCGAGTTTGAGGGCTTTCAGGAAGACGTCGTTAGTGAGCTGGCCACGTTCCTCCACGCCGAAGACTTTCTGCAGCTGCTCGTCCTTGAGGGCGCTACAGTGGAAGTGGAGGTACTCCTGCGGGCTGGTGCCTTCCTGCTCCAGTTCGTCGGCGATCATTTGCCGCACCTCGTCCACAAGCTCGGGGAGGAAGCGCAACCGGTAGTCCACCTTGTGCATTGCCGCTTCGTCAAAGTGGTCGTGAGCGTTGATGTTCAGGTCGAGTTCCAGCAACTGGCCACCCAGCTCGTGTTTCGCGGCGATGTTGTGATCCCTGCCGTGGTTGAGCTCGATTTCTCCAAAGTGCTGGCTCGCTACCCTGTTCATATCTTCAACATAGACCCCAAGCGCTGAGCATTCCAGCATTCGGGACTAATTCCCTGCAGCCCCCAGGCCAGCCAGCGTTTCAGCCAGCAGGTCCACGAACAGCTGCACCCGGGCGGTCTTCTTCTCGTTGATGAGCAGGGCAAACACGTTCCGTGCCAGCCGGATCTCGGGAACGTCCAGCACCACAACGCCGGCCGGCCGGTTCCGCAATGCCAGCTCGGGCACCAGCGCGGCGCCCAATCCGGCGGCCGCCATTTCGAGGCTTGCATGGAAATCGTCGCTGTGGGCAACCACGCGCGGATGCAGGTTGCAGCTGGCAAAGAGACGTTCGATCACCGCGGCGTCCGGGCTCCCGGGGTGGTGCATGATCCAGGGCAGTTCGGACAGATGGTCCGCCGCCACCTTGGCGTCCGTGCGGAATCCCCAGCCCGCGGGCAGCACCACACGGAAGTTGTCGTCGCCGATCCACTGCCGGTTGATGGTGTGCGGCCATGCGAGCCCGGACTGACCCACCTGGAAGACCAACGCCACATCGAGCTCTCCGCCGGTGCGCAGTCCCTGGATGGTCTGGGCCGGCTCGGCCACCGACACTTTGAGGTCGATGCCCAGGTCCTTCCACGCCGGATTCTTCAGGATGCGAGGGAGGACGTAGGTGGCCAGGCTGGGGAAGATTCCCAGCCGCAGCTCCTGGCTGGTGCTGTGTGTTTTGGAGGCTGCCGCCATCAGGGCTTCGATGTCCGTGAGGACCTTCGCGGCGTGCCGGGTCATCACCATTGCTGCTTCCGTGGGGACCACGCTGCGGGCCGAGCGCTGGAACAGGACCACGCCCGTCTCGCGTTCCAGGGCGGACATCTGCTGCGAGACCGCCGACGCCGTGTACCCCAGGCGTGCCGCTGCGGCCGCGAAGGAGCCCAGCCGGGTAACTTCAAGGAGAGTCTTCAGATGAACGGGATTTACCAACGCTGTCCTTCGGTCAGGGCCGCCTGGGTACCGCGTTGTGCCGGTTCTGGAAGGCCCGCTTCATTCTGGCACAAAGATTTACTTCAAACTCAGTCATCCACCGGCCCCACGGCGTCGAACTGCCCCTAGAGAGTTTGCACCGAGCAAATGCACCACGAATTCCGAGTAGGGGAGCAGAACAGTGTCTTTGGCAGGGAACCCGAGCGGCAGGACACAGCGACGGCGCGTCGCCGTCGTGGGCAGCGGAGTGGCGGGCCTGACGGCCGCGTATGTCCTGAACCGGCACGACAACGTCACCCTCTTTGAGGCGGACAGCAGGCTGGGCGGCCACGCCCACACCCATAACGTTCCGCAGCCGGACGGATCCACCCTCGGCATCGATACCGGCTTCATCGTCCACAACAAGCGGACCTATCCCACCCTGCTGCGGCTGTTCGCGGAGCTGGGTGTGGAGACGCAGGACTCGGAAATGAGCATGTCCGTCCGCTGTGACGGCTGTGGCCTGGAGTACGCCGGGGCCCGTGGGGGCGGCCGCGGGATCATCGCGCGCCCGTCCAGTCTCCTGCGTGGACGCTACCTGCTGATGCTGCTGGAGGTCATGCGTTTCTACCGCAGGGCCCGGGCGCTGATTGAGGCGGCCCCAGCGTCCGACGCCGGTCCTGGTGGGGGCGGCTCGGAGCCCACCCTCGGTGAATTCCTGGCAAAGGAACGCTTCAGCAAGTACTTCATCTCCCATTTTATGACGCCGGTGGTTAGTGCGGTCTGGTCGTGCGATCCCACCACGGCGCTGTCCTACCCGGCGCGGTACCTTTTCACGTTCCTGGGCCACCACGGCATGTTGGGCGTCAAGGGGTCGCCGCAGTGGCGGACGGTCACCGGCGGTTCGGGGCAGTACGTGGAGAAGCTGGCCGCCACGTTGCCAGATATCCGGCTTAACAGCCCTGTCACCGGCATCCGGCGCCACGCCCTCGGCGTGGAACTGACCACTGAGCAGGGAATTGAAGATTTTGAGGCCGTGGTCATTGCCACGCACCCGGCCCAGGCACTGGGCTTCCTCGCGGACGCCACTCCGGCCGAAAACGACGCTCTGGGCCAGATGCCCTATTCCGTCAACCACACCGTTTTCCACCGGGACCCGGCCGTGCTGCCCGCCGCGGACAATGCCAGGGCGTCCTGGAACTACCGGCTCCCTGATTGCGAAGCCCGTCCGGACAAGGTGCTGGTCAGCTACGACCTCACCCGGCTCCAGCGCCTGGAGCCGGCCGACAGCCAGCCGTACCTGGTGAGCCTGGGGGAGTCAGGGCTCATCGCGGAGGAACGCGTCCTGGAGCGCATGGTCTACGAACACCCCCAGTACACGCCGGAATCGCTGCGGGCACAGCAGTGCATTGCAGCCCTGAGCGATGACCGCATCGCATATGCCGGCGCGTATTTGGGCTGGGGCTTCCACGAGGACGGCGCCCTGGCCGGAGTCCGGGCCGCCGCGAGCCTGGGACGCACCTGGGATACGCCAGGGATTCAGGCACTCAAGCCTGAACTGCTTTCTGCCGCGGAGGGCGCATGAGCTCGACTGCAGCCATTTACCGCACGTCCATTTCCCACGTGCGCCGGACCCCGCTGAAGAATGCCTTCACCTACCGGAGCTACAGCTGGTTTGTGGACGTGGACCGGCTCCCGGTATTGCCCCGGCTCATGCGGCCACTGGCCGTCTTCCGGGCCGCCGACCACCTGGGCGATCCCGAGGCCACCATCCGCAGCAACGTGGAACGGTTCCTGCGGACCCGGGGGATAGAGCCCGACGGCGGTGCCATCCGGATGCTGACCAGCGCCCGGGTTTTCGGCCACGTCTTCAACCCGCTCACCCTCTTCTGGTGCTACCGGCTGTCAGGGGAACTGCAGTGCGTCATCGCCGAGGTCCACAACACCTACGGCGAACGCCACTGCTACCTCCTGGAAACGGATCCTTCCGGCCGGGCCAGTGTGCCCAAGGCCTTCTACGTTTCACCGTTCAATGACCTTGACGGGCAGTACCGGATGAAGCTGCCCGCGCCGGAGCAACGGCTGTCCGTCTCCATCGTTCTGGAGCGGGAAGGCCACCGGCCGTTCGCCGCCACCATGGACGGGGACCGGCACCCGGCCACCGTCAGGAACATCCTGGCAGCGGCCATTGCCGTCCCGGCAGCGCCGCTGCTGGTATCGGCGCTGATCCGGATTCAGGGCATCAAACTCTGGGCACGACGCCTGCCAGTCATCAAGAAACCACATCACCCCTCACAGGAGGCAGTCCAATGACAATGACCGATGAGAACGGAACAGCCGCGACTGCGGAGGTTTCCGCCGCGAAGTCCGCCGTACGGCACCCGGTGACGGGGCAGGCTCCTGCCGGGGTACCGGCGTCGCCGGCCACCATCGATCCGGAAGTGTGGCCCGGTGTTGCCCACGCGCCGTCGGGCACTAAAGCGCTGGTGGCGGGCAAGGCCGCCGGACTGCTGTTCAAGGCGGCGGTACGCCGGCTTCCCCTTCGCGTTGCCTACCCGGACGGTTCAGTACTCGGCACCGGAGGCCTGGACGCGCCCGTGATGACCATGCTCAGGCCGGCGGCGTTCGAAGTGCGGATCGGTGACAACGGCCTGATCGGGCTGGGCGAGTCGTTTATGGCTGGGGACTGGGAAGCATCAGACCTCGCCGGGGTGCTGGAGGTCTTCGCCGCGTCCGTGGACACGCTGATCCCCGCACCGCTGCAGAAGCTGCGGACCCTGTACCTGCCGCGGACGCCGCGGCAGGAACGCAATGAGGAGCACAACACCCGCAGCAACATATCGCGGCACTACGACCTCTCCAACGAGCTCTTCTCCAACTTCCTGGACACCACCATGAGCTACTCCTCGGCGCTTTTCCCGCTGAGCGACGGTGCGCTGGATTCGGTTCCGTGGGACGCCTTGGCGGAGGCCCAGCAGGCCAAGATCGACAGGTTGCTGGACAAGGCCGGCGTCGGATCCGGCACGCGGCTGCTGGAGATCGGCACCGGCTGGGGTGAACTGGCCCTCCGGGCAGCAGCCCGCGGTGCCACTGTCTACAGCGTGACGCTCTCCAGTGAGCAGCGGGCGCTGGCGCAGGAAAGGATTGCGGCCGCCGGCTACGCAGACCAGGTGACCGTGGCGCTGCAGGACTACCGGGCCGTGGAGGGCGAATTCGACGCCGTTGTGTCAGTGGAAATGATCGAGGCGGTTGGCTATGAGTACTGGCCCATCTACTTCCAGACCATTGACCGCGTGCTGGCCCCGGGCGGAAAGGTGGCCATCCAGGCCATCACCATGCCGCACGGCCGCATGCTGGCCACGCGCAACGCGTACACCTGGGTGCATAAGTACATTTTCCCCGGTGGGTTCCTGCCTTCAGTGCGGGCCATCGAAAGTGTGACCCAGCAGCACACCACACTCCGGGTGCGGGAGCGGATGGGGCTGGGCGATCACTACGCCGCGACCCTCCGCCTCTGGGAGGAACAGTTCACAGCGCGCTCGCAGGAGGTGGGCGAGCTGGGGTTCGACGCCGTTTTCCAGCGGATGTGGCTGTTCTACCTGTGCTATTCACGGGCGGGTTTCCAGTCCGGCTACCTGGACGTGCAGCAGATTGTCCTGGACCGCCGGGAGGCGCAGCTGTAGCTGGTTAGGTTCACCACGTCGCAGGGGTCCTGAAGGTTTCTTCAGGGCCCCTTTTGCGTGCCCGGCACTAGATGTAGTGGGCCGCCCACTAGGCGCGACACGCCGTCCAGCACGCGACACGCGGGGGCGTTAATTGTGGCTAAGTACTCCACAGGGTGTGGATGACGTCCGCAAAAATGGCGGGATTCCGGACATTTTGAGGGCGTCTGCCTGTGGATTAAAAGTGCATTAAATGACATACTTGTAATACATCATCTTGGGGTTCCGAAGAGCCGTCTGCACTACATGTAGTATCGACGTACAGCTTGGGCAGGACTAAGACGAGCGAAGATTTCGATAAAGGGGACAGGGACAATGACCGTTACGGTTTACACCAAGCCTGCGTGTGTACAGTGCAACGCAACCTACCGTGCGCTGGACAAAAAAGGCATTACTTACCAGAGCGTTGACATCTCCCAGGACGCCGATGCCCTCGAGCGCCTGAAGGCGCTGGGCTACATGCAGGCACCTGTTGTAGTCACGGACCAGGACCACTGGTCAGGCTTCCGCCCGGACAAGATCGAGGAACTGGCGCTGTCTGCCGTTTCCTCCGTGGCCTAAGGCCCCACACTTTTCGCCAGCCGGCAACTTTCAATACGCACACATGAGGTGACTCCCGTGTCAGCACTGGCAGTAGCCAGGGCCCAGGTGGCCCCGTTGCCGCCTGTCACCACGCAGAGCCAGCTCATCTACTTTTCCTCCACCTCCGAGAACACCAGCCGCTTTGTCGCGAAGCTCGGACGTGAGCTGGCACGGATCCCGCTCCATGCAACGGATGCACCCCTTCTCGCCACCCGGCCATACGTGCTGGTGGTGCCGACCTACGGGGGCACCGGGGGAGAGGGCTCCGTGCCCAAGCAGGTGATCCGCTTTCTGAACAACCCGCAGAACAGGCAACTGATCCGTGGGGTTATCGGTGCAGGCAACACAAACTTCGGGGACAACTACTGCATGGCAGCGGACATCATTGCCGCCAAATGCAGCGTCCCCCGGCTTTACAGATTTGAACTTATGGGCACGCCAGAAGACGTCGCCCGCGTACACAATGGATTGGACACGTTTTGGACACGACTGTCGCAGACACAGAAGTAACCAGGGCCGAAGGCCAGGGCACCGCCGCTGCCGAAAAGCGGAGTGCCGCCGCCGAAAAGCCCGAGATGCCGGCCGCCTATAAGGGGCTGGGCTATCACGAGCTCAACGCCATGCTGAACCTGTACGGCCCCAACGGAGAGATCCAGTTCGAGGCCGACCGCGAGGCTGCGCACCAGTACTTCCTGCAGCACGTGAACAACAACACCGTCTTTTTCCATGATCTGGAAGAGAAGCTCGATTACCTGGTGAAGAACCAGTACTACGAGCGCGAAACCCTTGACCAGTACACGATGAACTTCATCCGCGAGCTCTACAACCGCGCGTACAAGAAGAAGTTCCGTTTCGAAACCTTCCTGGGCGCGTTCAAGTTCTACACGTCCTACACGCTGAAGACGTTCGACGGCAATCGATTCCTGGAGCGCTACGAGGACCGCGTCTGCATGGTGGCCCTGCACCTGGCCCGCGGTGACGAAAAGCTCGCCCTGCAGATGGTGGACGAGATCATCGAAGGCCGCTTCCAGCCGGCCACCCCGACCTTCCTCAACGCCGGCAAACGCCAGCGTGGCGAGCTGGTCTCCTGCTTCCTGCTCCGCATCGAAGACAACATGGAATCGATCGGCCGGTCCATCAACTCGGCGCTGCAGCTGTCCAAGCGCGGCGGCGGTGTGGCGTTCGCGCTGACCAACATCCGCGAAGTCGGCGCCCCGATCAAGCAGATCGAGAACCAGTCCTCCGGCGTTATCCCCGTGATGAAGCTCCTCGAGGACAGCTTCTCCTACGCCAACCAGCTCGGTGCCCGCCAGGGTGCCGGTGCGGTGTACCTGCACGCGCACCACCCGGACATCTACCGCTTCCTGGACACCAAGCGCGAGAACGCGGATGAGAAGATCCGCATCAAGACCCTCTCGCTGGGCGTTGTCATCCCGGACATCACGTTCGAGCTGGCCAAGAAGGACGAGGACATGTACCTGTTCTCCCCGTACGACGTCGAACGGGTCTACGGCATGCCGTTCTCTGACGTCTCGGTCACCGAGAAGTACTACGAGATGGTGGACGATTCCCGGATCAAGAAGACCAAGATCAAGGCGCGCGAGTTCTTCCAGACCCTCGCCGAGATCCAGTTCGAATCCGGCTACCCGTACATCATGTTCGAAGACACCGTGAACCGGGAAAACCCGATCGACGGCAAGATCATCATGTCCAACCTGTGCTCGGAGATCCTCCAGGTTTCCCAGCCCACCACGTACCACGATGACCTGTCCTACGACCAGACCGGCAAGGACATCTCCTGCAACCTGGGTTCGCTGAACATCGCCAAAGCCATGGACAGCCCGGACTTCGGCCTGACCATCGAGACGGCCATCCGGTCCCTCTCGGCAGTCTCGGACATGTCCAACATCACCTCGGTGCCGTCCATCGCCCGCGGCAACGATCAGTCCCACGCCATCGGCCTGGGCCAGATGAACCTGCACGGCTACCTGGCCCGCGAGCGGGTCCATTACGGTTCCGAAGAGGGCCTGGACTTCACCAACATCTACTTCTACTCGGTGGTGTACCACGCGGTCCGCGCCTCCAACCTGCTGTCCATCCAGACCGGGCAGACCTTCGGTGGCTTCGAGAAGTCCAAGTACGCGTCGGGCGAGTTCTTCGACAAGTACACGGAGCAGGAGTGGGTGCCGCAGACCGAGAAGGTTGCGGAGCTGTTCAAGAACATCCACATCCCCACCCAGGATGACTGGCGCGAGCTGAAGGCTTCCGTCATGGAGCACGGCATCTACAACCAGAACCTGCAGGCCGTGCCGCCGACGGGTTCGATCTCCTACATCAATAACTCCACCTCCTCGATCCACCCGGTGGCGTCCAAGATCGAGATCCGCAAGGAAGGCAAGCTGGGCCGCGTGTACTACCCGGCTCCGTACCTGACGAACGACAACCTGGAGTACTACCAGGACGCGTACGAGCTCGGCTACGAGAAGGTCATCGACACCTACGCCGCCGCCACCCAGCACGTGGACCAGGGCCTGTCCCTGACGCTGTTCTTCAAGGACACCGCTACCACGCGCGATATCAACCGGGCCCAGATCTACGCCTGGAAGAAGGGCATCAAGACCATCTACTACATCCGTCTCCGCCAGCTCGCGCTGGAGGGAACTGAGGTGGAAAATTGCGTCTCATGTATGTTGTAATCAACCGAAATCGGTTGATTTACGACGGCGGCAAAACGCCCCTCGTAGTGAACCCGTCTTAAAGGCTTGAAGGGCCGTGCTCTAACACGGCCCTTCAAGAATCTCGCGCACGAGACGTTCCAAATTGAATCTCTGGAAGGTCGAATGTATCAGGGCACGCGGACGAAAGTCCAACTTCCCACGCGGGATTCCGTAGCTGCCCACAAGGTCAGCTACGAAATCAACAGCCGAGCATTCGGCAGAAAGGGGCACCAGTGCCTCAGAAAATTGCACGTGACGCAAAGACCGGCGCATTCATCCCCATGGCGACGGCGCAGCGCCGTCCCAGTACGACGACGGTGGAGTTTGTGGGTTCAGGCACATCGAACTCACGGCTTGTGAACCGCTCCGCGGACACGGGCAGGTTCGTGACCGACACTGCCGCTAGGCGGAGTCCGGCGCAGACGATTAGGCAGTGGGTCTAAGAGCTCGACTGTGGCTGTGTGGGCGCCCAAGCCTGGGCGCCCACACGGCCATCTAGAATTGAAACAGGCACGGCGGGTTGCTCCCCGTGGAACAGCAATCAGGCGGAGGACGCAAATTGACCGAGAAGCTCAAGTTACTGAGCCATGTTGAAGCGATCAACTGGAACCGTATCCAGGACGACAAGGATGTGGACGTCTGGAACCGCCTGGTCAATAACTTCTGGCTGCCGGAGAAGATCCCGCTGTCCAATGACGTCCAGTCGTGGGCCACGCTGACCTCGGACGAGCAGCAGCTCACCATGCGCGTGTTCACGGGCCTGACCCTGCTGGACACCATCCAGGGCACCGTCGGTGCGGTTTCGCTGATTCCGGACGCGATCACCCCCCACGAGGAAGCCGTCTACACGAACATTGCGTTCATGGAGTCTGTGCACGCCAAGAGCTACTCCTCGATCTTCTCCACGCTGGCCTCCACCAAGGAGATCGACGAGGCATTCCGCTGGTCCACTGAGAACGTGAACCTTCAGAAAAAGGCCCAGATCGTCATGGACTACTACCAGGGCGACGATCCCCTGAAGCGCAAGGTTGCCTCCACGCTGCTGGAGTCCTTCCTGTTCTACTCGGGCTTCTACTTGCCGATGTACTGGTCCTCACGGGCCAAGCTGACGAACACGGCCGACCTGATCCGCCTGATCATCCGTGACGAAGCCGTGCACGGCTACTACATCGGCTACAAGTTCCAGAAGGGCCTGGAGGGTCTGTCCGAGGAGCGCAAGCAGGAGATCAAGGACTACACGTTCGAACTCCTCTTCGAACTGTACGAGAACGAGGTCCAGTACACGCACGACCTCTACGACTCCGTTGGCCTGGCCGAGGACGTCAAGAAGTTCTTGCACTACAACGCTAACAAGGCGCTGATGAACCTGGGCTACGAGGCCATGTTCCCGGCTTCCGTCACCGACGTAAACCCGGCCATTCTGTCTGCCCTGTCGCCGAATGCTGACGAGAACCATGACTTCTTCTCGGGGTCAGGTTCCTCGTACGTGATCGGTAAGGCCGTCAATACTGAGGATGACGACTGGGACTTCTAGTCTTCTTCTTCTTCGACGTGGTGGGCCATCGTCGGACCGACAGTTGGTTCCACTAGCAAGTGGAGGCACAAGTGACGATGACAAAATGAAGATCCCGATGGTTGCTGTGGGTGACCGCCATTCTGTGAGAGGAAATCGAACAATGCAGCTAGGTGAGGCTGAAGAACCTCCATACTTCCTTCATCATCCGCTGTACCTTGACACGCCGATGATGGTGAGCTTCCTCGCGCACCTTGAAGGCGGGGTGTCCACATTTGAGGAAGCGACCACCAAAGAGGCTGGATCAAAAGAGCGTGTATTGAAAGCGCGCGCAGGATTCAAATTTAACTTGCCGGCGATTTTGGAAGCTGATCTGGGCGGAGATGGCTCTACGCAGAGTCGTGATGACGCCAGTAGCGAGGTCAAGACTAGCCGCCACCATACGGCGGCTAGTCTCTTCAATGCTTTGTACCGCTACCTCCGCGAAGATGGGCAAATACTGTCGGTTCAGGGTGCCCCGGACATTGAGAACCTGTCCAGTGGCCAACTGATTGAAGTCAAAGGGCGCTATCTCGGCAATCCGTTTGAAGACGTTCTTCTCTTTGCTGACTCCCTGCTCGGGTACCTCACAGCCCAGCAGGAGGCGAAGTCGGTAGTGAAGGTTGCGGCCTCCAAAGCGAACCGCTCGGGTAATCCTCAGGTGAAAGCGAGTGCTGCTAAGACATCCAACAAGGAAGATGAAGCGGGGGTGGACAGTGGCGCCGCGGCGCTCGTCGTGAAGATGGCTGCCGATGTCCGTGCATCTCATGTCCACGACCTCTTGCTTGAGACTCCCAATGGCCTTTCTGCCGTTCTTACCGTTTCATCAGACTTCTATACTTCGGCAACGAATGAGTATCTCAAGTCCGGCGAGTTCACTGTCATCGGTAAGGTGACGCGAGCTTTGGACGAAGACGAGACAATAAACCTGTCGCGCCGGACCATCCTCGGTGCTGCTAGTCCGGAATTAGCTCAATCCGTCGTTGATGGTTTTACTTCGATGAGACCCGAAGGCGCGGCCGCATCAGCCATAGTTACGGGCCCTGCGATCCAGGTTCTTCCCATGGCAATCTATATCTAGCTTTCTCGGGACGAGGATGAGAGCTGGTGACACGGCGGACGCGTCATTGCCCGGGAGGCAGACGGCCGCCCGTGTGTCACTGAAGGCGGCCCTTACAACCACCTTGCTCGATATGACTGTTTGGTCGCCTTGGACCATTGGCTAGTGCTGGCCTCATTGTCTGGTGACGTGGGCCCGCGGAGGCATCAAATTTCGTGCACAAGGTTTCGTCCTTCTAGACGTTCAAGAAGCAACGTGCCCCCTGCTCCTGGCCCGCTCTGCGCCGCGAATTATCAGCTCGCCAGCTACCCCGAGGCCAATGAGAGCTAGCAGCGTCCCGTTCCGCGCGGAACTCGCGGCCATGTAGGTGTTCTGCGCAGCAGTGACGGCCGCGATGTCATTGGCGTACCACCCGTTGACAACTGTTTGCTGCGGGGCCCCCTTTGTCTCACCGTTGTTCATGGTGTTCTTTAGATCGGCTGCGCTGAGCTCCGACTTCCAGTCGGACGGGCCGCTGCCGCTCAACGAGGGGTTGCTGGTGAACCATGTGATGATCAGCAGGAGCCCGAGGACCGCGCCCAGAATGATTCGGGCACCGTTGGCCGACCGGAGCTTCGCTAGTTTCAGCCGTTTGGTCTTCAGCTGTGTTTCTTGGTCCTGCGTCGGCGGAACGTCCGGATCTACGCTTGCATTGGATGCTTCGAATGTAGTCATTTCCCCATTTTCATTTTGATATTTTTGCAACCGCCTGATGGCGGAAATCTCTTGGCCTAAGTCCGTGCCTCAGCAAACCGCGGCGCCATCGATTCCATCTGTTCCATGACCAGCTTGATCGCCTCGGGCTGCTTGTCAGGCGGGTATCCGAACCTGACCAAGAGCCGCTTGATAGAAGACCGAAGTTTCGCACGAACATCGTCGCGCACGGTCCAGTCCGTCCGGACGTCCCGCCGCATCACGGCCACCAGCTCGCGGGCAATGTCAGCCAGGACGCCTTCGCCCTGAACCTCCACCGCCGACTCGTTCTGGGCCACAGCATCGTAGAAGGCAAGCTCATCGGAATTAAGCGGGGGAGTGAACTGCTGGCCGCGTTTACCTTCCGCGGCCACCTCACGCGCCAGCTCCACCAGCTCTGCAATGACCTCGGCGGACGTCAGTTGCTGGTTCGTGTACTTCTTCATCAGCTCGGTGATCCGCTCGGAGAACGCCCGCTGCCGGATCACGTTGTTCCGCGTGGATGCGGCGGACTCATCAGCAATCAGCTTCCGTAACGCCTCGATGGCCAGCTGCGGGTTTCGCGCCTTCTGAGTCTTCGCGATGAACTCCGGAGTCAAGTCATCCAGAGATGGCTTGGGCATGCCGGCTGCCTCGTAGATGTCGAGCACCTCGCCGGAGGACGTCGCCGAAGCAATCAGGTTCCCGAGCAGGCGCTGAATCTCCTCAGGAACTGGCTCGCCGCTGGCCTGCCGGTCGGCAGCGTCGTACTTCGCCATCCAGACGCGGATCTCCTCGTAGACCTGGATCTCGGGACGCAGCTCAGCCAGTGTCTCGGAGCCCGAGCACAGCGCCCACGCACGGGATAACTGGCTGGAGAACTTGCGGTACTTCGCGGCAAGCGACTCTTCCCCGTCAGCCGGCTGGTTACCGGGCGAACCCGGGCTGCGCAAATAACTGACCGCGCCGGTGACGGCATTCAGGAATGCCTTGGGCCCGCCCTTCATCAAAACGGACTTCCAGTCGTAACCGGCCAGCAAGGAACGCAAGGACTCTACCAGGGACAGGGTCAAACCAATGGCCTCGTCGATATTCTTGCCCACGGGCTTGTTCGCCCGGTCAGACTGCGTGTATTCGCCCAATGCCTTGGCCAGATTTTCGGCCAGCGGGGCGTAGGCCACCAACAGACCGTCCTCCTTGCCGCGGAACGTGCGGTTCACGCGTGCCAGAGTCTGCATCAGCAGCGCGCCCTTGAGCGGCCGGTCCAGGTACAGCGTGTGCAGGGGTGGGGAATCGTAGCCGGTGAGCATCATGTCCTTGACGATCACAAGCTCCAGCTCGTCGTCCACGTTTTTGAGCCGCTCTTTCACCTGAGCATTCAGAGAGTCCCGCCGCACGTGGTCGGAAACGGGCGGCACATCAGTCGCATCGCCCGAGTACACCACTTTGATCTTGCCCTTGGAGAGGTCGTCCGAATGCCAGTCGGGCCGCAGCTCCACAATTGCGGAGTACAGCTTCGCGCAGATCTCCCGCGTCCCGCCCACGATCATGGCC
Source organism: Pseudarthrobacter sp. RHLT3-21 (assembly GCF_059383495.1). Taxonomy (NCBI): domain Bacteria; kingdom Bacillati; phylum Actinomycetota; class Actinomycetes; order Micrococcales; family Micrococcaceae; genus Pseudarthrobacter; species Pseudarthrobacter sp. RHLT3-21. The sequence continues at coordinate 556,200 of NZ_JBWZCI010000001.1, forward strand.
TTGCCCGGCGCCTCGATGAACTTGCCCATCCGGTCACGCCGGTTCTCCCAGTGCGCCACCAGGTCCGCGGCCAGCGCCGCGATACGCTGCGGCGCACCATAAACAGCGTTGACGACGGCGACGCTCGCCTCGATGCGCGCCCGCTCGGTGTCGTCGAGCCCAAGCGTCACTTCGTCGGCGGCCTTGTCCAGGTCATCCTCGGTGATATCGGAGGCCAGCCCCACCTTGATCAGCCTCGGCTCGAAGTAGACGGGAACCGTGGCGCCATCGTCCACCGCCCGGGACAGGTCATAGATGTCGATGTAGTCGCCGAAAACATCCTGGGTGTTCCGGTCGTCAAAGGAAATGGGCGTTCCGGTGAAGGCAATCAGGGTGGCATGGGGGAGTGCGTCCCGCAGATGGCGGGCGTAGCCATCCAGATCGTCGTAGTGCGAGCGGTGTGCTTCGTCTACTACGACGATGATATTGCGCCGGTCGGACAACAAAGGGTGGTCGGCGCCGGCGTCTTTCTCGGACTTGCTGCGACCGAACTTCTGCAGCGTGGTGAAGTAGATGCCGCCCGTGGTCCTGTTACTCAGCTCGTCGCGCAGTTCGGATCGGCGTTTGATCTGCTTCGGCGACTCCGCGAGGAGCAGACTGCGGTCGAAGCCTTCGAAGAGTTGGCCGTCCAGCTCGTTCCGGTCAGTAATGACCACGACAGTTGGGTTCTTCAACTTTGGCTGACGGGCCACCATGTTGGCGTACAGTTCCATTTCCATGGACTTGCCCGAACCCTGAGTGTGCCAGACTACGCCGGCCTTGCCGTTGCTTTCCACCGCCTGGATAGTGCTGGCAACTGCCTTGGTCACGGCGTAGTACTGGTGCGGCTTGGCGATGCGTTTGGCCAGCCCACCCGAGCCCTGGTCGAAGGCGGTGAAGTTGCGGGTCAACTGGAGGAAGCGCTCCTGGTTGTAGAGGCCATCCAGTGCGGTATCCAAAGCGGTGACGGCGTCGCCGTCGAGCATGAAGCCCTGAGGGACGGGCACACCGTCGTCGTCCACGTTCCAGGGTGAGAAGTGGTTAAAGGCTGTAAACGGCGTTCCGTACTTGGCCTGGATGCCGTCCGAGGCGAGCGTGAACACGCAGAAGCGGAACGCCATCGGGAATTCGCGAAGATAGGTCTGGAGCTGGGCGTGGGCGCCGGGAAGATCGGCGTGGGCGCTGCCCGCCTTCTTTAGCTCGATGATGCTCACGGGCATGCCGTTGCAATAGAGAACAACGTCGAATCGCCGCTTGTAGTCGCCCTCCACCAGCGTGACCTGGTTGACGGCGAGCCAGTCGTTCTGGTCCGGCTCGTGGCTGACGAGCCTGATGGTGGGGTTGGCTTCGTTGCCGTCGGAGTCGATATAGGTCAGCCGGTAGCCGTCCACGAGGCAGTTATGGATCCGGTGATTCTCGGCGAGAGCGTCGTTGGATTTGGGTGCCGCGATTTCCGACAGTGCCTGCTGCAGGTATTGGGCCGGGACCGTCGGGTTGAAGCGCTGGAGGGACGCGAGGAGCCGCGGCCGGATAAGCAGCTCGGCCCAGGAATCGCGTTCCCCAGTGCCGGGTGCGATTGTCTGGCCTTCGAACGGCTTCCAGTCCAGTTCGCCGAGCCGCTCCTTTGCGGCCCCTTCCCAGTCGGCTTCGGAAAAGGCTACTGCTGGTGCTGTTGTCACGGTGATTCCCCCAATGTTGTTTGCTGTTCAGCTTACTCAGGCGCCAAGTCGGCCAGCCCTATATTCCATGGCTGTTGGTTTGCCTAGCCCGCTGGGAGCATTTGGATCGAAATTGACGTTGCAGACGGTGTCTGCAACATTGGCGCTGGGTTCAAAGCATTTGTGCAGCCGCCTGCTGCACAAATATGGCCCTATCCTCTATAACCCTGTTTCCCGCTGACGGACGTGCAGAGTTTGCGGGTCGTCGAAGAATATTGCAACAGCCTGTTGCAATATTGGACGACCTCGGTCCCGGTTAAACCTGCAAATGCCGCTTGCAAGATTCAATCGGGTCCGGCCCCAACTCGTGCAAGGCCCTTGCATCATTGCGGAGCGGCCCGGCGTCAATTGTGCAAGCGGCACTTGCCCGATTGGCCTCGCCCGTCTTGGCAGTGTTGCAAGGCGTTGTGCGTTCAAACCCCGGCGTTCTCCAATGCAGCCTGCGCGTCTCTGACCTTAAGTTTGCCTGACATGAACTGGGGGAGGAGTTCATCGCGGACAGAGGCGAGTGCACTGTTTTCGTGCACGGCTGTCGCGACTGTTTCGAGCAGAGGGGCGATTTCGGATTCTGTTGTCAGCAATGCAGCAGAATCGAAACTTGGGAATCCCAAATGGTCGAAAGTCTTCATCGTTATGGTGTCGAATACCGAGCCATGGGCTATGTCCTTCGCCCTTAGCATTGCCCGCGTGAGAGCGAAGTAAAGGACGCCGGGCGGGACGTCACCCGGAATGAACCCATAGCACGACTGATTGAATGACGCGGGAGAGGCGAGCCTGGCTACCGCGCCCACTGTTCCTCGTGCCGTGAGGATGACGCTTCCACTAGGCAATGGCTTCGCCTTCGTGCCTATTACTGCGGCTTCTGTGATCATCTCCTCGGTGGAAAATACGACCCCAAAACCGGCGCCAGTAATGTCCTTAGCTGACGCCCAGAACTGGTTTCCGCCCCAGAAGTCCGAGCGAGATCGCGGCGGAGTTCCCCCTAGTACGGGGGTCAAGACTCCGCTCATGGGCCGTATGTCGAATTGGGCAGCGGAACGGTCATACATCAAGCCAGCCAGTGTGCTTGCCGTTTCTGCAATTTTAATGTTGGCCGCGATCTTGTCGTCTAGGGCGCCCAGCACCTCCGCAATCGCTCGTTGCTCTTGCATGCTGGGAATAGGGATCGTGACATTGCCTAGATCGCGAACTGGAAGTTGTGGTTGCGCGCTCCCGGACGTAAGCGACTCGATCTGCGCGACGAAGGAATGCGACCGTACAAAGTGGTACAGATAGCGAGAGTCGAGGAGTGATTCGTCGGTCCGAAGAATGAGCATTCCGGAATTGATACGCAGGCTGTCGAATGGGACTGAATCGTCGAAATATGCCACGTTGCCCACGGTGCCCCGCGTGGTGATGACCACGTCACCACGACGAACCTTCCCAGCGCGGAGGGAGGCGTCTTTGTCTGCCGAGATAAAGGAAGTCTCTTTGAACATGAAGCCGGATTTAGTCACGTTTCGGGCACTAAGAAAAAGACAGTCTCCGTCCGCCGAAAAATCGGTTCCATTGGGATAGTTCTTTCCTCGATCTCCGTCGATCATCCGCAATGGCGCACTGCTAAAGAATTCGACGTGCGGGGAGTTCACGACACCCGCCCCAACTGCTCGCGCACAACCGCCGCCAGCCGCTCAGACTCGTCGAACCGCTCAAATAGCTCCTTCGAAAGCCGCGCGATCTTCTCCTCGATCGGCTCGCCGTCGTCCTCAACATCCGCCGCGCCAACGTACCGGCCCGGCGTCAGTGCGTAGTCCGCAGCCTTGATTTCGGCGAGTGTCGCCGAGTAGCAGAAGCCGGCTTCATTGTCGTACGTCAGACTTGCCTCAACAGCGGAAGCTGTGCCGCGCCAGGCGTGGAAGGTGTTGGCGATTTTGGCGATGTCCTCGTCGGACAGGGCGCGCTCGGCGCGGTCCACCATGTATCCCAGGTTACGGGCGTCGATGAAGAGCACCTGCCCCGTGCGGTCAACGGAGCCGCGCGGACCGGCTGTCTTGTCCTTGGCGAAGAACCAGGTGCACACCGGGATGCCGGTGCTGCGGAAGAGCTGCGTGGGCAGCGCGACCATGCAGGAAACGAGGTCGGCCTCCACCAGCTGGGCGCGGATCTCGCCCTCGCCGCCGGAGTTGGAGGACATGGAGCCGTTGGCCATGACCACGCCGGCGCTTCCGCCGGGCGCCAGCTTGGAGATGATGTGCTGAATCCAGGCATAGTTGGCGTTGCCGGCCGGGGGCACGCCGTACTTCCAGCGCGGGTCCGACTCAGAGCGGGCCCAATCCTTGATGTTGAAGGGCGGGTTGGCCATGATGAAGTCCGCGCCGTTGTTGCCGCTCAGCTCCGGGTGCTGGTCGCGGGCGAACGTGTCGCCCCAGCGCGAGGCCAGGTTGGCGTTCAGGCCGTGGATGGCGAGGTTCATCTTGGCCATCCGCCAGGTGCGCTCGTTGAGTTCCTGTCCGTAGACGGAGATGTCCGAGCCCTCCATGTTGTGCGCCGCAAGGAACTTTTCGGCCTGGACGAACATGCCGCCTGAGCCGCAGCAGGGATCGTAGACCCGGCCGCTGTGCGGTTCCAGGACCTCCACCAGGACCCGGACCACGCCGGCAGGAGTGTAGAACTCGCCGCCACGCTTGCCCTCGGCCTTGGCGAACTTCTCCAGGAAGTACTCGTACACCTCGCCGAGCAGGTCGCGGGCCTTGCTGGCGCCTTGGCCGGTGAAACGTGCGGAGTTGAACAGGTCCAGCAGCTCGCCCAGGCGGCGCTGGTCCACGTTGTCCCGGTTGTAGATGCGGGGGAGCGTTGCAGCCAGGCTCTTGTTGTCGGCCATGGTCAGGTCCATGGCCTCATCAATGAGCAGTCCAATGGACTTGGGCTCGGCGCCGTCGATGGCGTCCAGGCCCTTGGCATTCTCTGCCAGGTAGGTCCAGCGTGCCCGGGGCGACACCCAGAACACGCCGCGGCCGGTATACTCGTCCACGTCGTCGATGAGCTGGGCGATCTGCTCTTCGTTGAGCCCGTCGGCCTCCAGCTCGGCCTGGATCTGCCCGCGCCGTTCCTCGAACGCGTCCGATACGTATTTCAGGAAGACCAGCCCCAGGATCACGTCCTTGTACTGTGATGCATCCATTGAGCCGCGGAGCTTGTCGGCAGCCTTCCAGAGAGTGTCTTTCAGTTCCTTCATGGTGGACGGGGCGAGGTCCACCTTCAATTTCGGAGGCATTATGCGGTTCCTTCTGCTGGTGCGGCGATGGAGATGGGGTCTGTCAGGGTAAGGCTTCCGCCCGCTACGCCGTCCGTAATCAGCGTAGCGAGTTCTTCCAGTCGGTTGAGGCGTTGACGGGCTTCAGCCTGCTCGTGTTGCAGCCTGGCTAACGCGTTGGAGAGCGGCTGGCGTTGAACTTCCGGTGCGCGGCGGAACCGCCAGTTCCGCCATGTCTTATCCGCTGGCGGTCGGCTGCTGATGTCAGCGGCAACAACGTCCGGTACCAGACCGCCGGGGTCACCTCGGTCGATTCTCAGGATCCGGGCAGGGAAGACGACGACGGCGCCGCCCTCCGCATCGACCATCGCTGCGGGCCGCGGGCTGGTACAGAAGACCACATCACCAGGTTCGGTGAGGCGCCCGGCCGGGTACTTGGCCGCGAAGTCGAGGAGCGTGATGAACCGTGGTTCGGTGTTGTCGGGATCCATCAGTTCCTCGCGGCCGAGGATCCTGCTTCCGGCCTTTCGTCCGAGGTCGGTTTCGTCGATCCTCATGCCTTTGAGGTATTTGAGGTTTCCTGAGTTGAGCAGTTCCTGAATTGAGCCCGGTCTCGGCACGGTGCCGGGCGCGGCCGGCTGAACGCCGGGCAGCGCCGCCGGCGTGGAGGTTCGGAGCGACAGGAGACGTACGAGTTCCTCGACCCGAAGTGTAGCCTCGGCGCTGCCTACCGCCGTCGAACTTCTGGCAGGCAAACCGTTCACGAGGGAACCCTTGCCGGCAAGTAGGACGCGGGTCTGTACCAGCCGGGTGAACCTGAACGAGTGAGCGCGGATGGTGGCGCGATCGCCCATGGAGGCGACGACGTCGCTGATCAGGTCCTGGCTGACATCCAGGGTGAGCGGGGTGGTGCTCAGGTCTGCCACGCTTGTCCAGCGCTCCGCAATCGGCACATCAGCGAAGGACGGCCCCAGCACCCAGAGGGCCTGCGGCTCCCGGGGCTTGGCACGAAGAAGCCCCGGCTGGAGGCGGACGATGGCACGAACTCTGCCCGAGCGCAACAGGTCTGAGCGCAGGTTGCCGCCCTCTCCAGCGAGAGCGTCGCACAATACCCGGGCAGGCGCGATGACAACGGCGCGCTGACTGTCGTCCATTTGCAGGACGATGTTCTCGATGCTGTTCAGGATGCCAGTGGTGTCCAAAGCTGGATTGCCCGGAGCGGGGTATTGCGCCACGTGCACCGCAGGGCCGCTGACCGCGAAGGCTCCCTTGGCGTCGATCTTCACGGGGCTGCTGTCCGTGCCATGCACTGCCAGACGACGGCGGGCCAGTCGCGACGCGCTGCCATGGTGGTCGGCTGCCAGGAGAGTGATGGGCCGCGACTCTCCGAATTGCTCGACGATGCTCAGCATCACGTCGCTCCCGCCGGGCGTCGAGTCGACGAATAGCAGCCTGCTGTCCAGGGTGGATGCCAGTTCCATGGCAGTTGCGCCCACGAGCTGTAGTGCGTCGCCTGTCAGCGCGGTGTCCGATTGCTCTCGCAGCCCCTCCTTGAACCGGTGGGCGAGCAGTTTTTCGAAGGCCGCCGGCGCGCTGAACGCACTGTCCGCCAACCGGTCGGCGAAGCTGGCCAGTCCCGAAAGCGCCGAGCCGAGGGCCTCCAGTTCGGAGTAGATGAACACATCGTCAGGATCCGCTTCATCTGCGGCGTCGAACAGATCCGTTGCAGTACTTCCGCCCACGGCCTGCCCCGTAATGACCTTGAGGGTGAGAAGAGCGGTCAGGCCATCGAAGGTCTGCCGGCTGTCCCGCGGTGCTTCAGCTGACGGGGCCGCCAGTCTCGCGAAAACCGCGACGTCGTTCCGAGCCTCCGAGTTGTTCCCCCGGCCCGTGGCCTGCAGCCAAGCGGTCACATCATCGGCGTCGAACAGCTCTACGCCGTTGGCTCGCGCAGTGGATGCCGTCGGGAACGGTAGCGGGCCTCCGCTGCTGCGCTTGCGCCACATGGAAACGACGGGGCGCTGAACCTGGGCAAGCGAGGCGACATCGGAGAGAGTCATACGCAATGTTTCCGTGAATGTCTCCATGGCTGCCCCCTTCAGTCGTGATCGTCCCATCAGCTTAGTAGCGGCGGCAGACATTCTAAGTTTTCAACTGATAACCCGGGTTATCACTGCATCGAGAGTTTTTGGCTCGATCCGATCGTAAGTTCATTCTGCAGCCACGAAGCAATCTTCCGGAGCTGCGACGGCGGCGGGGAACCGCGTATTGGGGGATCAGTATCCCGCCGCCGTTTAGCGGTCATCCACAAACAAAGGAAGAGAACATGTTGAACACTGACGCTGGCCAGGCGCAAATGCCTGAAGGCCAGACTGCTCCTGAGGCAGCCGAGGAGCAACCCGCTCCGGCCGCGAAGTCCAGCCGTAAGAAGCGCATCCTACTGGCGACAGCCGCCGTCGTACTTCTTGCCGGCGGAGTGGCATTCGGAACCGTTCTTCCTGACCCGAAGGCCAGCGATGCATACACGGCGCTGGCGGACGAGAAAGCAGCGGTCGAGATCGAGCGCGACGCCGCACTGTCTAGTTACACGTCCGTGAAGGGCAAGCACGACAGCCTTCAGGGCCGCATCACAGCCCGTGAATCCAAGGTTTCCGCACGGGAGACCGAAGTGGGCAAGGCCGACGCTGCTGTCAAGACTGCCGAAGCCGCCGTCAAGGCCAGGGAAGAGGCAGTGACCGGGGCCGAGAAGGCGAAGGCTGCCAACACCGTCAGCGACGGCACCTGGACCGTGGGGACCGACATCGAACCCGGAACCTACCGTGCCGGCGCGGCGGTGGGATCCACCTGCTACTGGGGGATTTACCGCAGCGGCAGCAACGGCGGCGACATCATCGAAAACGATATCCCCGGCGGTGGCCGACCTGTGGTCACGCTCTCTCCGGGCCAGGACTTCAATTCAACCCGCTGCGGCAAATGGGAAAAGCAATAGCACCTGCAGCATCACCCAACGCACTCTCGAAAGGCACCACCACCATGTCTCACCAGAACTTTGATTCCCTCCCGTCCGTGCCGGTTGCTACGGCCACAGCCAAGCGCCCGTTTTACAAGAAGAAGCGCTTTGTGATTCCGGCTGGCGTCCTGCTGCTGGGTATCGTCATGGGCTCGTGCTCCAGCGGCACCAAGCCGGTGGCGGACTCCAGTCCCATCGCTTCTGCTGCTGCCTCCCAGGCTCCGGCCGAGGCAGCGGCGCAGCCTGCGGCAGCACCGCCGTCGGCCGCCCCGGCACCTGCTGCTCCGACGGGACCGACGGTGGGGACACCCTTCACCGTGAAAATGCGCAATGGCGACGTCGCCAGGATCACGATCGTTTCCGCTGTGCGGACCGACACAGTGACCACCACCGCCTTCGCGTCGCCGCCGAAGAACGGAACGTACCTGCTCCTGGACGTGCTGTGGGAGACCGAGGCCGGAAAGACGAGCTCGAACCCCTTCTACTTCTCGGCCAAGGATGCCAGCGGCCGGAAGGCAGACCTCAGTATGTTTGCCGATAACCAGCTGGGCTCCGGTGACGTCCTGCCGGGTGACAAGTCCCGTGGGTTTATCGCGTTCGACATGGCTCCCGGCGCGGCGACCGTGATGATCTCCGATCCGCTGATGCAGGAAGCGGCGCGGATCCAGATCCCGGGGTAGGCGCAGTACAAATCCGGGCCACGCTGCTAGCCGAGAGTGGTGCAGCGTGGCGCACATAGTCTTACCGCCTCATGCGGGACACTGATGACGTCGCCGAGCCTGTGGTTTAGAGGGGACTACATAATGACCGAGAGCGAAGCTGTCACGCTGGAGGCACAGCTAGACGACGAAGAGGCCGACTCTGACATAGCGAAGGCCGTCAGTGCTCGTCACTCGATTGCGCGCAAGTACGTCATGAGGGTCCGTCGCCGGAATCCCGAGGCGACGCCGGCAGAAGTGATCAAGCTGCTGGAGCGCCACTACAGCACTTCGATCAGCGCCGCAGGCGCCGCCATCGCTGCTGGTTCTATCGCCGTAGAAGTGGGAATCGCTCTGATTCCAGGCGGCGGTGTGGCCGCCGCCGGCCTAAAAACCGCGGGCAAACAGGCCGCCAAGAAGACCGTTCAGGAAGCTGCAAAGGTCACCGCAAGGGAAGCCGCCAAGTTGGCTGCGAAGAACGTAGCAATGGGGGCGGCAAAGACCGGCGCCCAGCGGGTCGCGGCGCTCCTTCCTGCAGGGGATCAGCAACTCCAATTCGAGATCACGGCGGTCTTCGGGCTGGCCCTCGCCGACATTCACGGGATGGACCTTGACCAAGATCAGGCTCATGCCCTGGTTTACGGACTGACCAACGACCGCGTTAGTCAGCAGCAGATCGCCGTCATGGCCACGGATGTTGCGAAATCATCCCCTGAAGGTGTGGTGGGTGTTGGCCACAAAATTGCCGCCGGCAGCGGTGACTGGTCCCACTGGGCGACCACCCTCTCGGACACTCTGCCTAGTGGGGCAGCACAAAGTCTCGTCCGAACCATTCAATCGGGTCAGTTGGACACTGTGCGTGAGACTTTGAGCGGAAAGCAACAGTCGGCGATCGAATATGGAGTGGGTGCGCTGACGGGAGGAGTTAGCCGTTTTGTGTTCGGACGCGACGTCGTCGTCGCGGCCCGAGCCGCGTTCCCGGAGGCCCCGGACAAGTTTCCCGCACATCTAGCCCTTCACGAGAAGGCGAAGGCTGACGCCGATGACGGGGAAGCCGAGCCCAACCGGGCACTCGCCGCTCTGGAGGAGGCTGCGAAGTCGACGGGAACCTGGATTTCCGATACTGCAAGCACCGTTGGCGGGGGAGTAGCTATGGGTGCCGTCACAGTCGGCTCGGGAGTAGCGAGCGCCGCCGCCGTGGTGTCCCGGCCGTTTCGCAGCGTAGACATTGACGGAGACGGAATTGCGGATGAGCCGCAGGCGCTCGCAGCGGTCAAAGGCCTCGGCGGTGCCCTGGCCGGTGCCGCTGATGCAGCGGGTGGACGGGTTGCTGGTTTGTTCAAGTCGAAGAAGCGCGGCACCACCGAAGTACCGGAAAAAGCGTCAGAGTAGGACCGAAGCGGGGCATCAGGTACTACGACTGGGGCATAAGGGGCCATATGGCAGGGACGCCCGCTCGATTTGCCTGCCCTGGCCGTGGTTCGCAGGTTTCAATAGGGGAGTATTAAATGGACGCCAAGGCTTACAGTGCAGAACTCGCCGCAGCCATGGAGGCAGGCTTTGTAAAGGACCAATACACGGGGGAGCACTGCCACAGCTTGGCCGACGCCTACATGGCTTCCCTGCCCGAAAGCTCCCTGCCGGAGGACATCGAGGAGCGTGAGGAGTACGACCGCCTGGTCAGGTGGTCCCTGGAGAAGAAGGACACGTCGCCGGGACAAGTTGTCGTGACGTTCAACTACATCCGGGTCAAAGCGGTGCGAGTCGCCATGAAAGTTGCGCAGAGGCGCGGCGAAGTGGGCGAGCACGACATCCCTTGATTCGGTCGCGGGACCTGCCTGCTCCTAGTCGTGCTGTGAGACAGCGAAAAGGGCACTACTTCGTCGACGGCAGAGCACATCGCGGGTTGCAGAAATGTACCTTATTGAGCCGCGGATGCTAGACCACGTGATCTGGCGGCACGTCTCAGACCGCGACATTTTTCGCCCTGAGGAGCTGAGATAAAAACCCCAAAGTGTACAGAATGGACCGCGCATAAACGGCGGTGCGGCAAAGCTTCCAGACGTGGGCATCGTAGTGGAGTGGTCGCTGGAATTGTGCCATAGGTTATGCAAAGAAGCGCTGGCTGGTAGAGGCGCTTCAGCCCGACGTCGCCGTTCTACAGGAGGTTTCGCGGAGACATATCGCTGAAACGGATGCTCCGTTCAAAGCCTGGGTCGGATCCAACCCTCACAAAGGCTTCCGCGTCACGGGTTACACTGGCCGCTCCCACAACGCTGATTTCCTGACGTCGGCACCTTCTCTGCTTATCGGCGACTTCAACAGCAACACCATCTGGGACAGGGAACACCCGGGACGAAACCATTCCCTGTTGGTCGACAACCTTCACGGACTATTGACTACGCCTTCCTCCGCGGCGCATCAGCGTCCCTCGAGATCGGCCGGCACGAGGACTGGCTGCAGTTCAGCGACCACATGCCACTGATTTCGGACATTGAACCTTTTCAAAGTGCTGCCGTTTCTGCAGCCTCCGCAAGTCCTGCACGGTAACCGTTCCGGCCTTCAACGTGGAGCATGCTGCGAAGCCCGTAGCCGTGATTCCCTTAGAACAGCGGCCAGGGCACCGCCGACATCTCACCGCTCGGAGCCGGGAACCGACGCGCCAAGCGCAACCGGGCGCAGCGCGCGGCGACTGACGCAATTTCATCGGCGCTGAGCAGGTCCGCCAGGTTTCGGCCCAGCTCACCGTCCAGTCCTTCGCTGACACGATCGATGCCCGCAAGTTCCTCGACGGTCAGAGCGTCTCCCAGCCACCCCCACAGCACCGTGCGCAGCTTGTGATCACGGTGAAAGGTAAGCCCGTGATCCACGCCGTGCCGGTGTCCGTCCGTCATGGCAAGGATGTGATCGCCTTTGCGGTCCGCGTTGTTCAATACGACGTCGAACACCGCTATGCGTCTGAGCGCCGGAGAGTCCTCGTGTATGAGGGCGACCATCCGTCCATTCTCATCCTGACCCTCGAGGACGTGTTTCCAGCCGATCTCCGGCACGTCGTCCGATGCAACGAGGTCCACCGGGTTCTGGTCGGGGTCTGACTCCTGCCACAGCTGCACCATCCCTTCGCCGAACGGACCATCGCGCAGCCAGGTGCGTGGCACCACGTTCCAGCCGAGGACCTCCGAAACCAGGTAGGCGGCAACCTCCCGGTGGGCAAGGAAGCTGTCGGGAAAATCCCACAGCGGTTTCTCCCCGGCTATCGGCTTATAGACGACTGTCGTGTCCCCGATGCTGCCCAGGAAGGTGGCGTTCGACGCCGTCGTTATGCGCCCAGTGAGCGTCAGCTCGGCCGTAGACAGGTCGGGCGCCGGCATCAGGCCTCGGGCCGAGTGCAAACGTGCCCGTCGGCGTCTACGGGGTAACCGCAGAGCGGGCACGCGGGACGCCCGGCGCCCACAACCTCACGCGTGCGCTTAGCGAATGCGCGGGCGGTGCCAACCGGCATCCGTACCTGCAGCATTTCGGGCACGTCAGCGTCGTCCTCATCAAGCGACCCGTCGTTGCCATCAGCGTCGACATCGGTGATCGGGTAGGCCTCTATCACCACCTGCGCCGTCGTCGGGTCCCAACCTAAACTCATGGCGCCGGTCCGAAACTGCTCCTGAACGGCCTCGAGCTGGTCAATGTCAACCAATTCAATGGGGGTGCTGGTGGGAACGCTGTGGGGGTTGCCCTCGACGGTGAGAAGGTGGTCCAGAATATCGTCGATTTTGTCGGCGAGCAGAGCCGACTGCTGCTTCTCCATGGCGATACTTACGATCTGAGTCCCCGACCGCACCTGCAGGTAGAACGTGCGTGCCCCCGGAAGGCCAATGGTGCCAACGACGACCCGATCAGGCCAGGCAAACTCATGAACACGTGTAGGCATATGAGCATTTTAGGCATATGAGCTTCATGGCGCCCTATGCCCTGCACCGCCGCCCACCGGCGCGTCGCCGGAGTGGATGCCGTTCGACAGCCACGACAGATCCCCCGCGTCGGTGTTGATCGCGTAGACGCTCGGCCGACTGGCTCCGTAGCGCACGATCGATACGGAGGCAGGGCCTATGTTAATGCGTTGGAACAGGTCCAGGTGCATGCCGAGCGAGTCGGCGACGACTGATTTGATGACGTCCCCGTGACTCACTGCCACCCATATGGCTCCTGGCCCGTACTCGGCTTCGAAGGCTGCATCGTGGCGTCGAATTGCTGCTACAGCCCGAGTCTGCATCGCCGCCATGGATTCACCGCCGGGAAAGGTGACGGCGGACGGCTGCGATTGCACAGCCGACCACAGATCTTCGGTTGCGAGATCACTGAGCGTGCGGCCCTGCCACTGGCCGTAATCGCACTCGGTAATGTCGGATTCCAACGGCGCGTACGGAGTGCCAGCTTGGCGATCAAGGATGACTTGGGCGGTCTGCTGACAACGTTCGAGAGGGCTCGATACCACCCCAACTACAGGCACGGTCGCGAGCCGCTCTCCGGTCAAAGCCGCCTGCTCGCGCCCGATCTGGTCCAGGCTGACACCGGCGGCCCGACCGGCCAGCAGTCCAGTGGCATTGGCTGTGGTGCGGCCGTGCCGCACGAGAATAACTGTCGCCATCCACCCAGCCTAACCATTCGCTCGCCGGCTGTGTTTACGCACACTTTGGAAGTTTACTTTTGCCGGGAGCCAGGCACACCGTTCATCCTTCACCGAATCCCGGCGTCAGTGCGGTTGGTTCTGGATTCGCCGGTTACCGATGTATGCGCTCGCGCCAGTCCGCCGGTACCTTGTCCGCCGGTGCAGGCGCCGGTTGCTCCGTTGGTCTGGACTGAGGATCCGGAAGCCGCGGACCCCGGAAGAACCTCTTTGTTGTGTGTTCGTAGAACCAGTTCTCCCCAGGTTCAAAGGATCTCATGACGGGGTGGCCGGCGGTGCGCGCGTGGGCACTGGCATGCTGTGAGGGTGATGCATCGCAGCATCCGATGTGGCCGCATTGGGCGCAGCGTCGAAGATGCAGCCACCATCCTGGGCCGTCGCCGCTGAGGCATTCCAGACACCCTGTTCCACTGGGTGTGGCGGTGAGACTGATTCCGGAATAGGGCGATCCTCCATGGGCTCTTCCATTTCCATCGCTCCGGTTCTGCTCAGGTCATCCCGCTTGCCCACAGTCGGGAGCTATTCTGGCAGAATCTCCGCGCTCTTGGAATGACAGACTCGGCGCGACAACCGGGGCCAGCTACAACTCCGACCGAACGACGTTTCAGGAGGCAACGAGCACCCCTTGTCCCCAATGTCTCAGCGCGAGTATCGTGAGCGCCACCGAACCATTGAACCGGAAAGACGGCGGCCATGGATTACTCGGTTCCGATCATGCTGATTGCTACCCCAGACCCGACCTCTCGGCGCATTCTTGGAGATGAGTCACGTCGACTCCCGTGGCCGGCGGGCGGGCTGGCGGGCGAGGAGAATGCGCTGAGGGCTGCGTGAAGCTGAGAGGCCCGCTAGGCTCGCCCTGTGACGAGTTCGCAGAACGGCAACGAACGCTACGTCGTCCTCCCTTGGTGGAGGGCAAGATCACTGCCCTGGGCGGCCTTGGTCGTTGTCTCCATCGTCGTCACAGGGATTGCCCTGGAACGGACGGCATTCTTCGTCTACACGCCGGTCCCGGAGTTCATCGAGCGGTTGCGGGTTGGCAGGCTGTTCATGCTCGCCGGGTCTGCCTTATCGCTTGCAGCAGCAATATGGTCGCAGGTCCGAGGCAACCCGCTTTGGGTGACGATCTGTGTTGCCTCGCCGGCAGCGCTGGTGGGCTTCGCGACCATGATCGTGACGCCCCCGTCTCTGACTCCACAGATCGCCGGTCTTATCGCCTTGCCGGCAGCCCTGGCGGGACTCATAGGAGGGCTCCTTCCCGACACCAGGCCTTGACCATGAGTGCCGATAGAGGGGTGCCATCGTGATCCTGTTCGCAGCGGTAGCCCTGCGTGCCATTTGGACAGCGGCCACCGCGTCCACGTAGGCGGCGTCGGGGCAATCTTCTACTCCATCATGCTCAGGTCCTGACTCCGCCGCTTCCGACTTCGCGGAAAACGAAGCGCACGGCACAGGCTGGGTCTTCGGTATAGGGTCGGGTGGTATGGCGCTCCGACTTGTTCAGGTGAATTTCAAGGCTCGGGATGACTCGGCTCTCGGCCGGTTTTGGGCGGATGCCCTCGGCTGGGGTGTTTCCAGCGAGGGACCCGGAGTGACCAATGTTGAGCCCGTGGGCTTCGTCTGGCCGGACCCGGTCGCGGTCTGCGTCGATGTCGTCACCGTCCCGGACCCCGAGACAGTGAAGTACCGTGCGCACCTCGATCTAGCTACCACCTCTGCGGCCCATAAGGCGGGTCTGGTCGCGCGCCTGTTGGAACTCGGCGCGACGCCCGCCGACGTGGGCCAGGGTGATGTGCCGTGGACGGTCCTGGCCGACCCGGAGGGCAATGTGTTCTGTGTACTGGAGCCGCGACCGATCTACCGGGACACCGGGCCGATCGCCACGGTGGTGGTCAACTGCGCGGATCCGCGGGCCATGGCCCGGTTCTGGGGCGAGGCTACGGACTGGACCCTGCACGAGGTGACCGACGATCATGCCAGGCTGCGTTCGGCCACGGGAGTCGGGCCGTATCTGGAGTTCCTTCGCACGTCTGGCGTGGAGACCGTGTGGAACCGTGTCCATCTCGACCTGATGCCGTACCCGGGTGATGACCAAGCGGCAGAAGTGGCCCGGCTGCGGGCCCTGGGCGCCACTGACGCCGACGTCGGCCAGGGCGACGTGCCATGGGTGTGCCTCGCCGACCCGGAGGGCAACGACTTCTGCGTCCTCACCCCGGGCTGACGCAGGGTCACTGACAGTCAGATTCGAAGCGCTGTCCGCCTGGTCGAACGCGGCGAGCCCGTTGCGCAGGTTGCCCGCGATTCCGGAATTTCCCGAGGGTTTGTCCTTTTGGGCATTGCACCGGGGCTTGCATGTACACTCGGTGATCTCAGGTGTACATTTGAAGAATGTCCACCATCAACATCACCGACGCGCGATCGCATTTGCCGGAGCTCGTCACTGTGGCTGAATCCGAGCCGGTATTCATTGAGCGCAGGGGGCGAAGGGCAGCCGTTCTCGTGTCCCCGGAGCGCTACGAGCAAATGCTCGACGCCCTGGAAGAAGTCGAAGATATCGCAGCCTTCGACCAGGCGATGGCCGAAGAGGGCGAAAATATCCCTTGGGCCCAGGTGAAAGTCGATCTTGGCTGGGTATGACCAGCTATCGGATTGAGCTGCGCCCTGCGGCCCTTCAGGCCCTTCGACAGATCCATCCGAACGACCGCGATCGTATCCAGGGCGCCATCGCACTCTTAGGATCCGATCCGCGACCGCCCAAGGCCATCGCCTTGCGTGGACGTCCGGGATTTCGGGTCCGGGTCGGCGATTATCGGATCATTTATACAATCCAGGACGATGTGCTGCTGGTGGTTGTTGTCACCGTTGGCCATCGGCGCGATGTCTACAGCAAGTAGGCAGTCGGCTATTCGATAGTCCCGCTCAGCTGCCTCCGCCGCTCCGGGAAGGACACGGCGCCGCCTGCGGCAGCGCCGCCGTCGGCCGCCCTCCACCGAACCGCAGGCGCCATTTCCGTCTGATGCGCGCACAATAGTAGGGACAGGCAGGGCCTGGCCGGCCCTGGTTTCCGGGAGTCTAGGACGGTCACCGTGAGAGCGATTCAGGCCAAGGCCGCAGTGCTGCTGACGGCGGCGCTCCTGTTGGGCGGCTGCGGATCCGGCGGCGGAAGTCCCGCGGCGTCACCCGGGCCGGGGACAGCGACGACCGGAGCGGTCACGCCGGGAGCGCCAACTATCACCATCAAGAACTTCGAGTACGGCGCGCCCCTGACGGTCGCGCCGGGCGCCTTGGTCACGGTCAACAATATGGACTCAGCTGGCCATACCGTCACCGCGGAGCAGGGCAACGTATTTGACGTGGATGTCCGGGCAAATGGCGGGACAGCCACATTCACGGCCCCCTCGGCACCCGGCTCTTACCCCTACTACTGCACCTATCACCCCAATATGCACGGGACGCTGATAGTCAAATGAACATGGCTGTGAGGGTACTGACAGCACTGGCTTTGTTCATCGACGCGGGGGTTCATATTTATCTGGCCCCCGGCTACCAGGCGGCCTCGCCTGGTGGAATCGGACAGGGCAACTGAGCTGCCGCGGAGTTCTCGGACAGTGGGCCCTCTTAAAATGGGGGTCTACTGAAAGTAGAGATCAGCATGACTGCAGCACGCCGGCGTTTCACCCAGGAGTTCAA